>JBBQYX010000057.1:0-19774 GCA_038208295.1 Candidatus Nanopelagicales bacterium | reverse complement strand
GCGTGGGACGAGGGCTGGATCGTCCCGCAGCAGCCACCGCGGCTGTCCGGCAAGACGGTGGCGGTGGTCGGTTCCGGGCCGGCCGGACTGGCTGCGGCGCAGCAACTAGCCCGGGCGGGTCACACGGTGGCCGTGTTCGAGCGGGACGATCGCATCGGTGGCCTGCTGCGGTACGGAATCCCCGAGTTCAAGATGGAGAAGCGGCACCTGGAGCGGCGGATAAGGCAGTTGACGGCCGAGGGCGTCAAGTTCCGGGCCGGTGTGGACATCGGCACCGACATCACAGCCAGCGACTTGCGGCGGCGTTACGACGCGGTGGTGCTGGCCACCGGTGCGACGGCCTGGCGCGAACTGCCCGTACCCGGGCGCGAGTTCGTCGGTATCCATCAGGCGATGGAATACCTGCCGCTGGCCAACCGGATGCAGCAGGGCGATCTGGGCAGCACCCCGATCGACGCCCACGGGAAACACGTCGTGATCCTCGGCGGCGGCGATACCGGTGCGGACTGTCTGGGCACTGCACTGCGCCAGGGTGCGGCCTCCGTCACCCAGTTGGAGATCCTGCCGGAACCGCCCGGCACCCGGCCTGTCACGCAGCCATGGCCGACGTACCCGATGATCTATCGAGTCTCCAGCGCCCACGAGGAGGGCGGCGAGCGCATGTTCTCGGTGTCCACCCAGGCCTTCCTGGGCGACGACCGGGGTCGCGTCCGCGGGCTGCAACTGGTCGAGATCCACGTGCAGGACGGCGCCTTCGTCCCCGTGCCGGGCACTGAGCAGGAGATCCCGGCCGACCTGGTGTTCCTGGCCCTGGGTTTCACCGGGCCGGAGCAGGGTTCCTTGGTCGAGCAGCTCGGCCTGACGGTGGACGGCCGCGGCTCGCTGGTCCGCAACGGGGAGTACGCCACGTCGGTCCCGCGAGTGTTCGTCGCCGGGGACGCCGGGCGCGGTCAGTCCCTGATCGTGTGGGCCATCGCGGAGGGGCGCTCGGTGGCCGCCGCGGTGGACCGGTTCCTGACCGGGCAGACCAACCTGCCGGCGCCGGTGGCCCCCACCGACCGCCCGGTCATGGTGTGAACAACTGGGCTGTGATCAATCGGCAGCAGGCCCGTCCCAGGTGGTCCCACTAGGGTTTCCGCCATGCGTCGAGCCAAGATCGTCTGCACGCTCGGGCCGGCCTGCAGCACCATCGACGCGATCCGCCAACTGGTCGCGGCGGGCATGGATGTGGCCCGGCTGAACCTGTCGCACGGCACCTACGCCCAGCATGAGGCGGTCTATTCGCGGGTCCGCCAGGCCGCCGATGAGGCCGGTCGCGGGGTCGGGATCCTGGCCGATCTGCAAGGTCCGAAAATCCGGCTCGGGGTCTTCGCGCACGGCCCGGTGGTGGTGGAGCCCGGTGACCCGTTCACCATCACGACCGAGGACGTCCCCGGCGATGCGCTGCTGTGCTCCACCACGTACGCCGGACTGCCCGGCGACGTCGCGCCAGGCGACGCGATCCTCATCGACGACGGGCGGGTGGCGCTGCGCGTCACCGCCGTCGACGGCCCGCGGGTAGTCACCCAGGTGGTCGAAGGTGGGCCGCTGTCGGACCACAAGGGCATCAACCTGCCCGGGGTCGCGGTCAGCGTGCCGGCGCTGTCCGACAAGGACGTGGCGGATCTGCGCTGGGCGCTGTCCATCGGCGCCGACATCATCGCCCTGTCCTTCGTCCGCAACGCGGCTGACATGGCCGACGTCCGGCGCATCATGGACGAGGAGGGCGTGCACCTGCCGGTCCTAGCGAAGGTCGAAAAGCCACAGGCGGTCGATCAGCTGGCGGAGATCGTCGCCGCCTTCGACGGCGTGATGGTGGCCCGCGGCGACCTCGGGGTGGAACTGCCGCTGGAGCAGGTGCCGCTGGTGCAAAAACGCGCCATCTCCATGTGCCGGGAGGCCGGGAAACCGGTCATCGTGGCCACCCAAATGCTGGACTCCATGATCACCGCGACCCGGCCGACCCGCGCCGAGGCCAGCGACGTGGCCAACGCGGTCCTCGACGGGGCCGATGCGCTGATGCTGTCGGGGGAGACCAGCATCGGCGCGCACCCCACCCTGGTCGTGTCGACCATGAGCCGGATCATCCAGCACGTCGAGGAGGAGGCCCTGGACCGGCTGCCGCGCATCGAGCCACCGCTGACCGGGTCCACCGCGCGCTCGGTCACCCGGGTCAGCGTGGACGTCGGCCGCCTGGTCCAGGCCACCTTCCTGATCGCGTTCACCGAGACCGGCACCTCGGCGCGCCTGATGGCCCGGCTACGCTCGAACATCCCGCTGCTGGCCTTCACCCCAAACGCCCGGGTCCGCAGCCAACTTGCGCTGGTCTGGGGGGTCGAGACCTTCCTGGTGCCGCATGTACGCCACACCGACGACATGGTCGACCAGGTCGACGCCGCCCTGCTGCAGGTGGGCCGGGCGACCTACGGCGACAAGGTCGTCATCGTGGCGGGCGTCCCCCCCGGCGTCCCCGGCACCACCAACGGTATGCGCGTCCACCTCATCGGCTCCGGCTCCCTCGGCGGCTGAGCAGTTGGTCTTTGATCCACTCGACTGGTGCCTTGTGGCTGCCCTTCCACGATCAAACTCGACCACAAGGCACCAATCGCGGATGGGGTATGCCACGGGCGTGCAGTTGTGGTGATCTTGCTGGTGTCCCGCGTGGATCTGGCGTACGCGGCCAACGCGGCAGCCAGCAACCGCGATCAACTGCGTGACCGCTTCCCAGATGCTGCCTTGCCTGCAATCTCAGCCACCAGCGACCGCGTCGATGCGCGACCAGACGATGATCCCCGCGAGAAGGGACTTGATCCATCCGATTGCAACGGCATGGTCGTTTTCCCAAGATCAAACTCGACCACGACTACTCACTCGCGAAATCGGGGGCACCACGGGCGCCCACTCGCGGTGATCAAGCCCCACGGGAGGGCGACTGAGCGATCATGGCCACCCCCTCGCAGCGATCAACGCCCCTACTCCAGCGCCCGCCGCGCCTCCGGGTTCAGGACGCCCCAGGTGATGAGCTGGTCGGCCAGCTGGCTGGGCGGCTCGTCGTAGATGACGGCGAGAGTCCGCAGGTCGTCCTGCCGGATAGAGAGGATGCGCCCGTTGTAGTCGCCGCGCTGGGCCTGGATGGCGGCCGCATAACGGGCCAGCGGTCCCGCCTTCTCCGCAGGCACCTGGCCAAGGCGCTCCAGGTCGATGACCAGCCGCGGCGGTGGTTCGGTGGCCGACCCGGGTGAGCCCTCCGGCAACAACTCGGCGACCGGAATGCCATAGAAGTCGGCCAGCTCCGCGAGGCGCTGCACGGTCACCGCACGGTCGCCGCGCTCGTAGGAGCCGACGACGACGGCCTTCCATCGCCCGGCGGAGCGTTCCTCCACCCCGTGCAGGGACAGCCCCTGCTGTTGCCGGATGGCCCGCAGCTTGCCCCCGAGTGCCCGCGCGTAATCGCTGTTCATGATCTGTCCCGTCCCGACTGCGGCCGCGAGCGCGCACGTCCCCATGACGTTGTCGACCACGACCCGAGGCGCCCCCCGCGCGACCGTGTCGGTCGGGCGGTGTGCTTCGGGGGCAGACGCTACGGAGCGTCACGGGCGCGATGCAACCGCTGGGGCGATCTTCCTCCGCTTGGGTGCCCGCCGCACGCCGTGTGCCGCAACGTCGCCAGGCTCGCCGGCTGCCGTACGCCGCCTGCCGTACGTCCCCTGCCGTGCATCAGGCAGGTACGGGCGGTCAGTCGCATCACCCCCCCGTTGGTAGGGTCACCGACCGTTCGACATCCTTTAACGACCCGTCCTGCGAGGCGGGGAAGGAGGTCTCCACCCACCATGACAGCGACCGCCGCAACGGCAGTCCTATGACGACGGCGCCCGAATCGGGCTTCAAGACCGTGCTCGACGCTGCCGACATCGCCCGGGCGCTCAGCCGCATCGCGCACGAGATCGTGGAGCGCACCCGGGCTGCGGAGGATCTGGTGCTGCTAGGCATCCCCACCCGGGGAGTGCCGCTGGCGCACCGGATCGCCACCCGGATCGGTGAGATCCAGGGCACCACCCCGGCGTGCGGTTCGCTGGACATCACCCTGCACCGCGACGACCTGCGGCTGCGGCCGGCCCGGGCCCTGGAACGCACCGACATCCCAGCCACCGGAATCGACGGCCGGGCGGTGGTCCTCGTCGACGACGTGCTGTTCTCCGGGCGCACCATCCGGGCGGCACTGGACGCGCTGGGCGACCTCGGCCGACCTCGGCTGGTGCAGCTCGCGGTCCTCGTCGATCGGGGTCACCGCGAATTGCCGATCCGGGCCGACTACGTCGGCAAAAACCTGCCAACGTCGTTGGCCGAGAGCGTGCGGGTGCAGGTGGTCGAACTCGACGGCAGCGACGCCATCCTGCTCGGCCGCGGTGCCCCCACCGAACAGCAGGCCGACACGCAGCAGTCCGACACACAGCAGTCCGACACGCAGGAGTCCGACACACAGGAGTCCGACGCTGGGGCTGGCGCCCGATGAACCGGCACCTGCTCAGCGCCGCCGACCTCGACCGGGCCGGCGCGATCCAGGTCCTGGACACCGCCGTCGAGTTGGCCCGGCTGGCCGATCGGCCGGTGAAGAAGCTGCCGACCCTGCGCGGGCGCACCGTGGTCAACCTGTTCTTCGAGGACTCGACCCGGACTCGTATCTCGTTCGAGGCTGCCGCCAAACGGCTGTCCGCCGACGTCATCAACTTTGCGGCCAAGGGCTCCAGCGTGTCCAAGGGCGAGAGCCTGAAGGACACGGCTCTGACCCTGGAGGCGATGGGCGCCGACGCCGTGGTCATCCGGCACCATGCCTCCGGGGCGCCGCACCGGTTGGCGCATTCGGGTTGGATCAGTGGCTCGGTCGTCAACGCCGGCGACGGTACGCACGAGCACCCGACCCAGGCGCTGCTGGACGCTTTCACCATCCGCCGGCACCTCGCTGACGACCGCGGAGATCTGGCCGGCCTGCGGGTCACGATCGTCGGCGACGTGCTGCACAGCCGGGTGGCCCGCTCCAACGTTGTGTTGCTGCACACCCTGGGCGCACAGGTGACCGTGGTCGCTCCGCCGACCCTGCTTCCGGTGGGCGTGGACACGTGGACCTGCGAGGTGTCCTATGACCTGGACGCGCCGCTACCCGACAGCGACGTCGTGATGATGCTGCGGGTGCAGCGCGAGCGAATGAACGCCGCATTCTTTCCCAGTGCCCACGAGTATTCCCGCCGTTATGGCCTGGATGTGGCGCGGGCGGCGACGCTGCCGGCCCATGCGTTGGTGATGCACCCGGGCCCGATGAACCGCGGGATGGAGATCGCCTCTCAGGTCGCGGACTCGGCCCGCTCGGTGATCGTGGAGCAGGTGACCAACGGCGTCAGCGTACGGATGGCCGTGCTCTATCTGCTGCTCGGCGGCATGACCCCCACCGATCCACCCGCGCTCGAGCCGCTCCCGCCGGAGCCGGCAACGACTCCCGAAGCAGCGGCACCGGTCCGGGTCAGCCGAGCAGCTGCCCCCGTCGAAGGAGCCCACCAATGACCACGTACCTGCTGCGCAACGTCCGTCCGTTGGGCGCTGCCGCGGTCGATCTGCGGCTGGCCGAGGGCGTTATCGCGGCGGTCGACCCGGCCGGTCAGGGCGACGCCGCCGGTGCCGACGTCGTCGACGGCGACGGCCTGATCGCGCTGCCCGGCCTGGTCGACCTGCACGCGCACCTGCGCGAACCCGGCCGCGAGGACGCCGAGACGGTCGCCACCGGCAGCGCCGCTGCGGCCCTGGGCGGCTTCACCTGCGTGCACGCGATGGCCAACACCGACCCGGTTGCCGACACCGCTGGCGTGGTGGAGCAGGTGTGGCGGCTGGGTCGGGCCGCCGGCCTCGTCGACGTCCGCCCGGTCGGCGCAGTCACCGTCGGGCTGCGCGGCGAGTGGCTGGCCGAACTCGGCGCGATGGCCGACTCGCCGGCCCGGGTGCGGGTGTTCAGCGATGACGGGAAATGCGTCTCCGATGCCGTTCTGATGCGGCGGGCACTGGAATACGTCAAGGCCTTCGACGGCGTGGTGGCCCAGCACGCGCAGGAACCGCGGCTGACGCAGGACGCCCAGATGAACGAGGGCCTGGTGTCGGGGCGGCTCGGCCTGCGCGGCTGGCCGGCGGTGGCCGAGGAATCGATCATCGCCCGGGATGTGCTGCTCGCCGAGCACGTCGGGTCCCGGCTGCACGTGTGCCACCTGTCCACGGCGGGTTCCGTGGAGATCATCCGTACCGCCAAGGCCCGCGGCGTACGGGTAACCGCGGAGGTGACACCTCACCATCTGCTGCTGACCGATGAGCTCGCGGCCACCTACGACCCCGTGTTCAAGGTCAACCCGCCGCTGCGGACCGCCGCGGATGTGGCGGCCGTACGCGCCGGCCTGGCCGACGGCACGATCGACGTGGTCGCCACCGACCACGCCCCGCACCCGCACGAGGACAAGGACTGCGAGTGGGCCGCGGCCGCGTTCGGGATGCTGGGGCTGCAGCACGCCCTGGCCGTGGTCGTGGCGACGATGGTTGAACCCGGCCTGCTGGACTGGGCGGGGGTTGCCGACCGGATGTCCGTACGCCCCGCCGCCATCGGCCGGGTCGCGGACCAGGGTCGCCCGCTGGCCGTGGGGGAGCCCGCGCACGTGACACTGGTCGACCCCGGCGTCCGGGCAGTGGTGGACCCTGGCGAGTTGGTGTCCTTGTCCCGCAACACTCCGTACGCCGGACGGGAACTGCCCGCACCGGTCGTGGCGACGTTCCTCGCCGGGCGGCCGACCGTGCTCGCCGGTGCCCTGGTCGATGCAGCCACTCGACGGGGTGCCGCATGAGCTTCGCCGGGCTCGCAACTGCGCTGGCCGCTCCGGCCGCGACCCGAGCGCCGTTCACCGAGCAGGCCCAGGTGACCAACTGGCCGCTGCGATTGGCGCTGATCGCGGTCGTCGTGGCCGTCATCGCCCTGGCGGTCTGGGGCATGGCCGTGAGCTGGTCCCGGCGGGGCCGCTCCCAGCAGGCGATCGCGGGGGCGGGCCTGCCACCGGTGCGCCCGGTCGGCGAGTGGCTGGCGCCGGTGCCGGGCCGCTACCTGGCCACCACGCGTACCCCCGACTGGCTGGACCGGGTCGTGGTGCACGGGCTGGGGGTGCCCAGCAACGCCAGCGTCTCGGTCGGCT
Source organism: Candidatus Nanopelagicales bacterium (assembly GCA_038208295.1). Lineage (GTDB taxonomy): Bacteria > Actinomycetota > Actinomycetes > S36-B12 > JBBQYX01 > JBBQYX01. Next base: position 12,521 of record JBBQYX010000057.1, on the reverse strand, counting down.
CGGCCGGCGTGCTGATCGAGCGGCAGGGCGCCAACGACGTGTTCATCCCCGCAGAAGACCTGGCCGGGGTGCGGCTGGACCGGGGGATCGCCGGTGCCGTTTACGAGCAGGGCGGCGTCGTCCTGTTCACCTGGAAACTGGGCGACACGTTGCTGGACAGCGGATTTCGCGCACGCCGCATCGACGATCACGTAGCCGTCGTGGAGGCGGTCCAGCGACTGCTGCCGCCGGGGAACTCAGCATGACCACCAGCGCGGCCACCCCGCCTGCGGTTCTGGTGTTGCAGGACGGTCGATTCTTTTCCGGCAGCGGGTTCGGCGCGGTCGGGGTGACCTTCGGGGAGGCGGTCTTCACGACCGCGATGACCGGCTACCAGGAGACCCTGACCGACCCTTCGTACCATCGCCAGATCCTCACCATGACCGCACCGCACATCGGCAATACCGGCATGAACGACCAGGACGGGGAGTCCCGCCGCATCTGGGTGGCGGGATATGTCGTGCGTGATCCGGCGCGTGTCCCCTCCAACTGGCGCTCCCGGCGCACCCTGAGCGATGACCTCGCCGAGCAGAAGGTGGTCGGCATTAGCGGCGTGGACACCCGGGCCATCACCCGGCACCTGCGCGCGCGCGGAGCCATGCGGGCCGGAATTTTCAGCGGCGATCACGTCGGCGATCCGGCGGCGATGCTGGACCGGGTTCGTAGCAGCCCCTCGATGGTCGGGGCTGACCTGACCGGTGACGTCACCACCGAGCAGGCCTACGTCGTGCCCGCGATCGACGAACGGCGGTTCACCGTCGCGGCGGTCGACCTGGGCATCAAGACGATGACCCCACACCGAATGGCCCAGCGCGGCATCGAGGTGCATGTGCTGCCCGCCGGGACTTCTCCGAGCGACCTGGTGGGCCTGGACGTGGACGGCTACTTCTTCTCCAACGGGCCGGGGGATCCGGCGACGGCGGATGCCGCGATGCGCCAGGCGCAGGCGGTGCTCGGTGCCGGCCGGCCGCTGTTCGGGATCTGTTTCGGCAATCAGGTGCTGGGCCGCGCCCTGGGCCTGGGCACCTACAAACTGCAGTTCGGGCACCGCGGGGTCAACCAGCCCGTCGCCGACCGCGTCACCGGCCGGGTCGACATCACCGCCCACAATCACGGTTTCGCGGTGGCCGCCCCGCTGGACCGTCCAACGCAGAGCCCGTACGGGCAGGTCGAGGTCAGCCACGTGTGCCTGAACGATGATGTGGTCGAAGGCTTGCGCTGCTTGGACGTCCCGGCGTTCAGCGTGCAGTACCACCCCGAGGCGGCGGCGGGTCCGCACGATGCCGCGCACCTGTTCGACGACTTCTGCGAACTGCTGGCCGGCCGGACCCGAGCCGCTGCCGGGGTAGGTGCCTGATGCCGCGCCGACCGGACATCACCAGCGTCCTGGTGATCGGGTCCGGGCCCATCGTCATCGGCCAGGCCTGCGAGTTCGACTATTCCGGCACCCAGGCCTGCCGGGTGCTGCGCGCCGAGGGTCTGCGGGTGGTGCTGGTCAACAGCAATCCCGCGACGATCATGACGGATCCGGAGTTCGCGGATGCGACGTACGTGGAACCCATCACCCCGGACGTCATTGAGACAATCATCGCCAAGGAACGTCCGGACGCGTTGCTGCCCACCCTGGGCGGTCAGACGGCCCTGAACGCGGCCATGGCGTTGCACGCCAACGGGGTCCTGGCCAAATACGACGTGGAGATGATCGGCGCCGACGTCGACGCCATCGAGCGCGGCGAGAACCGGGAGATGTTCAAGGCCATTGTCGGCTCCGTCGGGGGGTCCAGTGCCCGCAGCGTCATCGGCCACACGATCGAGGACTGCGTGGCCGCTGCCGACGAGCTGGGTTACCCGATGGTGGTGCGACCGTCCTTCACGATGGGTGGCGCGGGCTCCGGGATGGCGTACGACGAGACCGATCTGCGCCGCATCGCCGGGACCGGGTTGCAGGCCAGCCCCACCGCAGAGGTGCTGCTGGAGGAGTCGATCCTCGGGTGGAAGGAATACGAACTCGAACTCATGCGGGACCGCAACGACAACGTTGTGGTCATCTGCTCCATCGAGAACGTCGATCCGATGGGGGTCCATACCGGTGACTCCATCACCGTCGCCCCGGCCCTCACGCTGACCGACCGGGAATACCAGGAGATGCGTGACCTTGGTATTGCGATCATCCGGGCGGTGGGGGTGGACACCGGTGGTTGCAACATTCAATTCGCGGTTAATCCTGACGACGGCCGAATCTTCGTCATCGAGATGAACCCACGGGTGTCCCGGTCGTCGGCGTTGGCCTCCAAGGCCACGGGTTTTCCGATTGCCAAGATCGCCGCGCGACTGGCCATCGGCTATACCCTGGACGAGATCCCCAACGACATCACTGCCGAGACGCCCGCGTCGTTCGAGCCGGCGCTGGACTACGTCGTGGTGAAGGTCCCGCGGTTCGCCTTCGAGAAGTTCCCGGCCGCCGACCAGACGCTGACCACGACGATGAAGAGCGTCGGCGAGGCGATGGCCATCGGGCGCAACTTCACCGAGGCGCTGCAGAAGGCGCTGCGGTCACTGGAGAAGAAGGACGCCCCATTCGCCTGGGCGACCCCGCCGGACCAGGTGGACGTGACGGACGCCCTGGCCCGGTCGGCCACCCCCCACGACGGTCGACTGTCCTGGGTCCAGCAGGCCCTGTGGGGCGGGGCCACCGTGGTCCAGGTGAACGAGGCCACCGGCATCGACCCGTGGTTCCTGGACCAGATCTCGTTGCTGAACGAGGTGGCCGCCCAGGTCGCCGCGGCGCGTGAACTCACCCCTGCCCTGCTGCTGCTGGCCAAGCGGCACGGGTTCTCCGATCCGCAGATCGGTGCGATCCGCGGGATGCCCGAGGCGGTCGTACGCGGGGTCCGCCATGCCCTCGGCATCCGCCCGGTGTTCAAGACGGTCGACACCTGCGCGGCGGAGTTCGCCGCCCGTACGCCTTACCACTACTCCAGTTACGACGAGGAAACCGAGGTCGAGCCCGGTGACCGACCCAAGGTGCTCATCCTGGGTTCGGGTCCCAACCGGATCGGGCAGGGAATCGAGTTCGACTATTCCTGCGTCCATGCGTCGATGACGTTGCGGGACGCGGGCTACGAGACCGTGATGATCAACTGCAACCCGGAAACCGTGTCCACCGACTACGACACTTCCGACCGGTTGTATTTCGAGCCGTTGACCCTCGAGGACGTCCTGGAGATCTATCACGCGGAGTCGGCCGAAGGCCCCGTGGTCGGGGTCGTGGTGCAACTTGGCGGGCAGACTCCGCTGGGCCTGGCGCAGTCGTTGAAGGACGCCGGGGTGCCGATCGTCGGAACCTCGCCGGAGAGCATCCATCTGGCCGAGGAGCGTGGTGCCTTCGGTCGCGTGCTGGCCGCCGCCGGGCTGCCGGCGCCTGCGCATGGCACGGCGTCGTCGTTCGAGGAGGCCCGCGAGATCGCCGCGCGGGTGGGCTATCCAGTGCTGGTACGGCCCTCGTACGTCCTGGGCGGTCGGGGCATGGAGATCGTCTACGACGAAGCGATGCTCGCCGGCTACCTCGAGCGCGCGACGCTGGTCAACCCCGAGCACCCGGTGCTGGTCGACCGGTTCCTCGACGACGCCATCGAGATCGACGTCGACGCATTGTTCGACGGCCACGAGTTGTTCCTCGGCGGGGTCATGGAACACATCGAGGAGGCCGGTATCCACTCCGGTGACTCGGCGTGCGCGCTGCCCCCGATCACGTTGGGGCACGAGGAGATCGAACGGATCCGCCGGTCCACCGATTCGATCGCCCGCGGCGTCGGAGTGCTGGGTTTGCTGAACGTGCAGTACGCGTTGACCGGGGATGTGCTGTACGTGCTGGAGGCCAACCCCCGCGCGTCGCGCACCGTTCCGTTCGTGTCCAAGGCGACGGCCGTACCCCTGGCCAAGGCAGCGGCCCGCATCATGCTCGGGGCGAGCATCGAGCAATTGCGCGGCGAGGGCCTGCTGCCGGCTCATGGGGACGGCGGGACGCTGCCGATCGGGGCACCGATCGCGGTGAAGGAGGCGGTCCTGCCGTTCGGCCGGTTCCACGGGGTCGACACGGTGCTGGGCCCGGAGATGCGCTCGACCGGTGAGGTGATGGGTCTGGACGCCGAGTTCGGGACCGCCTACGCCAAGTCGCAGTCGGCCGCCTACTCCGGCGGGTTGCCCACCAGCGGTCGGGTCTTCGTCTCGGTCGCCAATAGGGACAAGCGTTCGATGGTGTTCCCGGTCAAACGCCTCGCCGATCTGGGTTTCGAGGTCTTCGCTACCGAGGGAACCGCAGAGATCTTGCGCCGCAACGGAGTACGCGCGCAGGTCCTCCGCAAACAGCATCAGGGCCGCGGACCCAACGGCGAACCCACGATCGTCGAAGCGATTCATGCCCGTGACATCGACCTGGTCGTGAACACCCCGTTCGGGGTCGGCCCGCGCCTGGATGGGTACGAGATCCGTACCGCAGCCGTCGTCTGCGGAATCCCGAGCATCACCACGGTGCAGGGTCTGGCCGCGGCGGTACAGGGCATCGAGGCCCTGATCAGCGGTGGATTCGGCGTACGGTCCCTCCAGGAGCACGCGGCCGACCTGGCGCTGCTGCGTGCCGCCACCGACTCCCCGGCAACCGATCCCAGCGCGGGGAGCGCATCGTGAGTCCGGTCCAGGTACGCGGCGAGGTGCTGTCGATCCGGCGGGCGGGGGGCTATCACGTCCTCACCGCGACCGCGCCCGGGATCGCCGAGGCCACCCGGCCGGGCCACTTCATCTCGCTGGCCGTCGGCGGAGCGGAGTCCGGACTGTTGCTGCGCCGGGCGTTCTCGATCCATCAGGTGACCAACAGTGGCGTCTACGGCGGCACCGTGGAGATTGTGTTCGCCGTCGCCGGCCGGGGCACGGCCTGGTTGGCCGAGCGGCACCCACAGGATCCGGTGGACATCATCGGCCCACTGGGGCGACCATTCGCCCTGCCCCGCGAGCCGGTGTCCTGCGTGCTGGTCGGCGGCGGCTACGGGTCGGCACCGCTGTTCATGCTGGCCGAGGCGTTGCGGGCGCGTGGCTGCCGGGTCGATGTGGTGCTCGGCGCGGCGACCGAGTCGCGGCTGTTCGGGGTCCTGGAGGCCAAGCGGATGGCGGCGACCTTGACGTTGACCACCCAGGACGGGTCGCTGGGTGAGGTGGGGCGGGTCACCGACGTACTGCCCGAACTGCTCACCCGTACCGGTGCGGACGTGGTCTACGCCTGCGGGCCGATGCCGATGCTCGCGGCGGTTGCCGCGATCGCCGCGGAGCACGGGGCGTACAGCCAGTGTGCGGTCGAGGAGTCGATGGCCTGTGGGGTGGGGGTGTGCATGACGTGCGTGATCCCCGTGGTCGGTGACGACGGCCGGACCCGCATGCTGCGCTCCTGCGTCGACGGTCCGGTCTTCCGGGGTGACCGGGTGCGCTGGGCCGACGTCGGCCGGATTCCCAGCGACTGTGTCGGCGCCCCCGATCCGCAGCCGGGCAGGCAGCTCGACCGGGCCGGGGACCCAGCATGACCCGCGCCACGATCGGTTACCCCATGCCCCAGGCCCGCCTCAGCCCGCCCGAGGTGGACATGAGCACCGACCTGGCCGGGCTGCAGCTGCCCAGCCCGGTGCTTACTGCCTCGGGGTGCGCGGCGGCCGGCCGCGAACTGGACGCCTTCTTCGACATCACCTCCATCGGCGCGGTGGTGACCAAGAGCATCATGCTCAACCCTCGGTCGGGGCGGCCCACCCCACGGATGGCCGAGACACCCAGCGGGATGCTCAACTCGATCGGACTGCAGGGGCCCGGCCTGGACGAATTCCTGGCCAAGGACCTGGCCTGGCTGGTCGCTCGGGGGGCGCGCGCGGTCGTGTCCATCGCCGGTGGCAGCCTGGATGAATACACCCGACTGGCTCAGCGGCTGCGCCACGTCACTGGGGTCGCGGCGATCGAGGTCAACATTTCCTGCCCCAACGTCGACGACCGGGGTCAGGTCTTCGCCACCGATGCGCTGACCGCCGCTGCGGTGATCGCAACCGTGCGCCGCAACACCCCGCCCGGCACCCCCGTACTGGCCAAGCTCTCCCCGGACGTCACCGACATCGTCGCCATCGCTCGCGCCGTGGTAGCCGCCGGGGCGGACGGTCTGTCCATGATCAATACACTGCTCGGCATGGTGATCGACACCGAAACGATGCGACCGGCGCTCGCCGGTGTCACCGGCGGCCTGTCCGGCCCGGCGATCCGGCCGGTTGCGGTCCGCTGCGTCTGGCAGGTGCACGAGGCCCTGCCGGATGTCCCGATCCTGGGCATGGGGGGCATCCGCGACGGCCTGGACGCCCTGCAGTTTGTTCTCGCCGGCGCCTGCGCGGTATCCGTGGGCACCGCGACTTTCCACGACCCGTCCGCGCCCGCCCGGGTGGCGGCGGAACTCGCCCATGCTCTCGCCGACCGCGGTTTCGAGCGACTGAGCGACGCGGTCGGACATGCCCATCGACCTACCCCGGGACCCGTACCCGCCAACACACCGGACCTGGCATGAGCGGCTGGCGGGCGCCCGTCGCGGTCGCCCTGGACGGTCCAGACCTGGCCACGGTTGCTGGCTGGGCCGGCGCGGTGGCCCCGTCGGTCAGTACGGTGAAGGTCGGGCTGGAGGTCTACCTGCGGGACGGCGCCGCCGGGGTCGAGGCGATCCGCGCGGCTACGGCCGCCGCCGGGGCGCCCGGGGGCCTGTTCCTGGACCTGAAGCTGCACGACATCCCAGCCACCGTTGCCGGTGCCGCCCGCTCGGTCCGACACCTGCAGCCGGACTTCCTCACGGTGCATGCCAGCGGCGGTCCGGCGATGATCGAGGCCGCGGTCGATGCGCTGCCCGAGACCTACGTGACCGCGGTCACCGTGCTGACCTCCCTGGACGAGACGGCCCTGGCCGGGATCGGGCTGGCCGGCCCGGCCCGGGAGGCGGTGGTCCGACTCGCCGTGCTCGCGGTCGGTGCGGGGGCCCGTGCCGTGGTCTGCTCCCCGCAAGAGGTCGCGGCAGTCCGCGCAGCTGTCGGTCCCGGTGTCACCCTCATCACTCCCGGCGTGCGCCTGGCCGGCGGGGATCCGGGGGATCAGCGCCGGATCGCTACCCCGGAGCAGGCGCTGGCCGCCGGTGCTGATCTGCTGGTGGTCGGGCGTCCCATCACCGCCGCTGTCGATCCCGGCGTCGCCGCCGCTGAACTGGCCGAGATGCTGCTCGCGGATCTGGTGCGCCGCAGTGCCAAGCCCGTGGGGCACGAGGGGAAACTGGGCCGATGAATGACACGGTGATGACCCGCCGGCCTCCGCGGGCCGGCCGCGCACCCTTGCCACCGCTGACCGTGGAGCAGCGCCGCGCCGCCGCCGAGAGTGCCACCCGCGCCCGGGTGGTCCGGGCCGAGGTCCGGCACCGGCTGAAGCTGTCCACCGTGGACATCGGTGCGGTGATCGCCGCCGGTCGCGGGACGGACGGCGACGGTCCGGTGATCGGCCGGATGCGGGTCGTAGCCCTGCTGGAGGCCATGCCCCGGGTCGGACCCATCCGCGCCCGGGAGATCATGGACCGGCTCGGCATCGCCGAGACGCGCCGGGTTCGCGGACTCGGGCGCCACCAGATCGCGGCGCTGCAGCAGGAGTTCGACCGGTGAGCCCCGGCTCGCGGCTGACCGTGCTATCCGGTCCCTCCGGAGTGGGCAAGAGCACCGTTGTCCAACGCCTGCGTGCCGAGCACCCCGAGGTGTGGCTGTCGGTGTCAGCGACGACGAGGCCACCGCGCCCGGGTGAGGTGCACGGGGTGCACTACCTGTTCGTGGAGCGCGACGAGTTCCTCTCGCTGGCCGAGCAGGACCGGCTGCTGGAGTGGGCGGAGTTCGCTGGACACCTCTACGGCACGCCGCGCGGGCCCGTTCAGGTCCGGCTGGACGCCGGGGTCCCCGTACTGCTGGAGATCGATCTGCAGGGTGCCCGTCAGGTACGCACCCGGATGCCCGAGGCACTGCTGGTGTTCCTGGCCCCGCCGTCGTGGCAGGAGCTGGTCTCCCGGCTGGTGGGCCGCGGTACGGAGCCCGCGGAGGTCATCGCTGCCCGGCTGGACGCCGCCCGGCTCGAGCTGGCCGCCGAGACGGAATTCGACGCAACGGTCGTCAACACGAGCGTCGATCAGACTGTGGCTCAGTTGTTAGACTTGATGGGTCCGGCCTGAATCGCCCGCCCCATCGATCCTGCTTCAGTCGTTGCGCTGTCGCGTGATCCGTACCGCGTGGCGACACTGGACGCCATCCCCTTGACGGAAGGTCCCGGTTTCATCGTGCCTGCTACCGCCCGCCCCGAAGGCATCACCCACCCGCCGATCGACGACCTGCTCGCCGTCACGGACTCCAAATATTCTCTGGTCATCTACGCGTCCAAGCGGGCCCGCCAGATCAACGCCTACTACAGCCAACTCGGCGAGGGCCTGCTGGAATACGTCGGCCCGCTGCTGGAGACTCACGTCCAGGAAAAGCCGCTGTCCATCGCCATGCGGGAGATCAACGCCGGGCTGCTGACGGCGGAACCGCTGGACGACGAGGACGCCAGCTGAGCAGGCAGCTGTCGTGAGCGCCCGGATCGTGCTCGGCGTCGGTGGCGGGATCGCTGCTTACAAGGTCGTGGAGTTGTTGCGGCGCCTGCGCGAGGACGGCCATCAGGTCCGGGTCGTGCCGACCGAGTCCGCGCTGCAGTTTGTGGGCGCTGCAACCTGGGCCGCCCTGTCGGGGCAGCCGGTGTCGACGCGGGTGTGGGATGACGCGCACGAGGTGCCGCACGTACGGCTGGGGCAGCAGGCCGATCTGGTCGTGGTGGCACCGGCCACCGCGGACCTGATCGCCCGGGCTGCTCACGGCCGCGCGGACGACCTGCTCGGCGCGACGCTGCTGACCGCGCGCTGCCCGGTGGTGTACGCCCCGGCCATGCATACCGAGATGTGGACGCACCCCGCCACCCGGGCCAATGTGGCCATCCTGCGAGAGCGGGGCTGCTGGGTGATCGATCCGGCAGTGGGTCGGCTGACCGGTGCGGACTCCGGGCCAGGGCGGCTGCCGGAGGCGGCCGATCTCGCCGCGGCCGTGCGACGCCTGCTCGCCCGCGGCACCCTCGAGCCGGATCTGGCCGGGCGCCGGGTCGTCGTGTCCGCCGGCGGCACCCGCGAGCCGCTGGATCCCGTGCGCTATCTGGGCAACGCCTCGACCGGCCGGCAGGGGGTCGCGTTGGCCGCTACCGCCGCCGCTCGTGGTGCACAGGTGACGTTGGTCGCGGCCAATCTGGAGGTCACGCCACCGGCGGGCGTCCGGGTTGTCCGCGTCGGCACCGCCCTCGAATTGCGCGAGGCGGTCCTGGCGGCCGCCGCGGGCGCGGATGCTGTCGTGATGGCCGCGGCGGTCGCGGACTTCCGGCCAGCCGCGTACGCGGCTGCGAAGATCAAGAAGACCGCAGGGGATGACGTTCCCGACCCGGTCGCGCTGGTCCGCAATCCCGACGTGCTCGCCGAACTGGTGGATGTGCGTACGACCGAGCAGGTGGTGGTCGGGTTCGCCGCCGAGACCGGCGACCAGACCCATAGCGTCCTGGAGCACGGCACGGCCAAGCTGGCCCGCAAGGGCTGCGACCTGCTGGTCGTCAACGAGGTCGGCTCCGGCCGCGGCTTCGCCACCACGGACAACTCCGCCACGATCCTCGGCCTGGACGGGTCCAGCACGTCGGTCCCGCTCGGCCCGAAAGAGGCCCTGGCTGATGTGGTGTGGGACCTGGTCCGGCTGCGCTGGCCGTCCTCCTCAGCCGGCCGCAAGTACAGCCGCACGTAGAATCACACGTCGCCCGTACGCCTGATGGGGAGTTGTTGCTGATGTCGCGCCGCCTGTTCACCTCCGAGTCCGTCACCGAGGGCCACCCCGACAAGATCGCCGACCAGATCAGTGACGCGATTCTGGATGACCTGATCGCCCAGGACGCGCGTAGCCGGGTGGCGATCGAGACGCTGCTGACGACCGGTCAGGTGCACGTCGCCGGTGAGGTGACCACGGCCGGTTTCGCCGACGTGAACCAGATCGTGCGTGAGGTGGTCCTGGGCATCGGCTACGACTCCTCGACCAAGGGCTTCGACGGGGAGTCCTGCGGGATCTCGGTGTCCATCGGCAAGCAGTCCCCGGACATCGCCCAGGGTGTCGATGACGCCATCGAGGAACGCGAGCTGGCCAGCAGCGACCCGCTGGACCGGCAGGGCGCCGGTGACCAGGGCCTGATGTTCGGCTACGCCTGCGACGACACCCCCGAGCTGATGCCACTGCCCATCTCGCTGGCGCACCGGTTGGCCGAGCGGCTGGCCGCGGTCCGCAAGGAGGGCACAGTCCCCTACCTGCGCCCGGACGGTAAGACCCAGGTGACCATCGCCTACGACGGCGACCGCCCGGTGGCCATCGACACGATCGTGATCTCCAGCCAGCACACCCCGAACATCAACCTGGAAACCCTGCTCACCCCAGACATCCGCAAGCACGTCATCGCCCCGATCCTGGAGGGCGTGGACCTGGATTCCAGTGACTACCGGCTGCTGGTCAACCCGACCGGTCGCTTCGAGGTCGGCGGACCGATGGGCGACGCTGGACTGACCGGTCGCAAGATCATCGTTGACACCTACGGTGGCATGGCCCGGCACGGCGGCGGCGCGTTCTCCGGCAAGGACCCGTCCAAGGTGGACCGGTCCGCGGCGTACGCGATGCGTTGGGTCGCCAAGAACGTTGTGGCTGCCGGGCTGGCCCAACGATGCGAGGTGCAGGTCGCGTACGCGATCGGCAAAGCGCACCCGGTCGGGGTCTTCGTGGAGGACTTCGGCACCGGCACCGTGCCGCTGGAGCGGATCCAGCGCGCCGTCCTGGAGGTCTTCGACCTGCGCCCCGCGGCGATCATTCGCGACCTGGATCTGCTGCGGCCGATCTACCGCGCCACCGCCGCCTACGGGCACTTCGGCCGTGAGCTGCCCAACTTCACCTGGGAGCGCGTCGACCGCGCCGAAGCCCTGCGCTCCGCCGCTGGCATCTGAGCTCAGGGGTTTTGTCGCGGGTCGGCGATATCTCACCCAGCCAGGAACGACAGCCGTACGCGCCGCTGGGGGTTGTCGGCGTTGGGATCAACCAGCACGATGCTTTGCCAGACGCCCAGCGCCGGTTCGCCGGCCAGGACGGGGATGCTCAGACTCGGGCTGACGAACGCCGGGAGTACGTGGTCACGGCCATGGCCGACGCTGCCGTGCCGGTGGGAATAGCGGTCGTCGCGCGGCAGCAGCTGCAGAAGTGCATCGGCCAGGTCCTGCCCGGTCCCGCTGCCGGTCTCGATCAGGGCCAACCCGGCTGTCGCGTGCGGGACGAACACGTGGCACAGCCCGTCCCCGCGGCCCCGGCAATAGTTGCGGACCTCCCGGGTCAGATCGGTCACCAGGGTCGCGCCGGTACGGACCTGCATTTCTTCGGAGTCCATGAAGCAATCCTGCCTTGGCTGGTTGACCCGGCGTTCCATCTGTCGGATGCTACGTTTGCTACACCACGCCAAGGAGGGGCCATGATCGAACGGATCGCCCATCGCGACCTACGGAACCGAAGCGCAGAGATCTTGCGGGAGGTCGCGGCAGGACGCACATTCGAGATCACCAACCACGGGCAGGTGGTTGCCGTGCTGTCGCCAGCGACGGCGCCGCCCGACGTGCGTATCCGACCCCCTCGCGTCCACGCACCCTTCGCCGAGTTGCCGAAGTACGTCGTCGACGAGAACACGGCTGACGTCCTCGACGAGCTGCGCGGCGACCGTTGACGACGTATGTGGACACTTCGGCGGCGGTCAAACTCGTCGTTGTCGAGCCCGAGTCGACGGCATTAGAAGAGTTTCTCGATGGGTCGGTGATGGCGGAGACCGTACTGGTATCCAGCGTCCTGACCGAGACGGAACTCCGCCGAGCGATGGTCCGTCTCGGTCTTCCGCAGACGGCCGCGACGGCAGTACTCGACCGGTTGGGTCTGGTGGACCTGCTGGCCGCGACCTGCCATGAAGCAGGGATCCTGCCAGGCCCCCACCTGCGGAGCCTCGACGCCATCCATCTGGCCACAGCGATCCGGGCCGGCGCCGAGCGCATCATCACGTACGACCGCCGAATGGCATCAGCGGCGGTAGAACTCGGCTTGACGGTGGTGGCACCTTTCTGACCCATCCTCAAACCGATTCCCGCGAATTCCCGTCGCCGATCCACCCGTCGTCCAGCACGGCCGCGAATGAAGCCAGGCAGCAGACGGCCGCCGGGGGGGGGGTTGGCCCCCCCGGCCGCAGACCATCCCAAAGAAAAGGCGGGGTGGCGGGCCGCGGCCCCCCCCCCCGAGCCCGCGCGCGCCCCGCAACCCGCC
>JBBQYX010000056.1:0-20341 GCA_038208295.1 Candidatus Nanopelagicales bacterium | reverse complement strand
GGTATCGAGGCCATCAGCAACGGCGTTCCGGCCTTCCGCAAACCCAAGTCCAAGAATGCCGCGACGACCTTGCTGATGCTGGGGATCATCGCCACCGCGATGTTCTCGGGCATCACCTGGCTGGCGCTGTACAGCCAGGTCAAGGTGACCGAGTTCGACAGGGACATCATCGGGTTACCGGCGGGTGAGCAGCAGAAGACCGTGATCGCTCAGGTCGCCTCGGCGGTCTTCGGCCCTGGGCCGATGTTCTTCTACATGACGGCAGTGACCGCGCTGATCCTGGCGCTGGCCGCCAACACCGCATTCAACGGTTTCCCGGTGCTCGGCTCGATCCTGGCCCGGGACGGATACCTGCCGCGCCAGTTGCACACCCGCGGTGACCGGCTGGCCTTCAGCAACGGGATCGTCACCCTGGCCGGTCTGGCGATCGTGCTGGTGATCGTCTACCAGGCCCAGGTGTCCAGCCTGATTCAGCTGTACATCATCGGGGTGTTCGTGTCCTTCACCCTCAGCCAGATCGGCATGGTCCGACACTGGACCCGGCTGCTGCGGACCGAGACCGAGGCCAGGGCTCGCAGCCGCATGCAGCGCTCCCGGGCGATCAACGCCTTCGGCATGGTGCTCACGGGCACGGTGTTGATCATCGTGCTGGTCACCAAGTTCACCCGCGGCGCCTGGATCATCTGCATCGCCATGCCGGTGTTGTTCTTCATTATGCGGGCCGTTCGTCGGCACTACGAACGGGTGGCGCTGGAGATCGCACCCACCGAGAACGAGACGGTGACCCTGCCCTCCCGGGTGCATGCGATCGTGCTCGTATCGAAGATCCACAAGCCGACGCTTCGGGCCCTGGCGTACGCGCGAGCCACCCGGCCCAGCGTTCTGGAGGCCGTCAGCGTCGACGTCGACCACGCCGACACCACCCGGTTGGTCGAGGAGTGGGAACGGCGTGGCATCCCGGTGGCGCTGAAGGCGCTGGACTCGCCGTTCCGGGAGATCACCCGACCGATCGTGGAGTACGTCCGCAGCCTGCGTCGCGACAGCCCGCGCGACCTTGTGACGGTCTACATCCCCGAGTACGTCGTCGGTCACTGGTGGGAGCAGCTGCTGCACAACCAGTCCGCGCTGCGATTGAAGAGCCGGCTGCTGTTCACCCCCGGCGTCATGGTGGTCAGCGTGCCCTGGCAGTTGCTGTCCTCCGAGGCCGCCGCGGAACGGGCGGAGTCCGAAGCGCCGGGTGCCGTACGCCGTGGGGAGCCCACCGCAGAGGAGGCCGAGGCGGTCATCGCGGCCCGCTACGGCTTGGACGAGCCGGGGGACAGGATCCGCTAGAGGAGACGGTCGCCGCACTCAGCTGCGCATCGCGACGGTGAGCAGGACAGCGCTGTCCTCGAGTGCCTCGACTGCGTGACGACTGGGCGGGATGACGAGGTGGTCCCCGGCGATTCCCTCCCAGGCTGCGTCCGCCGTGACCAGACGGACCCTGCCGGCCAGAACATGCAGGGTGGCCTCGCCCGGATTCTCGTGATCGTCCAGACGTCGGCCGTTGAGGATCGTGATGAGGGTCTGGCGCAGGCTGTGCTCATGTCCGCCGAAGACGGTGTGGGCGCTACGTCCGCTGGATGATTCTCGCGCGAGGGCGAGGTGCTGGCGGATCAGGGCGGTCAATGACGTCTTCTGCACGGGATGCCCTCCTTCTCGGCGTCACCGAATGCGTCTCCAGTGACGTGAATGGCGTTGATGCTCCTCGCAGCGTCTGACGACCGGCGCTTCGAGATTGGTCCTGTATACCCCTGCCGGCCCTGCGAGCGGCGAGGAATCATTTCGCGGTCCGTACGTCCGAATCGGTCCAGGACGTCAACTCGGTCGCCGACCAGGTGTTGATGACGCGCTGCGGTGGGACGTCGAAATCGGCCAGGCGGGCGCATCCCAGGTCCAGCCAGGACAACTGACCGGGGGCGTGCGCGTCGGTGTCCACGGACAGCAGACAGCCGGCGTCCAGCGCCTTGCTCAGGAGGTCGTCCGGGGGGTCCTGTCGCTCGGGGCGGCAGTTGACCTCGACCGCCACCCCGTGCGCGGCGCACGCGTCGAACACGGCTCCGGCGTCGAACTGGGACGGCGGGCGGCCGCGCCCGGTCACCAGTCGGCCGGTGCAGTGCCCGAGCACGTTGGTGCGCGGGTTGGACACGGCGGCGATCATCCGGGCGGTCATGGCCCGGGCGTCCATCCGCAGTTTGCTGTGCACCGAGGCGACCACGATGTCGAGTGCGCCCAGCAGGTCCGGTTCCTGATCCAGGCCACCGTCGTCGAGGATGTCCACCTCGATCCCGCTGAGGACTCGGAACGGGGCGACGTTCTCGTTCAGCGCCGCGACGGCGGTGAGCTGCGCCCGGAGCCGCTCCGGGGACAGCCCATGGGCCACCGTGAGCCGGGGGCTGTGGTCGGTGATCGCGAGGTACGCGTGTCCCAAGCCGATCGCGGTGGCGACCATCTCGGCCAGCGGGCTGCCGCCGTCGCTGGCGTCGGTGTGGGCATGCAGATCACCGCGCAGCCGCTGGCGTAACGGCTCACCTGCGCCGGCGCTCGGAGCCGGTCGACCCTCCCGATCCAGCAGGTAATCCGGCGTACGGCCGGCCAGGGCCTGCGCGACGACGGTCGCCGTGACCGGTCCGACGTCGCCCAGCTCGGTCAGCCGGTCGTTGTTGGCGAGTACGGCCAGTTGTTCCGATGACACCGCAGCGACAGCCGCGGCGGCACGCCGGAATGCCCGGACGCGGTAGGTGGGCTCGGCGTCGCGTTCCAGCAGGAACGCGATGCGCCGCAACGCGACGACCGGATCCATCCGGCTCCCCTCCCGGGTGCGTGCACGAGCCACCGGCCGCCGACGCTACCGCCGGGCCGTGCCCGGGCGAGCGGCGAATTCATGGCAGGCTCGCGGCGTGCCCACCTCCGACGCCTCGATCGGCGACCCGCCGCTGACGACTCCCGGCGTCGGGGTCGCACTGGGCACCCAGTGGGAGGTCGAGGTCGGGCGGGTCGCCCACGGTGGCCACTGCGTGGCGCGCCACGAGGGCCGGGTGATTTTCGTCCGGCACGCGCTGCCCGGCGAGCGAGTCATCGTCGAGATCACCGGCGTCGGGCCGCAGGGCCGGTTCCTGCGCGCTGATGCCGTGTCCGTGCTGGTTGCCTCGAGCGATCGCGTCGAGCCGCCCTGCCCGTACGCACATCCGGGGGGTTGTGGTGGCTGCGACTGGCAGCACGCCAGCCTGTCGGCGCAACGCCGACTGAAGTCCGACGTCGTCGTCGAACAGTTGCGGCGCCTGGGTGGCCTCACGGACGTCGACATTGCGGACCTGGCTGTCGACGGCCAGGACGGCGTGGCCGTCCGGGCGGTGCCGGGCGACACCGACGGGCTGTTGTGGCGGACCCGGGTCCGGTACGCCGTGGACGAGGCCGGCCGGGTCGGCTTCCGGCGGCAGGGATCCCACGACGTACAGCCGGTCGAGACGTGTCGGATCGCGCACCCGGCGATCACCGGGACCGACGTGACCCGCCGGCACTGGCCGGGCGTTGAGACCGTTGGCGTGGTGGTCTCGGCGGGCGGCGACCGGGTCGTGCTGCCGCAGCCGACGCCAGCGTTAGCCGATGCCTTGGCTGGCCTGCCCGACGATGTCGCGGTCCCCGGACGGCGGGGTCGCGGTTGGGTGCGCGAGGTCGCCGCCGGACGGGAGTGGCGAGTGGCGGGGGACGGGTTCTGGCAGGTGCACCCGGGTGCGGCCGACGCCCTGGTCGCGGCGGTGCTGGACCTGCTGCGCCCGCGCCCCGGTGAGCATGCGCTGGATCTGTATGCCGGAGTCGGGTTGTTCGGCGGGGCACTGGCCGACCGATTGGGCCCAGGGGGACGGGTCGATGCGGTCGAGGCCGATGCCCGCGCGGTGACCGATGCCCGGCGCAGCCTGCACGGCATGGCGACCGTGCACCTGCACCACGACCGGGTCGATCGTTGGCTGCGCTCGTCGGCGCCCCGGCGCTGCGACCTGGTCGTGCTGGATCCGCCGCGGGCCGGTGCCGGTCCGGCGGTGCTGCGCCGCATCGCCCGGCTGGGCCCGCGGGCCCTCGCCTATGTCGCCTGCGACCCGGCGTCGCTGGGCCGCGATGTGGGTTTCCTGCGCAGCATCGGCTGGCGCCTGGCCGGGCTGCGAGCGCTGGACATCTTCCCGATGACCGCCCACGTGGAGTGCGTCGCCCTGCTGCGGCCGCCAGCCAACCCAGCAGCGAACCCGGGGTTGACCCGTACCCCGCGGCATGTATCTTGACGTCAAGATAAATCCATCGGTGCGGTACGCAGAGCAGAGGACGGTCGCAATGGGCAGCATGGACACCTTCGGCGCCCGCAGGTCACTCCCATCCGGCGAGGCCGGCGGTGCGTCGTACGAGATCTACGCGATCTCCGCGGTCGAGGGCGCCCAGCGCCTGCCGTACACGCACAAGGTGCTGCTGGAGAACCTGTTACGGACCGAGGACGGCGCGAACGTCACCGCCGACCACATTCGTGCCCTGGGCTCCTGGGATGCCACCGCGCAGCCCAGCCAAGAGATCCAGTTCACGCCCGGCCGGGTGGTCATGCAGGACTTCACCGGGGTCCCGTGCGTCGTCGACCTGGCCACGATGCGCGAGGCCGTGCTGGATCTCGGCGGCGATCCGGACACAATCAATCCGTTGGCCCCGGCCGAGCTAGTGATCGACCACTCGGTCATCGCGGACTTTTTCGGCACGCCGCAGGCGCTGGAGCTCAACGTGGCGCTGGAGTACGAGCGCAACCGGGAGCGCTACCAGTTCCTGCGCTGGGGGCAGACGGCGTTCGAGGGGTTCAAGGTCGTTCCGCCCGGCACCGGGATCGTGCACCAGGTCAACATCGAGCACCTGGCCCGCGTGGTCATGGTGCGTGACGGGGTGGCCTACCCCGACACGGTCGTCGGGACCGATTCGCATACCACGATGGTCAACGGCCTCGGTGTGCTCGGCTGGGGCGTCGGCGGGATCGAGGCGGAGGCGGCCATGCTCGGCCAGCCGGTGTCGATGCTCATCCCGCGGGTGGTCGGTTTCAAACTGTCCGGCTCGCTGCCGGACGGCGCCACCGCGACCGACCTGGTGCTGACGATCACCGAACTGCTGCGCAAGCACGGCGTCGTCGGCAAGTTCGTGGAGTTCTATGGCGAGGGCGTGGCGGCGGTGCCGTTGGCCAACCGCGCCACGATCGGCAACATGAGCCCGGAGTACGGCTCCACCGCGGCCATCTTCCCCATCGACGGCGAAACGCTGAAATACCTGCAACTCACCGGGCGCAGTGCCGAGCAGCTTGCCTTGGTCGAGGCATACGCCAGGGCGCAAGGCATGTGGCACGACCCGGGTGCGGCCGACTACACCGAGCCGGTCTATTCCGAATATTTGGAGCTCGATCTCGGCACGATCGTGCCGTCGATCGCCGGGCCGAAGCGGCCGCAGGACCGAGTCGAGCTGACCGACGCCAAGCAGGCGTTCCGGTCGGCGTTGGCCGGCTACGTCCCCTCCTCGGTCGCCGGGGACGTGGACGAATCGGTGGCCGAGTCGTTCCCCGCCTCGGACTCCCCGGCGGTCGGCGGGGACGACCGCGCCTCGGCGCCAGCAGCGGCCATAGCCACGCCGGTGCAGGGGCGGCCGACCAAGCTTGTTGATCTGAGCATCGACGGCGCTCCGATGACCATCGACCACGGCGCGGTGGTGATCGCCGCGATCACGTCCTGCACGAATACCTCCAACCCGTCGGTGATGTTGGGGGCGGCGCTGCTGGCCAAGAAGGCCGTCGATGCGGGCCTGGCCAGCAAGCCGTGGGTCAAGACGACGATCGGCCCCGGGTCGAAGGTCGTCACCGACTACTACGAGCGCTCCGGCCTGCTGCCCTATTTGGAGAAACTCGGTTTCGCGATCGTCGGTTACGGCTGCACCACCTGCATCGGCAACTCCGGGCCGCTGCCCGACGAGGTCGCCGCCGCGGTCCGTGAGAACGACCTGGCCGTCGTCTCGGTCCTGTCCGGAAACCGGAACTTCGAGGGCCGGATCAACCCCGACGTCCAGATGAACTACCTGGCGTCGCCGCCGCTGGTTGTTGCGTATGCCTTGGCCGGCACCATGGACCTGGATCTGACCACCGAGCCGCTGGGTATGGGCACCGATGGTCAACCGGTCTTCCTGGCCGACATCTGGCCGACTCCGCAGGAGATCCAGGATGTCATCGACTCGTGCATCGATGCGCAGATGTTCGCCGACCGCTACGCCGACGTTTTCGCCGGTGACCAGCGCTGGCAGGAGTTGCCGACGCCGTCGGGTAATACCTTCGCGTGGGATGCCGAGTCGACCTACGTACGTAAGCCTCCGTACTTCGAGGGCATGACCCCTGCGCCGCAACCGGTCCACGACATCACCGGTGCCCGGATCCTCGCGAAACTCGGCGACTCGGTGACCACCGACCACATTTCCCCAGCCGGTTCGATCAAGGCCGACAGCCCCGCGGGGACATACCTCGCCGAGCACGGCGTCGACCGGGCCGACTTCAACTCCTACGGCTCTCGCCGGGGCAACCACGAGGTCATGATCCGCGGCACCTTCGCGAACATCCGGCTGCGCAATCAGCTACTGGACAACGTCGAGGGCGGATTCACCGTCGACCTGCTGGACCCTGCGAAACCGCAGACCACGATCTACGCCGCCGCGCAGACCTACGCCGCCGCGGGGGTGCCGCTGGTGATCCTGGCCGGCAAGGAGTACGGCTCGGGTTCGTCACGGGACTGGGCGGCCAAGGGAACGGCGCTCCTCGGGGTGAAGGCCGTCATCGCCGAGTCCTACGAGCGGATCCACCGGTCCAACCTGATCGGCATGGGCGTCCTGCCGCTGCAGTACGTCGACGGCCAGACCGCCGACACCCTCGGCCTGACCGGGGAGGAGTCGATCAGCATCGTCGGGGTCACCGCTCTGAACGACGGAGTGACGCCCCGCCAGCTGGCTGTGGCGGCGATCAAGGAGGACGGCGACGTCGTGGAGTTCACTGCCGTGCTGCGGATCGACACCCCCGGTGAGGCCGACTACTACCGGCACGGCGGGATCCTGCAGTACGTCCTGAGGTCTCTCGTCTGAGGCAACGCGCCCCCCTGATCTCGCGAAGGGTCGCTGGTCGCTGAGTGGCCAGATCGGGTGGGGACGCTCGGACGTATGGCGCCCGGGTCCGGCGTCGTTCGCGCTTGGCCAACGCGGCTGGTGCATCAGCGGAACTTCCGGCACCCGGGAACTGGCTGACCGGCGGCCGTTTGGTGGCGGGCACCGTACAACCGAAGGGAACCTGACCCAACTGAACACCCGACGAGATCGTGGCCGGACCGGAGAACCGCGACTGACGCTCAGGCGGGCTGCACCCGGCCGAGCCAGAGCCGGTCGCGTGCCCGGGTCATGGCGACGAACAACTGCCGCCGCTGCAACTCCGCTCGTTCCCGGTAGGCCTCATAGGTTTCCTGCGCGGACCGGGGCGAGACCGCCCGGTCGTGGTCGGGCAGAAACACGCAGGCGAATTCCAGCCCCTTTGCGCGCTGATACGTGCCGACCTTGACCGCCTCGACCGGCATGCCGTCGTAGTCAGCGAGGTCGATCACCGGCACGTCGGCCAAGGTGAGCCGATCCCGCCACCTCCGCGCCTCCCGCCGGGTAGGCACCAGCACCGCCATGTCGCCGGACCGGACACCGTCGTTCACCGTCCAGCGCAGAGCGTGCACCAGTGCGGCCTCCTGCGAGCCGGTGTCGGCGGCATCCACCTGCGCGACCTGGCCGCCCTCCCGGTCGATGTCCACCGCGCGCAGTCCCGATTCCGGCCCGTCCTCGAGGTCGTTGAACTCGTCGGTCGCGACCACATCCCGCGCCCGCCGCACTATCTCGGCGGCGTTGCGGTAGTTGCGCGTCAGCACGCTCGCCCGACCCTGCACCGAGATGCCCACTTCGGTGAGGGTGAATCCGCCCGGATACACCGACTGCTGGCCGTCGCCCACCAGGAACAGGCCGTCCGAGCTGTCGCCCACCAGGGCGTGCAGCAGCCGCAGGCCGACGCAGGTCAGGTCTTGCACCTCGTCCACGATCACTGCTGTGTAGGTACACGCAGTCGGATCCGCCCGAACGACGTCCAGGGCCCGGATCAGCAGGTCGTCCCAGTCGCAGCCCCCCAACCTGCGCAGTTCGGCCTCGTACGCCTCGTACAGGGTCCACACCAAGCGGCGCTGCTCCGCCCGCAGCGGGGTTCGCCGGCCGACCCGGACCAGGTCCAGGTACTCCTCCACCCTGGTGAGGGCTCGACCCTTGATGACCGCCGAGATCTCGTCCCGCCAGTAGGCGCGGTCCAGGCCGAGGGCGGCCAGCGGTTGGCCCGCCTCGGCCCAGGCCCGTGCGAAGGCCGTGCCTTGCGCGTCGATGCTGAAGTGCTGCCCCCGCTCCAGCAGGAGCCTGGCGGCCCAACTGTGCAGGTGCTGGAACTGCACGCGTTCGGCGGCCTCCGGTGCCAGTCGCTGAAACAGGTTGCGGTGCACCGCCGGCAAGGTCCGGACGAAAGAGGTGACCAGCACCCGAGCGTCGGGGTGCGCGGCCAGGTGTCGGGCTCGGTGTAGAGCAACCACCGTCTTCCCGGTTCCAGCGGCGCCGCGCACCCGGGCGGGGCCCTTGAACGTTCGTGAGACGAGTTGCGCCTGGAGCGGATGTAGCCAGACCATCCAACTCTCGATCGGTTCCGCCAGGGCTGCCTCCAGGACGCCCTCCCACACGTCGTCGACGTTCAGCGGCAGCTGCGCCGCGACGGGCGTCGCCCGCTGCGCAGGGACGGGTTGCGACGCAATGGATCGGGAGGCTGGCACCCGTCGTTGCGGGCGGACCTGGGTGGCCGGCGGGCAGGCTCGGTCGAGTTCGCTCACGATCGCGCCGACCTGATCGGTGGACAGTCGCGGACCCAGGCGGGTCAGTTCGCGCTGCAGAGACAACTCGCCCACGACCCGAACGCCGTCGAGATCGACGCCGGACAGCCGCTGCCCTGCCAGCACCACCCAGCCGAGCACCGCCGCTGGGGCCGCTCCGACGTCGGCCAGCACATCCGCCACGGCGGCGGCCTGCGCCCGCACATGCTCCAGGTCGTCGTCTGCCCGCTCGGTGTCCCGCCACAGGGTCCCGTCCTCAATGCGGGGACGTCGCCAGGTCTTCACATCCAGCACCAGCACGCCAGCCGGTCCCACCAGGAGCAGGTCGATGTTCGCCCGTCGAGTCCCGGGCCACGCCCGGTCCACCAGCAGATGCCAGTCGACCGAGCCCAGGTCCACCAGGACGGTCTGCACCCGCTCGGCCAGGCGCCGCTCGCCATCCGCACCGACCCGGAACGAGCCCTCGCGCCGACGCAACTCGCGCAGCGCCGCCACCAGGGAGGTGATCTGCGCCTGTGTGCTGGCGGCGTAGTCCGCCAGCAGGTCGGCCTGGATGTCGGCAGAGGCACCGGCTCCCTCGTGCACCACAGGCACACCGCCGCTCACGACCCGGGCCGCTGTGCGCCGCCGGAGAACCCCCGTCATGCGGCGAGTATCCGCGGCTGTGGCCGCGGAGTCGCGCGGGCGGAACCCCAGCCGGCGCACGAATATCATCCAGACGTCGTACGACGAGGCGGGGCTTGCCATGACGGTCAGCGCACCACCGGGATGGCCGCACGGCCTGCCCCCGCCGGAGTCGCCGGGGTTCGACGCCAAGGTGGTCGGCTGGCTGCTGGACCAGTGCCCCCCGGAGTACCGCCTCAGCGACACGCTGCGGGCGCATCCGGTGGCGCTGGCGCGGCTGGCCGTCTGCCAGGTCGAGGCCTCGCTGGCCGGGGCGCGGCAGGCGTACGCCGGTGTCCGGCGGGACCTGCGCGACTACCTCGATCCGGACCAGATCGATGCCGTGCTGCTCGCGCTGGAGCATGAGGGCAGCCGGCTGGTCGGGCTGGCGCGCGAGGTGGCCATGGTCGAGGAGGCCCTGCGCGGGCGCCGGTGGCGGCCGCGACTGTGACCTGAGCTGCGCTGCTGCTGCGCGGGCCGGACACCGTGTCGGACGACGTCGCCGCGATCTCCCCGACTGCGGGTGTCCTCCCCGCGACTTAGGATCGGGGCGGTCGCAGATGGCGGCTACGTCGCTGTGGCGTCCAGGAGAGGTGCCCCGAGCCCGTGACCCTGCTGGCAGGTATCGCCGGTCCCCAGGATCTGCGCCGGCTCCCCGTCGAGCGGATGCCCGCCCTGGCTGCGGAGATCCGGGCCTTCCTGATCGCCAAGGTGACGCGCACCGGCGGCCACCTGGGGCCCAACCTCGGCGTGGTCGAGTTGACGATCGCCCTGCATAGGGTGTTCGACTCCCCGAGCGACGCACTGATCTTCGACACCGGCCACCAAGCCTACGTACACAAGATTCTCACTGGTCGGCAGGCCGGCTTCGACGAACTGCGGCAGCGCGGTGGACTGTCGGGCTATCCCAGCCGGGAAGAGAGTCCGCACGATGTCGTCACCAACAGCCACGCCTCCACGGCGCTGTCGTACGCCGATGGCCTGGCCAAGGCCTGGGAGCAGCGCGGCCTGCTGGGTCACCGGCACGTCGTGGCCGTCATCGGCGACGGCGCGCTGACCGGCGGGATGGCCTGGGAGGCGTTGAACAACATCGCGGGTTCGGACCGCCCGGTCGTCATCGTCGTCAACGACAACGAGCGGTCCTACTCGCCCACCATCGGTGGCCTGGCGCATCATCTGGCCACCCTGCGCACCACCCACGGCTACGAGAAGTTCCTCGACTGGGGTCGCCGGATGCTGCGCCGCGCGCCGGTGCTCGGGCCGCCGGTCTACGAGACGCTGCACGGGATGAAGAAGGGGCTGAAGGACGTCGTCGCCCCCCAGGGCATGTTCGAGGATCTCGGGCTGAAGTACATCGGTCCCGTGGACGGGCACGATCCGGTCGAGTTGGAGCATGCCCTGCGCCGGGCCCGGGCCTACCACGGGCCGGTGATCGTGCACTGCATCACCGAGAAGGGCCGGGGGTACGCGCCCGCGCTGGCGGATGAGGCCGACCGTTTCCATGCCGTCGGCATCGTGGATCCGGACACCGGCAAGCCGCTCAGCCGTGGTGGCGCGACCTGGACGTCGGTGTTCTCCCACGAACTGGTCGAGGTCGGCAGTGAACGACCCGACGTGGTCGCCATTACCGCGGCGATGCTCGGACCGACCGGCCTGGAGCCGTTCGCGGCGCGTTTCCCCACCCGTACCTATGACGTGGGTATCGCCGAACAGCACGCCGTGACCAGTGCTGCCGGCCTGGCGTTCGGTGGTCTGCACCCGGTCATCGCGGTGTACGCGACCTTCCTGAACCGGGCGTTCGACCAGGTGCTGATGGACGTGGCACTGCACCGCGCGGGCGTGACCTTCGTCTTAGACCGGGCCGGTATCACCGGTGACGACGGGGCCAGTCACAACGGCATGTGGGACCTGGCCCTGTTGCAGGTCGTGCCCGGCCTGCGGCTGGCGGCCCCCCGCGACGCTGCGACGCTGCGCGAGGCGCTGCGCGAAGCGGTCGAGGTCGAGGACGCCCCCACCGTCCTGCGGTTCCCCAAGGGGGCTCTCGGTGCCGATCTGCCGGCCATACAGCGGCACCAGGGACTGGACATCCTGGCCCAGTCGACCGAGCCCGACGTGCTACTCGTCGCGGTTGGAGCGATGGCGCCCGCCTGCCTCGATGCCGCCGATCGGCTGGGCGCCCACGGTGTCGGGGTGACGGTCGTCGACCCGCGCTGGGTGATCCCTGTCCCCGCCGCGCTGGTCGACCTCGCGGCCCGGCATCGGCTGGTGGTCACGGTCGAGGACGGTGTCCGCGTTGCCGGCGTTGGGGCGGCCGTAGCCGAGGCGCTGGATGACGCCGGGCTGGACGTGCCGACCCGTGAGATCGGGGTGCCTCGCGCGTTCCTCGACCACGGCACCCGGGCGCAGGTGCTCGCCGAGTGCGGGCTGACCGCGCAGGACATCGCCCGTACGGTGATCGAGGCGGTTGCTCGCCTGGAGCACGGCGTCGGCGCGCGCAACGGCAAGCTGGAAATGGGTCGGCGGGCACAGGCCACC
This sequence comes from Candidatus Nanopelagicales bacterium, assembly GCA_038208295.1. Taxonomy (GTDB): domain Bacteria; phylum Actinomycetota; class Actinomycetes; order S36-B12; family JBBQYX01; genus JBBQYX01. The sequence continues at coordinate 8,165 of JBBQYX010000056.1, read as the reverse complement.
CCGCCGGCGGCTCGCTGACCGGCATCAGGCCGCCCGATCGAGCCGATAGGCCGGGCGCACCAGACCTGGCCGATCCTGGGCCCGGTCGCGTGTCTGATCACATGTCGGGCGGATCTGATCGGTGTGGGGTCCGGCCGGCGTACGCCAGACGTGGCGGTCGCGTGGTCTGGCCGCGCAACGCCCCGATGGTTTTCCTAGTCTGGCCTCGGACGAGGTGGGACAGGGGAGGCACGCCGTGCCCGATCGGGCTGCAACGGGCATCGCGGGGTGGCCGCGGGACCTGATTGCCGCGTTGACGGCTGCCGTCGTGGTCGTCGTCGTCGAGTTGGCCGCGCGCGCCCTCACCCTGGCCGGGCTGCCGGCTGTGGTGTGGCCGACGATCGGGGTGCTCGTTGGGCTGCTGGTCCAGGCGGGACGGGTCGGGCTTCGACGCAGCCTGCTGGTGGCTGCGGGCGGCTCCCTCGCGCTGCTGGTCGCGTTCATGGAGTTGGCAGACCTGGCCGTCGGGATCCGGGCAGGACTCGCCCTGGGGGATGTGCTGCTCGCGGCGGGAGCAGCGTGGGCGCTGCACCTGTTCGCCGGCGCCCGGCTGCATCGCCCCGCCCAGGCGCTCGTCCTGTTCGGCGTGGCCACGGCCATGGGTGTGCTCACCGCGCTGGCCAACGCCGTGGGGCTGTACGTCACACCGGTCCTGCTCGACGGCAGCAGCTGGGAGGGCGTGCGGGCATTCGGGTTTGGCACCACTTTGGGCGTGCTGTGCTTCACTCCGCTGTTCTTGGTGTCGAGGTGGCGGCCAGGGCCGCTGTCCCCGCGGGCGATATGGCTCGACCTGCTGCTGCAGGTCATCCTGGTCGGGTTTCTTGCCGCTGTGTTCCTGCTGCCGGCCGAGCTCTCCACGCCGGTGCGCGGCCTTCAGTTCATGCTGATCCCGGTGCTGGGCATCGTCGTGCTTCGAGCCAGCGAATCGATTGTCGTGGTGGACCTTGCCCTGGTGGCCGTCACCCTGTCGGCATCGACGGCATGGGGCCGAGGGCCATATTCCCGGCATTCTGGTGTCACGGCGGAGTCGGTCATCGTGACCCCGGGAGGGCAGCTCTTCGTCGCGCAGATGTTCCTGCTCGCCACCGCGACGGCACTGATCCTGGTGGCCGCGTTCGTCGCAGACCTCGACTGGACCCGGGACCTCGCCCGGGCGGCGGAGTCCGACGCCCGGTCCTCCCGCGGGCTCATCGACCAGATTCTCGACGGCGCCGAGGGGGATCTGTTCGTCAAACAGTTTGATGCCCAACACGACACATTCCGTTACATCCTGGTCAACCCGCACTTCGCGAATGGGATCGGGCATGCGCAGCACGAACTCATCGGCAAGAACGATGCGGCGCTGCTGGATCCGGACGACGCCGCCGTACTCGACCTGCAGGACCGCGAAGTCTTCGTACTCGCTGAGACCCGGACATATCGGGGTGCCCTGACCATTCAAGGTCGGCGGGTGCACTACTCCTCGGTGAAGTTTCCGCTGCGTGATACCAGCGGCGCGGTGACCGGCGTCGTGGGGGTGGCATTCGACCGGTCCTGGGAGCACGACCGGGAGCAGCTGCTCGCCCAGGTATTCGACGAATCCCCGGTGCCCACGGCGCGGCTGCAGTGGCAGGGCTCGAGCGCGGGGTTGGTGCTGGATGCGAACCTGGCGCTGGCCCGGCTGCTGGGCGTCAACCGGACGGCTTTGATCGGGACGGATCTGCGCCGACACCTGGTCACGGGCCAGCAGTCCGGCCCACTCCCGTTCGAGCGGATCGGGCAGCGGAGCGAGCACCAGTTTGTCCGCGCCGATGGGGAGCGCGGGTGGGTGGCGGTCCACGGTTCGGTCGTCGAGGACGGTCACCTGGATGCGTTCGCGGTCGTGATCCTCGAGGACATCACCGCCCGCCGGCAGGCGGAGGCGGCGTTGGCGCATCGGGCCTCCCACGACACCCTGACCGGCCTACCCAACCGCAACGCCGTCCTCGAACACCTGCAGCGGTCGCTGAACCAGTTGTCCCGCAGACCCGGCTACGTCGCGCTGCTCTTCTGTGACCTGGACGGGTTCAAGCGTTTGAACGACTCGTACGGTCATCGGTTCGGTGACGATGTCCTGATCGAGGTCGTCCGGCGGCTCACCGCCGCCGTGCGACGCGGTGACGTCGTGGGCCGTCTGGGTGGTGACGAGTTCGTCATCGTCTGCGACGAATTGACCTCAATCGCCGAGGCGTCCGCGGTCGCCGAGCGGATCCGGACCGCCCTGCACGGAGCGATGCGGCTGGGGTCGCGCGACGATGTCGTCACGGTCAGCATCGGCATCTCGGTCACCGAGGATGCCGACACCGTCTCGGGAGATCTCCTGCGGCAGGCGGACCTGGCGATGTATCAGGCCAAGGAGCGCGGCCGGAATCTGGTTGTGTTCTACGAGCCGGCATTCGAGAAACGGGTGCTGGCGCACGTGTCGGTACAGCGGGAGGTGCGCCACGCGCTGGCCGACCATCGGGTGCTCATCTATACCCAGCCGATCTTTGATCTGGCCACCGGTGGCATGGTCGCCGCCGAGGCACTGGTACGGCTGCGCACCGCGGACGGCGCGGTGCTGCCACCGGCCGATTTCATCGAGGTGTGCGAGGAGTCGGGACTCGTCGTACCACTGGGCCGTCGAGTGTTCGAGCTGGCGCTGGCCGAGCAGGCCCGCTGGCGGCAGGCCGGCCGACACCTGCGGATGGCCGTGAACGTCTCGCCGCGGCAGTTGACCGCCGGCGGGTTCGAGGACGAAGTCATGGCCGGGCTGACCCTGCATGACGTCGACCCGACCGATGTCACGGTCGAGGTCACCGAGATGGCGATGGTCGATGCGACCGGTCCGACCCTGATGTCCCTGCGCCGGCTGCGGGAGCGCGGGGTGCATGTGGCCATCGACGACTTCGGGACCGGCTACTCCAGCCTCACGTCCCTGCGCTACCTGCCCGCTGACATCATCAAGATTGACCGGTCGTTCGTGGCCGGCCTGGGCGCCACCCCGGAGGACGACGTGATCGTCGCGGCGGTGATCGACGTGTCACATCGATTGGGCCGTACTGTCATCGCCGAAGGTGTCGAGACGGCCGAGCAGGCCGCTTCGCTGCGGGACTTGGGCTGCGACTTCGTCCAGGGATTTCTGTATGGTCGGCCCGTGCCGCCCGCAGAGTTGTTCGGGCTGTCATTGCCGCAGCAAGCCCCGGTGCCCACCTGGTCCGCTATGCAGCCGGACGGCGCCGCGTGATGTCGCCAGATGGTGCGCCCTGATGCCACCGGACGGTGCACCGTGACGTTGCGACGGCCTGGCCGTCGAGTCTCGCCCGGGCCGTCGGCTCGGGCGCCCGTGCCCGTACTGGCTCGTGGGGGTGAGCCGACTGGCTGTCCTCCGCCGGCGCGGTGGGCGCCCCCCGATGCAGGTCCAGGGTCGGGCATCGAAGGGGACCCGAACGTGGAACCGCTGGCCACGCGCCTGGCGGACGTCGGGCCGGGTGTCGCCACCGGGCCTGCCACCGGGTCTGCCAGCGGGCCTGCCAGCGGGTCTGCTGGCGACACCGACGAACGCCGCAGCGCGGGGCCTGCCATCACCGTCGGTTCCGGGCGCCGAATCGGTGGCGGCATCGAGGTTGCCGTCCTGGCTGCAGCGGGCTGGATCTTCGCCGAGGCATTGAGCCTGTTTGCCCGCACGGACGAGGGTGCGCCGGCAGTCTGGCTGCCCCTGGGCCTCGGGGTCGCGGCACTGCTGCTGCTGCCCACTCGGCGGTGGGGCTGGGCGGTGGCCGGGTTCGTCTCAGGAGGCCTGATCGGCCACGTACTCACCGCGCACCTGTCCTGGCGGACGCCGCTGCTCATGCTGCCGGGTCTGCTGGCGATCCTTGCCATCGCCGGGGTGCTGCGCCGCCGGCGGATCGATCTGTCCCGTCCGGCGCAACTGGCCGCGCTGCTCGCGCTCGCGTTGGCAGCCGGTGGGTTGGTGGGCCTCGCGAGCGCGGGCTTGTGGCGCGGACCGACCGGGGCCCAAATGGGCAGCTGGCAGGCCTGGGCGTTCGGCGGTCTGCTCGCGGTCCTGCTGGTGGTGCCACCCGCGTTCGCCCTGCGGGAGCGAGACCTACCCGCCACGCCGCGGCAGTGGGTCCGAGTCACGCTGCTGCTCGTGGCGGTGCTGCTCGTGGCAGTGGCAACGTTCGGCGCCCTGCTGCTGCTATCTGTGGACGCCTGGGTGCTGCCCTACCTCGCCATTCCGGCACTGGTACGTCTGCACTCTGCAGTCGGTCGCTTCCTGGCCCTCACAATCGGGTCGGTCCTCGCGTACCTCGCGCTGCTCACCGCCTCTCGCGGAGACCTCGGTGCGGCTGCAGGCGAATCCTTGACGGCCCATCTGATCGAGGTCCAGGCGGCGGTGACGATGGCCTTGCTGGCCGTGCACTACATCGCGTTCCTGCTGAACCAGTCCCGCGGGCAGCTGACCGACCTGGAGGACACGGCAGAACTGATGGAGGCAATCTTCAGGAACTCGCCGGTTGCTACGTTGCGGGTCTACGACATCCCAAGCGGCAGCGCGGAGATCGTCGCCGTGAACCCGGCCTTCGTACGACTCACGGGCGTGCCCGCGTCTGATGCTGTGGGGACGGATCCGCTGGGGCTGATCAACAGCGCCGACGTGCCGGATCTGCTCGCGGCGGTCAATCAGGCGCGGACGCTGGGCGGCATCGGAAGCAGCGAGATCCGGGTGCTGTTGCCCGGAGGACCGCGGATCCTGGGCGTGTCCTTCGCGTCCCTGCAGGTGCAGCCCAGCAGGCGACGTCGACCATCGGTGCATCCAGACCCGCGTACCCGCGAGGTGGTCGTGAATGTCGAGGATCTGACCGCACGACGACAGCACGAGGAGCTGCTGACCCGGTTGGCATTGCACGACGCCCTGACCGGTCTGCTCAACCGGCACACCCTCACCGACCGTTTGACTACCGATCTGCAGCGGATGGAACGGGTGGGCGGTCAGGTGGGCGTTTTGTTCATCGACCTGGACCGGTTCAAGCAGGTCAACGACACCCTCGGACACGCCGTGGGGGATCGGCTCCTCGTCGAGGTGGCCGAACGGTTGCGTGGGGCGGTACGTCCCCAGGACGCCGTCGCCCGGATCGGCGGCGACGAGTTCGTGATCGTGTGCGAAGGCCTGACCGCACCCGAACAGGCCCTCGAGCTTGCCGCGCGCGCTCGTGACCAGGTCCTGCACCCGGTCGAGCTCGACGGTGTCACGGTCCTGCCCACCATCAGCGTCGGAGTTGCGGTGACGCCTGATCCCACCATGGACGCAGCCGTCCTCCTGGGCCAGGCCGACCTGGCGATGTACCGCGCGAAGGACGCCGGCCGCGACCGGGTAGAACTGTTCACCCCCCACGGCTGACCCCAGCCGTGGGGGGTGAACTCCGCTCACTCCGGAACGGACGCCGCACCCACCGGCAGGAAACGATCACCGGTGACCCGCTCGCTGACACCGGCCCGGTCCAGATAGGGCGAGATGCCGCCGAGGTGGAACGGCCAGCCGGCGCCGAGGATCATGCACAGGTCGATGTCCTGGACGGCGGCGACCACGCCCTCGTCGAGCATCAGGGCGATCTCTTGGGCCATGGCGTTCAGTGCCCGCTCCCGTACCTGCTCAGCAGTCAACGGTGCGGACCCCTGCGAGAAGAGCGCGGAGACCTCCGGATCGATCTGCGGCTGCCCGTCGGGGTAGATCCAGATCGACTTCTTGCCTGCCTCGACGATCCGGCCGAGGTTCTCCGAGACACCGAACCGGTCCGGGAAGGCCTCGTGCATGGTCTCGGCCACGTGATAGGCCACGGCCGGGCCGACCAGCGCCATCAGGACGAAGGGCGTCATCGGCAGACCTAGCGGGTCCAGGGCGGCGTCGGCGACCTCGAACGGGGTGCCCTCGTCGACGGCGGCGGTGACCTCCCCGAGGAACCGGGTCAGCAACCGGTTGACCACGAACGCCGGGGCGTCCTTGACCAGAACGCAAGACTTCTTCAGCGTCTTGCCGACTGCGAAGGCGGTGGCCAGGGTGGCGTCGTCGGTCAGCTGCGCCCGGGCGATCTCCAGCAGCGGCATCATCGCCACCGGGTTGAAGAAGTGGAACCCGACAACCCGCTCGGGATGCGCGAGACCCGCGGCCATCGTGGTGATCGACAGCGAGGACGTGTTGGTCGCCAGGACGCACGTGTCGGAGACCACGGCCTCCACCTCGGCGAACACCTGTTGCTTGACCTTCATATCCTCGAAGACGGCCTCGATCACCCAGTCCGCATCGGCGAAGGCGGTCTTGTCGGTGCTCCCGGTGATCAGCGCCTTGTAACGGTTGGCCTTGTCCGGATTCAGCCGGCCCTTCTTCGCCAGCTTGTCGATCTCCCCATGGGCGTACGCGATGCCCTTGTCCACCCGGTCGGCGTCCAGGTCCGTCATCACGACCGGCACCTGCAGGCGCTGCGCGAACAGCAGGGCCAACTGGCTGGCCATCAGGCCCGCGCCGACCACGCCGACCTTCGTCACTGGGCGGGCCAGCGACTTGTCCGGCGCACCGGCGGGCCGCTTGGCGCGACGTTGCACCAGGTCGAAGGAGTAGAGCCCGGCCCGCAGGTCATCGCCCATGACCAAGTCGGCCAGCGCCTCGTCCTCGGCGGCGAAGCCCTCGTCGCGAGAGGCCGTCTTGGCTGCGGCCACCAGATCCAGGGCCCGGTACGGAGCCGGGGTGGCGCCCTTCAGCTTCGCGTCGACGAGCGTGCGTGCAGCGGCGACCGCGTCGTCCCAGCCAGCACCCCGATCGATCTTGGCGCGGTTCGGGGCGGTGTCCCCGCGCAGCACGCGAGCCGCCCACAGCAGCGACTGCTCCAGGAAGTCGGCCGGCTCTAACATGACGTCGGCGATGCCCAGGTCGAGCACGTCACGCGGCTTGAGCATCCGGTTCTGCGACATCGGGTTCTCGATGACGACCTTCAGCGCGTTGGCCGCCCCGATCAGGTTGGGCAGCAGATACGTACCGCCCCAGCCCGGGACCAGGCCGAGAAACACCTCGGGCAGCGCGATGGCAGCCGCACCGGAGGACAGCGTGCGGTAGGAACAGTGCAGCGCTACCTCCAGGCCACCGCCCATCGCCGCGCCGTTAACGAACGCAAAGGTCGGCACGCCGAGTTCGCCGAGGCGGCGGAAGACCCGGTGGCCGAGTTGCCCGACCTCCAGTGCCTGCGCCCGATCGGCGATCCTCGGTACGCCGGTCAGGTCGGCGCCCACGGCGAAAATGAACGGCTTGCCGGTGATGCAGACCGCCGCGACTCCAGCGGCCATTGCCTCGTCCAGAGCTGTGTCCAGCGACTGCAGGCCGCCGGGGCCGAACGTGTTCGGCTTGGAGTGGTCGAAGCCGTTGTCCAGCGTGATCATGGCTGCCGTGCCTGCGCCCATCGGCAGGTCGACGAGACGGAGTTTGGCGTGGGTGACGACCTCGTCGCCGAACTCGACAGCGGGGGTGCTCATGCCTGCGACTCCTTCGTCCCGTCGAAGTTCGGGTTCTCCCAGATGACCGTTCCACCCATGCCGAGGCCGATGCACATGGTCGTGATGCCGTAGCGGACCTCGGGATGGTCCTCGAAGTCGCGGGCCAGGTAGGTCATCAGTCGGATGCCGCTGGAGGCCAGCGGGTGTCCCACCGCGATCGCGCCGCCCATGGGGTTGACGCGCGGGTCGTCGTCGGCGATGCCGAAGTGGTCCAGGAATGCCAGGACCTGGACGGCGAAGGCCTCGTTGACCTCGAACAGGCCGATGTCCTCAATGCTCATGCCGGCGCGGGCCAGCGCCTTCTCCGTGGAGGGGACCGGCCCGATGCCCATCACCTCGGGTTCGACGCCGGCGAACGCGAACGACACCAGCCGGGCCTTCTTGGTCAGGCCGAGTTCGTCGGCGACCTCCTCCGCGGCCATGATCGCGCCGGTGGCGCCGTCGTTGAGGCCCGCGGAGTTGCCAGCGGTAACCCGACCGTGCGAGCGGAACGGCGTCTTCAACGTGCCCAAGCCCTCCAGGGACGTCCCCGGCCGGGGCGGCTCGTCGACGCTGACCAGGCCCCAACCCTGCTCGGCGGTACG
>JBBQYX010000055.1:0-20483 GCA_038208295.1 Candidatus Nanopelagicales bacterium | reverse complement strand
CGGGCTGGTCACTGGTCCGGCTCGTCCGGTCGGTGTCGTCGGGGCTGTCGACGTTGTGGCTCGCCTCAGTGCTGTCGTAGGTTCCCTGGCCCGGGGCGGCGCAGTGGTCAGCACAGTCGTCAGCACAGTCGTCAGCACAGTCGTCAGCACAGTCGTCAGCACTGTCGATCGGCGTGCTCGACTGGCTGCCGCTGCCGCTGCCGCTGCCGTTGCCAGCGGCTTCGGCCGTCCGGTCTGTGCCGTCCCTCGGCTCGGCGGAACTCGGGTCGGTGGGACTCGGGTCGGTGGGACTCGGGTCGGTGGGACTCGGGTCGGCGGAACTCGGGTCGGCGGAACTCGGGTCGGCGGAACTCGGGTCGGCGGAACTCGGCTCGGCGGAACTCGGGTCGGCGGAACTCGGCTCGGCGGAACTCGGGTCGGCGGAACTCGGCTCGGCGGGGCTGGACTCAGCCAGGTCGGGGTTCATGCCAGCCGCGCGCAGGGCCGCCAGGAGGCGGGCGCCGAGGTCGGGGGGCAGCATGCCGATGATGGACACCCAGCCATCGGACAGTTCGACCACCGACAGCCGGGCCCGGGTTTCGAACTCACGCTCATCGCGAGCATCCATCGCGTCGGGATCCACGCTACGGGCCAGAGTTTCCAGGAAACGCCGCAACTCCATCGGTGTCGCCGAGCAGGCGTAGTCGGCGATGACGTCCTCCACCGCATCCAATTGCGCCCGAAGAGTCGGCAACTTCGCGTGCGCATCCCCGAGGACCTGCAGGTGGTCGATGCTCACGTCACCGGCAGCCAGGCGGGCGGCCATCACCGGGTGCAGCGTGCACAACTCGGCGACGCGGCGGCGGCGATACGTCTCGGCATCCGAGCAGTGGGTGCGCTGCCGCATCCACATCCCCACCGAGCCGGCCTCGACCGCCCAATCCGCCTGCGCCTCGAATCGTGCCCACACCTGCGCCTCGGCAGCGGCCAGCCGCGTCGCGACCCGGCGCAGGCCGATGACCGCATCCCCGAGCTCGGCTCCGCACACGCTGCTGATGTCGACCGCAGCCAACGCGTCGATAGCCGCATCCACCTGCGCCACAGCCGAACACAGCAGCGACGCCGAGAGCGGGGCAGGGGCGGCAGGGGCAGGGGAAGGTGCAGGTGAGAGCGGGCAGGACGGCGGCAGCGGAGACGACGGAGCCACGGGCGCGGCTGGCGACGACGAAGCCACGGGCGCGGCTGGCGACGAAATCGACAGTAAACCTGCCGACACGTCCGCCGAGGCCACGGATCGGGGTGTTGCACCCAGCATCGCTCGGTCGCCGAACATGAGGTCTCCCCCCGGGGGCGTCGGACCACGCCAACGACAGGCCGCGGCAGGACTGATGAACCCGGCGGGAAGGACCGTCGCGTAAATCGACGGGCAACAGGAAAGAGGGAGTGTTCCAGATCTCACATCGGCCGGGTAGAACTGATGTATGAATACTACCCCAAGCCCATCAGCCCGTCAACCGCACGACCGTGGACCACCGGGGCGTATGCCAACCGGCCAGCCACGCCAGCGGGGCCGAACCGGGAATTACCAGCCCGCGCCCATACTCGGCGGCCGCGTTCCGGCACCGACCGGTTCGCGCCGGAGGTCGATGGCGTCGTCTTCGGCCACATGCACGGCCGCGGGATGATGGACCCGGACGCAGCCGCAGGGGAAAAACAGTCCCTCGTGGCCGTCATCGTCCCAGCGCACCACGTATGGCGGCGCCCCGCATGCCCCCCGCACTCCAAGGACCTCGGCGCCGCGGACGTGATCACCCACCTTGCGCCCGACGACTTCGAGGTGGTCACCCACGGTGGCCTGCATGCTCCAACTGGTTCCCATGATCGCCACCTCCATCCATCTCCGAGGTCATGGCACGGGCTTGCCGAAACCATTCTGCCGTCGAATGGCCAATAGCGGCAGGGACTTTCGGCCCTGGCAACGCCTAGAGAGATCATTTGCAGCCTGCTCCGGCGGGAACTCCCTGCAACCTGGTCCGCGGCCTTGCAGTGACCTGCCAGTCACCTGCCAGTAACTTGCCAGAGACTCGCCAGCGAAGGGCCAGGATGACGCCAAGCCCGCAACGACCCGCACCGGAGGACCCGTGCCCGAGCTGATCGCCACCAGCGTTCCCGCCATCCCCACGGACTTCGTCCTGGGCACCGCGACCGCCGCCTGGCAGGTCGAGGGTGACTCCGCCGGGCGTGGTCGCTGCATCTGGGACGACCTGGCCGAGCGCCCGGGAGCGATCCGCGATGGCGCGACCGCCGACCCGGCCTGCAATCACGTCGTCCGGCTGGAGGAGGACCTCGACCTGATCGCCTGGCTGGGGGTCGACGCCTACCGGTTCTCGATCTCCTGGCCGCGGGTCCTGCCGCAGGGTCGCGGGAACCCCGCGGCCAGCGGGCTGGACTTTTACGACCGGCTCATCGATGGCCTGCTGGCCCGCGGCATCGCGCCGATCGCCACGCTGTACCACTGGGACCTCCCCAGCGCGCTGAACACAGCCGGCGGCTGGTCGACCGGCGAGCCGGTGGACGCCTTCGAGGACTACGCGGGGCTGTGCGCACAGCGCTGGGGCGACCGGGTTACCCAATGGGCGACGCTGAACGAGCCATGGTGTTCGGCCTTCCTGGGGTACGCCGCGGGCGTCCATGCCCCAGGCGTGCGCGACGGCGCCGCGGCGCTGGCAGCCGCGTACCACCTGCTCGTGGCCCATGCGAAAGGTGCGGCCGCGGTCCGCGCCGCTGGTGGACGCGATGTCGGGCTGGTGCTGAATGTCAGCCCGGTGCTCCCCGAGACCCCCGACATGCAGCCCGCGGCCACTTTGGTCGACGCCGTGCAGAACCGGTTGTGGTTGGACCCGTTGGCCGGGCGGGGGCTGCCGAGTGACCTCATCGAGGCGACCCGGGCGCTGACCGACTGGTCGTTCGTCGATGCGACGGACCTGGCCGCTGTGGCGGGTTCGCTGGACTGGCTGGGCGTCAACTACTACACGGTGATGCGTATCGCGGCCGCCGGCACCGGTGCTGTCGATGCGGTCGGTCAGGACACCGACGCCTACCCGGGGGTGCCACCGTTCCGGTTCGCTCCCCGGCCGCCGGTCACCCAGATGGGCTGGGAGGTGTACGCGCCCGGGCTGACCGACCTACTGCGCGACGTGGCCACCCGGCTGCCCGGCGTACCGCTCATGGTCACCGAGAACGGCGCGGCCTATGACGACCCGGCACCAGTCGACGGGGTGGTGGCCGACCCGGACAGAGTCGCCTACCTGCAGGCGCACCTGGCCGCGATCCTGGCCGCTCGCGACGCCGGCGTGGATGTCCGGGGCTGGCTGGTTTGGTCGCTGCTGGACAACCTGGAATGGGCGGAGGGTTGGACCAAGACGTTCGGCATTATTCAGATCGACCCGGCCAGCGGGACGCGTACGCCCAAGAGCAGTGCGCACTGGGTCCGCGATCTGCAACAGCACCGATGACTGCTCGCAACGTACGAAGGCCGCCGCCCCCATAGGGGAACGTCGGCCTTCGTGCTGTCGTGCGGAAGCCGGGTCAGCCCTTGACGGAACCGGCGAGCAGACCCCGGACGAAGTACCGCTGCAGCGAGAAGAACACGATCAGCGGGACGATGATCGAGATGAATGCCCCGGCGGTGAGCAGTTCAAGCCTGTTGCCCAGCGAACCGGACAACTGCGCCAACCGGGCCGTGAGCGGCGCCGTTTCTGGCGTACCGCCGGCGAACGTCAACGCGACCAGCAGGTCGTTCCACACCCACAGGAACTCGAAGATGGCGAACGACGCGATGGCCGGCATCGACAGCGGCAGCACGATCTTCCGGAAGATCAGGAAGTGACTGGCACCATCCACCCGGGCGGCCTCGAACAGATCCTTCGGCAACTGGTTGATGAAATTGTGGATCAGGAAGATCGCCAACGGCATGGCGAACATGGTGTGCGCGATCCACACCGGGAAGAAACCGCGGACATTGAAGTTGGAGAACATCTGCAGCAGCGGGATCAGCGACATCTGCAGCGGCACGACCTGCAGAGCGAACACGAAGAAGAACAGCGTCGTCGCACCCTTGAACGGCACCCACGCCAAGGCATAAGCCGCCATCGTGGCCATGGTCAGCGCAAACAGGGTGGCCGGGATCGAGATGACGAACGAGTTGATGAAGTACGGCGCAAGACCGCCGGAGACACCGAAACCACCTCCGGTCAGCACCTCGCCATAGTTGCTCAACGTGAACGACGGGTTGGTGAAGACCGTCCACCAGCCGCTACTGGCCGCGTCCTCGGCCGGGCGCAGCGAGGTCACCAGCAGCCCGAACGTCGGAATCGTCCACAGGATCGTCAGGATGATGACCAGGATCGACGCCATCGGCCCGCTGAAGGCACTGCGGACACCGGCGGACTGACCGCCGGAGTCGTGACCCTTCGACGGCGGCGGGACGGGCACCATCTCCGGTGCGGCGATGCTCGTCATCGGATCGTCCTCTCCTTGCGCAGCTGCGCGACGTTATAGATGATCATCGGGATCACGCCACAGAACAGGATGACCGCCAACGCCGAACCGCGACCGACCTGGTCCTGGACGAAGGTGCGGGAATACATCTCATTGGCCAGCACGCTGGTGCCGAAGTTGCCTCCGGTCATCGTCCGAACGATGTCGAAGATCTTCAGTACCGCAATCATGATCGTGGTGAACACCACGATGAGGGTGCCCCGGATCATCGGGATCGTGATGGCGCGGAAGAGCCGGAAGCCGGAGGCGCCATCGATCGAGGCGGCCTCGATGATATCGCCGGGAATGGCCTTGATGGCTGCCGACAGGACCACCATGGCGAACCCCGTCTGCACCCAGACCATGATGATCATGAGAAGGAAGTTGTTCCACGGCTGCCACAGGATCCAGTTCGGCGGATCGTCGATCCCCAGCGCCATGACTACTTGGCTCAGCAACCCGATTTGGGGCTGCGAGGGGGCCCGGTAGGCGTAGACGAGGTTCCAGATGATGCTGGCGCCGACGAACGAGATCGCCATCGGCATGAAGATCAGCGACTTGGGCAGCGACTCGCGGCGCATCCGGTCGATGAGCAGGGCCAGCAACAAGCCCAAGAAGGTCGACAGCAGTGGCGTGATGATGATCCACAGCAGCGTGTTAATGAGGACCTGCTGCATATCGGGATTCGTAAACGCCCACTGGAAGTTTTCCAGCCCGACGAACCTGTTGCCGGTGCTGTTGCTCAACGTCGTGCCGTTGAACAGACTCAGATAGAACGTACGGATAGCCGGATAGACCAGGCCGATGAGCAGCAGGATCGCTGCGGGACCGAGAAACACAGCAACCGCCAGCGGCGTCTGGGCCCTGCCCCGGGCCCGGCTGGCGGCGAAGAAGATGATGAGCAGGATGGCGAAGAACACCGCCAGCGAGGTGGCCATGGTGCCCAACTTCGGCAGGGCATCCGAGACGACGTCGCCGATCACCGATCCAGTCACCTGCAACGACAGGGACCCTGACACGTTTACCCCTTCCGGGACAATCATCCAGACAGTGAACTGCCGGGGTTCCGAAGGCTAGTGCTTCGAAACCCCGGCAGTCAGGTGATCACGTCAGTCGGCGTGTCAGGAAGCGGGCCAGGCGTCATCGACACCAGCCAGCACATCCGCGGTCGGCTTGTCCTCGGCAAACCATGCGGTCATCTGCTTCCAGAGAGCACCCGAGCCCACCGCGGCTGGCATGAGGTCGGAGGCGTCGAAGCGGAAGGTCGCCGACGGGTCGGTCAAGAACGTCGCGGACAACTTGTCGATCGGGTTGGCGTACAGGTTGATGTCCGCACCCTTGTTGGCCGAGACCCAGTCCTTGAGCTTAATCTTCTCGTTGATCCACGGCACGGAGGAGATGTAGGTCTGGACGGCCTTCACCTCGGGACGGTCGGAGAATGCGGTGACGAACTCGCCACCACCCACGACCGGCTTGCCGAATGCATCACCGATCTCGGGAAGGTAGAAGGCGAAGATGTCGCCGTCCTCGGCGATCTTCGTGCCGGCGGGGAACTGGTTGGCGTAGAACGAAGCCTGCTGCAGCATCCAGCACTGGCCCTTCAAGATCGGCTGTCCGGCGTTCTGGAACGTCGTCGTCGCGATGGACTTGACGTCACCGAAACCGCCGTTCACCCACGCCGGGTTCTTCATCCAGCCGGCCAGGGTGTCCATCGACTTGGTGATCTCAGGCGAGTTGAACTTGATCTCGTGGCTGATCCACTTGTCGTAGGCCTCCGGGCCGGACTCGCGAATGACCAGTTGCTCGAGCCAGTCAGTGGCCGGCCAGCCGGTGGCGGTGCCGGAGGCGATGCCACCACACCACGGCTTGCCCTTACCGGCCTTGGCGATCGTGTCGGACAGCTTCATCAGATCGTCCCACGTCGTGGGAACCGTATAGCCAGCCGCCTTGAACGCCGTCGGCGAATACCACACGAAGGACTTCATGTTCGAGCTCATCGGGGCTGAGTAGAACGTGCCATCGACGGAGCCGTAGCCCTTCCAGGCCTCGTTCCAGTTCTCGTCGACGTTCTTGGCGACGGCATCCGGGGCGGCGACGGCCTTGCCGGTGGCGACCATCTTCTGAAGCAGGCCTGGCTGCGGGATGAAGGCGAGGTCAGGGGCCGTACCGCCCTGGATCCGGACCGGCAGCTGGGACTCGAAGTCGTTGGAGCCCTCGTAGGAGATCTTGATGCCGGTGCAGTCCTCAAACTTCTTCCAGGACTGGATGTACTTGTCGGACTCGGGCGCCAGGATCGAGGCGAAGATGCTCACCGTTCCGCTGTTCCCCATGTAGTCCGAGAAGGCAGCACAGTCACCGGTCGCCGACGCGGTCGAGGTGGCTGCCGGGCTGGTGGTGGAGGCGGTGTCAGTGGAACTGCCGCACGCGGTGGCGAAAAGTGCTACGCCCATCACGCCGGCTGCGACCGCGGTGCCGCGGCGCCGCTTCGCTGCGCTCATATTTGCTTCCCCTTCGTCGAGAGATGGAGACCCCTGCTGTGCGCAGGGCTACGTCATCGTGTCCTTTCAGCGCCGTTGCAGCAACCCTTACAGTCCTCGAACCGGGCACAAACGCATCACAATTGGGTTGCGACGCCGTTGGAGAGCCGGTCGCGACACCGTTGCGGGTCACCCTGACCCCAGCCCGACCCCGCTCGCAAGCCCCCTTCATCCGGCCGGGATCGGCGTGGGTCAGCAGCCTGCAGTGGGTCAGGCCGGTCGCTTCCCCGTGCGGTGCTCGCAGCGCCGGGTGGACCCGCGTACGACCAGCGAGGTGGGCAGGGTGACGGCGGCAATATCCGCCGAGGGGGACTTCATCCGTTGCAGCAGCGACCAGGCCGCCATCTCCCCGAGCAGCACCACCGGTTGTTCGACCGTCGTCAGGTCCAGCAGGTCGGCCATCTCGTGACCGTCGAACCCGACGACGGAGACATCCTCGGGCACCCGCAACCCATGCCGCCGTACGGACCGCATGGCGCCGAACGCCATCTCATCGGAGACGACAAAGACGGCCGTCGGCGGGACCGGCTGGGCCAATAGTTCGTCCATGGCCCGCTCGCCGCTGCGGATGCTGAAGTCCCCGTGCGCCTCGTTGCTCGGGTTGGCCGGGATCCCGGCGTCCGCCAGGGCGGCGTAATAGCCCTTGCGCCGGTCCCGTTGGGAGGAGAACACCGCATCGGCCTCGACCAGGCCGGAGATCAGGCCCAGTCGGCTGTGACCCAGGTTGAGCAGATGCTGCGTCGCCAGCCGCGCACCGGCCACATCGTCGATGCTGACCCCGGACAGACCCGGGGCGAAGTCACCGACCAGGGCCACGGGTACGCCCAGACCCAGCAGGGACTGCAGTTCAGCGTCCGTCGGCGGCAGGCTGATGACCATCAACGCGTCCACCCGCTTGCCGACCAGTTCGTGCTGGAACAGCCGCCCACGACCGTCCATGCCGCCGAGGTTGTAGACCAACAGGTCAAAGCCGGCCTCGCGTAGCGCCTGTTCGGCCCCACTGATGACCTGCGCGAAATACCAGCGCGACAGGAAGGGCGCGATGACGCCGACACTGCCCGTCCGGGCGGCCGACCGCCCGGCGCGCAACCCGGGTTTGGAGTAGTTCAACTGCGCGGCAGCCTGCAGGACCTTCTCCCGCGTGGCCGCCGAGACGTGCGGGAGGCCGCGCAGGGCTCGGGACACGGTGGCGGCAGAGACGCCAGCGGCCTGGGCGATCTCCTCCACACCGACGGACACCGGCGCCTCCTGACTGAACCCCCATCCGAGGACGCCGACCATACCCGTGCAGAAACAAGCCGTACAGGGAATGCAAAGGAGCACGCTCGTTTGCAGTCCGGCTGGCATCCCCGTCGCGAAGGTTCAGCTGCCGCCCCCGCTCAGTCGCCCGAACCGGTTCGGGCCGATTGCCCAGCTGCGCCAGCGAGCTCCCCGACTGGCACAGCCCCGGTACCGTGAGCCGCCGCACGATCAACTTCTGCTGCTGCCGCGGAGTCACTGTCGGCCGCTGCCGAGGTGAAGGCCTGCCGGGGTTCGGTCAAGCTGCCCAGCGAAGTGATATCCCGCTGGAAGAACAGCGCCAGCGTCCAGTCGGCGACCACCGCGACCTTGCGTTGCAGGGTTGGCATCCGGGCAACGTGGTACGTCCGGTGCATGAACCAGGCTGGCAGGCCGCGCAGGCGGATCCCGTACACCTGAGCGACCCCGCGGTATAACCCGAGCGACGCGACCGATCCCGCGTACGAGTGCTCGTACTCCCGTAATGGTTCACCACGCACGAGCGCCACGATGTTCCCGGCAAGCACCGACGCCTGCCGAACGGCGTGCTGGGCTGATGGTGAGCACAACTCCCCCGGCCGGGTCAGGTCCGGTACCGCGGCAGCGTCACCGGCGCCGAAGACGCCCGGGCAGCCTGGCACGGTCAGCGTGGTGCTGCACACCAGCCGGCCCGCCGCGTCCAGCGGCAGATCGGTGTCCGCCAGCATGGGATGCGCCCGCACCCCGGCCGTCCAGACCAGAGTGTGGGCGCTCAGTTCGGTCCCGTCGGACAGGATCAGTTGCCCATCCAATGCGGACTCCAGCCGGGTCCGTAGCCGCACGTCGATACCGCGGCGCTCCAGCTGATCGCGGGTGTACTCGGCCAAGCCGAGCCCAACCTCGGGCAGGATCCGATCGCTGGCCTCGACGAGCACAAACCGCAGATCGGCCGGTGACACATCCGGGTGGTAGCGGGTGGCGTAGCGGGCCATGTCCTCCAGTTCGGCCAGCGCTTCCACCCCGGCGTAGCCACCGCCGACGAAGACGAAGGTCAGCATCCGCCGGCGCAGATCCGGGTCGTCGGTGGACTGGGCAGCGTCCAGACATGCCAAGACGCCATTGCGCAGCGAGATGGCCTCCTCGATCGTCCGGAACCCCACCGCCGCCTCAGCAAGTCCGGGGATGGGCAGGGTGCGCGCCACCGATCCGGGCGCCAGCACCAGCACGTCATAGCCCACCTCGCGCGGGTCGCCCGCCAACGGCTGAACTATCGCGACTCGGTCGACGTGCCGCACGCCAGTGACGGTGCCGCTGATGACGTCGACCCCGCGCAATGTCTTGCGCAACGGGACGACGGTGTGCCGCGGCTGGATCGAACCGGCAGCGGCCTCGGGCAGAAACGGCTGATAGGTCATGTAGGAGCGCGGCTCGACCACAGTCACCGCGACCTCGCCCGAGCGGATCAGCCGCCGCAGCCCCAGCGCGGTGTACATCCCGACATACCCGCCGCCCACAATCAGCACCCGAGTGGGCCGAGGGGACTCTGCGGGCCCTCGGTTCGAGGTTGGACTCCGTACGGCTGTGCTGACGGGTTCGGGCACGAGTCTCCTTCGCTGTCGGGCGACCCCGGGACGGGTCGACCGGGAAAGACAGTTGAGTCGGGTCATCTGGCGTCACGCCGGTCCAGTCACGATGGTCGGTCAGTTCACCGCTGCCAGCGACCAGGCGATCCCGTCCAGGATGTCGTGTTCGCTAACCAGCAGCCGAGGCAGTCCCACGGTGGCCACAATCCGGTGCAGGATCAATGATCCGGCGGCAATCACATCGGCGCGACCCGGATGCATGACGGCGTGCCCGGCGCGCTGCTCGCGCGTCTCCCCCAGTAACTGCTGCGTGACGGCGGCGACCTGCTCGGCGGTCAGAACCGAACCGTGGATACGGGTGGAGTCGTACGTCGGCAGCGCCAGAGCCAACGCCGCGACCGTGGTGACCGTGCCGGCCAGCCCGACCAGGGTGGCGGCCTGCTCGAACGGTACGACCTGGGCAGCGGCGACCAAGGCGCCGTCGATGCCAGCCCGGGCCGTCTCGATCTGCGAAGGGGTCACCGGGTCGGTCGACATCGTCCGTTCCGTCAGCCGGACACAGCCGATGTCCAGACTGGTCGCAGCAATGGGGGCCTGCGTGCCCAAGACGAACTCGGTCGAACCGCCGCCGATGTCGAAGACCAACGCGGGCCAGGCCGGCACCGCCAACCCGCGCACGGCCCCGGTGAAGGACAGCCGGGCCTCCTCGTCGCCGGTGATCACCTCGGGTTCGACGGCCAGTCGCCGGCGCACACCGGCGACGAACTCGGCCCGGTTCTCGGCGTCCCGGGTGGCGCTGGTCGCAACGAAGCGGACCCGTTGTGCACTTAGGTCGCGTAGTACCGCGGCATACCGGTCGCAGGCGGCCCACGTGCGCTCCAGCGCCTGGGGAGCGAGCCGCCCGGTGCGATCCACCCCCTCACCCAGGCGCACCACCTCCATGCGGCGGTCCACGTCGCGCAGGGTGCCGGCGTCGGGGTCGACGTCGGCGACCAGCAACCGGATCGAGTTGGTGCCGCAGTCGATGGCCGCCACGCGCATGGCGGTCATGATTCTCCTCGCGCCGCAGCGGTCTGCCTCGGTGGCGGGCCAGACGGCAGGCCAGGCAGCAGACATGGTGGCTGCCACCAGTGGTCCAGCAGCGCCACCACCTCATCGCCCAGCGGGTTGACCCCAGGACCGGCAGCCAGCGCGTGGGCGGCCAGCACATGCAGGCACTTGACGCGGTCGGGCATCCCACCGGCGCTGATCCCGTCGATCTCGGCGACGTCTCCCAGCGCGGACCGCCGGGTGAGGTAGTCGGTGTGCGCACGGGCGTACGCCTCTCGCAGCCCTTCGTCCACTCCGAGGCGCGCGGCCATCTCGCGCATCAACCCGCTGCCCTCCAGCGTCCCGATCCGCCCGACCACTCGCGGGCAGGTCAGGTAAAAAACGGTGGGAAACGGTGTCCCGTCGGGCAGCCGTGGCTCGGTCAGCACCACGTCCGGCCGCCCGCACGGGCAGCGGTGCGCGACGGCACGGACACCCCGTGGCGGGCGCCCCAGTTGCCTGGCCACCGCCTCGAGATCGTCGGGGCTGACCAGTTCGCTCACGGGTTGGCGACGCCGGTAGGCGCTGGAGCCGGGGCGGACGCTGGACGCGGGGTGGACGCTGGAGCCGGGGCGGAGGCTGGACCCGGCGTGGGCGCTGGACCGGGGGTGGGCGCTGGGACGGGAACATCGGCGCGGCGCACCGAGTCCCACAGCCGGGCGTACCACGGTTCGGTGGGAGCCGCGGCCGAACCGGTCGGGGCCGCCGACGCCGTGGCGCCGGCCCCGAGCACGACGTAGCCGACCTCACCGGGCCGGACGTAGTGCAGGCGCCGTCGGGCCTCCGCAGCCACGTACGCCGGATCCGCCCACCGCTGCTGGGCCGCGGTGAGGTCGTCGACGCGCAGCTGGGTGGCAGTGATGTCCGAGCGCAGCGCGGCGAGTTCGGCCCGTTGCGCGAACCAGGACCGTACGGGCACCGCGAGCAGCACCGCGACGGCGGCCAGCGCCAGCGCCAGAATCGCCGCGCGACCGGTCAGCGCCGGCCTCGAGTGCGCCACCTCGGCAGCCGGCTGGGGCTGGGGCTGGTCAGGATCGGTGCCTGGCTGCGCCGCCGCACCCGAGTGGGTACGGCGGCGCAGCCGCGCCAGTCGGCGCACATCGAGCACGCCGATGATCGTGCCACGCTCAGGCGCGGAACCGCGGGAAGGCCCCCGCGCCGGCGTAGCGCGCCGCGTCGTCGAGTTCTTCCTCGATACGCAGCAGCTGGTTGTATTTGGCGACCCGCTCGGACCGGGCCGGGGCACCGGTCTTGATCTGACCGCAGTCGGTGGCCACCGCGAGGTCGGCGATGGTCGTGTCCTCTGTTTCACCCGAGCGGTGACTCATCATGCAGCGCATGCCATTGCGGTGGGCCAGGGCCACCGCATCCAGGGTCTCGGTGAGCGACCCGATCTGGTTGACCTTGACCAGCAGCGCATTGGCTGCCTGCTCATCGATGCCGCGCTGCAGCCGCTCCGGGTTGGTGACGAACAGGTCGTCCCCGACCATCTGGACGCGCGAACCCAGCGCCTGGGTGATGTGCGTCCAGCCGGACCAGTCGTCCTCACTGAGGGGGTCCTCGATGGACACCAGCGGGAAGGCGTCGACCAGTTCGGTGTAGTAGTTGGTCATCCACTCCGCTGAGCGCGACGACCCCTCGAAGGCGTAGCCGCCGTCGCGGTAGAACTCGGTCGCGGCCACGTCCAGGGCCAGCGCGACATCACGGCCGGGGGTCAAACCGACCTTGCCGATCGCCTCCACGATGATCTCCAGCGCGGCCCGGTTGCTCGCCAGGCTCGGGGCAAAGCCGCCCTCGTCGCCCAGCCCGGTGGAAAGCCCCTTGGCCTTGAGCACCGACTTCAGGGCGTGGTAGACCTCCGCGCCCCAGCGCAACGCCGTACCGAAGGATTCCGCCCCGATCGGGGCGACCATGAACTCCTGGATGTCGACGTTGCTGTCGGCGTGCGCGCCCCCGTTGAGAATGTTGAACATCGGTACGGGCAGCACGTGCGCGTTCGGGCCGCCGAGGTAACGGAACAGCGGGAGGTCGGCGGACTCCGCGGCGGCGCGGGCGACGGCCAGCGAGACGCCCAGGATCGCGTTGGCGCCCAGCCGGCCCTTATTCGGCGTGCCGTCCAGGTCGAGCATCGCCTGGTCGATCAGCCGCTGCTCGGTTGCATCGAACCCGATGACCTCGGGGGCGATCTCGTCCTCGACCGCGGCGCAGGCGGCCAGGACGCCCTTGCCGCTGTAGCGATCGTCGTCGCCGTCGCGGCGCTCGACCGCTTCGAAGGCACCGGTGGAGGCACCGGAGGGAACCGCCGCGCGGCCCACCACTCCATCGTCGAGGGCCACCTCCACCTCGACGGTGGGGTTGCCTCGGGAGTCGAGGATCTCGCGGGCGATGACGGCGTCGATACTGGCCATGGGCTGGCTCCTGGTCGCGGGAGAGGTCGCGGAATCGCGCGGGCGGGCAGACTGATGTGCCAAGCAGGGCACCGGGATGGCCCACCAGGTGTGCCGGACAGCACACGCGGCGGGTCGAGCGGGCCGCTCAGCAGCCTATCGGCAGGGCACGGCCTGTCCCGGTACGCCGGTCGGCACCTCGCGCGGGAGCCGCCAGGACTCCCGTGCAGGAGCAGCAAGGTCGTGTAATTCTGATTGCACGATGCCTCCCGCCCTCATGTACGGCGAGCCCGACACCACCACCCCGGACCCCGGTCACTTCGGGCCGGGGTCACTGACCTGGCGCGTGCACGGCGATGTCTCCGGCGGTGTCGGTGGGGTCCGCTCGCTGCTGCTGCAGGCCCTGCACCCGCAGGCGATGGCGGCCCTGGAACGTCATTCGGACTTCCGTACCGATTCATGGGGCCGGCTGTTCCGTACCGCCGAATACATCGCGGTCACATCCTTCGGCACCACCGCCGAGGCGGACGCTGCCGCCGCCCGGGTCCGCCGGGTGCACCGGGCCTTGAACCTCGACAACCCCGAGCACCTGTTGTGGATCCACTGTGGGTTCGTCGAGTCCCTGCTCAGCACCTACCGGCGCAGCCAACCCGCCCTCGTTGGGGCTTCGCTCAGCGATGCCGAAGCCGACGCGTACGTGGCCGAACAGGTCACTGCGGCGACGTTCGTGGGCCTGCCGGCGGCCGACGTACCGAGCACGGTGGCCGAGTTGGACTCGTATCTGAGCGGGATGCGTCCCCGGCTGGCCGCCACCGCGGCGACCCGGGACGCCGCACGCTTCGTGCTCGTCCCCCCGATGGATGCGCGGTATCGCTGGCTGACCCCAGCACAGGGGATGTGGGCGGTCATCGCTGGTACCGCATTCGCGAGCCTGCCCGCGTGGTCCCGGCGGATGTACGGTGGACGCCTAGCCGCCCGACTGCCTGGTTGGACTGCGATTCAGGACGCCCAGACGGCCGTGGCCCTGCCGGCCCTGCGGAGGACCCTGCTGGCGCTTCCAGAGTCGGTACGCACCGGTCCGCACCTACGGGCCGCGCGGGCGCGGCTGGGCATCTCCTGAGGCGACCATGCGTGCTGCAGACTGGACTCCTGCGTCGCGGAGATCAAGGCAGGGTCGGCCGTGCTGCGTTCGCTGTTGACCGCGATTTCAGACAAGGCGCACCTGGGAAGGTGTTTGCCGCGTTGATCGCGGCCGTTGGGCGCCGCGTGAGGCCGCGTACGCCTCGCACGGCCTGGGCCCCAGCAAGATCGCCGCGAGTGGACGTTCGTGGTGCCCCCGATTCCGCGAGTGGGCCTTCGTGGTCGAGTTCGATCTTGGAAAGTCGACCACGCGGTCCCACTCGGAACGATCAAGTGTCCTTTCGCGGAGATCAAGGTCGGGTCGGTCGTGCTGCGTTAGCTGTTGGTCACTTTGCTCGCGGTCGATACCCGCCGCAGCGAATCGCGTGCGCACCACCGCCGTTCTCCCAGCATGATCACCGCGACTCGGCCGTTGTGCTGGCCCAGCGCCGCGTGCCACCGCCTTAAATCGCGAGTGGACGCGCGTGGCACCCCCGACGCCGCGAGTGGTGGCGCGTTGCCGAGTTGGATCTTGAAGAGGCAGCCACCGGCCACCAGTCGGAAGGATCACGGCAGGCCGAGCAGGGTACGCAGATGTCGGGGGGCGATCAGGCCGTGCCCGAGCAGGGCGTCGTTCAGCGCGCGTTCGCTCCAGTCCGGTCGCAGCAGCCGCAGGTCGCCGACGATCTCGGCCAGCGCCTTCCAGCCGACGTAGGCGCTGGCATGCGCCCCCGGGTCCAGCAGCGCACCCCGGGCGAGGCCGCCAGCGGCGGTCGAATCCAGGTGCCCGCGCTGGCTGAGCAGTTGGCGCGCGGCCGCCGCCGGGAGGCCTTCGGTGTGCGTGCGTACGTCGATGACGGTGGCCAGGCACAGCCGCAATTGCGCGACGAGGGTCTGGACGTGAAAACCCTCGGCGTCGGCCGTGTCCGGAAAGCCGTTGCGGACCAACAGGTCTGCTGCGTACCACTGCCAGCCGGCCAGGAACACCGGACTGGGAAAGACGTGCCGCACCCGGGTCGGGCTGGGAGCGTCGGCGGTACGCAGCATGGCGAGGGCACGGCCGGGCACCAGCTGCTGCGCCGCCGCAACCGACGCGGCTACCAACGGCCGTTCCCAGGAGGCCGGATAGATGGTCTCCCCGCCGTAACCCCTGCTGGGTTCCCCTGGTAGCGGGTGCGTCCGTTCGGCGTCGGTCCAGCGGGATTCCGGGTCAGGCAGTCCGACCAGATCTGCCTCGCGGACGAATCGGGTGAATGCGGCAGTGTCCAAGACGGCCGGGACCTCAGCGTCGGTCCGGCTGATGGCATCCCGGGTGCAGTCGGGGCCGGCCGGGCGGCCCAGCAGCCGGGCCGCCGCGCGCGCCAAGTCCTCCGCCAACTCCGCCGCATCGGCCTGCGCCCGGGCCAGGACGGTATCCGGGCCGATCTCCGAGTCGAGGGTGTGCCACAGGGCAGCGGCGTAACGGTCCGGTCCGAGCGTCGGCGTGCGGTCGGCCGTGGGTTCCGCAGCGACCAGCCAGGCCCGGTGTTCAGCCATCGCCGCAGCGGCGATCTCGGCCGCGGCGGTCAATGCAGCGGCCAGGTCCGGATAACTGATCGACCGCGGCCCAACCGTGGCGTTCAGCCGACTCCCCACCGCGTCCAGCCCAGACCTCGCGGCCAGCAGCTGCGGCCGCGGCAACTCCCGCAGCGTGATCCGGGCCGCCTCCAGCCGGTCGGGCACCGCGCTCAGCCGCGACGTCAGGGCGCGAGTGCGTTCGGCTCCATCGGTGTCGGTGTCGGGATCGGGTTCGGCCCGCCGGGCCACCGTGGGGACATCCAGCAGGGGGAGCAGGGACGGTCCGGGGACCGCGACTCGCGGATCCCACGTGTGCGGACGCAACTCCGCCCACCGGAACGACGTGGCCGTCAGCCGGGACCGCAGGATCTCCAGGTCGACCAGCGGCACCTCGCCGAGGGCCATGTCGTCCAGACCGTCCAGTTCGCCCAGCCGCCGCGACACGGTCGTCAGCAGTTCGGTGATGCCCTCAGCGGACAGATCGGCCAGCCGATGGTCGAATCGGTGATCGCCGGTCGCGGTCGCCCGGGCGGGGTCACGGACGAGCAGGTCCTCCAGGCACGCCTGCGCCAGGGACGCGAACACCCGGTCGGCGGCCGACCCACCCCAGCGTGGGTCGCCTGCAAAGCCCGGGGTCACGCAGCAGAAACTACCGTCGTCCCGCCGCACCGTCCCCCTCGACGACCCGAAGAGCCACTCGGTAGCCGTGCGTTGCGTCCCGCAGCGCCGACTCGGCGTCCCAACCTCGATCGGCCGCAGCGGTGGCCAGCGCCAGGAAAAGTGGGCCCAGATCCGCCTCGTCGCGGCAGTCGGCCAGCTGCTGCTCAGCCCACGTCATCGCCTCGGACTTGGCGGGTAGGACGGCCGCCGTCGTGTCGCCACCGGCCACCGCCCGGTGCCGGAGCTTGGCCGCCAGCGCCAGCGCCGGCAGGGCCATCGGCACCCCGTCGACGACCGAGCTGCGGCCCTTCTCGGCGCGCTTCAGCTCGGTCCAGGCAGCGCTGACCTGCTCGGGCGTACGGGCGGCACCGTCGGCGAAGACGTGCGGGTGACGCCGGATCAGCTTCGCAGTGATCCCAGTCGCGACGTCGTCGATGGTCCAGGGCCGAACTGGGTCCTCCGCGGCGATCCGGGCGTGAAACACCACCTGCAGCAGCAGGTCGCCCAGTTCCTCCCGCAGCCCGTCGGCATCGTCGAGGTCCAACGCCTCCAGGGTCTCGTACGCCTCCTCCAGCAGGTATTCCCGCAGCGAGGCGTGCGTCTGCTCGGCGTCCCACGGGCATCCACCGGGAGAGCGCAACCGGTCCATCACCGCGACCAGTTCCAGCACCCGCGTGCCGACGGGCGGTACGCGGTCGCCGGCGGTCACGGAGCCGGGATGACGTCCGCCGGAGGTGGTGGCTCGACGGCGCCTGGATCGCTGGCTGCCGACTGCGTCGCCGCGCCGGCGGGCGGGACAGCCAGATCGGTGGGACGCGGCCCGACCTGCAGCGCGGCGGCGTCCCAGGTGCCGAACCGGGGGCTGACCTCGACGCCGAGCTCCTTGCCGGTGTTGCGAACCGCGGCCGTGAGCGCATCGTTTTGCGCCTGCTCATCCGTACCGGGAGCCAGCTTCTGGGCCACGGCGGCCGCCTGCAGATTCAACTGGATGACGTCGGCGACCATCGAAGGGGCCACGCCGCTGGTGGCAGCCACCTTGTCGAATTCCGCGGTGCCGCCGTTCTGCTCCTCCAGGGCGCTGATCTGATCGTCGACCTGAGCGGGGGTCACAGCCACGCCCTGCGCGGCCGCCAGCGTGGCCACGATCCGCTGCAGCACCCATTGCTGCACGATGCCCGACGTGGTTTTCGCGTCGGCGGTGTCCACCGGCTTGCCCAGAACCCGCTGGATCTCCTGGGTCTGCTCGGCCAGCGATGACGTGCTCAGCGACTGGTCACCCACGACCGCTGCGGCACCCGCCTGGACCGGCCCACAGCCGCTGAGCGCCAACGCGACGCCCGCGACCGCCGCCGCGACGCTCCAGCGCAGCGCCTGCCGTGCTTGCACGCTCGGCATCGTAGGGGTTCTGGCTGGTGTCACCGGGGGCCTCCGTGATGCGGGCGGATCGGATAGCGGAGCAGGGACCTGCGGGCGCCGGCTCACCCGGCGGCCCGCCGCGGCGCGGTACCGCCGACCGAGGCCGGTGGGGTATCCAGCAGCACCGAGTCGATGACGTCGCGTGCCCAGTCCAGCAGGGCCACGTCCCGCAACGGCTGGCCGCCGACCCGGGCCGTCGCCGGCTGCGGCACCAGGATCGTACGGATGGCCGGCTTGACGACCGTCCCCGGGTAGAGCCGGGTGAGCCGCAGCAGCCTCGACTCGGGCAGTGCGACGGGGTGGAACCGGACCTTGTTCCCGGCCAGGACGACCTCGTCCAGGCCAGCCAGGCGTGCGTGCGCCCGGAACTTCGCCACCTCCAGCAACGCGGCCACCGGCGCCGGCAGCGGGCCGTAGCGGTCGAGGAGTTCCGCCTCGACGGATGCGACGGCGACGGCGTCGTCGGCTGCGGCGAGGCGCTTGTAAGCCTCCAGCCGCAGCCGCTCCTCGGGTACGTAGGCATGGGGGACGTGCGCATCGACGGGTAGTTCGACCTTGACGTTGACGGCCTCGTCCGGGCTCTCCCCCTTGAACTCGGCCAACGCCTCACCCACCAGCCGGACATACAGGTCGAAACCCACGTCGGCGATATGGCCGCTCTGTTCCCCGCCGAGCAGATTTCCCGCACCCCGGATCTCCAGGTCCTTCATCGCCACCTGCATGCCGGCGCCGAGGTCGGTGTGCTGCGCGATCGTCGCCAACCGCTCGTGTGCCGTCTCGGTGAGCGGCTTCTCCGGTGGGTACAGGAAATAGGCGTACGCACGCTCGCGGGCCCGGCCGACCCGCCCGCGCAATTGGTGCAGTTGAGACAGTCCGAACACGTCGGCCCGGTCGACGATCAGGGTGTTGGCGTTGGCCACATCGATGCCGGACTCCACAATGGTCGTAGACACCAGGACGTCGATCTTCTTCTCCCAAAAATCGATGATGACGTCCTCCAGGACCTGCTCGTTCAACTGCCCGTGCGCGGTCGCCACCCGCGCCTCCGGAACCAGATCCCGGACGCGGGAGGCAACCCGTTCGATCGACTCGACCCGGTTGTGGACGTAGAAAACCTGACCCTCGCGCAGCAGTTCGCGGCGGATCGCAGCCCCGATTTGTTTCTCGTCGTAGGGGCCCACGAACGTGAGGATCGGATGCCGCTCCTCCGGCGGGGTGGCGATCGTGGACATCTCCCGGATCCCGGTGACCGCCATTTCCAACGTACGCGGGATGGGGGTGGCGGACATGGTGAGCACATCCACCGCGGCCCGCATCGCCTTGAGGTGTTCCTTGTGCTCGACGCCGAACCGCTGTTCCTCATCGACAATGACCAGGCCAAGTTCCTTGAAGCGAACTTCGGGCGAGAACAGTCGGTGCGTGCCGATCACGACATCGACCGCGCCGGAGGAGACGCCGGCCAGGACCTCCTTGACCTCCTTCTCGCTCTGGAAGCGAGACAGTGCCTTCACGGTGAGCGGGAATGGCGCATAACGCTCGGAGAAGGTGGACAGATGCTGCTGCACCAGCAGTGTCGTCGGCACCAGGATCGCGACCTGGGTGCCGTCCTGGACCGCCTTGAACGCGGCCCGAACCGCAATCTCGGTCTTGCCATAACCCACGTCCCCGCAGATCAACCGGTCCATCGGGATCGGTTTCTCCATGTCGGACTTGACCTCATCGATGCAGGCGAGCTGGTCCGGAGTTTCCACGTACGGGAAGGCGTCCTCCAACTCACGTTGCCACGGGGTGTCGGGGCCAAACGTCCGGCCGACCGTGGCATTGCGGGCCGCGTACAACTGGATGAGTTCCGCGGCGATCTGCTTGACCGCCTTCTTGGCCTTGCCCTTCGCCTTCTGCCAGTCGCCGCCGCCGAGCCGATGCAGGCTGGGCGCCTCCCCGCCGACATAGCGGGTCACCTGGTCGAGTTGGTCGGTCGGGACGTAGAGGCGGTCCGGCGGCTGACCGCGCCTGCTGGCCGCGTACTCCACGACCAGGTATTCCCGCTGGGCCCCGGCGACGGTGCGCTGCACCATCTCGATGTAACGCCCGACCCCGTGCTGCTCGTGCACGACGTGGTCGCCGGTCTTGAGCGCCAACGGGTCGATGGTGTTGCGGCGCCGGCTGGGGAGTTTGCGCATGTCCTTGGTGGACGAGCGCTGCCCGGCGATGTCTGTCTCGGTGAGGACCGCGACCTTGATGCCGGGGGCGACAAAACCCAGATCGAGGCGACCGGTGGCCACGTGCACGACATGGGGTTCCGGGGCCGAGTCCAGATCGTCATGAACCCGGGCCGGTACGTCGTCGCTGCGCAGGGCGTC
>JBBQYX010000054.1:0-20978 GCA_038208295.1 Candidatus Nanopelagicales bacterium | reverse complement strand
CTCGCGCAGGCGCTGCTCTGGCTGCTCATCGGGGCCCAAGGCTTCTTCGCCCAGGATGACTTCCTGTTCCTGGGTCGCGCCTCGACGAATCCCCTCACGCTCGACTACGCCCTGTTCGACTTCGGTGGCCACCTGATGCCGCTGGGCTTCACCCTCGTATGGCTGCTGCAGCACGCCTCCCCCCTGAGCTACTTTGCCGCGCTGTCGGTCAGCGTTGCGTTCCAACTCGCTGGCGCCGCGCTGATCCTGCGCTACTTGCTGCGCGTGTTCGGGGCGCGTTGGGTGATCCTCGTACCGCTGACCTTCTATCTGTTCATGCCGTTGCCGGTGCCCGCGTTCTTGTGGTGGGCGGCCGCGCTGAACCTCATGCCCATGCAGCTGTGTCTGGCGGCGGCACTGAACACGCACCTGTCGTTCCGCCTGACCGGGCGACGCCGCTGGGCGGTCGCGACCATCGCGATCGTGGCCGTGGGGCTGCTGTTCTTCGAGAAGTCCGCCCTGATCGTGCCGCTGCTGCTCGCGATGTCGCTGCTGTTCTACCGGGCTGGTCCCTTCCTGACCCGCATCCGGCGCGAAATGCGGGCTGCCTGGGGTTTCTGGGTCGGCCTCGTCTGCGTCACCGGCGCCTATGTCGTGCTGTACGCAACCCAGGTGCCGGGCGTCGTACGGGAGGTCCAGGGCGCCGATGTCGTCCGGTTGGTCGCTAACGGAGTCGGATACGTCTACTTGCCCAGCCTGTTCGGCGGCCCCTGGCAGTTCGAGGACAACAACTTTGTGCCGGCGGCGTTTGCCGCGCCGCCGCCGGTGCTGACCTATCTGTCCTGGGAACTCGCCGCTGTGCTCGTGCTGGCGACGATTGTGGCCAGCCGCGGTGCCTGGCGGGCGTGGGTCCTGCTGGGCGGCTATCTGACCCTGGATCTCACCCTGGTGTCGCTGGGCCGGTTGGCGACGTTCGGGCCGGGGATCGGCCTGGAGATGCGGTATTTCGCCGACATGGCGCCGGTCACCGCGATCGCGCTCGCGTACGCCCTGCTGCCCGCCCGCAACCTGCCCGAGGAGGTCCCGCGGGCCAGGCCCTGGGCGGCGCGCCTAGCCCAGTGGCGGCATGAGCGCCGCGTGCTCGTGTGGGTAGCTGCGATTGCCGCAGCCAACGTGCTCATCGTCAGCGCCGCCGTCTCGTTGACCGCTCTGCAGGAACGCTGGTCACGCAATCTCGCCGAACCGTACGTCGCGCAACTGCGCGAGGGGATCCGGACGGCCCAGCCGGACGCCGCCTGGGTGGACTCGACCGTGCCGCTGGAGGTGTCCAACCCGTTCCTGTATCCGTACAACCAACTGTCGCAATTCGTGACCTCCTTCCCCGAGTTGCAGGCGCGCAGCAGCGGCAGTCTGGATTTCCCGGTGGTGAGCACCGCCCCGCTGACCGCGGGCGGCGACGGGAGGGTGTACTACGCCGACGTTGCGGTTGCCTCGGCCAGCCGCCCGGGGCCAACCCCAGGCTGCGGCTGGCGGGTGGGCACCACCACCCGTTCGATCCCGATGACCCGCACCCTGTTCGCCTGGACCTGGTTCCTGCGCGTGGGCTACCTGGCCGGTGCCGACGCGACCGGGACGCTGCGGGTCGGCGACTTCTCGACGCCGGTCGCCTTCCAGCGGGGGCTGCACGATCTCTACATCTCGGCGCCGATGAGCGGCTCGCGGGTGGACCTGAGACTGGACACCCCCGGCGTCGTGCTCTGCGTGGACCCGATCCAGGCGGGCAACCCGACACCCGGCGACCTGGTGCCGCCGCCCCCACCGGCCCCAGTGGCCCCGTGACCGCGCCGTGACCGCGCCCTACATCGCATCGGCACCCGCAGCGGACGCCGCTGGCGACGCCCCGCAGGCAGCCCGGCACGACATCCCCGGCCTGGATGCCATCCGTGGTTTGGCCGCCACCGGTGTGGTGGCCACCCACGTCGCATTCACCACCGGCGTCACGGCCACCGGCGCCTTCGGTGCGGTCCTGGCGCGGCTGGACTACGGGGTCGCCCTGTTCTTCGGCCTGTCCGGCTTCCTGCTGGGCCGCCCCTTCATCGCGCACCATGCCGGTGCGCGGCGGCCGAACGTTCGGGTCTACCTGTGGCGGCGGGCGGTCCGGATCATGCCGCTGTACTGGGTCGTTGTGGCGGTCGCCCTGCTCGCGCTGGCCGCTAACCGGGCCACCTGGAGCCCGGGCGACACCTTCGGACACCTGCTGATGCTGCAGGTCTACGGCGATGCCGCTCTGCGGGACGGTCTGACGCAGACGTGGAGCCTGGCGACCGAGGTTGCCTTCTACCTGATCCTGCCGGTGCTCGCCTGGGCACTGGGCCGGGTGTCGGTGCGCCGGAGTGCCTGGCACCCGGTGCGGGCGCTCGGCGGGCTGGTGGTTCTGGCGCTGCTCGCGCACGTGGTCCAGGCGTGGGTCCGGGCCCCGGGCTCCGGCTGGCCGATCCAGGCGGGGTTCTGGCTGCCCTACCACCTCGACTGGTTCGCGATCGGGCTGGTCCTGGCCGTGCTGCACGTCCTGGTCACGAACCGGCCTTCTCCAACGGTCGCGTCGTCGTGGGTCGTGCCCACCGGCCTGGACCGGCTGGCCGCCTGGCTGGTGGAGGGCGCCCGCGCGCTGGGGTCCTGTTGGGCGGTCGCGGCGGCCTTGTTCCTGCTCGCCGCCACGCCGCTGGCCGGCCCGCGCGCCTTCGAGGCGTCGTTGACGCCCTGGCAGGCGGTCGCTAAGTCAGGGTTGTACGGCTGGTCGGCGTTCTTCGTCCTTCTCCCGCTGGTTCTGCACCCGCTGGCCGACGACCAGACGCGCCGCATCCTGGCCAGTCGGGTTGGCCGGCATTTCGGGGATCTTTCTTACGGAATCTTCCTGTGGCATCTGATCGTGCTGGCGGCGATCGTCTCGGTCTTCCACGTGCAACCGTTCAGCGGTGGTTTCCTCGCCCTGTTCAGCGCGACCCTGGCCGGCACCCTCGTGGTGGCCGAGGCGTCGCACCGCTGGATCGAGCGGCCAGCGCAGCGGCTGCGACATCTGGTCCGCAACTAGGCCAGCCGCCACTCACAACCTGATGCCCAGCAACGCATCCACGCACGTACGGATCAGCCCGGGCGCGCCGGCGTCCGGCCCGCCACGCAAGCGGGTCTCGTTGGCCCACCGGTCGATGGCGGCCAGCGCGCCGGGTGCGTCCAAATCGTCTGCCAGTCGTTCCCGGACGCGGTCCAGGACCGGCTGCGCGTCGGGGCCAGCCGCGGCGGCCACGGCGGTCCGCCACCGGGCCAGCCGCTCCGCCGCCACAACGAGCTGATCGTCGGTCCACTCCCAGTCCGCCCGGTAGTGCTGCGCCAGCAACGCCAGCCGGACCACCATCGGGTCGTGATCCGATCTCAGCGCGGACACGAACACCAGATTGCCGCGCGACTTGCTCATCTTGTGCCCGTCCAGGCCGACCATCCCCGCATGCACGTAGTGCCGGGCGTACGGCCAGTCCCGGGTCAGGACGTGCGCCTGGGCCGCGCCCATCTCGTGGTGCGGGAAGGCCAGGTCCCGCCCGCCGCCTTGCACGTCGAACGACATCGCCAGGTGGTCCAGCGCGATTGCGACACACTCGATATGCCAGCCAGGTCGGCCGTGACCCAGCGGGGTGTCCCAGGCGGGCTCGTCGGGGCGCGCGCCCTGCCACAGCAGGCAGTCCAGGGGGTGCCGCTTGCCGGGGCGGTCAGGGTCGCCGCCCCGCTCGGCGAATACCTCCAGCATCCGCTGCGCCGGCAGGTTCGCCACCGAGCCGAACCGGGGGTCGGCGTGCACCGGGAAGTAGAGATCCCCGGCCACCTCGTACACCGCGTCCTGCTCGCGCAGCCGCTGCACATACCCGACCACCGACGGGATCGACTCCACCGCCCCGATGTAGTCAGTCGGCGGGATGACCCGCAACGCGGCCATGTCGTCGCGGAACAGGGCGGTCTCCCGGTCGGCCAGGCCACGCCAGTCCTCCCCGTTGGCGACCGCGCGTTCCAGCAGCGGGTCGTCCACGTCGGTGACGTTCTGCACGTAGTGCACGTCATGGCCGGTGTCCCGCCAGATGCGTTGCAGCAGGTCGAAGGCCACATACGTCGCGGCGTGCCCGACGTGCGTGGCGTCGTAGGGAGTGATGCCGCAGACGTACATCCGGGCAGTGGGTCCCGGCGAGGTGGGTCGGACTTCCGCGGTGGCGGTGTCGTACAGCCGCAGCGCCGGTCCCCGACCGGGCAGCGTGGGAACGGTCGGTGACGGCCAGGACTGCATGGTCCCGAACCCTAACGACCGGCGGAGCGGCACCCGGCCCGGCCCGGCCCGGCTAGAACGGTGGCCAGGGCAGGCTCGGCCAGCCCTCCCCCGGGTACGGATAGACGCCGCGCCCCAACAGCCGGTGCAGCCGGTCGGACGTACGCCGCAGCTCCCGCCGGGTCAGCAGCTCGGATAGCCGGGTGCCGGCCGCACCGGCCAGCGCGTCCTGGAGCAGTTCGGCCTCGGCCCGAAGGGTGAGATCAATCTGGTCCCCCGCCCACCCCCACAGGACCGTCCGCAGCTTGTCGTCCTCGTGGAAGGCCACCCCGTGGTCGATCCCGTAGGTCCACCCGTCGTCGCCGAGCAGGACATGCCCGCCCTTGCGATCCGCGTTGTTAATCACGGCGTCCAGCAGAACAAGACGCCGCAGCGCCGCGGTGTCGGCGTGGACCAGGCTGACCGGCCGCCCCCCGGCGCCCTGCGCATCGACCACATCGACCCAACCGGGCGGCACCTGCCCGCGTTCCACGACGTCGACGAGCGTCGCCGTCCGGTCGATCTCCACCCAGCGCTGGCACATGCCCGCCCCCAGCGGACCGTCCTCGCGCCACACCGTCTCGGGCACCAGGTGCCACCCGGCGGCCGCGGAAACCTCGTACGCGGCGACCTCTCGCAGGCTCAGGGTGCCCTCGGGGAAGTCCCACAGCGGCCGCTCCCCCGACCGCGGCTTGTAGACACAGTCCAGCGTGACCCCGTCCAGGCTGACGTGGGCGAACAGCGTCGCGTTGGAGGCATCGACGATTCGGCCTTCGAGCGCCAGCTTGCCGTGCGCCAGCACGTCCAGTACGTCAGCGGCGATATCCATTGGCCCTGGGACAGATGTGGCCGGCCGGGTCCAGCGGGAGGTGGCAGAAGGGGCAGGGGGGGCGGCCGGCGCCGACGACGGCCGCGGCCCGTTTGGCGAACGACCGGGCGGCCGTTCCGGAGATCCGTACCCGCAGGCAGTCCGGCCCGTCGAGATCGTCCTCGTCGATGTCCGGGATCTCGGCGTCCTCCTCGGCGACTGCGTGCGCCTCGATCACGACGCGCTCGGTCTCGCCGTTCCAGCCCAGGGCCATCGCGCCGACCCGGAAGTCTTCGGTGACCGGCGCGTCCAGCGGATCGACGTCGTCGCCATCGGCCGGCGCCACGGCCGGCACCGGGGCCTCACCGCCGGTGCGGCGGACCACCTCGTCGAGTAGTTCCTCGATGCGTTCCGCCAGGACCAGCACCTGCTGCTTCTCCAGGGCGACGCTGGTGATCCGGCCCCCGGCGCGGGCCTGCAGGAAGAACGTTCGTTCCCCGGGGACGCCGACGGTGCCGGCGACGAAGCGCTCCGGCGGGTCGTACACGAACAACTGGCGTGGCACGTCACGACCCTACCCAGGCTCAGCCGGCGCCGCCGCCGACGACCGCGTCACCGGTGGCTGTGGCGCGCTTGCGGCGGGTGGTCTTCGCCGGCGGGAGCAGACCCCCGACGTCGCCACCCACGTCGTTCAGCCGGACCAGAAACGGCCGTCGCGGTGTGTACGTGATGACCGTCACCGAGCACGGGTCGACGTGCAGGCGCTGGAAGGAGTCCAGGTGCAGACCCAGCGCATCGGCAGTGATCGCCTTGATGACGTCGCCGTGGCTCACGACCGCATAGGTCGCCTCCGGGCCGAGCTGCTCGTTCCAGCGCCGGACCGCGGCCACAGCTCGCGCCGACATCGCCGCCATGGCCTCCCCGTCGTCGCCGGGGAAGACGGCCGCGCTGGGGTGGTCCTGCACGACCCGCCACATCGGGTCCTTGGCCAGGTCCTTGATCGCCTTGCCGGTCCAGTCGCCGTAGCGGCACTCGCCAACGCCCTTGTCCACGTGCAGCGTCGGTCGGGGGTCGCGGGCGGCCCGCAGATAGGCCGCTGTCTGCCGGCACCGCTCCAACGGACTAGTCACCACCGTCGCCAGCGGGACGGGCGCCAGTCGCTCGGCGAGTCGCTGCGCCTGACCGTGTCCGGTGTCGTCCAAGCGCACCCCGGGGGTCCAGCCAGCCAAGGTGCCCGCCGCGTTGGAGGTCGTACGGCCATGGCGGACGAGCAGGACGGTGGTCACCGGGCGACCCTAGGGGGCGTCGCGATGGCGCACGACCCGCGCGGGATCGGTCAGGTCGCGGCAGGTCAGGTAGCAGCAGGTCAGGTAGCAGCGATGACCCCGCCGTAGACCAGGGCCAGCACGATCGCGCCCAAAACCACCCGGTAGACGACGAAGACCAGCATCGAGTGGCTGACCAGCCAGCGCAGCAGCCAGGCGATCGAGGCGTAGCCGACGACGAAGGCCGCCATGGTGGCGACGATGGTTGGACCCCAGGCCGGGCTGTCCGACTTGCCGATATCGACGGCTTCGAACAACCCGGAGAGCACCACCGCCGGGATGGACAGCAGGAACGAGAACCGGGCGGCGTCCTCGCGGGTGTAGGACAACGCCCGACCGGCGCTGATGGTGGCCCCAGAACGCGACACGCCGGGAATCAGCGCCAGCGACTGCGCCAGGCCGAACAGCAGACCGTCGCGCAGGTTCAGGTCGCCAATCCGCTTGCGCTGCGGGAAGAACCGGTCGGCTGCGTACAGCAGGAGCCCGAACAGGATCAGCACCCAGCCGATGAGCCGCAGATCGCGTGCCGCTGTTTTGATCTGGCCCTGGAAGGCCAGCCCGAGCAGGCCGATCGGGATGGTTCCGAGGATGACGTACCAACCCATCCGCGCGTCCAGGGTGCCGCGTAGCTCCGGGTTGACCAGCGAGCGGAACCACGCCGCCACGATCCGGACGATGTCGCGGAAGAAATACACCAGCACCGCCGCCATGGTGCCTAACTGGACGACCGCGGTGAACGACGCGCCGGGGTCACCCCAGCCGAGGAACGCCGGGACGATCCGCAGATGGGCAGTGGAGGAGATCGGCAGGAATTCGGTCAATCCCTGGACAATCCCCAGCACGATGGCCTGGAACCAACTCAGGTCGACAGCGGTGTTCACTCCCCCAGGCCCGATGCATCGAGTACTTCGGCCATGGTGCGCAGCGTCGCGATCCGCTCATCGAGAGTTCCGGCGTAACTGGCGACCGTCAATGTGGTGACCCCGGCGTCGGCGTAGGCATGCAGCCTCTCCTGGACCCGCTCGGGCGGCCCGATCAGGCAGGTACGGTCGATGAACTCCATCGGGACGGCCTCGGCCGCACCCTCGTAGTCGCGCTGCAGATAGCGCCCCTGAATGACCCGGGCCGCCTCCTCGTAGCCCATCCGGGCGGCGAGGGCGTTGTAGAAGTTCTTGTCCTTACTGCCCATGCCGCCTATGTACAGCGCGGAGTAGGCGCGGATTGGGGCGGCGCACGCCTCGACATCGGCGCCAAAGACCACGGGCACCGTGGGCACCACGTCGAAACCGGCCAGTGGTTTCCCGGCCTTCTCCCGACCGGCGGTCACGTGTGCCAACTGCTCACTGGCGTATTCGGGCGAGTAGAAGATGGCCAGCCACCCATCGGCGATCTCCCCGGCGAGTTCGAGGTTCTTCGGTCCGATGGCGGCCAGGTAGATCGGGATGTGCTCCCGTACCGGATGCACCGTGAGGGTGAGTGCTTTCCCCGGCCCGTCGGGCAGCGGCAGCGTGAAGAACTCCCCGGAATACGCCACCCGCTTGCGACCGAGCGCCAGGTTGAGGATGTCGACGTATTCCCGGGTACGCGCCAGTGGCTTGTCGAACCGTACGCCGTGCCATCCCTCGGAGACCTGCGGGCCGGAGACGCCGAGACCGAGCCGGAACCGCCCGCCGGACAACGTGTCCAGGGTCGCAGCGGTCATCGCGCAGTTCGCCGGCGTACGTCCGGGGATCTGGAACACGGCGGAGCCGACGTCGATCTGTTCGGTCTGGGCGGCCACCCAGGCCAACACAGTCGCCGCGTCCGAGCCGTACGCCTCCGCCGCCCACACGACGCCATATCCCAGCCGGTCGGCCTCCCGGGCTAGGGCCAGATTGTCCGCGTCGTTCCCGGCACCCCAGTAACCGAGATTCAGCCCGAGTCGCATGAGTCCTCCACAGCCGAGGGCGTACGAGGACGTACTCGCACGGGCGCGGTCGCGCCATTGATGAACCTACCGCCGGACCGGATAGGTTCGGACGCTATGCAGCAGCGTCCCCTGGGCCGTACGGGTCTGTCCGTCTCCCGCCTGGGACTGGGCACCATGACCTGGGGCCGCGACACCGACCAGCACGAGGCTCGCGATGCGCTGCGGGTGTTTCTCGATGCCGGCGGCACCCTGGTCGACACGGCCGACATCTACGCCGACGGGGACTCCGAACGCCTGCTCGGGGCGCTGATCGCCGAGACCGGCTGCCGCGACGACATCGTGCTGACGACCAAGGCGGGCGTCCGGCCCGGGCGGCCGCGCCCCTACGACGCATCCCGGGTGCATCTGCTGCGCGCCCTGGACGCATCGCTGGCGCGGCTGGGCGTCGACCACGTCGACGTGTGGATGCTGCACCGCTATGACGTGGCGACCCCGCTGGCGGAGTCCCTGGCGGCCGTGGACGCGGCGGTGGCCTCGGGTCGGGTTCGGTATGCGGCCGTGTCCAACTACCCCGGCTGGTGCCTGGCCCGGGCGGCGACGTGGCAGACAGCCGCCCCCGGGCGGGCGCCGATCGTGGCCGCTCAAATGGAGTACTCCCTACTCGAACGGGGGATCGAGCGCGACGTCGTCCCCGCGGCGCAGGAGTTGGGCATCGGGTTGCTCGCCTGGTCCCCGCTCGGCCGCGGCGTCCTGACCGGCAAGTATCGGCATGGCACCCCGGCCGACTCCCGGGGTGCGAATAGCACGCTGCGCGGGGCGGTCGCGACCTACCTGACCGCTGACCATCGGGGTGTCGTGGACGCGGTGTGTACGGCCGCGGACGGGCTTGCGGTTGCGCCACTGGAGGTCGCGCTGGCGTGGGTCCGTGACCGGCCCGGGGTTTCGGCGGCCATCGTGGGCGCCCGTACGGCCGCGCAGTTGCGGGGGATCCTGCTCGCCGAGGACCTCGAGCTGCCGACCGAGATCCGGTCGGCCCTGGACGACGTGTCGGCCCCTGCAGTCGGCTATCCCGAGGACTGCTGGACCGACTCCCCGGCGCCGCGGTGAGCTCCGACCCAGTCGTCGCCCTGCTCACCCGGGCGGCCGCGGACGGGCACACCTGGGTGCCCACGTCGATAGTCCTTGCGGCAGTGGGCGGTCCGGTCGTACGGGCGGCCCTGACCGCCGGCACCGTGGTCGCCGTGGACGTCGGCCGCGCTGCCGAGAGCCCACGCGGGCAGGGTATGGATCACCCACAAGCCGACGAAGTGGCTCCCGATGGGATCGCGCTGGCGGACCTGGCCGAGGACGAGGAATTGCTGGCCGAGGGGCTCGCGGGACTCGCCGCCGAGGGCCGGTTGCGCGTGGTCACCATCTCGACTGCCCGATCCGCCGACCCGTCTCCTGACGTGCCCGCAGACTCCGAGGTCCGGCTGGACCTGTCCCGGCTGAGCGTCCCGGCGGCATCGGCCGCCATCGGGGACATCCCCGAAGACAGTGCCGTGGTGCTGGTCGGTGACCCCGATGCCCTCCCGCCCGTCGGTCCCGGAGCGGTCCTGCGCGATGTGCTCGCCGGCGCCGTCTTGCTCGGCATTCCGGTGGAAAACGCAACGGTTGACGAGCCCGCCGACCAACCCAACAGGGGCCGACCTGCGGCCCTGGCCGCCCTCGGCGCGGCCCTGCGCGCGGGTCGGCTGGTCCCCCCGGACGCCTCAGACCGCAGCACCGTGGTTGTGCCGGTCGACTCCGACGAGCAGGCGGCCGTGCGGGCTGTCCAGGTGGTCAACACCTCCCTGCCCCGAGCCCTCGAACTGGCCCCGGCGGATATCGCGGTCCTGACCCCGTTGCGGCGCGGGCCGGCGGGGGTCACGGCCTTGAGCACGCGCCTAGCCGCGAACTCCCCGACAGCCGCGGACTCCCGAGCCCCCGACTCGGCAACAGCTGGCTCTACGACAGAGGGAGCACCCACCATCGCCATCGTCCACGATGCAATCGGCCGTACATGGCCCGCGGTGGTGCTGGTCCTCCCGCCCACCTGCAGCGGAGTACTCAGCCGGGATCTGATCGTGACCGCGTGCGCAGCAGCCACCCGACAGTTCACGGTGATCCACGGGGTCGGCCCGCTGTTGGCGCGATTGGTGGCCGAACTCCCGCACCGGGAACGGCGTACCCGACTGGTCGAGTTACTCCGGCAGCACGCCGCCCAACCCACCCAAACGTAGCCCACTGAACTCCCGCCTGCCCGTCAGACGGCCAGCAGGAAACGGTTCAGCACCCGTACGCCGAAACGCAGCGCATCCACCGGGACCCGCTCGTCGACACCGTGGAACATGCCCCCGAAGTCCAGATCCGGCGGGAGCAGTAGCGGCGCAAAGCCGTAGCCACGAATTCCCAATCGGGAGAACGACTTCGCATCCGTTCCACCGGAGAGCATGTACGGAACCGCCCGGGCGTACGGATCCTCTGCACGCAACGCCGCAGCCATCGCATCGATCGTGGCACCCTCGAAAGGTGCTTCCAGGGCGACGTCGTGCGTGACGAACTCGCGTACCGCATCCCCCGCCAGGAGTGCATCAATCTCGGTGAAGAACTCCTCCTCATGGCCCGGTAGGAACCGCCCGTCGACCCAGGCAGAAGCCTCGCCGGGTATCACGTTCTGCTTGTACCCGGCCTGCAGCATCGTCGGGTTGACGGTGTTGCTCAACGTCGCGCCGATGATCCGGGCCAGCGGGCCGAGCCTTGCCAGCGTCGTCTCCATGTCGTGTGGGTCCAGTTCGACGCCGATGGCTTGGGACAACTCGGCCAGGAACGCCTCCACCGTGGGGGTGACCCGTACGGGGAACTGGTGGGCACCGATGCGCGCCACCGCCTGGCAGAGCCGAGTCACCGAATTGTCGTCGCTGAGCATCGACCCGTGCCCGGCCTGTCCGATGGCGGTGAGTTTCATCCAGGCGATGCCCTTCTCGGCCACCTGGATCAGGTAGAGCCGCAGGTCATCGCGCACGGTCAGCGAGAAACCGCCGACCTCCCCGATCGCCTCGGAAACTCCGGTGAACAGGTCCGGTCGGTGCTCAA
This sequence comes from Candidatus Nanopelagicales bacterium, assembly GCA_038208295.1. Taxonomy (GTDB): domain Bacteria; phylum Actinomycetota; class Actinomycetes; order S36-B12; family JBBQYX01; genus JBBQYX01. The sequence goes on along the minus strand of JBBQYX010000054.1, from coordinate 9,498 downwards.
CCAGCCAGTGCCCGCCGTGGTGTCCGCCGGCCTCCTCATCGGGCAGGAACAGCACGACGACGTCACGGTCGGGTTGGGTCCCGGAGCGGGCCCAGGAGCGCACGATAGACAGGATCATCGCGTCCATGTCCTTCATGTCGACGGCGCCGCGCCCCCACAGCATCCCGTCGACGATCTCCCCGGCGAACGGGTCCACCGCCCAGTCGCCCGCCCGGGCGGGCACCACGTCGAGGTGACCGTGCAGCAGCAGTGCCGGCCGGGCACGGTCCCGGCCGGGGATGCGTACGACCACGCCCTGCCGCCGGGAACTGCTGGTGCTGAAGCGTTCCGGCTCCAGCCCGACCTCCCGGAGCAGGTGCTCCACATATTCGGCCGCGGCGGCCTCCCCGACGGTGTCTGGGCTGTCCCCGGCGTTGGTGCTGTCGATGCGGATCAGGTCGGCGCACAGGTCCACGACCTCCGCCTCGGCATCCGGCACGGCTGCAGAGCTGCCGGACCTGCCAGAGCTGCCAGAGCTGCCGGAGCCGCCCGAGCTGCCGGTACTGGGACTGTCTGCTGCGGTCATGGCCACCATGCTGCCTCAGCAGCCGCCGGCGTGGTCGGGACATGGACGCGCGGGCCGTAGGATGGCGCCAGACGTGATCCGCCCCGCGGGTCCGTAGGTCGTTGTGTCTTATTGCGCCTTCGCGGCGTGCGTCCTCTCCCGAGTGAGTGGGCCCGGCAACCACGGCCATCCCACCCACTTCGTGAGGATCTCTGTGCCCCAGCATGTCCCTGTTTCGTCCGACGCTGCCCACCCGCAGTTGTCGATCTCTCCCACCGGCTTCGCCGCCCTCGGCGTGCCGGCGGTGATCGTGGCCGCCCTCGCGGCGCGCGGTATCGAGGAGCCCTTCCCCATCCAGTCGGCCACGTTGCCCGATTCGCTACAGGGCCGCGATGTCCTCGGCCGCGGCCGTACGGGCAGCGGCAAGACCGTCGCCTTCGTCGCACCGACGCTGGCCCGGCTCGCCACGAGCAAGGCACGGCGTGCCCCGAAATCCCCCCGCGCGCTGATCTTGGTACCCACCCGAGAACTCGCCGCCCAGGTTCTCGCCGTCCTCGACCCGCTGGCAAAGTCCATGCGGCAGAGCACTGTTGCGGTGTTCGGCGGCGTGGGCCAAGGTCCGCAGGTACGCGCCCTGCGCAACGGCGTCGACGTCTGCGTTGCTACTCCCGGTCGGCTGGAGGACCTCATCCGGCAGGGTCACTGCCGGCTGTCCGCGGTCGAGGTGACCGTGCTGGACGAAGCCGACCACATGGCCGACCTGGGCTTCCTGCCGGCCGTCCGCCGCATCCTGGACCAGACCCCCAGCGACGGCCAGCGGATGTTGTTCTCCGCGACGCTGGATTCCGGCGTCGACACGCTGGTCCGGGCCTACCTGCACGACCCGGTCACGCACAGCGTCGACTCCGCTGACTCCCCGATCCCGCAACTGACCCATCACCTCGTCTCGGTCAGCCACGACGACAAGTCGGATGTCGTACGGCATCTGGTGTCCGGTCCCGGCCGCACTCTGGCCTTCACCCGCACCAAGCACGGGGCGCAGCGCCTGGCCAAACAGCTGACGGCTGCAGGTGTCCCAGCGGTGGACCTGCACGGCAACCTGTCCCAGGGTGCTCGGCAGCGGAACCTGGCCGCGTTCCACGCCGGTCAGGTGCGCGTGCTGGTCGCCACCGACATCGCCGCCCGTGGCATCCACGTCGACGATCTCGGCCTGGTCGTGCACGTCGACCCGCCGGCCGAGGCCAAGGCCTACCTGCACCGCTCCGGCCGCACCGGCCGGGCCGGCTCGGATGGGGTCGTGGTCACGGTGGGAACGCCGGAGCAGAACGGTGACCTGCGTACGTTGATGCGGCAGGCCTCGATCACACCCACCATGCACCGGGTGCGCGCCGGCGACACGGTGATCGCCGATCTGGCGGCCGGGACCCCCGTTGAGACCGGCAACGGCGACTGGGACGTGCCCAACCGGAACACGTCCGGCTCAGCGCGTCGACGCACCAACGGGGCCTCCCTCGGCGGCCAGCGCCCACGCTCGGGCGCCCAGCGGTCCGTCGCCGAATCCGGCGGCTGGAACACCCCGCAGGCTGGGCGCTCGACGCGCTCCGGTGCCGCGCGGTCCGTCCAGGGCCGTGGCGCTGAAGACTTCTCGTCCCAGGGGCGACCCAGCTCGGGTCGCTCGTCCCAGGGTCGCCCGGCGGCCGGTCGGCCCAGCTCGGACCGTCCCGGTCCTGGTCGTCCCGGTCAGGGGGCTTCGGCACAGTCGGGTGGTCGGCCGGGCTGGTCCGGCAAGCCCACCGGCGGGCAGCGCAACGGTGCTGCCGGCTCGGGCCAGGCGACCGACGGTCAACGCCGCCGCGCCACCCGCCGGCAGGCCCCGGCCGCTTCCTGATCCTTCTGCATGTGCACAACTCGGTGACACCCGGCGGACCCGCGGCGACCATCCAGGTCGCCGCGGGTTTGCTAGTGTTACCGCCGCTTCCGGCCCCGGCCGGGACCACTCGTCCGGGTGGCGGAATTGGCAGACGCGCTAGCTTGAGGTGCTAGTGCCCCTAGGGGCATGGGGGTTCAAGTCCCCCCTCGGACACCATCAATACCCCTCTCACCTGCGCAAACGCTTCGGCTCATCGCCGGTCGATCGCTGGGTAGGGCGGTCGTGGTGTCAATGGCTGCCATGTCGTGCGGGCATCACGATCGTCCAATCGCGGCGATCAACCTGCAGTGCGGGCTTGAATGCCTGCCACGGCACCCCAAACGTTCCGACGTATCGTGGGGGGTGCCTTCCATCCGACTGCGTCGCTGCCTCACTACCGCAGTCTCGGTGACATCGTCCGTCCTCCTCCTTGCTTGCACCAGCACTGGTTCCGCCGGCTCGCGCGTCACACCCACCCTCGCGGGGGTCACACCGCGTGCGGACGTGGCCACGACCAATGCGCCCACCCCGACCAGATCGCTCGGACCGACGTCGTCGGCGACCTCCACTGCTCCCGCCGGGTTCCTGGTGCCCAGGTCACTGTTTGGAATGCACAACGCCAAGGGTGGAACCCCGGCGGCCAGGGTGGGCGCCCTGCGGGTCACGTGGCAGGCCGAGTGGCGCCACAACGAGATCAGGCGCGGCGTGTATGCGTGGCGTGACCTCGACGCCGAGCTCGCGGCCGCCAAGGCGGCGGGCATCCGGGACGTCCTGCTGATGATCGGGTTGACGCCCGGCTGGGCGACCGCGGCCGGCTCCAGCAAGGCTGACACAGTGGACCCGCCCGCTGCCTTGCGGGACTGGGATCGCTGGGTACACACCGTGACCAAGCGGTATTCCGGGCGCGGCTACTCGTACCAGATATGGAACGAAGCGAACTTGCGTCGGTTCTGGACCGGGACCCCGGAGTTGATGGCAACCCTTACCGCACGCGCCTACCCGATCATCAAGCGTAATGATCCGACCGCGAAGGTCGTGGCGCCGAGTACCACGACCCGGCTGACCGACTCCTTCCACCAGTACTTCCCCCGGTTCCTCGCCCGCCTGCGTTCGTACCGCTGGCCCGTAGACGTGTTCACAGCGCACATGTACCCACCTGGCACTGGCACGCCCACCGACGTGCAGAACTACCTCGGGAAGGTGAAGGCGATGCTGAGGGCGGCGAGGGCACCCGCACGGCCGATCTGGAACACGGAAGTGAACTACGGGCTCGCCGGGCCTGGAACTGCCTATCCACACGTCACGATCACCGGCAACAAGGCGGCGGCTTGGCTGGCCCGCACCTACCTGGACTCGATTCGTCTTGGCGTGCAACGGGCTTACTGGTACATGCAGGCACCGCCGGACCCGCTGCTCGGCATCCAGATGTGGACTGGGCAGTCGGCCCTTGTTGCCGAGCGCACCGTCTATGCCTGGCTCGTCGGCGCCAGGTGGAGAGGATGCACTCGTGCCGGCGCCGTCCACTCCTGCATCACCTCGCGTGCCGGCAGGACGGCGACGATCGTATGGACCGACGGCCCACGTGCCACCGTCCTGGCTCCGGTGGGCACAACCGTTCGCTGCGACGCGCGTAACCGCTGTACCCCCACCAAGCCGGGCGAGCGGATCATGGCCAGCGATTTGCCGGTGCGAATCGGATCCCTTCGCGACTCTTGAGTTACCTGCTCCGCGAGCCTGCCTACTCAGTCGTGGGTTGTCGGTTGAGCGTGCCGTGACACGAAAGTGCCCTTCTGGCAATGGACAATCGTGATTGCGAGATCAGGATCCATCCGCGCAGAGTGGCCCCCTCGCTACCAGGCCGTAGTTCGAGGTCGATGACGCGGTCCTGGCGCGTCCACTCCGGCCCGTTCCCACCCCGATGTCGCGTCGCCGGGCGTGCCGACGCCGTGGTAATTCGGTTCCGCGGCCCCACCAGCGCCGAGCGACTCACCTAGACGCGGCCTCGAAGGCCGCAAGGGCGGGCTTGGGGGTGAAATCGTGCCGCACCAGCCCGAAGTTCTGCTCGACATCCTCGGGATCGGTCCCGGTGTCGCGCAGGCAGTAGACCAGCAACGGACCTGCCCACGGCAGAGTCCGCACAAGGGCAAATCCTTGGGCGACGATCTCCGCCTGCCGCTGCTGGGTAACTGCCCGAGCGCTCGCACCGGTCGGGGCTCCGAACTCGGTCACCCAGACCCGAGCCTCGGGATGGCCCACCTCAGTCAGCATCTGATGCGCCCGCGGCATCACCGCGAAGCCGTTCCTATCGTCCGCACCACTCTCCGACGGCAGCATGGGGTAGCCGTATGCGTGGACCGCCACGCCATCGACCTCGTCGAGGGCCCCGTCCTGCATGAGGGCCTCCAGGAAGGTCAGACTCGAGATCGTCAAGCCATTGGCGCGGTCCTTCGTCGGAGCCAACCCACCACTGAGGACGTATGCCGTGGGGTCGACGTCCTTGATCGCAGGAACCGCGGCCCTCAGAAGACTCGCGTACGCGTGTGGATCGGGGTTCGTCCCCCAGAACTGGCGGACATTCGGTTCGTTCCAGATTTCCCACACAGCGACCCCACGGCCGCGGTAGCGCTCGGCCGCGGCGGCGACGAAGGACGCGAAGACCGACGTCACAGCCTCCGGTGACTGTGCCGCCCACTCCGGCGCATACCCCGCGAGCGCGACCATCTGCAGGCCCCGCGCCCTGGCGGCGTCGATCACCCGGTCGGGTGCACTCCAGTCATAGGTCCCACGTGTAGATTCCACCGCCGCCCACGACAGATCCAGTCGCAGCCACCGCGCACCTGAACGAGCCATCTGCTCGACGTCAAGTTCCACGTCGCCGGCGTCCTCCTCCAGGATTCCGTATCCGGTTGAGAACCCCGGGACTCCGGGGGCCACGACGGAATCAACCCCAGTAGCCGCCGCACCGCCCGCCTTGGCCGACACCGCCGAGTACGGGTCCTCCTGGGGCGAACATGCCGCCGCGAGGACGCACACAGACACGGCGACGGCAGCCACCAGGGGCGCACGCCGCGGCGGCCCATCCGAAGGGAACCCAAACGATAGGCGCGATCTCACTGACGATCGCACGGAAATGCCTACCACCCCGGCACCGCGCATCGAGGTACCCACCTCGCTCCCGAACTCCCCCACCGCACGCCGACCCAAGTCCGAACAGGCTACGTCGACTCGACTGACCGACCGCACCTCACCGCTGCGATTCCGATGCCTCCGCGGGTCAACCCGTGGATCCCGTCGAAGCCACGCGGTACCTCGCGACGTGCAGTCGGCCGCGACAGCGGCACGCAGCTCGAGTGACGGGCGGCGATCAGTACGGTGCTCGCCGTCGCGGCGCCCGTCACCTGGCTGCGAGCGGGGCAAGCGGCGGCAACGACCCTGCTCGGTGCGGTCGCTGTGACGTCCTACGCCTTCCAGCGCGGCGCGCGACGGCCGATCACGGGCCGAGATCCGGATTGCCGCCCTGGCCCCGAGTCCGCCCAAACCAGGATCGGCGGGGTCAGTGAGCCTCCGCCGAAAGGCCTGAAGAAGTACGAGATCCCGCGTTGACAACGGCGCATACACCGCCCCATCGTCGATAGAACACTCACCGAGGGGTTGCCCATGTTGCCCGACTCAGTCCAGGCCTTCATCGACAGGGAGATCGACACCAACATCGTCGACTACTCCGACCTGCGCGCGGTTCTCTTCAATGGAACGCTGAAGAGACCGTCTGTCACACGACCTCGACGATGCCGTTCGACGTGCGGCCGAACGCTCTGGCGCCACTCGATCCGAGTGGGTCCGCCGCGTCCTGGGCGACGCCGTCAACCGGGCCGCGTGCCGTCGTACGGCATTTCGCGAGCACGGTATAGCCGACCTAGGTTGAGCCGACAAACTCCGCCACCACCTGGCCGAGCCGAAGGCCGGCGTCCTCCTGCAGGAAGTGGCCGGCCCCGTCGATGACGGGGTGGTCGAGCCCGTTGGCGCCGGGGATCGCCCTCCTCAGGATGGGGGCCATGGCACCGGTGATGGGGTCCCCGTCGGAGAATGCGATGAGAAACGGCCGCTCCCAGGTGGTCAGCACCGCCCAGGCGGCGCGGTTGGCCTCTGACGCCGGGTCGTCGGGGCGGGTCGGCACCAGGGTCGGCATCACTCTCGGCCCAGCCTGGAAGGACGGCTCTGGGAAGGGCGCGTTGTACGCGTGTGCTGCCGCCGCTTGCAACGGTCGCAGGCAGCCGGCCGCGACGAAACGGCTCACCTGGATGGCGGGCGCGGAGACCATCGCCTCGCGGAACTTCCACCAGGGCTCCGGCATGTCATGGTCGCCGGTAGGCAAGCCGGTGTTCGCGGTCACGACGCGGGCAAACCTGGCGGGGTGCTCCGCGACCAGACGCAGCCCGATCAGGCCGCCCCAGTCCTGGCCGACGAGGGTGACCTGCTGCAGATCGAGCACGTCGAACAGCAGGGACCTCATCCACTCGACGTGCCGCGCGTAGGTGTGATCCTCGATGCGGCTCGGCTTGTCCGACCGCCCGAAGCCGACCAAGTCCACAGCCACCGAGCGAAGGCCGGCTTCGGTAAGTTGCGCCATCACCGAGCGGTAGAGGTAGGACCACGTCGGCTCACCATGTAATAGGAGGACCACCGGGGCGTCTGCAGGACCGGCGACGTAGTAGGCCATCCGCAGGGTCCCACCGTCCAGGTCTGGCACCTCGGCATACGACGGTTCGTACGGGAAGCCTGCGACGGTGTCGAAGCGCGACTCGGGCGTGCGCAGGAGGTCCATTTTCGCAGTATGCACCGTGCGGCCGAGACTCGGAACAGCCTCGACGGAGAGCAGCGAGGAACACCCCGGCTCAAGCGCTATTCCATCTCCCCAAACTCCCAGCAGGGAGAGCCAGGAAGCAAATCGCAAATCATGGGGCTGTGGGGATCCGAATCAGTTTTCCGTACCTGAACACTGGGGTTGGCCGCTAACGGGCGCAGGTCAGCTGGTCGGCCAGGGGGCGGCCGATACCCGGTATCTTCTCAGCGGTGGGCACGTCGAGGATGGGTAGCACAACCGAGTTCCGCGAGGGCGTGAGGTCCATGTCTGGCGCTGGTAAAGAGTTCTCCGTTGCGACCACGACGGAGGCGGTCCGCCGCGCCCAGGTCATCGCGGCGAACTCGACCGAGGTGGTTTGCGAGGCCGCCGACGACCACCTCATCGCGTGGGTCTCCCCGACCGTCCAGGAGCTGCTCGGCTGGACCCCCGAGCAGATCGCCGGGACCGACCTGCGCGAGTTGACGCACCCCGACGACATCGATCGTCTCGACGCTACCCGCGCCGCGGGCCGCACGTCAGGGACGGCGGAGTTCGCCGTCGCGTTGCGGCTGCGCAGGACCGACGGGAGCTACCGGTCGATCGCGGCGACGATGCGTCCCGCATCGAACTCACCCGCGCTCGGGGCGGTGACTGTGCTCACCGACGTGCACGAGCACGTCGCGACGCTGCGGGCCCTGGACACGCTGACCGAGGCGAACCGGATCCTGGTGCGTGCCCGCGACGAGAGCGGACTGCTCCAGCGGATGTGCGAAGCGGTCGTCGTGGCCGGGGACTACACGTTCGCGTGGTACGCCCGGCCGCGTTTCGACGTCGCCCGGTCCGTCGTCCCGGTCGCCTGGTCACGAGCCCATCTGGAGTACATCGAGTCGGTGTCCGTCTCGTGGGGCGAAGGCCCACTGGGTCGAGGTCCGGTCGGGCGGGCCATCCGGACCCGGGCGTCTCAGGTCGTCGAGGACATCGACTCCGACCCGTCCTACGGGCCGTGGAGGGCCGCAGCCCGGGCACACCAGTTCCGGTGCGTAATCACGCTGCCAGTCCAGGTCGACGGTGACATCGACGGGGCGCTGGCCGTGTACTCCAACCGGCTGCACGCGTTCGACGGCCGGGCCCGAGCCCTGCTTGAGGACCTCGCCGCCGACATCGGGTACGGGCTCGGGCGGCTGCGCGACGCGGAGGCGGCAGCCAGCGCCCGACGTAATGGCATCGGGTTGCTCGACGCCGCGGTCGAGTCCCGCGACCCATACACCGCCGGACACCAGGCCCAGGTGGCCGCGCTGTCCGGCGCGATCGGGCGCACGATGTCCCTGCCGGTCAAGCAACTCGAGGGGCTCACGCTGGGTGCGTCGGTCCACGACGTCGGAAAGATCGCGGTCCCGAGCAACATCCTGACCAAGGTCGGGCCGCTCACCGACCGGGAATGGCAACTAGTACGCCGACACGCAGCCACCGGGTCGAAGATCACCCGAAAGTTCGCGTGGCCGTGGCCGATCGCGGAGATGATCCACCAGCATCACGAGCGGCTCGACGGAATCGGCTACCCGCAGGGCCTCGACGGCGCCGACATCCTGCTCGAAGCGTCGATCATCGCGGTCGCCGACGTATACGACGCGATGACCCATGACCGCCCGTACCGGGCGGCTCCCGGCGACGCGGCCGCACGCGAGGTCATCACCACAGGCCGCGGCACGAAGTTCCACCCCGATGTCGTCGACGCGTTCGAAGCAGTCCTGGACGACGCCCCCGGCCGAGCGACTCCGACCTGAACGAGCCGGCCCCGAACTGACCCCCACCGCTGCCTCCCCATAGTCCCCGCCGTCGGGCCCGCTGTGGACTACCCGGCAAGCGAATGGGCGTGAGCAGCCTCCCGTCGATCGCTGGTACCGCTCATCAAACCTGTCTGCTGTCACCAAGCCCTCGGTTGCACCGGCGGCACCGCGGTGATCACGCTCACCGAAGGGTGGAGCCGTGCGTCATTTCCGCGATCTTCGTACCGCGATGAAACTGCTGATGGGCTTCCTGCTGGTCGCGGTCCTGACGGTCGTCGTCGGGCTGGTGGGCATCACCAAGATCGCCGCGCTGGACGCCAGTGTCCAGGCGATGTACACCGACTCCACCCAGGCCATCGCCGACCTGGGGGACTCCCGGGCCGAGATGGAGGCCGCGAAGGGAAAGGTGCCGCGTCGC
>JBBQYX010000053.1:0-21280 GCA_038208295.1 Candidatus Nanopelagicales bacterium | reverse complement strand
GGTGAGGACCGCGACCTTGATGCCGGGGGCGACAAAACCCAGATCGAGGCGACCGGTGGCCACGTGCACGACATGGGGTTCCGGGGCCGAGTCCAGATCGTCATGAACCCGGGCCGGTACGTCGTCGCTGCGCAGGGCGTCGGCGAGCCGCTCGGCCGGGCCGTGCCCCTCGGTCACCAGGACCACCCGCCAGCCCTCGCGCAGCCAGCCGCGTACATCGTCGAAGGCCCGTTCGGTGTCCCCGCGGTAGGCCTGGGCGGGCTGCGCGGCCACGGTCAGCTCGTCGGCGGACTCCGCGGCGGCGCGTACCGCTGCGGTGTCCCCGGTTGCCGCCAGGACCTCGAGCAGTTCGGCGTCGGCCGCGAAGGGGGACAGCCCCCACCACGGCAGGCCGAGGGCGGCGGCATGCTCACGGACGTCGGCAACCGTCCAATAGGCAGCGGCGCCGAGGTCGATGGGCGACTTGTTCCCCGCGGTGGCGTTGTGCCAGGACGCCTCCAGGAACTCTTGCGACGTACGGACGAGGTCGTGCGCGCGGGTGCGGACCCGTTCGGGGTCGCAGACGACGACCAGGGTCTGGGCCGGCAGCACGTCCAGGAGCAGTTCCATCCCGTCGGCGAGCACCGGGGCCAGGGCCTCCATGCCCTCGACCGCGATGCCCTCGGCGAGTTTCCCGGTCAGTTCGGCGAGTTCCGGGTGGTCGGCCGTCAGGGCCCGAGCCCGCTCCCGGACCGTCTCGGTCAGCAGCAGTTCCCGACAGGGGGGCGCCCACAGTCCGTGCGGCGCAACCTCCAACGACCGCTGGTCGGCCACCTTGAACCAGCGGACCTCCTCGACCTCGTCCCCCCAGAACTCCACCCGAAGAGGGTGTTCCTCCGTCGGTGGGAACACATCGAGAATGCCGCCACGCACGGCGAACTGGCCACGCTTTTCCACCAAGTCGGTACGGGCGTACGCGGCCGCCGCGAGCGCCTCAACCGCGGCGTCCAGCGCGATCTCGTCGCCGGCCCGCAACGCCACCGGTTCCAGGTCGCCCAGCCCGGTCACCAGCGGCTGCAGCAGGGCCCGGATCGGTGCGACCAGCACGCCGATGGGACCAGCAGCCGGGTCGTCGGAGTCCGGGTGCGCCAGCCGGCGCAGCACCGCAAGGCGGCGACCGACGGTATCGCTGGACGGGCTGAGCCGTTCGTGCGGCAGCGTCTCCCAGGACGGGAACTCCGCGACCCGCTCCTGCGGGATCAGGCAGGTCAGCGCCGCGGCGAGGTCCTCGGCCTCCCGCCCGGTTGCCGTGACGGCCAGCACCGGCCGGGTGCCCGCCAGGGTGCCCACGAGCAACGGCCGCAGCGCTGCTGGTGCGGCCAGATCCAGGCCGCCGGTGTCGGCCGGTACGCCCGCCCGGTCCCGCGCACTCGCGACCGCCGGGTCGGCGGCGATCAATTCCAGCAGACCCGCCAAGCTCATGGAGCGTCGTCACTTCCCGCTGTAGGGACCAACCGTGCGCGCACCGGACCGGCCAGCACGAAGAGCCCGGCAATCGTGCGTACCGGGTCGGGGCGAATCGTACGTCCGCTCCCGGCGACCGGCTGGACTCAGCCGCGCTGGCCCTCATCGCGGCCCCCATCGCGGCCCTGATCGCGGGCCTGATCGCGGGCCTGATCGCGGGCCTGGTCCAGGGCCGCGCGCACGGGCGCGGCCAACGCGGGGTGGACGACGGCCAGGTCGTCGACGAACGGTGGCATCCGGTTCAGTTGCACCGGACCGCCGTCGAGCCGGCTGGCCACGAACCCGTGGTGGGCGGCGACGGCGGCCGGGGCCGCGGCGTCCCATTCGTGGAAGCCGCTGTCGTGCAGATAGATCTCGGCCCGCCCCGCCAACAGCTCGCCGACCTTGGCGCCGACCGAACCCACATTCACCACCTCGACCGAACGGCCCGTGCCGGCGGACAGGGCCACCACCAGCTGCGCTAGTCGCTGCGGCGGCCGGCTGCGGGAGGCGACGATGCGCAGCGGCCGGTCGGTGGGCAGGTCGGGCACCGGTTGCGGCTGCTCGTCGGTGGACCACGTCCGGTTGGACATCGGCAGGTCCACCGCCCCGGCTACCAGCCCCCCGAGGGGGGTCCACAAGGCGATGTGGACCGCCCAGTCGGGCCGGCCCTGCCCGTACTCCCAGGTGCCGTCCAGGGGGTCCACGATCCACACCCGCTCGGCGGTGAGCCGGGCGCTGTCGTCGTCGGCCTCCTCGGACAGGATGGCGTCGTGCGGGCGGGCCTGCCTCAGCCGGGCGTCGATCAGCCGCTGCGCCGCCGCGTCCGCCTCCGCACGCAGCCGCGCCGCTGCATCGCGGTCACCGCCCAGGTCTGCGTACGACTCCCGCAGCGTCATCAGCAGCTGGCCGGCCTCGCGGGCCACCTGCCGAGCCAGCGCGGCGTCGGCCAGCGCGGCGTCGCTCGGACTCATACCGGGTCCGTGTGGAAGGAGTTCTGGGCGCGGGCCAGGCCGTCGACCAGCAGCGCCTCGACGGCGTCGGCCGCGCGTTCCAGAACCAGTGGCAATTCCCGGCGCTCAGCTGCGGCGAAGGGCTTCAGGACGAAATCGGCAGGGTCCAGCCTGCCCGGCGGGCGGCCGATGCCGACCCGTATCCGCAGGAACTCCCCGGTGCCCAACGACTTGCGCAGGCTGCGCAGACCGTTGTGCCCGTTGTCGCCGCCGCCCAACTTCAACCGGATCGCCTCGAACGGGATGTCCAACTCGTCGTGGATCACGATCAGCCGGTCCGGCGTCGTGCCGTGGTAGTTCAGCAGCGCCGCGACCGGACCACCGGACTCGTTCATGTAGGACCGGGTGCGGGCGAGCACCACCCGGTGCGCCACCAGCCGACCCTCGACCGCATCCGCCTGGGCACGTCGATGCCGGGCGAAGCGTCCATCCATCCTGTCAGCCAGCACATGCACCACCATCGCACCCACGTTATGCCGGGTTGCGGCGTATTCCGGGCCAGGGTTACCCAGCCCCACCACGAGGTACGGAGTCTCGGCCATGTCGGTCGGTGCAATGTCTCTCGGTGCCATGTCGCTCAACGGCTGCGCGGCACGACGCCAGCGCAGCCATCGCGACGCAGCGCTCAGGCCTCCTCGGTGACCTCAGGAGCGGGCGCCTCCAGCTGCGCCTCGGCGAAGTCGGCGGCGGTGTTGGCCTCGGACCGGGCCTCTGCCTCGGCCTCCAGGCCCTCGACCGCGTGGGAGGCGGCCTCGTGCCAGTCGCCACCAGCGGCGACCGCGTCCGCGACGGCCTGACCGGCCGCGACCGGGTCCAGACCGGCGACGATGGCGGCGGCCTCCGCCTCGGCGATCGCATCGGCCTGCGCGATGCGGTCAATGACCTCGGCCTTCGACAGCACGATCAGGTCGACGTGCTCGAGGTACTGCTTGACGACCTCACGCTGGACGTCGCGGGCGGCAGTCGCGGTCAGCGAGCCGTCCAGGTCGACCTGCAGCACCACCTTGGGCTTGCGCAACGCCTGCTGCAGTTCGTGGCCGGGCAGCGAGATGTGCCGGGGGGCGTCACCATCGCCGTAGATCACGGCCGGCACCCGGCCGGTGCGGCGCAACCGACGCGCGGCGCCCTTACCGAAATCGCTACGGGGCTCGGCTTCGAGACGGACCTGGGGCACGGCGGGACTCCTCGGCTTTACGGCGGTGGCGGGTCGGGCGAGCCGACCGGTGCAAATGTGCGGCTCTCCGGTTGAGCGCCGGGCAGCGCGCGCAGCGCCACCACGTCGATCACGGCGGGCCGCGGGTGATGCGTACGGCCGCCCTCGCCGAGGAACCGGGCAAGGATACTCGCCGCAGCTGCCCGGTCGAACCGGCCCCGATGGCAATGCTGACCCGGCCTGATGGCGACGTCCGAGCAGCTTGACCGGCAATGTCCTGCCAGCGCGCCCCTTCGCTACCCTGTGGCGCGGATCTTCAGCCGTCGTCGAAGGGGTTGCCATGACCGTCCGCCGCGTCGCATTGCTCACCGCGGGGGGCCTGGCCCCGTGTCTGTCCTCGGCGGTCGGCGGCCTCATCGAGCGCTACAGCGAGATCGCCCCAGACGTGGAGATCCTGTGCTACCTGGATGGGTACGCAGGGCTGCTGGCGGGCCGGTCGTTCCTGGTGACGCCGGAGGGCCGGGCGCAGGCCGGCCGTCTGCACGCGTTCGGCGGCAGTCCCATCGGCAACAGTCGAGTCAAACTCACGAATGCCGCCGACCTGGTCAAGCGTGGCCTGGTCGCCGAGGGTGACGAACCGCTGAAGGCCGCCGCTGACCGGCTGGAAGCCGACGGCGTCGACGTCCTACACACCATCGGCGGCGACGACACCAACACGACCGCGGCCGACCTGGCCGCCTTCTTGGCCCTGCACGACTACGACCTCACCGTCGTGGGGATGCCCAAGACCGTCGACAACGACATCATCCCGATCCGGCAGAGCTTGGGCGCCTGGACGGCGGCCGAGCAGGGCGCGGTCTTCGCGCGCAACATCCTGTCCGAGACGACGTCCAACCCCCGCATGCTCATCGTGCACGAGGTCATGGGGAGGCACTGCGGCTGGCTGACCGCGGCCACCGCGAAGGCATACCGCGACATGGTGGCCGCGGATATCGCAGCGGACCGCTTCGCACCGGCGCTGGGCGCGGACCCCCGCCGCAGGGACGTTCACGGGATCTACGTGCCCGAGCTCGACTTCGAGATCGCCACCGAGGCCGACCGGCTGACCGCCCTGATGGATGAGTTGGGCGGCGTCAACCTCTTCGTCAGTGAGGGTGCCGGCGTCGGGACGATCGTCGCCGAGTTGGAGGCCCGTGGTGAGACGGTGCAGCGCGACCCGTTCGGGCACGTGAAACTCGACACGATCAATCCGGGTGCGTGGTTCGCGAAACAATTTGCCGCCCAGATCGGTGCCGAGAAAACCATGGTGCAGAAGAGTGGCTATTTCTCCCGTTCGGCTGCGGCCAACCCTGCGGACCTGCGCCTGATCAAGGGCTGCACCGATCTGGCCGTCGAATGCGGCTTGCGCGGCGAGGGCGGGGTCATCGGCCACGACGAGGAACGCGGCAATGTGCTGCGCGCCATCGAGTTCGAGCGGATCAAGGGTGGCAAGCCGTTCGACGTGACCGCCGAGTGGTTTGTCTCGATGATGGCCGCGATCGGTCAGCCGATCGGGCCGTTGGCGGCCGAACACTGAGTTGGTTCAGCGGGCCGCCGGTGTTGATCGCGGCGGTCCGCTGGAGTTCTCCCGGTGATCCGCACCACGACCCGACAGCGGCAGAACCTATCCCTCGTGGTCAGTGCGATGACGCCGTGTGCGAGCGGGTCTCGAACATCGACGTGACCGAGCCGTCGGTGAAGACCTCGCGGATGGCCTTGGCCAGCAGCGGCGCGATCGAGAGCACGGTGAGTTTGTCGAAGTGCCGATCGGGTGCGATCGGCAGGGTGTCGGTGACGACGACCTCGCTGATCCGGGAGTTCTTCAACCGGTCGGCCGCGGGCTCGGACAGGATCCCGTGGGTGGCGGTGACGATGACCTCCGACGCGCCCGCCTCGAACAGGGTCTCGGAGGCGGTCACGATCGTCCCACCGGTGTCGATCATGTCGTCGACCACGACGCAGACCCGGTCCTTCACGTCGCCGACGACCTCGAACATCTTGACCTCGTTGGGCACCATGGGATCCCGGCGTTTGTGGATGATCGCCAGTGGCGCACCCAGAACGTCGGTCCAGCGCTCGGCGACCCGTACCCGACCGGCATCCGGGGATACCACGGTGATAGAACTGCGGTCGGCCTTGCTTTCCACGTAGTCAGCCAGCAGCGGCAGTGCGAACAGGTGGTCGACCGGACCATCGAAGAAGCCCTGGATCTGCGAGGTGTGCAGATCCACGCTCATCAGCCGGTCGGCGCCCGCGGCGAAGAACAGATCTGCCATCAACCGTGCGGAGATGGGTTCCCGGCCGCGATGCTTCTTGTCCTGCCGGGCATAACCGTAGAACGGCGCAATCACGGTGATGCGTTTGGCGGAGGCCCGCTTCAACGCGTCGACCATGATGAGCTGCTCCATGATCCACTTATTGATAGGGGTGGTGTGGCTCTGCAGCACGAACGCATCGCAGCCCCGCACCGACTCGTCGAAACGGACGAAGATCTCGCCGTTGGCAAAGTCGTACGCCGATGTCGGCGCGACACGGATGCCGAGTTCGGCGGCGACCTGTTCGGCGAGTTCGGGATGCGCCCGCCCGGCGAACAGCATCATCCGCTTGCGGGTGGGAGTGTGAATGCCGGTCATTCTCGGCTGCCCTTCCTGCCGTCGCTGCTGCTGCCCGGTTCTGCTACGCCGGAGTCGTGGGTGTGTTCCCCCCGGTCGGAATCGCTGCGGGCCGCGGCGTCGGCCGATGACGTACCGGGTCGGCGGCGTCCCACCCAGCCGTCGATGTTGCGTTGCCGGGCACGTCCGACGGCCATGGCGCCGGGTGGCACGTCATCGGTGATCACCGAGCCGGCGGCGGTGTAGGCGCCGTCACCGATACGTACGGGCGCGACCAGCATGGAGTCGCTGCCGACGCGCACGTGGTCCCCCACCGTCGTCGCGTGCTTGGCGACCCCGTCGTAGTTCACGAAGATCGTCGCAGCGCCGATGTTGGTGCCGGTGCCGATGGTGGCGTCGCCCACGTAGGACAGATGCGGCACCTTGGACCCCGGTCCGATCGTGGAGTTCTTGATCTCCACGTACGCACCGATCTTGCCCTTCTCGCCCAGCACGGTCCCCGGCCGCAGGAAGGAGAACGGCCCCACGGTGGCCCGCGCCCCGATGCGAGCCCCGCTGGCGGAAGTACGTTCCACCCGGGCCCCTGCCCCCACCGTGCAATCGGACAGGGTGGTGTCCGGGCCGACGATCGCGTCCCGCTCGATGGTGGTGGCGCCGAGCAGTTGGGTGTGCGGCAGCACGGTGACGTCCGGTTCCAGTTGTACGGCCACGTCGATCCAGGTGGTGTCGGGGTCGACCAGGGTGACACCGGCCCGCTGCCAGGACTCGTTGATCCGCCTACTGAGCAGGCGCCGGGCGTGGGCCAATTGCACCCGGTCGTTCACGCCGAGGATCTCCTCGGCATCCTCGGTCAGCAGGGCCGCGACCCGGTCCCCGTCGGCGGCCAACAGACCGAGCACGTCGGTCAGGTATTCCTCGCCCTGCACATTCTGCGTGGTCAGCCGATGGACCGTGGCCGCCAGTCGATCGGCCTCGAAAGCGTACATACCCGAGTTGATCTCGCCGATCTCCCGCTCGGTGGCGGTGGCGTCCTTGTGCTCCACGACCGCGCGCACCGAGCCGTCCGCGGCACGCAACACCCGGCCGTAGCCGGTCGGATCGGGAAGTCGCGCGGTGAGCATGGTCGCCGCCGCAGCGCTGTGCATATGCGTGGCGACCAGGGCGAGCAGGGTCGCACCGGTCAGCAGCGGGGTGTCGCCGGTGAGGACGACCACCGGCCCGCCGCTGAGCGGGACACCCTGCGCGGACAGGTCCGCCAGGGCGAGCCGCACGGCGTGCCCGGTGCCGTGCTGCTCTGCCTGAATGACCGTACGGGCCTGCGGGGCAACCGTGTGCACATGCTCCGAGACCGCTTCCCGACCGTGGCCGACCACGACCACAAGGTGCTCGGGGGCCAGTTCTGCCGCGGCGGCGAGGACGTGCCCGAGCATCGAGCGACCGGCCAGCGGATGCAGCACCTTCGGCGTCCGGGACCGCATCCGGGTGCCCTCACCGGCGGCTAGCACCACGACGGCGCTGGGTCGCGCCCGGGGACCCGAGACAGCGGGATCGGCGGTCATGCCCCATCACAGACGTCTTTGCGGTCCGTGGGGTCTGCGGGCTGCCGATATACGGGCACGGGCGGCGGCTCCTCCACGTCCGGGCCCACTCTGCGCGGACCATCAGCGCCGGCAGCGAGCACAAAGCGCCAGCAGCCCGAGGATACCGGCCGCAGCAGCCCTCCCTGCCCGCCGTTGGCCCCACTACACGCCCTGCAGCACCGCCGTCTCCGCCGTTTCCGCCATCTCCGCCGGGGCGGAGGTGCGGATCAGATGATCAAAGGCGCTCAGTGCTGCGGTCGAACCCGCCCCCAGTGCGATCACGATCTGCTTGAACGGCACCGTCGTGGCGTCACCGGCGGCGAACACGCCTGGGATTGAGGTCCGGCCGTGGGCGTCGATGATGATCTCACCGCGTTCGGACAAGTCGACCGCGCCCTGCAGCCACTCGGTGTTCGGCAGCAGCCCGATCTGTACGAAGACGCCCTGCAGATCGATCTTGTGTTCCGCCCCGACGGAACGGTCGAGGTACGTGAGGCCCGTGACCCGGTCGGAGTCCCCGACCACCTCGGTGGTCTGCGCGCTCACCAGCACGTCGACGTTGGCCAGGCTGCGCAGTTTGCGCAGGAGCACATCGTCAGCGCGTAGCGCCGAATCGAATTCCAGCAGGGTCACATGCTCCACGACCCCAGCCAGATCGATCGCCGCCTCAACGCCGGAGTTTCCCCCGCCGATGACGGCAACCCGCTTGCCCTTGAACAGGGGTCCATCGCAATGCGGGCAGTACGTCACGCCCTTGTTGCGGTACTCGGCCTCGCCCGGGACGTTCATCGATCGCCACCGCGCTCCGGGGGCCAGAATCACGGTCATGGCGCTCAGCGACGCGCCGGTAGCGAAACTGATTGTCGCGTCCCCGCCCGGATCGGTGGGCGCCTGCAGGCCGGTCGCCACCTGCATCGTCATGAGGTCGACGTCGTACTGGCGTACGTGCTGCTCCAGGGCTGTGGTGAGTTTCGGACCCTCGGTGTACGGCACGGAGATCAAGTTCTCGATCGCCATTGTGTCGAGCACCTGGCCACCAAACCGCTCAGCCACCAACCCGGTACGGATTCCCTTGCGCGCGGCGTATACCGCAGCAGCGGCCCCGGCTGGCCCGCCGCCGACCACGAGTACGTCGAACGGGTCCTTGGCGGTAAGGGTTGCAGCCGTGCGGGCGGCGGCACCGGTGTCCAACCGGGCGACGATCTGCTCCAAGCTCATACGGCCCTGCTCGAAGACCTCTCCGTTGAGGAATACGGTCGGGACGGCAAGGACGTTGCGGTCCTCGATCTCCTGCTGGAACAGCGCGCCGTCGATGGCGACGTGACTGATCCGCGGGTTGACCACGCTCATAAGATTGAGCGCCTGTACGACGTCCGGGCAGTTCTGGCAGGACAGCGAGAAGTACGTCTCGAACGCGTACTCCCCCGGCAGGTTCCGGATCTGCTCGAGGACCTCGGGCTCAGCGGTGCCCGGGTGGCCGCCCACCTGCAGCAGCGCGAGAACGAGGGACGTGAACTCGTGTCCCATCGGGATGCCGGCGAACCGCACCGAGATGTCGGTGCCGACCCGCTCGATCGCGAACGAGGGCCGGCGTCGATCGTCGTCGCGGCGCTCGACGCCGATGTGCTCGGACAGCGCCGCGATCTCCTCCAATAACCCCATCAATTCGCCGGACTTGGGGCTTTCGTCCAAAGATGCGGCCAAGACGATCGGCTGGCTGACCTTCGTCAGGTGGGTGGTCAGGGCGGCGGTGATGGCCTCGGTGAGCATGGTGACAACTCAGATCTTGCCGACGAGGTCTAGGGACGGCGCGAGGGTGTCATCGCCCTCTTCCCACTTGGCCGGGCAGACCTCGCCCGGGTGGGCGGCGACGTACTGAGCGGCGCGTACCTTGCGCAGCAGTTCCCCGGCATTACGGCCGACTCCCCCAGCGTTGATCTCGATGATCTGGACCTTGCCCTCGGGGTCGAGTACGAAGGTGCCCCGGTCGGCCAGGCCGTCATCCTCGATCATCACCTCGAAGTTGCGGGTGATCGCACCGGTGGGGTCCCCGATCATCGGGAAGCCGATCTTGCCGATGGTGTCCGAGGTGTCGTGCCACGCCTTGTGGGTGAAGTGCGTGTCGGTGGACACCGAGTAGATCTCGACACCCAGCCGCTGGAACTCGGCGTAGTTGTCGGCGAGGTCGCCCAGCTCGGTCGGGCAGACGAAGGTGAAGTCGGCGGGGTAGAAGAAGAAAATCGCCCAGTTCCCCTTGACGTCGGAGTCAGTGACGTCGACGAATTTGCCGTCGTGGAAGGCGGTGGCGGCGAAAGGTTGAATTTCGGTGTTGATCAGAGACATGCGTACGTACTCCTTGGCGACTCGACGGGACTCATCGCCGGCCTTGACCGGCTCGACGACGAGGCTATCGATCAAGGCACGATAAGAGAAATCCGGGTTGCTAACTATCTTGATTCGTCTTACCTATCAATGCGCCTGTCCGGCCATGGCGGGTTCCGGTACCAACGGGCGCAGCGACCCGGCGACCATCAGGGCCAGGCCGAGCAGCCCGGCCATCACCGTCAGCGCCCGCAGCACGCCTACCTGGTCGCCGAGGAAGCCGATCAGCGGCGGTCCGGCCAGAAACGCTACATACCCGATGGAGGCCACGACGCTGACGCGTCCGGCTGACAGGACTGGATCGTCGGCGGCGGCGCTCATGCCCACCGGGAATCCCAGCGAGGACCCCAGTCCCCACAGAGTCGACCCGAACATGGCCACCGGCAGGCTGCCACCGAAGACGACCAGCAGCAGTCCCGCCAAGGCGACCAGCGCGAGTACCCGCACCGTACGGACCCGCCCGAAGCGTTCCAGGATCCCAGGACCGAACCACCGACCCAGCGTCATCATGGATAGGAACAACGCGAAGGTGATTGTCCCCCACGCGGCACCGACGCCATAGCCGTCGATGACGGCCACCCCAAGCCAGTCGTTCCCGGTGCCCTCGGCAAAGGCCATCGTCAAGACGAACAGGCCGATGAGCAGCGTCCGTCGCTCGGTCCAGGCCCGCAGCGGATGCCGCGGTTGCTGCTGTGGCGCAGCCGGTTCGCCGTCCTTCGAGTGTCCGATGCCGGGAGCCGCTACCGGGGATCCGGCCGGGACCTGCTCATGGCCGCCTGGCCCACCGTCGCCATTGGCAGTGGGTTGTCGCGCCGCGACCTCGTGGTCCCCCGCCGGCAGGAAATTGCGGACTGCGTACGGCACCACGGCAGCAACCGCAACAGCAACGGCGCTCAGGTGGACGGCCACGGGGATCCGCAGGGCTACGCACACGGCGCCCACCACGGCACCGCCGACCGTACCGACGCTGAATCCAGCGTGGAAGCGCGACATGATCGAGCGCTGCAGCCGATGCTCCACGGCGGCGCCCTCGACGTTCATCGCTACGTCCCAGCTGCCGTTGGCGAACCCGAGCAGGAATAGACCCACGACCACAGGGAGTACGGCGCTTGTCTGTCCGAGTGCCGCGACGAATAGCCCGACGGCCAGCAGTAGCGCCATGGATGCCACCGTGCGTGAAGCCCCGAAGCGGGTCACCACGACGCCGGCCGAGGGCAGGGCGATCACCGATCCCAGGGCAATCGCCAGCAGCACCAAACCGAGTTCTCCCGGTTGGAGATCGAGGCCATCGCGCACCTGCGGGATCCGTGACGCCCAGGACGCAAACGCGAAGCCGCTGCCGATGAATGCCACGAAGACCGCGGCCCTCGCCTTGCGGCCGACCTCATCCAGCGTCGCGGGCACCCTCGGCGTTGCTGCCGGCGGGCCGGCGGATTCCGGGCCCGGGCGGGGTGTCAGCGGCGCTTCGGCCATCCGACACCGCCTCTTCCCGACGACTCAGCCGGCCCGCGCACATCGGACCCGCACATGGGGATCGCCCCGGCCGTGACGGGGGAGACACGACCGAGGCGATCGGGATCCATCCTAGTAGTAACACTCGACGACGGAGAAATCCCCGGGTGGCGTCAGGCCATCGACGGGTTGACTCACGTGCGTACGCGATATATCGTGATGCCTCGTACCTAACCGAAAGGAGGCCGACACCATGTCGAGCCCCAACGCAGTTCCTCCCCTTTCTCCCGACTCCGAGCGCGCCTTCGATGGCGTGTGCGGCGACGGGCACGGCCGTCATGGCCACCACGGCGGCGGGCGCGCCCACCGCGGACCGGCGTCGGAAGCCGGCGTCAACGATTTCTTCGCAATGACCGATCGACCTCGCGGCGGCCGCGGACCGGGCCGCGGCGCCGGACGCGGCCCGCAGGACAGCGATGCTGACTTCGTCACCATGACCGACCGCCCCCGCCGCGGACGCGGTCCGGGTGCAGCGGCGCAGGGCCCTAGCCAACCCGGTCCCGGCGCGTGGGGTCCCGGTCCGTTCGGTCCGGGCGAGTTCCCGGACGGGAATCCCGGCAATCCGGACGAAAGCGGCCGCGGGCGCGGCCGGGGTCGCGGCGCCGGCCGGGGTCGCGGGCCTCGGCCACGCCGCGGGGACGTGCGCCGCGCGGTGCTGCGGCTGCTGGCCGAGCAGCCGATGCATGGCTACCAGATCATCACCGAGCTCGCCGAGCGCAGTGGCGGGGCCTGGCAGGCCAGCCCCGGTTCGATCTATCCGACGCTGCAGGCCCTCGCCGACGAGGGTCTTGTCACCGCCGCGGACAGCGACGGCCGTCGGGTGTTCTCGCTCACCGAGCTTGGCCGCACCCTCGGCAGCGAGCACAGCGACCGGGGTCACGAGCCGCCGTGGGCGGCGATGGCCCGGGGCGTCGGCGGCGCCGCGGCCCAGATCCGCGAGGCCGTCGGGCCGCTGATGGGAGCTGCCGCTCAGGTGGCCCAGGTCGGGACCGAACAGCAGATCGCCCGTGCCCTGGAAGTGCTCGCCGACTCGCGCCGTTCCCTCTATCGAATCCTCGCCGAGGACGACCTGGACCCGGCCGCAGACGACGACATCGCCCCTGTTGCGGAGGATGCCGCCACCCAATCCGACTGATTCAGTACGCCCGGTCAGGTTTGGCGGCCGGTGAGGCCGAGGAGCTTGTCCTGGGCGGAAGCGGTCTCAGGTACTGGGATGCGGGGGCCTCCCTCGACTAGCCGAACTCGGTCACCCCTAGGCCCCGACTCGGGTCGCCCGCAGTGCCGCAAGGGACGCGAGGGTGTACGGATGCCCGGGCCTCGGAAACGATTGGAGCCTGCGCAGAGCATCACACGGCCGGACCCCTGGGGGCCCGGCCGTGTGTTCCAGATCAGCGGCTCATCGCGCGCTGGGCAACGGGGGAACCGCCGGGGAGCCTTGCGGCGGTGATCGAGGTTACTTTGAAGCCCTTGAAGGTCAGCCATACCCCGAGGGAGAACTCCCAGGCGGCAATTGGCAGGGTCGCGATCCCGCTCCAGGCTGAGATCTGCGGGATGGTGCCGAACATCACGGCCACGGTCGAGGCGATGAGCAGCGGAGCACCGAACAGTCCCATCAACGGGATGGCCCGCGGCACGAGACCGGAGCGATACATCAAGGTGCCCAACAGCAGCGCGCTCATGCAGGGCATCAGGGTCTGTCCCAGCAGGAACGTGCCGTTGTAGATCGACACCAGCGACGCGCTGGTGGGAACGAGTGAGGCCGGGTCGGTTCCGCTGATCGTCTCCAGACCTTGGCGCAGGTGTACGAGGGTGAGCAGGCTCACGACCCCCAGGAAGATCATGGTCGCCTCTAGCGTGCGGACGGCAACGAATCCCAGTGCCATGCCTTCGTTGTGGCGCCTGACCACCGGGAATAGCGTGACGGCGGTGCCGATTCCGGCCAGGGCGACGATCACTTCGAGCAGGGCGCCCCAGAGAATTCCGGTGCTGCTGCCCCCGCTGCTGATCCAGTTGGGATCGGTCTTGACCGTCCCGTACAACGCCAGCGTGGGGATCGAGATGAAGGTGATCAGATAGAAGATGCCCGCCACCAAGGCGCTTCTCCTCATCGGGCTCATGGGTGCCCGAAGGGCGACAGTGGGTCGTTCGTTGGTCGTGGTCATGTCAGGCTCCTGGGTTCGTCGTGGCGGGGTGGGGTGACGTTTCCGGCCGAAGTGCCGGAGTCCGCTCGGGTGACGCAGAGCAACGGCAGACCGAGATCGCGCAGTCGGCTGAGCAGCCCGTGCAGCGCGGCCTGGTCCGCGACCGCACCTTCGATGACGGTGGTGCCGTCGTGGCGGCTGGTGACGGTCATCCCGTCGAAACTGGTGGTCCAGCGTGGGTCGAGGTGGCCCTTGATGTGGATCTGGTAGCGCGCGAATTCCTGCGTACGGGCTGGCGCGTCGGTCATCGTGTCCCTCCTGCCGTGCCTGCGTCAGTCGCCGGGTGGCTGCTGGCGGACGGCGGCACGTTAGGAGCGACTGTGATGAGCGGACATCACCACACATGGTGAGCGGGGTGGTGATCCTGGTTGCCGTGTCAGGTCGACGTCACATGCTGCGCGACAACAGGTCGAGGTCGCGTGCACGACGGACCGCCGCACGTCGGTTGTTCACGCCGAGTTTGGTGTAGACGTGCCGGGTGTGCGTGCGCAGCGTGTTGAGCGACACGACGAGCTGACGGGCCATGGCTGGCCCGTCCAGATCAGTGGCCAGCAACCGGAGCACGTCGAACTCGCGCTCGCTGAGCGGCTCGATCAACGCCTGCGTGCCCAGGGGCTGGTACGCGGTCCCGACGGTTGCGGTCAGCAGGCGACGGACGTAGGCGGCGTTGATGTCCTTCGTTGTGAGCGTGCGTAGCAAACTGGCCATCGACGACCCCTCGTCGGCAAAGATCCGCACGAACCGTTCCGGTTCGGCCAGTTCCAGTGCCCGCTGGAGGGGGGGCAGCGCGGCAGCAATATCTTCCTGGGAACTGTCTCCCCGGGAACTGTCGCCACGAGCCTGGTGGGCCAGCGCCTGCAGGATGAGGACTTCGACGACTGTGGCCGTGCGGCCACCCTGTTCGGCCTGTTCCAGCAGACGGGTCAACAGTCCCGTCGCCTCGTCGAGGAACGGTCCGCTCCGTACGGTCGAATGCCGGGCAAGCAGCAGTCGAGCCAGGGTGACATGTTCGAACTCGCGCAGGTAGGACAACTCGTCGTCGGGGTGTACTTGTCGCTCCTGCGCCCAGTCTGCGGCGGCGTCCAGTTCGCCGCGCCGGATCCGCAGCCGGGCGCGCAGCGCGGGGACCGGCCGGACGTTCGGGGCGTAGTCGCCGTCGTAGACACGGTCCGCCTCGCCCAGCTGCACCAAGGCGTCGTCCAGGTCGCCTTCGGACTCGCGGAGCGCGGCCATTGCAACCCGCCATCGGTAAGCGTTGCGGGGCAGTCCGTTAGCCGGACCGAGCTGCTCGGAGATGGCCAGGTGCAGCGCCGCCCCGGCACGGTCATCGCGCTCACGCAGGACTTCACTGATGCCTACGTGCATGTCTGCGGTGCCCCGTAGCGGCGGTGCGCCCATGGGTGGTGATGCCAGGGCCAGCGCTGAAACGTACGTGTCCAACGCATCGCCGAGACGCCCCTGGATGCGCCTGATGTCCGCCAGGATGGTGCTACACCCAAGAACATCGGAGACGAACCCGACCTGCCGTAGTCCGGCGACACATTCCACGAACGCCTGGTGGGCGGCCTCCAGATCCCCCGTCGTCCATGACGCCAGCCCCCACAGGCCGGCGGCCGCGGCGCGGGTGTTGTAGTCGTCCTCCGTCGCCAGTTCCAATGCCCGCTGTCCGTGCCGGACAGTGCCGCCCAGGTCCCCGCGCACCAGGTGCAGGGCGGCCCGGTACAACTCGATACCACCGGACAAGCGCACATACCCGCGCGCGTCGACCACCACTGCGCCAGGGGGAAACGTCCCCGGGCCGGGGCTGTCCACGGTCGCCGGAACGACGAACCGCTCGATGTCCCGCAGTCGTTCCTCGACGGTGCCGAACTCGTTGCCCGACGCTAACGCTCCGACGATGCCCATCCCGAGCACGGGTCGGACGCGGACCACATCGGCGGGCAGCATGCGTGCCCAGGCGCGGATCTCAGCCTCCTGCCTGTTCCGGTGAAACTCTGGGATTGCGGCTTCCATCAGGGACGCGGCTCGGTCGAAGTCGTTGCCGCTGAGCGCATGCCGAATCGCCTCAGCAGGTTCGGCATGGTCCTCGAACCATGCGCTGGCCCGTTGGTGCAGCTGCGGGATCTCCTCAGCGTGTTCTGCCTTGAGGTGCACCAGCAGGACGTCAGCGAACAGTCGGTGGTAGCGGTACCACAAGCGTCGGTCATCCAACGACACCAGAAACAGGTTGGCCCGCTCCAGCGCCACGAGCACAGCCTGGCCGTCGTTGCGGCCGAGAACGGCATCGCAGAGTCCGCCGTTGAGCCGCGCGAGAATGGACGTCCGCAGCAGGAAGTCCCTGACGTCCTGCGGCTGGCGGGTCAGCACCTCTTCCACCAGGTAATCGACGATGTATCGGTCATCTCCGGCGAAGCTGGCGATGAAGGCGGTGATGTTGGAGCGCCCCTGCAGCGAGAGAGCGGCCAATTGGAGCGCGGCGATCCAGCCTTCGGTCCGCGCTTCCAGCGCCGTGACATCTGCAGTCGTCAGGGCCAGGCCCATGATTTCGTTGAGGTATTCCGCGGCCTCCGCAGGCGTGAAGCGCAGATCGGCGGAGCGAATCTCGACGAGTTCGCCCCGGACTCGCCATTTCGACAGCGGCAGCGTCGGGTCGGCGCGACTGGCGATCACCAGGTGGACATGCGCAGGTAGGTGTTCCAGCAGGAAAGCCATCCCCGGTTGCACATCGAGTGAGTCGGCGAGGTGGTAGTCGTCAAGCACCAGCATCAGTGGCTTCGGTACGGCGTTGAGATCGTTGAGCAGGGTGGCCACCACCGCATCGAATGGCGGTTGTGCTGATTGCAGAAGTGGCAGCACGCCGGCGCCGACTCCCGGCACGACCGCCTGCACAGCGGTGATCACGTTCGTCCAGAATGTCGCCGCCTGAGCGTCGCCTTCGTCTAGGGCTAGCCATGCCACGGCCCGGCCGGCGGCCTGTTCAGCGGCCAGCCCCTCGGCCAGCAGCGTCGTCTTGCCGAAACCAGCAGGGGCGCAGAGCAGGATCAGCCGTGGCGCTGCTCCGCGACCGAGCGGTTCGGTCAGGCGTGGCCGGGATACGACGGCCCGGGTGAGCTTGGGGATGAAGATCTTGGTTTGGACCAGGGGGACGGTCATGGCAGGTCCCCTCATGCGTCGCTTTCCGGAGTCCCCTGGAGAGTAGGACAAGGGGCCCGCTGCGACCTTTCACTGCGGCGGCGACACCGGACCGGAATGTTCCCGACGCGCTGCGCCGTCGACCTTGGGCGGCGCGCCCTCCTCGGCGCGACGGGGCAGCGCGAACACCAGCACGAACGCCACCAGGGCGAAAGCCACGCTGACGCCCATCGCCACAGATGCGCTGTGCACGAACGCCGACCCGACGTCCTGGGGGCCCCGGATGTCCAATGTCCCGAACAGCACACTGCCAATGATGGCGATCCCGACCGCTGCCCCCACCCGCTGCATGACTGCGATAACTCCACTGGCCGCGCCCGCCTCGGAACGGTCCACGGTGGCCACAATGAAGCGTGCGTTGGGTGCAATGAACAAGCCACTGCCGATACCCCCGATGAACAGGGGCAACAGCAGCTGCCAGTTCGTCAGGTCGGCCGCGGACACCGTACGCAGTACTAGCCACACCCAGGCCAAACCGACAGCGACCAGGCCCGTCCCGGCGATCAGTACAGTCCGGCCGAACCGACTGGCCAACCGGTCGCTCTGCAACGCACCCACGATGCTGCCGATCGCGAACGGGATGGACACCAGCCCCGACTCCAGGGCGCTGTGACCCAGGCCCGCCTGCCACAGCAGCGAGATGGTGAAGAAGATCGAGGTGAAGGCGGCGAAGTACACCAGCGCCAGGATCACCCCGCCGCTGAACGCGGGGTGGGAGAACAGGTGCGGGGGTACCAGCGGATCGGCCGACGCCCGGGCAACATGTACTTCCCAAACCCCGAACGCGACGAGAAGCAGCACCGCGCCCGCCAACGACAAATACGTCCACAACGGCCAACCCTGATCCTGTCCCTCGATCAGCGGCACCAGCAACGCGACCAACCCGGCGGTCAACAGCGCGAAACCAGTCCAGTCGATACCCGACCCGGCGGTTGGAGAGTGGCGACGTATCCGGACGCCCGCGGTCGGCGGCTCCGGCGCGTTGTGCCCGATCTCGCGGCCAGCTGGGAGGAGCACCGCCGCCGCCACCAGCGCCACGGCTCCGATCGGCAAGTTGACGAAGAACACGCCACGCCAGCCGTTTTTCGAGCCGAACCATTCGATGATGAGGCCACCGAGGATCGGGCCGAGCGCGGTGGACACCCCGATCACTGCACCCATCACGGCAAACGCCTTGCCCCGCACCACCGGCGGGAACATCAACTGGATCATGGCAGTCACGCCCGGTACGAACATTCCGCCGGCCAAGCCCTGCACGACGCGAGCGACGATGAGCTGCAGATCGTTTTGCGCCAGGCCACAGAACAGGCTGGCGATCGTGAACAGCGCCAGGCCCGAGAAGAACACCCACTTGTGGCCCAGCCGGTCGCCGATCTTCCCGGCCGGGATGAGCGCCACGCCGAACGCCAACGCGTACCCCGAAACAATCCACGACAACGTTGCCTCGGAGGCGTCCAGGCTAGTTCGGATAGTCGGGAGCGCCACGTTGACGATCGTCGTGTCGAGCAGTGCCATAAACATGCCGGTCAGCAGCACCACCAGGGCGGCCCAGGCGCCTCGCGGCACATGACTGCCCGCTTGGGTGGGCAACGTCACGGAGTCGGCCATGGTACGGGTGGTCCCTTCATGCGCTGGGCGTGATCGCGGAACATCTTCGCCTGTTTCGCGGCGAACGCGCTCGCCTGGCGCGGATAGTGCGGCCGTGCTGGACCAGGGTCTGGACTTGATCGTGGTCGAGACGCCTCGGCTGGGTCGGCAGTGTTGGTGGGCGTCGACGTGGTTTTGAGGAGTGGTGCGACCCGCTCCTACCGCTGCACCCGATTGCGGCCTTGCTGCTTCGCCCGGTAGAGCGCGGAGTCGGCCTGGCGGACCAGATCCTCGGGGGTGTTCAGCGGCGAGGGCACCTGGCTGGCGATGCCGAGGCTGACGGTGACGATACCGGCGGTCGTGGCGGCGTTCGGGATCACCAGCGACCAGATCCGTTCCTGGATGCGGCGGGCCACAAACTCCGCGTCACACTCGTCGGCACCTGAGAGCAGGACGACAAACTCTTCGCCGCCGTAGCGTGCCGCAATCTCCCCGGCGCGCCGCTCCCGCGCCAGCGCACCCCCGAGCGCCTTGAGGCACCGGTCACCGGCCTGATGGCCATAGAGGTCGTTGAACTCCTTGAATTGATCGACGTCGATCATGACGAGGGCCACAGGTGTGCCGGTGCGGTCTGCGCGGCGCCATTCCTCGGCGAGCGAGCGGTCGAAGTCGCGGCGGTTGGCTATACCCGTCAGCCAGTCCGTGTTGCTCAGTGCCTCCAGCCGGTCGTTGGCCTCCTCCAGCGCATGGGTGCGCTCTTCGACCAGTGCCGCGAGCTCGAGGTTGCGCTCGTGCAAGCCCGCCATGGGGTAGACCTCGCCCTCGCGGACCAGGTGGTAGGGGATAGAGATGCCACTGTGGACGATCTTCCAGTCCTCGCCCTCCAACCGGAAGATCAACACCAGCCGCGCTGTCTCCTTGGACAGAATGTGATCGGGGATGGGCAGATGGATGTGGAAGAAGGCGGTGACGACGACGACCTCGTCGCTCAGATTCTGTAGGCACAGATCCAGCATCTCGATACGGAGGCGGTCCGGCACCTGCGCGAAGTCCAGCCTGGTGACCGCGAGCCACTCGTCCATATCCTTGACCAGGAGGTGGCCGCCGCCAGCGTAGCCGCTGAAGTCCTTGCTGAAGCGTGCCGTGAGGCGTTCGTCGCGCGCGGCGTACATCTCGATGTACTCGTCGAAGAGCGCACGTATCAGGCGCTCGCGATCCGACGACATGCCCCCAAGTGTGCAGCCCCCCTCCTGGCGGCCCGGCGCGTTCATGAAGGATGCAACCCAGCCGCCTGTGGACGGTGACGCGGTTCTGCCGGGGTCGCCACGCCTGGTGTCTGCACCAGCGGCTCGTCGAAAGCAGCGCCTTCCTCGTCACGCATTCCTTGCTTCTCGGGACCAGAGGCGGGGACCTTGAGCGGACGGGCCGGGCCTCATCTCCCCACTGTGGGGCTGACCCCGGCGCGGACGCATGCTCTGGCGCACCCGGCATGGGGGACACCGCAAGATCTGGGCGTTGGTGCGCCACGCCGGCCACATCGTGTCCGAGGCGAGGAGTCCTGCGGGGGTTGCTGCGGGACCAGGGGTTGATCTTGCCTGCGCAACTACCAGCGGGAACGCCGCAAACTGGCGCAGCGCTGAAAGGCCGCGTTCGCGACCACACCGGCGGGACGCGGCGGCTCGCGGGCTGCCGGGGACTACTGGAGCAAGTACGACCCCCCGTCCCCTTCGGCGGCCAGTCCCGCGGATCACGACACACGGGTTCTTGTGGGTCCCATCTACGTGGTTGCGCCGAGATGCCCCTCGGCGCAACGACTTACCCACTGACGTCCGTGCGCCCCGGGCGTGCGGGCCAGCCCTCGGGCAGTCTCGAGCTACCAGCCATGATGTGAGAGGAGCCGCCGGCTCAGCACCAGCGGGCTCGCAGCCAGCGGCGTCACGCACCTGCACGATCGCGACGGCCGCCTCGTCGCCACCGCCGGGCCCGCCTTCGCGGCTCTCTGGTTCGTCATGATCGGCGGTCGTATCGCCTTCGCCGAATGGGCGACCGGCCCCGGCGCGTACACCGTCGGGATGTTCTCCCACGACCACGCCATCACCGGCGCCGATGCCTGGACGCAAGCGTTCGTCGTGATGGCTCTGGGCATGGTCCTGGCCCGCACGGTCGCCCTCGCGATCCGGGCTCTCAGCACTAGCACAGCCGTGACGTCGGCGATCGCCTGACCTCCGTCCGACCACGTCAGCAAGGAACACCATGAGTCTCAGGCCCGTCGCGGTCACCACACCGGCCGCCCGCGTCACTATCGCGGCTCGACCCGTCCGTACCGTCCTCGCTCTCGTAGGCCTCAGCATCGGCGTGACTGTTGCTGGTGCCTTTCTCGTCGAATGGCTCGCCCCAGAGTCCGACCAGTTGCTGCGCCGCCTGCCGGTCACCCCACAGCCAGACCACGCCGTCAGGCTCAACGAAAGGAATGAAAGATCATGCATTCGAATCCGATCGACAACTCTCTGACGTCAACGGAGTTCCT
>JBBQYX010000052.1:0-22226 GCA_038208295.1 Candidatus Nanopelagicales bacterium | reverse complement strand
GGTCATGCCCCTCGTGGTCTTCGTGGTCATGCCCCTCGTGGTCTTCGTGGTCATGCCCCTCGTGGTCTTCGTGGTCATGCCCCTCGTGGTCTTCGTGGTCATGCCCCTCGTGATCGTCATTCTCGACCGGAACCATCGGGGCGGGACGCAGCGCAGCGAGGTCAACGGCGACCCCATTGGTGTCGACAACGGTGGCGGTTTCCACGACGGCGGCCAGCGCCTTGCCGCGGCGCACGTCGGCGATGGCCATCGGCACCTGCCCGGACTGCACCAGCGCCTGAGCGAAGGCGTCGGGCTCCATCTGGTAGCGGGGTGCCTGCTGCACCAGCCAGGCGGACAGCTCTGCCTCGCTGACGGCCAACTGCTCCTTATCGGCGATCTTGTCCAGAACGAACTGCGACTTCAGGCTGCGCCGTGCGGTGCCTTCGTACTCGGCACGATGGTCGTCGTCGCCATGACCGTCGGCGAAGTGCTCCTGTAGCTCGGCCGCAATAGCGGCCTCGGGCAGTGGGATGTCGATGAGTGCCAGCAGCGCCTCGAGAACCTTGGTCTGCGCCTCGCCACCCTGCTCCATCCGCCGCATCCGGGCCAGCCGCTCACGCACGTCCGTACGCAGTTCCTCCATGGTGTCGAACTCGCTGGCCAACGCGGCAAAGGCGTCGTCCGGCTCGGGCAGGTGCCGCTCGCGGACCGCCTTCACGCTCACTTGGACGTCGAGGGTGACGCCTTCGAACTCTCCCGCCTCGGGCACGAAGTCGAACGTACGGGTCTCTTCGGCGCTGGCGCCGCGGACGGCCTCGTCGAAGCCCGGCAGCATCCCGTCGGTGCCCAATTCGTAGGACATCGCTGACGCGGTGAGGTCCTCCACCGGCTCGCCATCGCGAGAACCGGTGATGTCGACGAGCAGGACGTCACCGTCCTGGGCCGCTCGCTCCACCGTGGTGTACGAACCGAACCGGGAGCGCAGCGAGGTGAGCTGCTGCTCGACGTCGTCGTCGCTCGGGTCGGCCGGGGCGACCTCAACCCGCAGGCCGGCGTAGTCCGGTACGTCGAACTCCGGCCGGACGTCGACCTCAGCCGTGAAGGTGACCAGCTCCCCGTCGCGCAGTTCCTGGACGTCGACCTCAGGTTGACCTATCGGGTAGACACCACTGCTGCGGATGGCCTCGTCGTACACGCGGGGCAGCGTCTCGTTCACGGCTTCTTCCAGCACGGCCGCACGACCGATCCGCTGGTCGATGATCCGGGCTGGCACCCGGCCCTTGCGAAAGCCCGGAATCGTCACCTGCGAGCCGATCCGCTTGTACGCCGAATCCAGGCTGTCGCCCAGTTCGTCGAAGGGCACCTCGACGGTCAGCTTCACCCGCGTCGGTGAGAGAGTCTCGACGTCGCTCTTCACAGTGGGTTCTCAGTCCTTCGCACGTCATGCCCCGCGGGGCGCTCGGCAGCTCCTCGGGCGAGGGCGTGCATCGGTCCACATTGTCGCGGTGTGGATCGTGGTGGGCGGTCATCCAGTCCTTGAACGAAGTCCCGGATCGAGGCGACCGCCGGGCCTGCGTGGTCGGGGCGGGGAGACTCGAACTCCCGATCTCCTGCACCCAAAGCAGGCGCGCTAGCCACTACGCTACGCCCCGCGGCGCGCAGGCGAGTCTAGTCAGATCGCGCTCCTGCCCCGTCCCGCCGACACCGCGCGGCCGCCACGACCGGAAGTTCGCACTCCCGCGCCGGAGATGACCGGGACCAACCGTGCCAATCCGTACCCACACGACACCGACCGAATCTAGGCTCGCGTCGGTCGACGTCTCGAGCGATCCGCGCAGAAGCTGGGCGGCACACCACGGTGAGGGGAACAGATGAGCACGCAGGTCCTGCTCCGCGGGTTGGGTTTCGGTGAGGCGCCTCGCTGGCGGGATGGCGTCCTGTGGTTCTCCGACTTCTACCGGCACGCGGTCTTCACCGTCGACGAGCAGGGCCAAGAGACCCGAATCGTCGATGTGGAACACCAGCCGTCCGGGCTGGGCTGGTTGCCGGACGGGTCAATGCTGATAGTCAGCATGATCGACCGGACGGTGCTGCGCTATGCAGACGGCGAGCTGAGCCCGTACGCGGATCTGCGCGGCCTCGCCAGCTTCCACGCCAACGATCTGGTGGTCGATGCGGCCGGACGCGCGTACGTCGGCAACTTTGGCTACGACCTGCACACCGACATGCACGAGAGGGAGATCCCCGCGATTCTCGCGGACGAGATGGCCGGCAACACCGCCTTGGCCCGGGTCGACCCGGACGGCTCGGTGCACGTCGCAGCGGACGACGTGCGTTTTCCCAACGGGATGGTCTGGCTCGATGGCGGGCGCACCCTGGTGCTGGCCGAGACGCTGCGGTTGCAACTGACCGCCTTCGACGTCGCCGATGACGGCACCCTGTCCAACCGCCGGGTGTGGGCGTCGACGTCCGCTGAGGGCGTCGCCCCGGACGGCATCTGCACCGACGGGGAGGTCGTCTGGGTCGCCTCGGCCCTGGCGCCGCAGGTGGTCGGCTACCGGGAGGGCGGGGTGGTGGCCGGCCGGGTGGAGACCCAGCAGATCGCGTACGCCTGCGCCCTGGGCGGTGTGGACGGACGCACCCTGTTCGCGATGACGGCCCCGAGCAGCGACCCCGCACTGGTCGCGGAGCACACCGACGCGACTATCGAGACCGCGCAACTGTAATCGGCTCAGTTCGCTCACGGCCGGGTCAGTCCGCCGTGGCACGCAGCCCGCTGGCCCGCACGACCGGGCGAGCCAATGCGACCCGGACGGATTCCTCCGTACCGATGATCCGGACAAGCTTCCGCGCCCGGGTCACCGCGGTGTAGAGCAGTTCGCGCGTCAGCAACGGTGATTCCGGTGGGGGCAGGACCACGCTGACCCGCTCGGCCTCGCTGCCCTGCGCTTTGTGCACAGTCATCGCCAGCGGTGTCTGCACAGCAGGCAGCCGGTTGAGCGGTACGAGCCGGAACTCCGCGCCGCCCCGGCCGAACGCCGCGACCACGGATTCCCCGCGTGCGATCAGGACACCGGTGTCCCCATTGAACAGCCCCGCACCCGCGTCGTTCACGGTGACCAACAGCGGTCGGCCGACGTAGTGGGCGTCGTCGTCGAGGTCGCGCAACGGTCGTCGTGACAACGTCGGGACCGACGCGGCGATGGCGTCGAAGGCAAGTCCCCGCCACCGCTGCACGCCGTACCGACCGGCGCGGTGGGCGCACAGCAAACGATGAAAAGCCAACGCCCGCAATGCCTGTGCAGCATCACCGCGCTCGGCGGCCGCGATCATTTCCCGGCCCGAGCCGACCACATCGGCGGCCAGCCCCGGGTATGCGTCGAGGTCGCCCGGACCACCGGGATCCCGCTCGACCCATTCGATGGACGGCTCCCCGCTTTCGGCGCTGCGCAGGATCCGGACGGCTCCGTCGCCGTCCCCCGATCGGATGGCAGCGGCGAGGTCACCGAGCCGAAGACCCTGGAAGCGGTAATTCGTCCGCAGCCGCACAACATCGCGGCGCAGGTCGTCCGCGATCACGTCGCGGTCAGTGGCCAGATCTGCGGGCACCACCGTCTGCAGCGCCTGCGCGCGGCGCACGCCGGGAGCGGGCGGTCGCGCGACGAGGTCGGCGAGAACGGCGCCGGCGTCGACCGAGGCCA
Organism: Candidatus Nanopelagicales bacterium; assembly: GCA_038208295.1. Lineage (GTDB taxonomy): Bacteria > Actinomycetota > Actinomycetes > S36-B12 > JBBQYX01 > JBBQYX01. The sequence continues at coordinate 18,543 of JBBQYX010000052.1, read as the reverse complement.
GTTGGTCGGGGTCCCCGACCAGCACGAGCCGCGCCTCGACGGGCAAGGCCTCCATCAGCCGGGCCATCAACTCCAGGGACACCATCGACGTCTCGTCGACCACGATGAGGTCGTACGGCAGGCGGTTGTCGATGTCATGCCGGAACCGAGCCCGGTGGGGGGTCCAGCCGAGCAGTCGGTGCAGCGTGCTGGCCGTGGGCAGCTCCGCGGCCGGGTCGTGGCGCTCGGCGCGGATCGCCTCGGCCAGGCGGGCGGCCGCCTTTCCGGTGGGAGCGGCCAGGGCCACCCGGGGAGCGGCCGTGCCGGTCCGCTGGGCGAGCCGCTGCACGGTCTCCAGGATCCTGGCGACCGTACGGGTCTTCCCGGTGCCGGGGCCGCCGGCGATGATCGTCAGCCACCCCGTCACGCAGGCCGCGACGGCGACCCGCTGATAGTCCGGTACGAGTGCGGGGTCGAACACCTCGGCCAGGACAGCCGTCAATACCTCGGCTGCCACCGGCGGCGGCGGCCGGTCGGCACGCTGCGTGACCACCACCCTGACGAGGTCCTCCAGTTGGGCGTACCGATCCAGGTAGAGCAGCGGGCCGCGCAGCTGCAGGGGACGCGCGCCGGACCGTGGGGCCCGCACCCAGATTCCCGGTGGCGGCTGGGTATCGACCATCGATGCCGTCGCGCAGGTCGCCAGCCACTTTTCGGGCTCCGGCCACGGCAACACGGTCGGCGCGGCGGCAGGCCCGGTCGGCGCGGCGGCAGGTCCGGTCTCCTCGACGGCCTCGAAGAGCTCGGGAACCGCGGTGTCGGCGATGGTTGTCAGATCCACGCACACCGACCCGTGCCGGGTCGCCCGGACGGCCAGGGCGGCCGCCAGCAGGACGCTCGGATCGGTTTCGCCCGCGAGCCGGGCGAGGGCCTGCGCAATGCGAACGTCGGGTGCGAGCAGGATTCCGGCCGCGGTGAACTCCTGCAGGAGTCCGTCGATGTCGGCGGGCACGGAGGCGGGCAGGGCCGTCATGACTGCTCGCCCGCGAGCAGGTCGGACAGTTCGGTCACCAGGTCGGTGGGCACGGGCCAGGAGAACACGCCAGCGACGTCACCGGTCGGCTGCCCGACCGAGTTCAGCAGCACCGATTCCGGGCCGACCATCCCCCGCAGGAACAGGTACGCAACTCCGCCTAGGTGGATCTTGGGGTCGTACCGGGGCAGCCGCCACCGCAAGAATCGGTGCAGCGCAACGGCATACAGGATCGCCTGCAATGGATAGTGCGCCGCGGACATGGCGGCAGCGAGCGCGGCCGGCCGGTAGGCCCAGGGTGTGACCAGGCCGTCCTCGTCGCGCAGCAGATTCGTCTTGTAGTCCACGACCAGGAAACTTGACTGGTCGGCGATCGTCGGGTGCGGCACCCGCAGGACGGCGTCGATACTTCCCAGCAGATAGCCCCGCAACTGCTGCTCACCCAGGTCGGGACCTCGTAACCGGTCGGCGTATCCGACGAGAGGGCCCCCAGCGGGTAGGTGGTCGGCGAACAGTCCGGCGACGTCCCGCAGCAACGGCCCGGCAACACCGCGACGGGCCACGTCACCCCCGGCGAGGGGAAACTCGAAACTCAACTCGGCCAGTTGGTGGGCGCTGCCGATATCGCGCAGCCGCAGGTCCCCGGCCAGCGGCCCGAGGGGCGTGTCCAGGGTGCCCAAGAGTGCCTCGGCCAGGACCTGCGGGTCGAGGTCGCTGCCGGCGTTGATCACTCGCGGCGCCTGGCAGGCCCGGTTGATCGCCGCAGGCAGGTCGGTAGCGGCGGGGTCGACGTTTTCCAGCAGGGCGTGGACGAGGGTCCCGAACCCAGCACCACTGGGCAAGCCGGACCACGGGGTCGCCAGCGCCCGCAGCCGCATCTCATCGGGATGCCTGGCCGGCGCCGGCAGTGCTGCGGACTCGTCCGGGCCGCCCGGCTCGTCGGTGGTGCCGAGTTCGTCCACCTCACTGGCGGCGGCCGCATGCACGGCTGCGGTCAGCCCCGAGTACGAGGTACGCCGCCAGGCCAGATCCAGCTCGCGGTCGAATGTCGCCACCGCCAGCAGCGGCGCCGGAACCGGTGGCGGCTGCCAACGCGGGGCGGCTGCCAAGGGAAGGGGAACCTCGGTCGCCTCGATGGCGCCGCCGGAGGCGGCGGCCAGGCGTTCCAGCGCTGCCAGAGCCTCGACGTCATCGGGGATCGGGACCGTCTGGGGTGGATCCCTGCGTTGCCCACCGGCGAACAGGACCCGATGCACGGCCGAGTGCCCGGTGTTCGTCGCCGCGGTCCACCACACGATCACCTGGCTGGAAGCCCGGGTGAGCGCGACGTACAACTGCCGCAACGTCTCTCCGGAGTCCTCGACGCGGTGCTGCGCCCAGGCGTGGGCATGGTCAGCCGCCGTCCTGCCCCCCACGTGCAGCATCCGTTGGCCCTGCTGATGCAGTGGGTCCTGGTGGTGCAGTGGGTCCTGGTGGTGCCGTGGATCCTGGTGGTGCAGTCGGCCCTGCTGGTGCAGTGTGAACGTCTCCGGTGACCGTGACTCGGGCAGGCCGATGGACGCAAACGGCAGCAGGACGATCGGGAACTGAAGGCCCTTCGCGGCGTGGATCGTCAATACCTGGACGGACTCGGCGTCGGTCTCCAGTCGCCGGCTCTGCTCCCCCGTCGGGTCCTCGGACGGGTTGTGTCGGCGCTCGCGCAGGTAGGCCCGCTGCGCTGTCGTGGTCAACCGCTGCTGGGCGGCCGCGGTGGCGAGCTCCTCGGCCACATGCCGCACGTCGGTCAGTTCGCGGTCTCCGTCTGGCCGGACGGCCGACCGGGCGGCGAGGCCATCGCGGATGAGTTCGTCCAGGACGGCCAACGCGCCACGCTCCACCCAGGCTCGGCGCCAGGCGCGCAGCCGCACCGTCAAGGCGTCGACGACGTCGTCGCCGCGGACCAGGTCCAGCACCGACATGCCGACCAGCGGGGTGAGCGCGGCCGCGCGCACGAGTCCGGGTCGGGACGGTTCCTCCAACGCGTCCAACAGCACCGCCCAGTGTTCGGCGGCGGGTGCCCTAAACACGTCCCGAGCCGTGCTGATCACGGTGGGGACCCCGGCGGCGACCAGCGCCACCTGAATCAGGTCGGCCTCGGCACCGGTACGCACCAGGACGGCGACGTCCCGTGGTTGCACCGGTCGCTCGATCGCACCGTCCGGTTGGTAACGAGCCGGGCCGGATAGCAAGGTCACGACCTGGTGTACTGCGTCAACCGTCAGTGCCTGCCGGGCGACGGGCACCCGCAGCACTCCCTGAGAAGTATTCCGACCAGCACTGCGATGCAGCAGCCGCAACTGCATCGCCGCCCCCGCGCCTCGCAGCCGAGCAACGCTGCGGGCCGGGCGCACCGGAGACACCACGATGCGCGAATCGCCAAGCTGACACGACCCCAGCACAAAGCCGACAGCAGCCACGACGTCCGGGTCCGAACGCCAGTTGCGTTCCAGCGTCTGGCGTACGGTGGCCAGCGGACCGACGGACAGATAGGTGTCGACATCCGCCCCGCGGAACGCATAGATGGCCTGTTTGGGATCCCCCACCAAAATCAGCGCACCATGACCGTGCATGAGAGTGTGCAGGATCCCCCACTGCACGGGATCGGTGTCCTGAAACTCGTCGATCAATGCGACGCGGTATCGCTGCAGCAGTCGAGACCGAACAACGTCTGTATTTTGCTGGGTGAGTAGTGTGTACAACCGCGTCAACTGGTCGTCATACCCGTAATGCCGCATATGTCTGCGTTGGGCTGCAACGGTTTCCCGTACTCCTTGGGCGAATTCAACCCGAGCGGACGCTAGGTCGGATGACCCGTCGGGCGCGGGGATTGCCAGCGACGGCAAGAGCATCATCCCCGGGTCCCCGGCTGCCGCCGCCCGCCCGACTGCGCGGGCGACCGCGACGTCGAAGCCGGGCGCACCCTCGGTCCCGAAGAGGCGTAGATAGTGACTCTCCACGGCTCGGTCGGCCAGGACACTCGGCTGGTCGTCAAAGGTTTCGAGTGGGTCGGTGTCTCCGGCGATACCCAGCAGGGTCAACATCCGCGTAGAGAACTGATGGATGGTGGTCACCATGGCCGCGTCGAAGTTCACGACCGCGGCGCTCAACCGTTGCTGGCGCTGCGCGATCGCAGCGTCGTCGAGGCCGTCGACCAACTGGGCGATGAGCTCGTCGGCTGACTCTTTGGCAGTCGAGGGATCGCGCAAGACCCGCGCTGCCGTCATGAGCCGATTCAGGATGCGACCGCGGAGTTCCTTCGTGGCACCGCGGCCGAAGGTGAGCACCAACAACTCATCGACGGTGACAACGCCTTCTGCGATGTACCGGGCAGCCAGGGCGGCGATAGCGTATGTCTTGCCGGTGCCGGCGGATGCCTCCAGCAACAGGGTCCCGGTCGGCAGCGGATCGGACGGCCGAAAGGGCGGCGCACCCGGCACGGTCATGACCCCTCCGGCGGGCTGTTGCGCAGCAGGGGCCCCCAGATGCGTTCGGCCACGTGGTCGAACCAGCGGCCGGCATGCACTGGAACTCCTGCGGGCGTGGGCTGCTCCAGCAGGACATCAATGCTGGCTCCCGGTCCCCAAGCCCAGGTGTTACACCAGTCGCGCCCGTCCCCGAAGTCACCCGCCCACGCGTAATCAGCCTGCGTCCTGGCGACGACCGTGTCTCGGTGGAGATGGGTGATATATGCACAGGCTGTGGCCGCCGGCGTCGGCAGCACCGTGCGCAGCCCGACGTCGCGCAACTCCACCAGGTCGGTCAGCAGTTCGCTGGCTTCCGTCGGCGCGTAATAGACCTCGACAGCGGCGCCCTCCCGGCCGCGGCCCACGAGAAGCGCTCGCCAGTCATGCTCTGGCTCAGCGGCCGCGGCGAAGAGCAACGCCAGCCAGGCGCGCAGTCGCTGCTTGGCTCCCACCTTGCTGAATGTGGCCGTCACGATGACCCGTCGGGTGTGGTTGATAGCCACCTCGGCGAGGGTGCCGCTCAGGATGCGGGAACCACAGGTAACCCACAACGGCACCGACCTGCCCCGTTCCGGCATTCCCCAATTCCGCAGTTCCTGACGGGTTCTCACATCAATGCTGCTGGCAGCGTCCATTGCCTGGCCGACGACCGCGGCACCGAGACCACCCGGTGGCACAGTGCCGCGCGCATGTTCCGCCGTTGCTGCCGCCAACCGGGTGGCGGCCAGGGTGCGCTCATCCACCCGCCGCAGCGCCCGCAGCAGACGGTCCCCAATCTGCCAGTTCTCCAGCGCAGACATTTCCAGGGGTAGTTCGGTGGGAACTGCATCGGCGTCGTCCGGGGGCCGGGACCCGAGCCGTTGCCGAAGGAATCCGTTGGCGGGGTGCTCCAGCAGTCGTACGAGATCCTCCATTGCCACGTCGACCAGCGGTGCCGACGGGAGCAGCAGACCCCCCACTGCCGCTGCTGGTGCGCGGGGACCCCGCGCCGCACCGGCAGCCTCGAACATCGGGCGATCAAAAGAAAATGCGCGCTCGACCGGCGAGCAGACCGGCCGGTCTCCGGTGGTCGCGAAGTTGCGCGGGTCAAATGGTTGCAACCGATGGCGGACGAGGATTCGCTCGCTGGCCGTACGCCACGCCTGGTCGTCACCCGCACCGGCGCTCATCTGCAGTAGCAGGTCGATGACTTCCTGGATCGGTACGGATATGGGTTCAACGGCGTTGGTGCGCGGGTTCATCCCGGTGTGCAGCACCAGCAACCGCTCGGTCGCCGCATGGATTGCATCGAGCAGAATCTGCCGGTCCTCGCTGCGGCCGTCCCGGTCACCGACGAACGGCCGACGGGCGAGGATGTCGTCCGCGGAGCCCGTGGTCACCCGGGGAAAGGCATCGTCGTCCAGCCCGAGCAGGCAGACCACTCGATGGGGAACCGACCGCATCGGCGTAAGCGAGCAGAGGGTCACATCGCCGGTACGGAAGTCCCGGCGCGACGGCCGTCCGGCCAGCCGGTCTGCCATCAGAACCCTGATGTCCTGCAGGCACACCGCCGGGTCCGCGGCGGCGACCCGTGCCTCGGCGATCACCTCGTCGAGCAGGTCCCGCGCGGCCGAGTCCTGCCACAGCTGGGCCGGGTCCGGCGCGGCAAGCAGATCAATCCCGCGCAACAGGGCAGCAGCCCAGCCGGTGACCGGTTGCGGTTGACGCAGCCCCTGCAGCACCAAGTCCAGTCGCTCCACGAACTCGGCGAGTCGACCGGCGAGGTCGAGGTCGTTGGAGGCGACGTCATCCAGCGGTAGCACCCCGCCGATCGTGGGCAGACCATCCTCGCTCACCGCAGCACCGAGCAGTATTCGATCCAGGCCAGTCCGCCAGGAGTTCTCGGTGACGGCCTCCGGCATGCCGTGCCGGCCGCGCTGGTCGGGGTCCGTTCCCCAACGGATCCCGGCAGCGGGCAGCCACGCCAACAGCGTCTCCAGGTCGTCGTCGGTGAACCGGAAACAGCGTCGGACCGGTGCGCTCTCCGCTAGCCCCAGCACCTGCTCGAGGGTCAGCCGAGCGTCGGCGAGGTCGAGCAGGTCGCTCACCAGCCGCAGCAACGGATTGAGTTGGGTCAGCGCCCGATCCGCGACCCGGACCCGGATCCGCTGCCCCGGATGACGTTCCCCGGATTCGGCACTGCCGGATTGCTCGAAAGCGGCGATCGCCAGCGGGGCAACCCGTTCTACGTCCGGGCACATCACCACGATGTCGCGCGGTTCCAGCGTGGGGTCGTCGGCGAGCAGCCCGACGAGGAGTTCACGCAGGACTTCGACCTGGCGCGGCAAACCGTGGCAGGCGTGCACCTGAACCGAGAAGTCACCCGGGTCGATCGGGCGGACCGGCGGCAGTTCGTCGTCCGCGAGGGCTTGTTGCAGCCGTGCGAGCAGGGTGTGCGGCCGCTCGGTCGGACGTCGTACATCGTCGCTCACGTCCCCGGTCAGGTTGGCCGTGAGTCGTTGCTGAAGTTCGCGTGCGTCCCGGCCGAGGCTCCCGAGCAGAGATACGCGTACCACGCCCCCCAGATCGCCGTCGTTGCGCAACGGGGAGCGGGACGGCTCAGTGGACAGTGCGTCTGCCACTGCTTCCCACAGCCGCGGCGACGGGTGCGGAAGCCAGAGATGCACCTCGCGATGCTCGGCGAGGGCGACCAAGATCTGCAGTTCCATGCTCGTGAGCCGGGTGGGGCCAAACACCGAGATCCGTTGCGGGAGAGACACTGTCTGCGGGTCGGTGCGCAACATCTCGAGCACCTCGGGTAGTTCTTCTGCCGGTGCGGGGGTGGCGATCCGGGTACGTACCTGCCGCCACAACTCCGCCTGCCAGGCCAGATCTTCGGGGAGTTTCTCGCCGCTGCCGTCCTCGTCCCGGCCATCGACCCAGGCCCGGATCAGCTGCGGGCGCTGCGCGCTGTACGAGTCGAACAGGCCGGCCAGCATCCGCGCGGTCGCCAGCCGACGGGTCGACAGGGCAGCGGCGCCCACTCCGTCGGCCCAGGCGCGGCGCAGATAGCCACGCAGCAAAGAGAATTGCTGCGAACTCCCCGCAGCGATCTCGTCCAGGATCGGCACGATCGCCCACTGCAGGCGCTCCGGTGCCCACGGGGACTCTGCCCCGGCTCCCCCCGCAGCATCCAGGCACTCCGCCACAAGGTCGGCGGGGGACGGGAACAGGACCCCGGCGCACACCCCGTCCGGCAGTTCCGGCGCCGCATCGTCCGAGGGCATCGAGGATGCGACCGACCCCCGCCCCAAGCGGTGGGACAGGCGCTGGGACAGCCACCGCTCCACACCACGGCTGGGCACCGCGACCACATCCAGGTCGAACGGGTCCGCCGGCGGGGCCATCAGTACGTCGGCCAGGCCCTCGACCAGTAGGTCGGTGCGCTCGGCGCGGTGTACGTACACCCCCGCTCCCCTCAGCCGTCGCGCTCCCCTGCGGTCGCCCTGTGCCCTGGAGTATTGGCCACCGCCCGGCCCGGAGGCCACCTCGGCGTCCGCAGGAGCGGGGCCTCGCGGACATCGGTAAGGCTGACGGTCGACTATTCTTCGCTACTCAGGCGAGATCCGAGAAAGTCCAGAACCTGGGGATCGTCGGTGTGGATCCGGCTGACCTCCTCCCCCGCCGAGCAGGTCAGCAACGCAATCGCCACGGTGTCACCGGCACGATGGATGACTCGCCACACAGCGCCGGAGTCTTCCCAGCGCCGCAGGACCTCCAGCGGCTGATCGAATGCGGATCCACCGTTCACGGGTACGCCTCCTGACACGACGCAATCTCCTCGTGGAGGGTAGACGTCGAAGCCAGCGATCGGTGGCCAGCGATCAGCCCGGCCGCAGCCGGGCTGATGCTGCCAGCGTCGGCGATTGCCGCCCGCCCGGAGCAGGGGAGGGACGGGGGATCTCGCAGCCAGGGTGCGGACACCTCGGGTGGAGTGAGTGGTCCGACGATCCCGTTGCTGCTTTCGCTCACGCCGATGGCATTTTCCCTACCCGGTGGCTTGCTTCCCGAGCCAGGTACGCAGGGTTGCAATGTCGAATCCGATGAGGTCCCCGGTCTCCTTGAGGCTGGACAGGGTGGTGTCGGTGGCCGTGGTCGACGGGATGCCGAATTGCGCGTAGAGCGCTGCCTTGCTCACTGGGAACGCGTCAAGGACCTGCTGGACACTCATCCAGCCCTTGACGTCGTCCGGGTCTGCACCGGCCGCGGGTGCCACCCGTTCCCCGGACCCAAAGTTCTGACTCGCACCCGGGTCGGGTGCGGTGTGGGAAACGGGCACGTCGGCGGCACCCAGCAATGTGGTGCCACGACCGGTCGTGCTGAACCAGCCGAGGTCACGTGCCACGACGATGCTCCCGGCAAGGACCGTGACGATGACCAAGGCGTACGCCCAGATCGGCACCTGCGCGCTGCGCAACCGTGGCGTCGTGGGCTGGGGTTTCGCACTGCGCGGGATACGCAGCATGGGGATCTCAGCGGTCTGCTGATCGGTCATCGCAGGGCTCCTTCCGGGGTGCCGGTCGTCACGGCGTTCTCGCCGGCGGGGTTGGGTACCGCGCGGACTGCTGGGAAGGGCAGGGCCACGGTGACGGCGAGTGCGTCACGGCTCGGACAGGCAGCCACGCACTCGAGGCACCCGATGCACTGCGCGTCAGTGACGCGGGTGACGGAGTTGACCGTCAGGCCCATGGGGCAGGCGCGGTTGCACAGGTCGCAGCCCAGGCAGGCCGAGGCGTCACGTTGGACGGCGACGGGGCTCGCCTTGCCGATGATGCCGATGACGGCTCCCAAGGGGCAGGCGTAGCGACAGAAGGGGCGCTCGACCAGCAGGGCCATCACGAGCATGGCGACGAGGACGACGAAGGCGGTGGTCACCTCGAACTCGATCACCGAGAGCAGAGCGCTCCACGGGTCGTACTCGCGGAAGACCATGATGCCGGTGACCGCGGCACCACCCACAGCCCAGGCCAGCACCACGTAGCGGCCGTTGCGAGCGACGCGGTCAACCCGGGCAAGCCACCTGGCGTCGGCTGAAATCCGTCGACGCGCGCTGCGCAGCGGGGGGATTCGGTTGGCCACCGCGTTCCCGACCCCGTAAAACGCTTCCTGGATTGCCCCCAGTGGGCACAGCCAGCCGCAGAACGCCCCGCGGGCCGCCAATGCCAGGAGCACGACAGCGCCGGCGAGCACAAGGTTGGCCGTGTGGACGTGGGACACGGTGCGTCCCGTGGTGACCCAGGTGAAGAACGTCTCGAAGCCCCCGAAGGGGCAGAATGCCTCGCCTGAGGGTGCGCCGGACGTACCGGTGGCTTTGACCCAGACGGTGTAGGCGATGAACGCCACGACCGCTGTCTGCATGGCGTGCCGCGTCCAGCGGATGCTACGGATGGAGGCGGGGCTGCGTCGGGGCACCATCAGCACGGGCATGGTCATTCCTTCTGGATCGTTCGACTGTCGACGAGACCTGCGGACTCCCGCATGGTCGGGCTGGACCCAGGTGAGGACGCTGTGTCCTGCGCCTGGGTCCGGTGACCGGTCAGGCGTTGCGGCCCTGGTTACGTGCGGTGATCCCGTAGGTGGCGAACAGCGCGTCGCGGGACACCCGCCACGTGGTCAGCTCTGCTTGCATGGCCGTCCGCTGACTGGTGGTAAGCCTCGCACTGGCCCCACCGCCCGCACCGCGAGCGCGCTGGCCCGCGGCATCGCTCTTGCCCTTGCCCTGACCGGAACCGGGTGCGGTTTTGCCGTACTTCTTCATGATCGCGTCTCGCTTGATCTTCAGTGCGGTCATCTCTTTGAGGAACGCATCGTGCTGGGTGGTTGACAGAGTGGCTGCTGGCCCGGTGCCGGTGCCGGGGCATGGCTCGGTGGTGGCCGCGTTGGCGGCCCCCGCCCCGAGCGTCAGCAGCGCAGCGGCGGCGAGGCCAGCGACCCCTGTGATTGCGACCTGGCGGATTCTCATGTGGGTGCTCCTTACTCGTGGACGGATGTCGTCCTCCAGTGATGCTGTCCGAGGTGCCTGCAGGTGACAGGGACGTATTCGGGAGGTTTGCTGGAGATCAGTTCAGGGGCGCGTAAGCCTTAGCGCAGTGCCGGCTCAGACAACCGGGTGCTGCCCACCTGTGTGGCAGGCTGGATGCACCATGCAAGCCACCGAGCCGGGGCCGAAGGTCCTCGTCGTCGACGACGAGGACAACGTGGCGTTCCTGATCTCCGCTGCCCTACGGCTGGCCGGTTACCAGACGCTGGTTGCGACCTCGGGCACGCAGGCCGTCGACGAGGTGGGCCGGTTCGCCCCCCACGTGATCGTGCTGGACATCATGCTTCCGGACATCGACGGGTTCGAGGTCCTGCGCCGGATTCGCTCGGGGGGCACCACGACCCCGGTGCTGTTTGTCACGGCTCGTCAGGCCACCACGGACCGGGTCCGGGGTCTGACCAGCGGGGGGGATGACTACATCGTCAAGCCGTTCGAGCTCGAGGAGCTTGTGGCCCGGGTGCAGGTCGCGCTGCGCCGCGCCGGGGTCGGTGCGGAGGCGTCCCGGATGGCCGTCGCCGACTTGTCGCTAGACCTGGACTCCCGGCGGGTCTGGCGCGGTGCGGTCGAGGCGCACCTGACCGCGACCGAGTTCAACTTGCTGCGGGTGCTGATGGCGAACGCGGGCCGGGTCGTAACCCGCGAGCAGATCCTCGACTCGGTGTGGCAGTACGACTTCAACGGCGAGTCCAGCATCATCGAGTCCTTCATTCGTAACCTGCGCCGGAAGGTCGACTTCACCGAGCCGAAGCTGATCCACACCGTCCGCGGTGTCGGCTACAGCATCCGGGAGCCCTGATGTCGCTGCGGGCCCGGATGCTGGCGGCCCTGGCGATCATCGCCGGCCTGCTGGTCCTCGCGGGCCTGTTGATCCTCAACATCCAGCAGGACTTCCTCGTCAGCCAACTGGACCAGCGGATGGGCCGGCAAGTCGTGAACGCCACCGCTGCGGTCTCCGGCGGCACCGTCGCCCAGAGGGAAGCGGGGCAGCCGCGCCGGGCCCGCGGGATGGCGGACCTGTACCTGGGGCTCCTGACTCCCAGCGGGCTGACCACGGTCGACACCCCGGCCACGGATCCCGGGCTCACCCCCGTGCTCGACCCCGCCGACCCGCCGGCCTCCCCGGCCACAGTCCCCGCGACGGGCGGCGCGGCGGCGCAGCTGCGGATCCTCACCACCGCAACCCTGTCCTCGGGTGCCACCCTCGTCCTGGGCCTTTCCATGGCCGACATCGATGCAACGCTCGCCGGACTGCGCACCACCTTGCTGATCGTCGGCGCGGTCCTGCTCACGGTGATCGCGCTGGTGTTCTGGTGGATGCACCGACTCGGCCTGGCCCCCGTCCTGCGCGTGACGCGGGTCGCCCGGTCGATCACCTCAGGGGACACCAGCCAACGCGTGGAGGCATTCCCCGCGGGCACGGAGGCCCACGACCTCGGAGCCGCGTTCAACCAGCTCGTGGAGACCAACGAGGCGACCCAGGCCCGGCTGCGTCAGTTCGTGGCCGACGCCTCCCATGAGCTGCGAACCCCGCTGGTGACACTTAAGGGGTACGCCGCGCTCCACGGCGCAGGTGGACTGCCCGACAAGGCGAGCACTGAGGATGCGATGCGCAGGATCAAGCAGGAGGCCAACCGCATGGGCCGCCTGGTCGAGGACCTGCTGCTGCTGACCGAGCTGGACCAGGGCCCGGTGCAGGTCGCCGGTCCGGTGGATGTCGGCGAGATCATCCGTGACCTCGGCGGTGATCTGGAGGTGCTCGACCCCGAGCGCTCGGTGTCGGTGGACGTGCCCGAATCCGCGATCGTGACAGGGGATCGGGATCGCCTCACCCAGGTGTTCGCCGGCCTGACGACTAACGCCCTGCGCCACACACCTTCCGGGACACCCATCGACCTGCGCGTCAACCAGAGCCCCACGACGGTCCGCGTGGAAGTCACGGATCACGGCCCCGGGATCGCTCCCGACGACCTGCCCAAGGTGTTCGACCGCTTCTACCGTGCCGACGTCGCCCGCGCCCGAGCCTCAGGGGGCAGCGGGCTGGGCCTGGCGATCGCCTCCGCCATCGTGCGCGCACACGGCGGGACGGTCGGGGTCCAGAGCCCACCCGGCCAGGGAGCCACCTTCTGGATCGAGCTGCCCAGCGCGGGTCCGCCCGGGCAGGTAGGGGTCATCGCCCGGGGATGAACAAGCCAGGCGCTGCGCCGGGGTGGGGGCAGTGCCTGGCAAGTTCTCGGTGGAGTCAGGTGTTCAGACCGTCCCACCGCTGCGCTGGAACGCCGCCAGGTGCCGCTGACTGCCGGCGAGCAGGTTCTCGAGCACGGTCGTAACATCGGAGGGCGCCGCCAATTTCAGCGCCACCTTGAGGTCCCCGATGTCCTCGACCTCGACGGCGACGCCTGCCTGGACGGCTTCACCCCAGCCCTTCTCGACCTCGCTGGACAGGGAGTCGTAAAGCTCCTGCAGGGTGTCGTCAGCGAAGACGCCGGACGCCAGCCCCACGGTCGGATCGGCCACCTTGTACCGTTCCAGCAGTGTTTGGACCTGGGCCATGTGAGCGCTCTCAGCTCGGTTAATGTTGCTAAACACGCGAGCGTCGGGGAAATCGTCCATGGCAAGGGCGTAGATATCGCGGGCCAGTTTCTCCTCCTCGACCATGAACACCAGCTGCGCCTCGACCTCGGCGCTGATCTGGGCGCCCGGCACCGCCGCTGGGATACCCGTGTCGTGGTTTGCCTGCCCAGAGCCCCGCCCGTACCCGCCAGCACTCGAGTCATAGCCCCCCCGGTCGGCGCCGCGGCCCTGTCCACCGTTGCCACTATTGCCGTTACCACCATTGCCGCGACCCCAGCCGGATCCGGCCACTGTCCCCCGATCCTGTGCAGTGCTGGCCGCGGCCGCCTCGATGGTCCCGTAGGCCTGCGCCCCGTTGGCGAATGAGGTCGCGAGTCCGGCGGCCCCGAAGACGCCGACGCCTGCAAGCACGAGTGCCGCTGTCTTGTTCCTCTTCATCTGATTCCACTCCTTCGACGCGATCCGCGGCGCGTTGCCCGGATCGCTGACGTCCACCAACCACGATGCGCCTGCCGCCTGCACCCCACAGGGAGACCAGCTGGCGATTGGCTGAAGAAGTGGCGGTGCCCGCCGGTGCCTGGTGGAGCGATCCGGGTCCTGGTCGTAGATGACCACGAAGGTTCGCGCGCACAGGCCCCTACGGGGGCGTGGACTGATACACCTCCCACCGGCATGCCGGCAGGCCGTCAGGCCTGGAGGTATGGCAGCAGGCTCAAAAATTGATTCCGTAGGTGTAAGCGGGGCGTTGGGCTCCACCATTGTTGCGCCGAACACCATCGCGACCAGCGCTGCTCGGCGAGGGGCCTCCCCTGCGCCGGCCGCGACCGAGGTAAAGGCTCGGATGCGGGCCTCGAGCCGCTCGTTGGACAGGACGCGGTCGATCGCGTCGGTGACGACGTCGACCACTCCGACGATCTCGCCGTTCTCGTACAACGGCGGCAGTACTTCGGCGATACCCACGGGCTGCCGGGACTTCTGGAGCACGTATGAGCACCCGTCCCACGTCTGTCCGACCGCGAACAAGCACGACGCGATCGACGCCGGCGAACTCACCCAAACCGACTTCGAGACGGTGGTCGGCCACCGACTGGTCGACGACTGCCCCGTCGACGTCGACACCGTTAACTGCTGCCGGGCCGCGCCACGGGAATTACTGGATCCATCTGGTCCCACCTCTGGAAGCGCCTTCATTTCCGTTATACGATATGCGCTTGGTGAGCGACGAGCAGATCCAGAGGTGGGCCGACGAGGCCGAAGCGGGGTACGACGTCGATGAGCTGAAGCGTCGGGGTCGAGGGCGTCCTGGTCGTGGGGCTGAACCGATGCAGGTCGTGGCGGTCCGGCTGACGGCCGAGGAGCTTGACGCTCTCGACGCGGCGGCAGCCAAGAACGACATGAGTAGGTCCGAGGCGATCCGGGCTGCGCTGGCCCACTTCGCTGCGTGAAGGTCCACCCGAGCGCGCTCAAGCACGGCGTCTCGTCGGAAGATTCGATCCAGGCGGCAGAGTGGTCGCTGTGGATCGAGACTCTTGGCGAGGACCGCGCGCCCGCCCGGGAGTTGCGCCTGGGCTTCGACACCAGGGCCCGCCTACTGGAGACGGTGGTATTGGTTTTCGAAAGCGGCGATGAGGTGGTCAACCACGCGATGCCGGCTCGCAAGAAGTACCTTGACCTCCTGCCGTAGTAAATGAGATTCCACCCGGGCCGTCCGTCGGCGATCCCGACCGCGACTGGGTGCTCGTGCTCGACGAGCCAGCCAATGGGACGTCGCGGTGGGCACGCCCGTCAATGCGGGACGGCGGCGTCCCGGCCGTAGAGGCGCCAGCGGGGGTTGGCCGTGAGAGTTCAGGCAGTGCGCCTACGCCGGTACCTTTGGCGGGCCGCCTATCCAGAAATGCCGACCACTGACCCGATGAACGACCAGGAGTATCCGTGCTCGCGAGCGTGAGCAATGACGTCCTTGACTGCTCACTCCGCATCTGAACGCAGGAATCCTGCTCGGCGTAGTTCGGTGACCGCGGCCGGATCGCGCTCGTCGGCTGACGTGGGCTCGTAGTTCTCGAAGCGCCCGGCAAGTTCGTCAGCGTGGTCGAGGACATCTTGTACCGAACGGGGCATGATCATCACCTCAAGAACTCGTCGCGTGCTTTCATCGCGACTACGAAAGATCTCATCGCTGTTGGGTCTAGACCGGTCTAGACCGGCTAAACGGGGCCCAGCAGCAGAAGGCCCGGCCTGGCGCGCCTACGCCGATGGGCCCGTCCGGCCAGCACGCCCCTCGGCAAAGAGCCTCGCAGCGGCACTCGCAGGTCTCCGCCCGGCACCCGTCCCGGCCGGTGCTCCCGTCACCGCTGGTGGGTCTCCGCGAGCCTTCCGACGGGCGGCCCAAGGGCTAAATGATCGTGGGGTGAACGTGGGGTGATCTTGCAACTGGGCTCCGCGACGAACCCGCCGTGATGCCCGGCTCAGTGAAACTGTACCGACGCACAAGCCCCCCGCCGATCTCGGTGTCGAGTTGGGCAATCGAAGGTCAAGGAGCGACCGTGGGAGGCATGAATGGCCGACCGGTGATCTTCGACTGCGGCGGCGTCCTGGTCGACAGCTAACGGCTGTCCATCGAGATAGATCAGCAGGTGTTGGCAGAGATCGGGTGGCACCTGACCACAGACCAGATCATCTGACCACAGACCAGATCATCGAGAAGTTTGTGGGTCGCTCGCACGGCAACTTCATGACGCAGGTCGAGGCGCACCTCCACGGGCCCCATCCCGGACGGACGGCACGCAGCCTGCGAAGCGCGGTACCGAACCGCCTACCGCGAGCACCTCTAACCAGCAGAACGCGCTGGTCTGCGCGCAGATGCCCGTGTTACATTTCGTCGTATGCCAACGCTTACGATACGCACTGATCCTGAGGTGGAGCGGGCCTTGGAAGCGCTGACCCGCGACGGCATGTCACGCTCGGAAGCGGCTCGAACGGCGATCCTCGAAGCCGAACGGGCGCACCGCCGCACCCGACTCCGAGCAGAGGCTGAGTCACTACGCAACGACCCCGACGACGTTGCGGCCTCGCGTGAGTTGGCCGCACACATGGACGCCCTCCGTGCGTGGTGACCTCTATCGGCTCCGAGCACCCAAAGACATACGCGGACACGGGCAGGCCGGTACGCGATTCGCCGTGGTCGTGCAGTCCGACGACCTCCCGCTGTCCACGTGGATCATCGCGCCGACCTCAAGCAGCAGACGCGGGGCCACCTTCCGCCCCGAGATCAAGATCGACGGCGTGAAAACTCGCGTCATGGTCGAGCAGCTCACCGTGATCGATCCAGCGACCCGCCTCGGTGACTTCGCCGGGCGCCTGGACGCCGCGGAATTGCGCGACGTCGACGCGGCGCTCCTGGTGACCCTCGGTCTGGACTGACCAACCGAAGATGGCTCATGACAACCACGAGCCACCAAGTGCTTTGCCGGTTGGCGATCCCCGACCGGAACACCGGGCCCCGCAGGGTGCCCACAGCGGCCCCAATGACGCACTCCTGTTGCGGGACGCTGGAGGAGCAGGTCGGCGCCTGGCCGACCCTTATGGTGTTTGCACCGGCCAGGCGTGATGGACTATCGGGAGCCGATCGCTACCTGTCGGGCGGGGAAGGGGCCGGGTGGACTATGTGAACGTGCCGCACGCGGTGCGACCGTACGCAGATCAAGTAGTGGCCACGACCGACGCCGTCTGCCTGGAGCACTTGGATGCGGAGTACGCCAGCCTGTGTCGCAGAGTGGTCGGCAAACTCGGTCGGAAGCGACCCTCCCCGCTGACTCGCGGCGACCTGGGTATATAGGCCGCCGGAGTGGTCTATGCCGTCGGCCAGCTGAACTTCGTGTTCGACCCTGTGCAGCCGCCGCATGCGACCACCGACCAGCTCAGCGGGTGGCTAGGCGTGAAGAAAACCACGATGGCGAACAAGGCCAGGCTGATCCGCGAGACCCTGCAGTTGAGCCACTTCGATAGGGAGTTTATGCGCCGTGACCTGGTTGAGGCCAGCCCGTTGACGTGGCTACTGGAGGTCGACGCGCTGCTGGTCGATATCCGGCAGGTGCCTATGCATTTTCAACGGCGGGCCTTCGAACTCGGTTTGATTCCGTACGTTCCCGGGGTTGCCGATGACAGCCCGTGACGAGGCGGATCGCCTCGTCGAGGTGATCACCGTGGACTGCTACAACCCCTCCGAGCAGATCACGGCTTTCTACGAGGTATTCGCCGCGGAGGTCCCGCTCCCCACCACCGCCGCCGTGCTCGGCGCCACCGTTCGGGTCATCGGAATCGACATCGCCGAGCGTGGCGAGGAGCTCACAGCACGCTGCCAGCGCGGGGAGGTCGTTCAGGATCTGCGACTTTCGGATCTGATGTTCTCGCCCGATGCCGCAGCCGCCTGGATTCAGGCGGCGTACCGCCGCTGTCTCGGCCTGAGGGCGCATCCAACCGCCATGCCAGCAGGATGGAAGCCATCCTGGCTGTGACTTGACTCGGCGCACGATCCGCTGCTCGACGACCGCCTCAGCGGTTCCCGACCGCCTTCGTCGGCAGGTGCTCGACGTCGACCTGCCCGGGCCGCCAGGTGGTCCCAGGGATCGAGCGCAGCGGCGCGAACGGGTCGGCCGCGCGCTGCCAGGCGACCGCGAGGCTATCCGCGATCAACCCTGCCGCGTCCGGGTGCGACTGGGCAGCAAGCCGACGCAGTTGGTCGACGTCGGTGAGCTTGACCGTGACCGTCCAGGTGACCGTGCCCCGGTCAACGGACTCCGCCACGACCTCGCTGTCCAGCGAGAGGACCCGGAAGGCGCCAGCCTCCAGCGGCCCCTCCATGCCTCCGGTAGGCCAGATCAGCCAGCCCAGTGCGTCGAACGCGTTGCTGGCAGGCGCCACGTCGGCGGCCCCGGGCTCGGTGTCCTCGACGTCGGGATCGACACGAAGCCCGATCGTCACCGCGTTCTCCGCGACTTGCGCCACGGCTTCGTGGAGTGCCCCCGCGTCGATGATGGTGACCTCGGCGGTAACGGTGCGGGCCCACGTCTCCCGGTTCCTCCCGCGCTGCGGACGATTGGGAGTGCCCGTCCGCTCGCGGTCGGGCAGGTCGAAGAGGCCGGGCTCGTTGGCATCCATCCCGACCGACCCTATGCCTATCCCTCCGCCCCAAGTGCGGTCAGCCGGCGCGTCTAACCGCCGCGACGACGGCAGGGTCATACCGCCAGCGGACCTGCCTGACGTCGATATGGTTGCCTGGTGAGCATCGAATCTTCGAGCGAGAAGGCAGCCGTTCTGCTCGCCTTGCACGCGGGTTCCGGATTCGTGCTCCCCAACGCCTGGGATGCCGGCTCGGCCCG
>JBBQYX010000051.1:0-22306 GCA_038208295.1 Candidatus Nanopelagicales bacterium | reverse complement strand
GTGGCCCGCTCCCGGACGAATCCGACGACGGCGCGCAGGGTGGGGTATTCGCGCAGGGCGAGGTTGTCGTCGCGGGGGATGTCGTACGCGGCCCGGATGGCAGCGAACGTCTCGGCCTGCTTGACGGTGTCGATGCCGAGGTCGGCTTCCATGTCGAGGTCGAGGTCGAGCATGTCCTGCGGATAGCCGGTCTGCGCGGCGACAATCTCCAGCACCTTGGTGACGACCGGGTCTACCGCAGCGGTGGCCGGTGCCACCGCCGCAGCTGTCGGTGCCGCAGTGGCGTTGGGGTCGAACGGGGGCAGGTCGGTGGCCCGCTCCCGGACGAATCCGACGACGGCGCGCAGGGTGGGGTATTCGCGCAGGGCGAGGTTGTCGTCGCGGGGGATGTCGTACGCGGCCCGGATGGCAGCGAACGTCTCGGCCTGCTTGACGGTGTCGATGCCCAGGTCGGCCTCCATGTCGAGGTCGAGGTCGAGCATGTCCTGCGGGTAGCCGGTCTGCGCGGCGACGATCTCCAGCACCTTGGTGACGACCGGGTCCACCGCGGGGGCAGCCGGTGCCGTCGCGGGTGCGGGGGCCGCAGCCGTTGGGGTGGTCGGCGCCGGTGCAGCCGCACGGACTGCCGGAGCCGGGGCGGGAGCCTGCCGAGCGGCGGTGCTTGGCGCGGCACCCACCTGGGTGACCGGGGCGTCAGCCGTACGGGTGGTCCGGTGCAAGCCACCGGCCGCGGGCTCACGTACCGGCGGCCCGTCGTCGCGCACCTTGAGCACGCGGGCCGTCACAGCGGCCGTCGGCTCGTCGAGCCCGGTGACGCTGGACAGCCACTGCTTCCAAGCGTTCGGGTCGGCCAAGCGGGTGGTGTAGCCGAGGCGCTCCGGATTGGGGCGCCCAGCCGGGTTCGTGATGCCACGGTAGAGCGTCATCGCCACCTGCGAGCCGAAGCCGGCACCGAGCCGAATGGCGTACCGCACCGGGTAAGAACCGCCGCGGGACAGGTTCAGCGCGCCGAGTTCGGGGTCGATCTCCTTCAGGTTCGGCACCGGCGGCACGATGCCGGTCTCCAGCGCCTTGACCGCCAGGACGTCCTCGACACCAGCGCCCATGGCGTGGCCGGTAAAGCCCTTGGTGTTGGCGATCACCACGGAGTCGGCGTCGGAACCGAAGGTGTTCCGCAGCGACTCGATCTCGGCCTGTGCGCTGCCCCCACGTGCCGGTGTGTACGTCTCGTGCGAGACGAACACGGCTGCCGGGGCAATCTCGGTGCGGTCGACACCCCAGCGGCGCTCCGCGCTTCCTACCAAGTCGTCCATCACCTGCTTGATGTGGGTGATGTCCAGTCGGGTGCCGTGGAATGCGCTGTTGGCTACGGCGGTCGACAGGATCTCTGCAATGGGCAGGATGCCGCGTCCGCGGGCCGAGGCCGCCGTCTCGACCACGAGCGCCGCGGCGCCCATCCCCATCAACATTCCGTGCCGACGGCGATCGAAGGGCAGTGCGGCGTCCTCGACCTTTTCGTCGGTGGCCGCCGCGCCGGTGGCCAGGAAACCGGCGCCGACCCAGCCGATCAAATTGTCGCTGGTGACGTCATCGCCGGCGACAACCACGACCCGGTCGCAGCGCCCGGCCCGGATCCAGTCCTCGGCCAGTGCGACGGCCTGGGTGGTGCTGGCGCAGGCGGCGTTGATCTGGGTGTTCGGGCCGCGGGCACCGATGTACTCGGCGAACTGGGAGTGCCCCATGGGCAGGACCCGGAACAAGAACTTCCGGTCAAACTCGAAGCCACCCTGGTCGAGAGCACGCTCGAGTTCGGCGATTCGGGCGCTCAGGTCGTCGCCGAGCGCGGAGTCCGCTGCCGCGAACCGGTCGCGCAATTCGGTGAGCAGGCGAAGCCGCTCCCGCGCCGAGGCGTCCTCGTGATTGGCGTCGACGTCCGACAGCAGGGAGTCGATGCCCGGGAAGGCCGAGGCGAAGATGACACCGGTGGTGTCGCGGTAGGCCTTCGGCAGCATCCAACGGTCGGGGATTTTCCGTCCGGTGGTGGCGATCTTGTACCGCATCACCAGCGGAATTCCGGCATCGCGCAGGGCGTCGAGTCCGGCGCCGATGGCCAGCATCGTGGTCTTGTCCAGCGCGCTGTTGCGGTCGGCGGGGAAGCCGAACGTGCCGACCAGGTCGATGTCACCGGCGCGACCGGCCAGCTTGATGACGTCGTCGGTGGAGTCGATGCGCTCGAACCTGGCGTTGCCGGACTCCGACTTGACCAGGCGGGTGATGTGCTTGTCGGCGATCTCCTGCTGGTGCGCTGCGGTGATCGACTCGATGAACGAGTCGCCGTGCAACAGGACCGGGACGTTGTCGTCGGCGAAGACCCGGGCCCGGCCGGGCAGCCCGAGCCCCGCGCCAGTGACAACCACCGGCTCGTCCACAACGGCGCCGCCAGCGCTGCCGTTCGAAGCCGCCGTTGCCGGGCCGCCCTGAAGCAGCCGGGCGCCCTCGGCGATGGCGTCGGCGAACACATGCCCGAGCCTGGCGTACACATCGTCGCCAGCGACCCCTGCTGCACCCGAGGCGGCTCCCGCGGACTGCGAGGCGGCCGGCAGCGCAACGTTGGCAGTCGATCGACCGGGCGCCGCCGGGGCAACCGCCGCCCTGGGGGTCTGCGTCGAGGAGGTGGCCGAGGCCGCCTCCATCGGCAGCGTGGCCGGTGCAGAAGCGCGCTCCGGCTCACTCGCAGTGCCCAGCCCCGCGGCATACAGGCCGCACAGCGCCTGGTTGAACGAGACGACGTCGCCCTGCTTCGGGTGGTTGGTGAACAAGGACACCACCTGGGTGTCGTCGCCGAGCACATCGTCGACGAGCCCGGCGAGCGCCTTCTTCGGGCCGACCTCCACGAACATGCGGCAGCCGGCCGCGTACAGGGTTTGCAGGCCCTTGACGAACTGGACCGGAGATTCGATCTGCTTGCCGAGGATCTCCACCATCTCGGAAACTGCGTTCGGGCCGGTGGGGTAGAACTCGCCGTTCACGTTGGCGACCAGCGGGATGGCCGGCGCCTCCAGGTGCAAGCGACGCAGCACCTGCATGAGCGGTCCGGCGGCCGGCGCCACGATCTCGGTGTGGAACGCATGGCTGACCTTCAGGGGCACCACCTGGTGGCCGGCGGCGGACAAGCGCTCCATCGCGGCCTTGACACCGGGGGTGGAGCCGCCGATGACCGCCTGCTTGGTGCTGTTGACGTTGGCGATGACGACGTAGTCGTCGATGTCCGCCAACGTCGCCTCGAGCTCGGCCGTTGGGACGAACACCGCGGCCATCAGGCCCTTGTCGTCGCCGGACACGTTGGTCATCTCTCGACCGCGGGCGGCAACGGCTTCCAGGGCGTCAGCGAACGGCATGCCGCCAGCAACCACCAGGGCGGCATACTCGCCCAGGCTGTGGCCCATCACCATCTCCGGGACGACCCCGAACTCGGCGAGCAGCCGGGTCAGCGCCAGGTCCGCCGTGAGCATGGCCGGCTGGGTGACGGCCGTTTGTCGCAGCTGCTCCTCGGCCTCCTTCGTGGCGGCCGGGTTGTCGGCGTCGGCGAATGTGATGGAGCTCAGGGGGCGCCCCAGAATCGGGGTCATGGTGGCGTCCGCGTCAGCGAACACTCGCTGCACCGACGGCTCGTTCTGCCGCAGGGTGGCCAGCATATTCACGTACTGACTGCCCTGGCCCGGGTAGAGGAAGGCGACCCGGGGGGCCGAGCCTCGGCCGAGGAAGACACCCTGGTTAGACAGTGCCTTCCACATCGCGGGGTTGCTTGTGTCCAGCGCCTTGAGCGCCTTGCCGCCCTTGGCGGCGAGCTCGGCGGCATCGCCGTAGTCAATAGCGACCCGGACCTCGGCACGCAGATCCGCGGCAGCCGGGGCGACCGGGGCTGGTGCCTGACCGTCGGCTGCCTGCTTGACGATTGTGCGCAACCGGTCCGCGACGCTGGCCTCGTTCGCGCCCCCGACGACCAGGGCACCGCGTACCGGCGGCCGGGCGACTGTGACAGCAGGCTGCTGAGCCGGTGCGGAGACGGCAAAGGAGCGCGGATCGGCATCCGGACGGATGCGGCCGGGGATGTACTCCTCCAACACCGCGTGGAAGTTGGTGCCGCCGAAGCCGAAGGCGCTGACGCCGGCGTTGCGGACCTGGTCATTGCCGGTCTTCCACTCGGTCAGTTCGGTGTTGATGTATAGCGGCGAATTGGCCCAGTCGATGGCGGAACTCGGTCCAGCGTCACCAAGGCTCGGCGGTAGTTGCTTATGGTGCAGGGCCAGGGCGGTCTTGAGTAGTCCGGCAGCTCCGGCAGCGGCCTTGAGGTGGCCGATATTGGACTTGACCGAACCCAGGGCCATGGAGCCGGGAGGCAGGCCGAGGCCGGCGAAGACATGCGACATCGTCTTGGCCTCCACTGCGTCCCCGACCCGGGTCGACGTGCCGTGGCCCTCGATGTAGGTGGCGCTGTTTGGTACCAGGCCGGCGTTCTGCCAACCACGGGACACGGCGAACTCCTGGCCGACGGGGTTAGGGGCGGTGATGCCCTTGCCCTTGCCGTCGCTGGCGCCGCCCACGCCGCGGATAACGGCGTAGATCATGTCGCCGTCACGCTCGGCGTCGGCGAGCCGCTTGAGCAGGAAGACGGCGCCGCCCTCCCCCATCACGAACCCGTCGGCGCCTTCTCGGTAGGGCCGGGTGCCACTGGCCGACAGCGCACCGATCGCGCAGAACTTCACGAAGGTCGATGCGCTCATGTTCGCGTCGATGCCCCCGGTGATGACGGCGTCGTAGTCGCCGTTCTCCAAGCCCTCGATGGCGGCCTGCATGGCGGCCATCGCCGAGGCGCATGCCGCGTCGGTCACGTAGTTGGGGCCGTGGAAGTTGAACAGGTTGGCGATCCGGCCAGCCATGATGTTGCCGAGCTCACCGGGCATCGTGTCCTCGGTGATGTTCGGGAACCGGTTGCGGATGCCGTCCTCCAACTCCGCGCGCACCTGCTGACGGGTCGCCTCCGGAAGCGCCTGGAAACCAGGCGAATTGAGCAACTGCTCGGTGAACTCCGGCGCGTGGATACGCAGGGCGGTGTCCAAGTGCATGTCCCCGCCCATCGCCTGGCCGAGGATGACCGCGACCCGGTCGTTGTCGAGCGGGCGTTGCGGGTAGCCGTAGTCCAGCAGTGCCTCGCGCGCGGCCGTGACCGCCCACTGTTGGCCCAGATCCATGGTCGCGGCGACCTTGGGGGGAATGGGCAGGCGCCACTTCAGCGGGTCGAAGGTGAAGTCGCTGACCCAGCCACCGATGCGAGAGTAGGTCTTGTCGGCCACGCCGTGCTCAGGGTCGAAGTACAACTCTGGACGCCAGCGGTGTGTCGGCACGTCACTGATGGAGTAACGACCACTGACGAGGTTGTTCCAGAACGTCGGTACGTCCGGGGCGTCGGGCAGCACTGCCCCGACCCCGACGATGGCGATTGAGCGAATCGGCTGACCAGCCATGAGAGAAGCGACCTCCGGTTACGGTGACTGCGGCGTAGATCTGTGTTTGGTGTCTGGGTATCTGGGTGTCTGGGTGTCCGGGTGGAACGGGGAAGAAAAGGGGCGACGGGCCGGCGCAATCGCCGACCCGTCGCGATCGAGTCAGCGAGTGTGGGACAGGTGCTCGTACAGGCCGGTGGCGACGGCGTCCATGTCGGCGATGAGGCCCGCCTGGGCCCGCTCGATGTCGAGCAGCCGGACGCTGGCCGCGGCGGCCGCCGGGTCGATCTGACCGGCGTCGGCCGAACCGAGGACGTAGCGCAGGCCGTCGCTGGAGATGCTGTGCGCGACGGTGCGGGCGTTGACGCGGCTCATGGCAGCGACGGTGGCCGGGGAGAACCGGTGCATGCGCTTGGGGTTGAGGTCACCGCGTAGCGCACCGGCGGCCCGGCGGGCGAGCGCGGCGGCACCCTCACCTTTAGCGATCAACTCGCCCATCCGGAACAGGATGTGCTGATTGCGGGTCAGCTTGTGCACCCGGGCGAGTTCGAGGACCTCGGCGAGCGCGTGCAGCGCCAGCGCGGCACTGTCGGCCCCGCAGGTGGGCTGCTCGGCCGCCAGCCGTTCCATGGCTGCGGCTGCCGAGTGGTAGTGCTGGCCGCGGGTCTTCAGGTGCTCCTGCCAGCGGTCGCGGGAGATGGTCATCTCCATGATCTCCGAGGTGCCCTCGTAGATCGTGGTGATCCGGACGTCCCGCATGGCCTTCTCGACCATGTAGTCCTTGGTGTACCCGTACCCGCCGTGTGCCTGGATAGCCGCATCGGCCGCGGCGTTCCCGGCGACCGTCGACAGGTATTTCGCGATCGCGCCCTCGGTGTTCAGGTGGGACTCGCCGTTGTCGAGCCGCTCGGCGGTCTCCTCGATGAAGGCACGGCCGGCCTCCAGGGCGACCGCGTGGGGGACGATCAGCTTGTGGGTGTAGCCCTGCTTGGTGGACAGCAGCCCGCCGCCCTGGGAGCGGTTGGTGGAATACGTGAGTGCCCGGTCCAGCGCACCCCAGCCGCCGCCGAGGCCGAACGCGGCCACCATCAGGCGGGTGTAACCGAAGACCAGCTGGGCCTGGACCAGCCCCTGGCCCTCGACGCCCCCGACCAACCGGTCGAGACCGACCTCGACGCTGTCGAGCACCAGCGGGGTCGTGTTGCTGGCGCGAATGCCCAACTTGTCCTCGTGCGGGCTGGCCGAGAAGCCCGGCGTGCCGCGGTCCACGACGAACCAGGTAGGCCCGCCCGGGGTCATGGCCAGCACGGTGTACAGGTCGGCGACGCCGCCGTTGGAGATCCACTGCTTGCTGCCGGTGATCTTGTAGCCGACTGTCTCGCCGTCCTCGACGACCGGCGTGGCCACGGTCCGCAGCGAGCCAAGGTCGCTGCCGGCTTCGGCCTCCGTCGCGCCGTAGGCCATCAGCAGGCCTTCTTCGGCGATCCGGGACAGCCAACGCTTCTTCTGCTCGTCCGACCCGCCGTAGACGATCGGGTCGCTGCCGAGGAAGGTCGCCAGGACGCCGGTCGCAAGACCCACGTCCACCCGGGCCATCAGTTCGCAGACGCGGTAGACGTCCAGCGAGCCTCCGCCCATGCCGCCGTACTCCTCGGGGATGAACAGCAACTGCACACCGAGGCCGTCGCCGCTGCACATATCGCGGACGGTCTCCTCGGGAAACTCATTGGCCGCATCCAGCTCGCGCAGCCGCTCGTCGGGGAACTTGTCATCGACGTAGTCGGTGATGACCTCAAGTAGTGAGTGGAGGTCGTCGCGGTCAAGACCGAGCATGTCCTGGGGCTCCATTTCGTCAGTGGCGTGTCGCCTAACAAGGTTAGGTGACCCTGAGCACATGTGGTACGGCCGCATGGCCGGTCCGTTCGTCCCGACGGAAGGGCCCCCGAAGGCCCACCGTGCCAGGTCTTGGACGGGTTCCATAGTGCCCGCCTTCGGCGGCCTTCACAGCAGGAATGCAGCACAGTGCCAGCCCAGCCGCCGAGCGAGCGTACGGTCGTGCGTATTCGGCCGGGGGTCGATCGGACGTTCCCTCGATCGTTAGCATCGGCGAACAGCATGACTGGAGGAGGGCACATGGATACCCCGGTCCTGCGGTCACGGGTGGATCTGTCCGACGCGCGGTCGGTAACGGATGCGGTGGCACACGCCGCGCTGGCTGCGGAATTACGCGAGCGTCTGGCGGCCACGCGGCTGGGGGGGCCGGAGAAGGCGCGGCGCAGGCACACTGAGCGCGGCAAGCTGCTGCCTCGGGAGCGAGTGGACGCGCTGCTTGATCCGGGGTCGCCCTTCCTTGAACTGTCGCCACTTGCCGCTACCGGCATGTATGACGACGAGGCTCCGGCGGCCGGCATCATCACCGGCATTGGCCGGGTCTCCGGCCGCGAGTGCGTGGTGGTCGCTAACGACGCCACCGTCAAGGGCGGCACCTATTACCCGTTGACGGTGAAGAAGCACCTGCGCGCACAGGAGGTGGCCCTGGCGAACAACCTGCCGTGCATTTACCTGGTGGATTCCGGTGGGGCCTTCCTGCCCCGTCAGGACGAGGTGTTCCCCGACCGCGACCATTTCGGCCGCATCTTCTTCAACCAGGCGACGATGTCCGCCCGGGGTATCGCGCAGATCGCGGCAGTCCTGGGTTCGTGCACTGCCGGCGGGGCGTACGTACCGGCGATGAGTGACGAGGCGGTCATTGTCCGCAACCAGGGCACCATCTTCCTCGGTGGCCCACCGCTGGTGAAGGCCGCCACCGGTGAAGTGGTAAGTGCGGAGGAACTCGGCGGCGGTGAACTGCACAGTCGGATATCCGGGGTGACCGACCACCTCGCCGACGATGACGCCCACGCGCTGCGGATCGTGCGTTCCATCGTGGCCACGCTCGCACCGCCGCCGCCGCTGCCCTGGGACGTCCACCCCGTTGAGGAACCAATCGCGGATCCGGCGGAACTAACCGGCGTGGTGCCGGTGGATGCCCGTACCCCCTATGACGTGCGCGAGGTCATCGCGCGCATCGTCGACGGCAGTCGGTTCGTGGAATTCAAGGCGCAATATGGAACGACGCTGGTCACCGGTTTCGCGCACGTCTACGGACATCCGGTTGGGATCGTCGCGAACAACGGCATCTTGTTCGGTGAATCAGCCGTGAAGGGCGCCCACTTCGTCCAGTTGTGCGACCGCCGCCGTATCCCGCTACTGTTTCTGCAGAACATCACCGGGTTCATGGTCGGCCGTGACTACGAGGCGGCCGGAATTGCCAAGCACGGCGCCAAAATGGTGACCGCGGTGGCCTGCGCGCGGGTGCCGAAGTTCACCGTGGTGATCGGCGGCTCGTTCGGTGCCGGGAACTACGCGATGTGTGGTCGTGCGTACTCACCACGGTTCTTGTGGATGTGGCCGAATGCCCGGATCTCGGTGATGGGCGGCGAGCAGGCTGCCGCCGTCCTGGCGACGGTCCGTCGCGACCAGTTGGAGGCTGGTGGCCAGGACTGGTCCGGTGCTGCGGAGGAGGCCTTCAAGGCTCCCGTACGGGACCAGTACGAGGCACAGGGAAACCCGTATTACTCCACCGCCCGCTTGTGGGACGACGGGGTGATCGACCCGACGGAGACACGGATGGTCGTCGGCCTGGGCCTGGCCGCCGCGGCCAACGCGCCGCTGGACGACATCGCCTACGGCATCTTCCGGATGTGAGGAGTCAAGACGTGGGTGCTTTCGACACGGTGCTGGTGGCCAACCGCGGGGAGATCGCGCTGCGGGTGATCCGTACGCTGCGCCGGCTCGGTATCCGTTCGGTGGCCGTCTACAGCGACGCCGATGCCCGTGCCCCGCACACCCGGGCAGCGGATGTCGCCGTGCGGATCGGTACCGCGCCGGCGCGAGACAGTTATCTGTGTGCCGACCGGATCGTGGCGGCTGCCGTCCGCACCGGTGCCCAGGCCATCCATCCCGGGTACGGATTCCTGGCCGAGAACGCCGACTTCGCGCGTGCTTGCGCTGCCGCCGCAGTGGTGTTCATCGGCCCCCCGGTTGACGCCATCGAGGCCATGGGCGACAAGATCCGGGCGAAACTCACCGTGGCGGCGGCTGGAGTCCCCGTTGTTCCCGGCCGGACCCAGGCGGGCATGACCGACGACGATTTGGTCGCGGCGGCCACCGAACTCGGTTATCCCCTGCTGCTCAAGCCTTCCAAGGGCGGCGGCGGGAAGGGTATGCGGGTGGTGACCGAATCTACGAATCTGCGCGAGCAGATCATCTCGGCCCGGCGGGAGGCGCTCGGCTCGTTCGGGGACGACACGTTGCTGCTGGAGCGATACCTCGAACGCCCTCGGCACATCGAGGTGCAGGTCATCGCGGACCAATTCGGGCACGTGCTGCATCTCGGGGAGCGGGAGTGCTCCCTGCAGCGCCGCCACCAGAAGGTCATCGAGGAGGCGCCGTCGGCGCTGCTGGTCGATGGTGATGCCGCTGCACTGGACATCCGGGAGCGCCTCGGCGCGGCCGGCGTCGCGGCAGCCCAGGCCTGCGGTTACACCGGCGCGGGAACCGTCGAGTTCATCACCTCCGCGGCGGCGCCGAACGAGTTCTACTTCCTGGAGATGAACACCCGCCTGCAGGTCGAGCATCCGGTGACCGAGGCGGTGACCGGGCTGGACCTGGTGGAGTTGCAGATCTCGGTCGCCGCCGGTGAACCGCTGCCGTTGACCCAGGACGACGTGACTTTACGTGGGCACGCGGTCGAGGCCCGGGTCTACGCGGAGAACCCGTACGCAGGTTTCCTGCCCACCAGCGGCCGACTGGACACGGTGAGCTGGCCGAGCGGCGAGGGGGTCCGGGTCGATGCCGGGGTCGCCACCGGGGACCGGGTCGGCACGGACTACGACCCCATGCTGGCCAAGGTGATCGCGTGGGCGCCCACCCGTGGGCAGGCGCTGCAGCGGCTGCGGCGCGCGTTGGGCGACACGGTGCTGCTCGGGGTGCAGACCAACATCGGTCTGCTGGCGGCGCTGGCCGTGCACCCCGAGGTCGTGGCCGGACGGCTGGACACGGGGTTGCTGGACCGCGAGACCGCCGAGCTGGTCGCCGCCGACACCCCGCCGGAGGTGGCCGCGGCAGCAGCCCTGGTGCGGCTGGCTGCGCTGGACCTTCGAGCCCGCGACGGTGGCCCGTGGGATGCCACGGGGGCTTGGCGAATCGGCGGACCAGACTGGATGCGCTGGCGGGCCACCGTGCTGGACGCCGGCCCGGTCGAGGTCCTCACCCGCGGCCTGCCGACCGATGCCGAGGTCGCGGTCGCAGACGAACCCGTCGTACGAGCGGCACTGCTGGCGGGGGACGGCTGGGTGGACGTGACCTATGACGGTGTGCGTCACCGATTCGCCTTCCTGGACAACGGGTTCGGGGCGGTCTGGTTGGCCCGTGACGGCCGGACCTGGGTGTTCCGGGCGGCGGAGGCCTATCCCTCTGCGGCCGAGGACGAGGTGGGAGCCGGGGACGGCCGCCTGCACAGCCCGATGCCGGGCACGGTGACGGAGGTGAGCGTGCAGGTCGGCATGCAGGTGAGCGCCGGGCAGCCGCTCGTGGTCGTGGAGGCGATGAAGATGGAGCACGCGGTGCGGGCCCCCTTCGACGGGACGGTCGCCGACGTCCTGGTCCGGGCCGGGCAGCCGGTTGCGCTGGACGCACCGCTGGTCGTGGTCACCCGCGCCGAGGCCGAGGGGGAGTCTTGAGCCGCGCCCTGCCGGAGGTCCATGCACGGCCCGAACTGCCGCGCTCGGTGACGGTCTATGAGGTGGGCGTACGCGACGGTCTCCAGAACGAGCCCACCGTCGTCCCGGTCGCTGTCAAGGCGGAGTTCGTCGCACGGCTGGTCGCCGCCGGATTACCGGCCGTGGAACTGACCAGTTTCGTACGACCCGACCGGGTCCCCCAACTGGCCGACGCCGCGGAACTCGTCGATCTGGTTGCTGCGCAGGGGCACCCTTCCGCCGTACGCCTGCCGGTCCTGGTGCCGAATGTGCGCGGTCTGACGCGGGCGCTGGCGGCTGGCGTCCGCGAGGTAGCGGTGTTCGCCAGCGCCACGCAGGCCTTTGCCGAACGAAACCTCGGCACCTCCCGGGAGGGCGCGCTGGAGATGTTCGCGCCCGTCGTCGCAGGTGCCCGCGAGGCCGGTCTGGCGGTGCGGGGATACGTGTCGATGTGTTTCGGTGACCCCTGGGAGGGCGCCGTCCCGATTGCCGACGTGGTGGCCGTGTGCCGTCGCCTGCTCGACCTCGGCTGCACCGAAGTCAGCCTCGGCGACACCATCGGGGTGGCTACCCCGGGCCACGTGCATGCGCTGCTGGCAGAGTCGGTCGGGTCCGGGATCGCTATCGAGTCGATCGGCGTGCACTTCCACGACACCTACGGTCAGGGCCTGGCGAACACGCTGGCCGCGCTGGAGTCCGGGGTGAGCACGGTCGATGCCTCCGCGGGTGGGCTCGGAGGGTGTCCGTTCGCCGGCAGCGCCACCGGAAACCTGGCGACCGAGGACCTGATCTGGATGCTCGATGGACTGGGTATCCGTACGGGCGTCGATCTGGACGCATTGGTGGAGACCTCCGTCTGGCTGTCCGGTCATCTCGGCCGACCCAGCCCGTCGCGGGTTGTTCGAGCCCTGTCCGGTGGCCGTTCGGCGGCCCGAGCTGAGGAGCAAGAATGATCGACTTCCGGCTGCCCGAGGAGTTGGAAGAACTGCGCCAAACGGTGGCGGAGTTCGCGAACGACGTCATCGCACCCGTCATCGGACCGATGTATGAAGCTCATGAGTTTCCGTACGCCATCGTGGCCGAGATGGGGAAGATGGGCCTGTTCGGCCTGCCGTTCCCCGAGGAGTACGGCGGCATGGGTGGTGACTACTT
Source organism: Candidatus Nanopelagicales bacterium (assembly GCA_038208295.1). Lineage (GTDB taxonomy): Bacteria > Actinomycetota > Actinomycetes > S36-B12 > JBBQYX01 > JBBQYX01. Next base: position 9,849 of record JBBQYX010000051.1, on the reverse strand, counting down.
CGCCCTGTGCATCGCCTTGGAGGAACTCGCCCGGGTCGACTCCTCAGTGGCCATCACCCTGGAAGCGGGCGTCTCGTTGGGTGCGATGCCCATCTTCCGTTTCGGTACGCAGGAGCAGAAGAGTGAATGGCTGCCTCGGATGGCGCGCGGTGAGATGCTGGGGGCATTCGGCCTGACCGAGCCCGGCGGTGGTTCCGATGCCGGTGCGACCCGAACGACTGCGGTGCTCGATGGCGACGAATGGGTCATCAACGGGTCCAAGTCGTTCATCACCAATTCGGGTACGGACATCACCGGCATCGTGACCGTCACCGCCGTCACCGGAATGAAAATCGACGGGCACAAGGAGATCTCGGCAATCATGATCCCGGCGGGTACGCCGGGGTTTACCGTCGCCAAGCCCTATTCCAAGGTCGGGTGGAACTGCTCCGACACCCGGGAACTGTCCTTCACCGACTGCCGGGTCCCGGCGGGCAACCTGCTGGGTGAACGTGGCCGCGGATACGCACAGTTCCTGCGTACCCTCGACGAGGGCCGGGTCGCCATCGCGGCGCTGTCGGTCGGACTGGCGCAGGGGTGCGTGGACGAATCGATCCGCTACTCGCGCGAACGGGAAGCGTTCGGGCACCGTATCGGCACCTATCAGTCGATCGCCTTCATGATCGCGGACATGGAACTGCGCACCCACACCGCTCGCCTCGCCTACTACGAGGCCGGCTCCCGGATGCTGCGGCACGAGCCGTTCAAGCGGCAGGCCGCCATCGCCAAGCTGCACGCCTCCGACGTGGCCATGCGTAACGCCCGCGATGCCACCCAGATCTTCGGCGGCTACGGCTACATGAACGACTACCCGGTGGGCCGGATGTACCGCGACGCCAAGATCTTGGAGATCGGGGAGGGCACCAACGAGGTGCAGCGCATGGTGATCGCCAGGGATCTGGGAGTCGGGCTGCAGGGCTGAACGTTTCGGGGGCTGAAGCGAGCAAACGGCTGACATTGCCGGACCGGCTGCGGCATGCTCTGCCAACCTGACCGGGGGCATGCTGACCGGCCGGGCCGAACGCAGGCTGCGAAAGGATGCCGGCATGACGCGACTGTCGTACGCGAGTGGCACCTCGGACGCGCCCCTGCTCGGGCGAACGATCGGTGCGGACCTAGCCATGACCATCGACCGGTTCCCCGACCGCGAGGCGCTGGTGGAATGTGAGACCGGGCGGCGGCTGACCTACGCCGAACTCGGCCACGCGGTCGACGACCTGGCCAGGAGTCTGGTCGCCCGCGGCATCGTCCGAGGCGATCGGGTGGGGATCTGGGCGCCGAACCGGTTGGAGTGGTTCCTCGTCCAGTACGCGACCGCACGGATCGGCGTCATTCTCGTCACCATCAATCCCGCCTACCGCAGCCACGAACTGCAGTTCGTGCTCCGCCAGTCCGGCATCAGGCTGCTGTTCTCCGCGACCCGGTTCAAGACCAGCGACTACCGTGAACTGCTCGCGGAGGTCATCCCCGAGTGCGCGGACCTCGAGGACGTCGTCTATCTCGGCGACCCGTCGTGGGACGCGCTCATCGCGAGCGGCTCCGGGGTCGCCGTTGAGGAACTCGATCGGATCGGCACTGAGCTCACCTTCGACGATCCCATCAATATTCAGTACACCAGCGGCACCACCGGGTTTCCCAAGGGCGCCACCCTGTCGCACCACAATATCCTCAACAACGGCTACTTCGTCGGGGAGCTGTGCGGCTACACCGAGGAGGACCGGGTTTGCGTACCCGTCCCGTTCTACCACTGCTTCGGCATGGTGATGGGAAATCTCGGCGCCACGAGTCATGGTGCTTGTGTGGTCATTCCGTCGGAGGGTTTCGACCCCGTTGCCACGCTACGGGCGGTGCAGGATGAGCACTGTACGAGTCTGTACGGCGTGCCGACGATGTTCATCGCCGAGCTCGCCGTGCCCGATTTTCCCTCGTACGACCTGAGTTCTCTGCGTACGGGGATCATGGCGGGCTCACCCTGTCCGGTCGAGGTGATGAAGCGGGTGACCTCCGACATGCACATGCCTGAGGTGACCATCTGCTACGGCATGACCGAGACGAGCCCGGTCTCCACGCAGACCCGCGCGGACGACCCCTTGGACCTGCGGGTCGCGACCGTTGGCCGGGTGCATCCGCACGTCGAGGTGAAGGTGATCGACCCCGTGTCCGGCGTCGCGCTGCCGACGGGGGAGACCGGTGAACTGTGCACCCGGGGATATTCGGTGATGCTGGGCTACTGGGCCGAGCCGGACAAGACCGCCGCCGCCATCGACACCGCCGGGTGGATGCATACCGGGGACCTGGCCGTGATGGACGAGGCCGGCTATATCTCGGTCGTCGGCCGGATCAAGGACATGGTCATCCGGGGTGGGGAGAACATCTATCCGCGGGAGGTGGAGGAATACCTCTATAGCCATCCGGACGTGGTCGATGTGCAGGTCGTGGGAGTCCCGGACGAAAAATATGGTGAGCAGTTGCTGGCCTCGGTCAAGTTGCGCCCCGATGCGGAGCAGGACGCCGAGACCCTGCGCGAGTTCTGCCGCGGGCAACTGGCGCACTACAAGGTGCCCCGTTATGTCCTGTTCGTGGACGACTTCCCGATGACCGTGACCGGCAAGATCCAGAAGTACAAGATCCGTCAGCACGCGATCGAGGAGCTGCAGTTGACCGTCACGGCGGAGTGACGGGGCGGCCAGTTCGACCGGAGGTGACGCTGGGCGTACATTGTGCGAGCTCCTTCAACGACCGGCACCCGCCTGCGGGGCCGTACCAGAGAGGAACCGCCGTGCTCGCACGCACGCGCACCATCGTTGCTTTGATCCTGGCAGCCGCGCTGCTGGCCGCCTGCTCGGCCGGCTCCACCACCAACACAGACTCCACCGGTACCTCGAGTGCCCCCAGCACGACCCTGGCCGTCGGGTTCAGTGCCGAGCCGGAGAACCTCGACTTCACCACGACCGATGGCGCCGCGATCCCGCAGGCCCTGTTGCTCAACGTGTACGAGGGCCTCGTCCGGCTCGACGACGACGGCGCCATCGTGCCGCTGTTGGCCACCGAGTGGATCGTGAGCCCGGATCGAAAGACTTACGACTTCACCCTGCGCAGCGGCGTGACGTTCAGCAACGGGGACCCATTCGACGCCGCGGCGGTGAAGTTCAGCATCGAACGGGTGCAGACCGCCTGGAAGTCCTCGCTGAAGACCTACATGGACGTCGTGGACCGCGTCGACGTCGTCTCGCCCACCGAGGTCAAGGTTGTTCTCAACCGCCCGAGCAACGACTGGCTCTACCGGATGACCACCCGCATTGGGGCCATGTTTTCCCCGACCGGAGTCGCGAACCTGGCCACGAAACCGATCGGCACCGGTCCGTACATCATGGAGAAGTGGGTTCGCGGCGACTCCATCACCCTGACCAGGAACCCCGACTATTGGGGTCAGCAGCCGCCCATCACCACGGCCACGCTGCGCTATTTCAAGGATCCCACCGCGCTGAACAACGCCCTGCTCACCGGTGGCGTCGACATCGTCGCTCCGATCGGGACGCCGGATACGCTCACCCAGTTCGAGAACAACCCGAAGTTCACCGTTCTGAAGGGGACCACCAACGGTGAGGTGGTCCTGTCGTTCAACAACGGCTCTGGACCGTTGCGGGACAAGCGGATCCGGCAGGCGGTCAACTACGCGATCGATCGACAGGCGCTCATCGAGACCACGCAGGCCGGTTACGGGACGCTGATCGGGTCGATGGTGCCGCCCACCGACCCGTGGTATGAGGACCTGTCGCAGACCTATCCGTACGACCCGGCAAAGGCGAAGGAACTCCTCGCCGAAGCGGGGAAGCCGGCGCTCACCCTGCGCCTGCGGATCCCGAACCTGCCGTACGCCGTCTCGGCCGGACAGGTCATCAAGTCACAACTGGCCCAGGTGGGTATCACGGCCCAACTCGACGTCCTGGAGTTTCCGGCCCGTTGGCTGGACGTCGTCTTCACTAATACCGACTACGACATGTCGATCGTCCAGCACGTCGAGGCCCGCGACCTGACGCTGTGGGGGAACCCCAAGTACTACTTCCGCTACGACAACCCCACAGTTGCGAAACTCCTCGTGTCCGGCGATGCCGGAACTCCCGAGCAGCAGGTGGCCGACTTCAAGCAGGCTGCGCGGATCCTGGCCGAGGATGCGGCTGCCGACTGGCTCTACCTGTTCCCCTACCTCGTGGTCACCCGGTCCGACGTCACCGGCGTCCCCACTGCCGACATCAGCGAGGGCTACGACATCGCCGGGATCTCCCGTACCTGACCGCTGTGCCGGTGTTCCCGCCCGGGCGCAATGATCTCGCAATGATCGCGGCCGAGCGTCGGTCGGCGCCGGCCAGACGGTGGGCATCGCAGTGCGGAGGGGAGGGTCGGGGTGCTGCTGCGGCTGCTGTGGCGCACCGTGATTTTGGGCTTAAGCGTGCTGCTGGCCTCGATCGCCGTCTTTGCCTTCATGTCTGTGCTGCCCGGGGACCCGGCGGTGGTCGCGCTGGGGGTGAACGCCAGCCCGCAGGCGCTGGCGGATCTGCGCACCGAGTTCGGCACCGACCGATCGGCCGTCGCGCAGTACGTCGACTGGTCCGCTGGCTTGGTGCACGGTGACTTCGGGGTGTCCTACGTGACCCGGGCGGCCATCGGCCCGCAACTGGCGGACCGCCTGCAGGTGACCCTGTGGCTGGTCGTCGTCTCGATGCTGCTGGCCGTCGCGGTCGCGGTCCCGGCCGGGATCGTGGCGGCCGTGCGGCACCGCCGCCTGGACGGCGCGGTGGTGACCGGGGTGAGCCAGCTAGGCGTGGCCGTGCCGAGCTTCGTCGCCGGGATCCTGCTGGTGGACGTCTTCGCGGTCCGGTTGGGCTGGTTCCCCTCCGGCGGCTGGGTGCCCCCGGCCCAGGACCCGGCCGCGTTCGTCGGCCATCTGGTCCTGCCGGTGCTGTCCCTGGGGCTCGTCCAGGCGGCGGTGCTCACCAGGTACGTACGCTCGGCCGTCCTCGACGTGCTGCGCGAGGACTATGTGCGGACCGCCCGGGCCAAGGGCCTGTCCCCGACCCGCGCCCTGCTGCGGCACGGGCTGCGTAACGCCGCGATCCCGGTGATCACCGTGCTGGGCCTGCAGATCGCCACGTTGCTGATCAGCGCGGTGGTGGTGGAGCGCGTGTTCGTGATCCCGGGGCTGGGCAGCCTGCTGCTGGACGGGGTGGCCAATCGGGACCTGCTGCTCGTACAGGGCGTCGTGATGGTGCTCGTGCTGGCCGTCCTGCTGGTCAACTACGTGGTCGATGTCCTGCACGTCGTGGTCGACCCGCGGTTGCGCAGGGCGACGTGAGCGCGTCCGCGGCGCTCACCCGCCGCACCCGGTCGCGCCGCGGCTGGGATCCGGCCGCGCTGGTGGGGGCGGTCCTGGTCTCGATCGTGGTTGTCGCCGCCTTGGTGTCGTTCGTGTGGACCCCGTACGACCCGACCCTGGTGGGCGCCGGCCCTCGGCTCGCGGGCCCGGACACCAGCCACTTGCTGGGCACCGACCGCCTGGGCCGGGACGTGTTCAGCCAGCTACTCGTCGGCGCGCGGACTACGGTCTTCGTTGGCGTCGTCGCGGTTGGCATCGCCGCAGCGGTCGGGGTGCCGCTGGGCATGGTCGCCGGGATGGGGCCGCGCTGGCTGGGCCAATCGGTCCTGCGGTTCAACGACGTGCTGCTGGCCTTCCCGGCACTGCTGCTGGCGGTCATGTTCGGGGCCGTCTACGGCGCCAGCACGCTGACCGCGATGATCGCCATCGGCATCGCGACGGTGCCGTCCTTCGCCCGCCTCACGTGGTCGGGCACCCGGCAGGTCCTCACCACCGATTACGCGATGGCCGCGCGGCTCGCCGGGCGAGGGCCGTTGTCGATCGCCTTGCGGCACGTGCTGCCGAACGTGTCCGGGCTGCTGCTGGTGCAGGCCTCGGTCGGATTCGCTATCGCCGTACTCGCTGAGGCCGGTCTGTCCTACCTGGGATTCGGCACCGCGCCACCGACCCCGTCGTGGGGCCGGATGCTGCAGGAGGCCGCGGAGGTCGCCTCGGTCGCGCCATTGCTCAGTGTGTGGCCGGCAGCGGCCATCGCGGTGGCCGTCCTGGGGTTCAACCTGCTCGGCGATGGACTGCGCGACCGCTTCGATCCGCGGCTGGAGCGTCGATCGTGACCGCCGCTGCCAGCACGCCTGCCGCGCCAGTCGTTTCGGCCGCGCTGCGAATACGCGGCTTGCGGGTCACCGCCGGCCCGCTGGAACTCATCAGCGGCGTGGATCTCGACCTGGCCCCCGGCGAGCGGGTCGGGCTGATCGGTGAGTCCGGCAGTGGCAAGACCCTCACCGCGCTGGCGCTGCTCGGACTGTTGCCCGAAGGGGTCCACTCCCAGGGGGAGGTACGTCTGCACGGCGGCGCCAATCTCATCGACCTGCCTGAGCGGGCCTGGGCGCAGGTCCGCGGGCCGGGCCTCGCGATGGTGTTCCAGGAACCCATGTCGGCGCTGAATCCGACGATGCGAGTCGGTCGCCAGGTCGAGGAGGCGCTGCTGCTGCATGATTCGGGTACGCGTCGTGTCGGTGATGGCGGCCGGGCCGCGGCACAGTCCCGAACTCTGGAACTCCTGTCCGACGTACGACTGCCCGACCCCGCCGAGATCGCCCGTGCATATCCGCACCAGTTGTCCGGTGGGCAACGTCAGCGGGTCATGCTCGCTATCGCCCTGGCCAATGACCCGCAGGTGCTGCTCTGCGACGAACCGACGACGGGCCTGGATGTCACGGTGCAGGCGCAACTACTGGATCTCATCGTTTCCGGTGCGGCACAGCGTGGCTCGTCCCTGCTGTTCATCACCCACGATCTGGCCGTGCTGGCGACCGTCTGCTCGCGGGTCCTGGTGATGTACGGCGGCCGGGTGGTGGAGACCGGCCCGGTTTCGGCGGTACTACGTACGCCACACCACCGATACACCGCCGGGTTGTTGGATTCCAGCGACCTGGACCGGTTTCGCGACCGCGCCCGGTTGCCCACAATCCCCGGATCTGTCCCCGCGGCCGGTGAGTTTCCCGATGGCTGCGTGTTCCGAACCCGCTGTGCCGCAGCGACCGAGGCCTGCCACACCGAGCCGCCGTGGACGGGCACCCAGCAGCACGGGTACGCCTGTTGGCATCCGCTCGATCCGGCTGGCTCTGGTGATGAAGGCAGCACCCCATGACCGCGGCAGCAGTGGAACTGGTCGACGTCACCCGCATTTATCACCGTCCGCGTACGTCGGTGCGCACGGCGGCAGCTCCGGTGGTTGCCCTGGACCGGGTCAGCCTCACCATCGCGGCGGGCAGCCGCTTCGGCATCGTCGGCGAGAGCGGGTCCGGCAAGACAACCCTGCTGCGACTGCTGGCGGGCCTGGACCAGCCGACGTCCGGAAACGTACGGGTGGCCGGGCACGACCTGGCCGGCCGGTCGGCGCGTCGGCTGCGGGAACTGCGACAGGACCTGCAGATGGTTTTTCAGGACCCGTACGGCAGTCTCGACCCGCGGATGCGCGTACGGAACCTCATCACCGAACCCATCTGGGATGCGCCCTCGACCGAGCGCGCGGCGCGGCTGCGTGAACTACTCGACGCGGTGGGTCTGGGACCGGAATCCGGCGATCGGTATCCGCACCAGTTCTCCGGCGGTCAGCGCCAGCGCATCTGCATCGCCCGGGCATTGGCGCCGCGGCCGAAACTGCTGCTGGCCGATGAACCTGTCAGCGCCCTGGACGTCTCGGTCCGCGCGCAGGTCCTGAACCTGCTGGCTGACGTCGTCCAGGCCAACGGTCTGACCTTGGTCCTGGTGTCGCATGATCTGTCGGTGGTGCGGCGCGTCTGCGACACCGTCGCGGTCCTGCACCACGGCGAACTGGTCGAACTCGGCCCGGTGGAGCAGATCTACGACGCACCGCAGCACCCGTACACCCGCCGGCTCGTCGCGGCGGTCCCCACCCTGGCCGGTGCGCTGGCCGGAATCGACGCCCAGCAACTGGCCGCTACCGCCGCCTCGGCCGGCGCCGACCCCACCGACGACCCGGCCGAGCGGCGGGACTGGGAAGGCTGAGGGTCAGGCCGATCGGATGTGGGCCTTCTCGTCAGGCCGATGCTCGTTTGGCCTTCGCTTCGTCGGTTCCGCAGGTCCTGCACTGCACTCGCTTCGCTCCCTTGTGCGACGGACCCGCTGCACCTCCTCGCTCAGGCCGATCGGATTGGGCCTTCGCTTCGTCGACCGGGGACCGGCTGCACGGCGCTGCGCTTGTGCGACGCCGACCCCCGCTCTCCTCGCTCAGGCCGAGCGAGCCAGCACCGTCTCCGACGTCTGCAACGACCACCCGACGGCGGTGAGCCAGGCGCGGGACAGGTCGAAGGCCGACGGGCCCCAGGAGTTGTCGGTGGGGACCGAGCCCTCCTCGTATCCACGGACTGCCGCCACCAGTCGACCAAGTCGACCGGCGCCCTCCAGCGCTGCGGCCAGATGGTCGGCCAGACCCAACTCGGCGGACAGGCGATGGGAGTCCAGACCGAGTACGGGGATGAGGCTGGCCAGCAGGCCGGCCAGGAAAGCCTCGTCCGCATCCAGCCGGGACTCGGGGGCCAACAACTCGCAGGCGCGGGCACAGGTGAGGGAGGAGGCGAGCTGCTCCTCCGAGGCAGCCGAGGCGTCCCCGACCAGCATCAGTAGCAGCCACGACCGCAACTGCCGCAGGCCCAGCATGACGATCGCGTCCCGCAGTGAGGTGATCTCCCGAATCGAGGCGCTGGCGGCGGAGTTGGCAGCCCGCAGCAGTCGGTAGGTCAGGGACGGATCGGTCTTGACGATCCGTTCGATGTCGGAGATCTCCAGGTCGGGGTCGGTCAGTCGGGGGACCAATCGCAGCGCGGCCAGCCGGGACGGTGTCAGTGCGGGCGCGGAGACGACGTCGGACCCGGCCAGGTAGGGACCCTGCAGCAGGTCGACCCCGGCCACGGAGGCCGAGTCCAACTCGCCAGCGGTGGTGATGCTGTGCCCGATCACCTGCAGACCGCGGGCGTGCAGCGCGGCCGTGGCGAACACCAGGCCACCGGGGGTCAGCGCGGAGACCTTCAGGCGGGCATAGGTCGCGTACCCCAGCAGGGGCACCAGGGTCGGGTCGGCCTGCAGGACGTCCACGGCCAGTCGGTAGCCAGCACTGACCAGGCTGGCTGCCCCCGACCGGGTCTCGTCGTCCTCGACGAGCAGGGTCGGCAGTTCCAGCACGGTCTGTTCGTACGGCAGGGGCACGGGCAGCTCCCCCACCAGGAACGACCGGGTGATGTTGACGAAGCCCGTGCGGCGGCCGACCAGCGTGTCCAGCCCGAAGTCCGCGAACGTGCTGGCAATCAGGCGGGTGACCGCGGCGTCGTCCACCGTGGCCGGACTGGCCGGGCCGTTGCCCTCCCGACCGCGGAATCGCAGCTCGTACCCGGTGATGACTCGGGCCGTGCTGTACACCGGCTGCCGCCCGACGTGGACCCACCCCGGCAACTCTTCGGAAGACGGCCCGGCTGCCTCATACGCACCGTTCACGCGGGGTCCCCCTCCATGCGTCGTGACGGCCATGATGTTCCTCTGCGTGAGCTGGGTGCGAATGTCCAGGTTGATGTCTCGGCCAGCCACCGGCTCACATTGAGTACGGGTATCGCTCGAATGCATCAACCCCGCCCGCGCAGTGGCTGACCCTCGGCTCCAGCATGAGCCATCGCCGGCTGAAATCGTCTCGTGACCCACTG
>JBBQYX010000050.1:0-22657 GCA_038208295.1 Candidatus Nanopelagicales bacterium | reverse complement strand
GGCACGGTGCGTGGGGTGCATTTCGCTGACGTGCCGCCGGGGCAGGCGAAATACGTGTCCTGCCTGTCTGGTGCCGTGCTCGATGTCATCGTGGACATTCGGGTCGGTTCGCCGACGTTCGGTGCGTACGACAGCGTGCTGCTCGACGACGACGCGCGTCGGGCGGTATATCTGGCGGAGGGCCTGGGACACGCCTTCGTCGCACTGAGTGACTCAGCGACCGTCACCTACCTGTGCTCCACCCCCTACACCCCCGGCGCTGAGCACGGCGTCCACCCCCTGGACCCCGCGCTGGGACTGCCGTGGCCGGTCGGGGTCGAGTTGCTGCTCTCGCCTAAGGACGAGGCCGCACCTACTCTGGCGGAGGCTGAGGCTGCCGGTCTGCTGCCCCGGTGGGCGGACTGCCCGCATTGACGTCGGATCGCCCGGCCGTGACCTCAGATCAGCGGACGCCAGGCATAGCGACGAGCAGGCCCGCTGACGTGGCTGCGTCCGCCTGTCGGCGGTCGTAGGTGACGAACTCGTCAGCGCCTACTCGTTGGGCGGCCACAATGTGGAGCGCATCCAGGCTGCGCAAGGTCGACGGGTGGATGGCACCGGCGCGGCGCAAGAGCGGTATGTCCAGGGCGATCAGCGGGAGTTCGTCGAACCATCGGTACGCCAGGTCCGGATCCGTTCCATTTCGCAGGCACGTACGAAGCACTTCGGTGACCACCAGTTCACAAGCAACGAGGGTCTTGTCCGATCGGACGATATGTGCCTTCAACGCGGCGGAATGGACTTCGGCTCCGATCATGGTGTAAATCGCGGAGGAGTCGAGGGCCACCTTCACCGATCGTCCTCCTCGCGCAGCGCAACCACGGCGTTGTATTCCGGACCGCCCGTCGCCTTCAGGTCAGCATCGGTGACGGTCAGTAGCTGCGCCCACCCTTGGGGGTCCCTGGCAGGGATGATGACCCCCTCCGCAACCAGGCGCTCATAGTCGTCCACAGGCGCTGGGATGATCATGGCGACCGGCAGCCCGTCGTTGGTCACCAGAAACCGTTCGCCCGCTGCGACCTCGCGCAGCATGGCGCCGCTGTTGTTGCGCATCTCCCGGTGCGAAATCGTCTTCATAGCGCGACCGTAGCACGGGTAGCACGTCGAGCCCCGGCAGTATCGGGTACCGCATCTGCGGCGCGGCAGCGTGTCGACTGCGCGGGACTGGATGCATCGGCGTCGCTGGGGTATGCCTGCCTGCATGGCTGATGCCCACTCGCTGACCGCTCTGCGGCCGATGCTGGCCACCGCCGGTCCGGTGCCAGTGGGGCCGGGTTGGGCGTACGAGGTCAAATGGGACGGCATGCGAGTCCTGGGCCTGGTCAGCGACTCCGGCGTCCGGCTGGTCAGCCGCAACGGACACGACAAGTCCCGCGCGTTTCCCGAGGTCGCCGGTCGACCGGTGGGTACGGGTATCCCGGCCGGCACCGTCCTCGACGGGGAACTCGTCGCGCTGGACGACGCTGGGGTGCCCAGCTTCGCGTTGCTGGCGCCGCGATTCCACCAGCAGAACCCGGGGCCGGATGCGGCGCCGGTGACGTGGACGGTGTTCGACGTGCTCGTGTGGGCCGAGGAGTCTGTCGTCGACCGACCATGGACCGAGCGCCGAGAACTGTTGGAGACCATCGATTATGCGGCGGGCACGGATCTGTCGGCCGTATTCGACGACGGTCCTGGTTTGCTGACCGCAACAGCTGCCGCCGGACTCGAGGGTGTGGTCGCCAAACGCCGTAGCTCGCCCTACCGGTCGGGCCGCCGGAGCCCCGACTGGGTGAAGGCGGCGCACCGCAGCACCACCTCCGCGGTCGTGCTCGGCTGGCGCAGCAGCGCCGACGGACCCGACATCCTGGGTTCACTCATCCTCGGGCTGCCGAGCCAGCACGGCTGGCTGCCGATCGGATCCGTCGGTGCCGGGTTGGTCGGTGCGCCGGGCCGCCGAGTGGCCGACGTACTGCGACCACTCGCCACGCACGACCCACCAGCGGGCCTGGATGTAGCGGCGCTGCCGCGCGGAACCCGCGACGCGAACTGGCTGCAACCGGTCCTAGTGGTCGACATCGAGCACCTCGGCCGCACGGAAGGAGCGCAACTGCGCCAGCCGGTGTTCCGCGGTATCCGTACGGATCTCGACGTTGCAGACCTGGGGGTGTCGTCGTGAGTTCACGCGTACGGATCACCAACCCGGACAAGGTGCTGTATCCAGAATCCGGAACCACCAAGGCAGATCTCATCGAGTATGCGGTTGCGATCGCACCGGCTGTGCTTCCGCTGATCCGCGATCGGCCCCTGACGCGCAAACGGTGGCCGCATGGCAGCGCCGGCCCATCGTTCTTTGAGAAGAACATCCCCGCCGGGGCGCCGAGTTGGATCCGGCGCGTCACCATTGAGCACAGTGGCGGTCCGATCACCTACCCGCTGATCGACGACGTCGACGGGCTCGTCTGGCTGGCGCAGCTAGCCGCCCTGGAATGGCATGTGCCGCAATGGCGTATCGACTCCGATGGTCACCCCTGTGAGCCGGACAGGCTCGTCGTGGACCTCGATCCAGGGAATCCGGCCGGCCTCGTGGAGTGCGCCGAGGTCGCGCTGACCGCTCGCATCGCGCTGGCATCACAGGGGTTGACCGCCATCCCCGTCACCAGCGGAAGCAAGGGCATTCATGTGTACGCACAACTCCCCGCCGAAACGACCGCAGACTCCGCTACTGAGCTAGCCCGGGCTCTGGCGGCAGCCCTGTCGAACCACTTCGGGTCCGCGGTGACCGACGTTATGGACCGTAAACTACGCCCCGGGCGTGTGTTCGTGGACTGGTCCCAGAACTCAACCTCGAAGACAACGCTAACTCCGTATTCGCCTCGCGCGCTCGACCACGCCACCGCCGCCGCACCCCGGGACTGGGCCGAGTTAGAAAACTCGGTCGACCTGCGGCAACTGACACCGATCGAGGTGCTCGAACGCTGGCGCGAGATGGGCGACCTCACCGTGCCGCTGCACTGATCCGCGCCGGCTGCACCTCCTCGCTCAGCCCAGCCTTTCGGGGCTTCGCGTCGTCGGTTCCGCCGGCCCTGCCCTCGCTGCGCTCGGGCGACGCGCCGGCTGCACCTCCTCGCTCAGCCGAGCAGACTGTCCCCGATCCACCCATCCTCGGCCACCCCGGGCGGGATGGCGAAGACGGCCGAGCCGATCGGGGTCGTCCAGGTGTTCAGCAGGTCCAACTCGGCCAACCGTTGCTGGACGGGGAGGAACTGTTTGGCGATGTCGGCCTGGTAGGCCACAAAGATCAGACCCTGGTCGTCCGGACCGGTGCTGTAGCTGTACGGGCGACGCAGGAACTGTGGCCCGTTTGCGTCACCGCGGGCCCGGCGGATGTGGGCGAATCGCGGGATGACTTCCAGGCCCAGCTCGTCGGTGGCGGCGAAGTCGGGTTCGTCACGCTCGGCGGCTCCGGTCAGCGGCGCCCCGGTGTCCAACCGTCGCCCGATGGCGAGTTCTCGGCCGTCCCGGGCGACCTTGTCCCAGGTATCCAGGTTCATCGAGATCCTGCGGATCACGGCCAGCGTCCCGCCGGCGAACCAGCCCGGCTGCCGGCTCCACACGGCTCCTTCGAAGGCCGGGGTACCCGCTGCAGGGTTGACGGTGCCGTCGACCTGGCCCATCAGGTTGCGAGGAGTGGTCCCGACCTCGGTCGTACCCGCGCTGCGTTGGAAACCCCGCTGCACCCAGGCGATCGAGGCGAACGCCCGAGAATCCTTCAGCAGCATGCGTTCGGCATGCGCGAGCGATATCGGGTCGTCGCTGCACACCTGCAGCAGGACGTCGCCGCCGGTCCACTCTTTCCGCAGTTTGTCGATGGCGTACGGCGGTAACGGCTGCAGGGACTCAGGTCTCCGATCCGGCAAGCCGACCGCAGCGAAGAATCCGGGCCCGAAGCCCACCGTGGCTGTCAACCGGGCGGGCAGCGTGCCGAGTTCCGGTTCGTTGTCGGCCAGGACGACAGATCCGCTCATCAGTCGTCGGGCGTCGTCGGACAATAGCCGCATCCAGCGGCCAGCCGCGGCGCGATCGACGTCAGTGTGGAGGGTGAGCGCTACGAAGGAGGCGTGCGCCTGCGGCCGGGTAGCGACGCCTGCCTGATGTGCACCGTGGAACTGTTCGGTTTCGGTGCCGATGAGATTCGTACCGGAGGTGGGGGTCGAACTCCCGGGTGGTGCCTCCGCCGAGGCACCACCCGGGGTGCTGCACCCGGCGACGGCTGCCCCGGCAACCCCGACCAGCGCCCCGGTCAGCAGGCCGCGGCGAGAGAGTTTCGGGTTGGTCACGATCTCGTCCGTTCAGCCCATGCTCGAAGAACTGGCCATCCCGCCGGGACTGCTCATCTCGCCAGGTTCCGGCTGGTAGGACTCGTCTGCGCCGGCGTAGTCCTTCGCCACGGCCTCGAACTCGACCGGACCTCCGGTGTCCAGGGTGAGCGTCACCCGTACGGTGTCACCCGGCTTGATCGCCTTCTTTACGTCCATGATCATGACGTGGCTGCCGCCGGGCGCCAATTCGAAGGAACCGCCGGCGGGTACCTCGAATCCACCGACCTTGGGCTGCATCACCATTTCCCCGTCCTTCATCACCATCTCGTGCAACTCGGTCCGATCCGACGCGTCCGTGGCTGCCGAGACGACCGTGACGGGGGCCGACCCGTTGTTGGTAAGGGTCCCGAACGCTGCGGTCATGCCAGATTCGGCCGCCTTCGCCCAGGCGTCGGTCACGGTCAGGCCGGCCGAGGCCGGCTCGGAACTGCGTGCAGCGTCACTCGGTGTCGCGCTGGCGCCGTCGGTGGCTGCCGTACTGCCGCACGCGGTGAGCGAACCGATGCCGAGCCCGAGGGCCGCCGTCGCCAGCGCGATCGATTGCAGACGGCCGCGGGCGGCCGTCGAGATTGCTTGCATGAAAACTCCTACAGTCGTGTTGGTTCGAGTCGTCGTGGCTGCGCCACCAACTCCGCGGCGTTGCACTACCGCTCAGTGGATTCGGGAGGGGTGGCCTCGGTGATCATGGTTGATCGCGTACTGCCAGGAGATCGGCCACCATCTCGATGACGGCCCGGACGGGCCGGTCACGATCTCCTGAACGCCGCGATCGGGTGTCCCGCTAGGACCGCACGGATACCGGTGGGCCGCGGCGACTGATCGAGGCCAGCTGCCAGGTTCGTACCGGACGTCGGTCGGCACTGGGTGTCGGCAGCCCGGGTCGGGCGGGAACTGCCAGGGCCGGAGGCCACCGGCAGGCGCAGCGGTGCAGTAGGAAGGCAAGCAGGCGCCAGCAGGCGTCCTCACCCCAGCGCAGCAGCGCGGCGAGGACGGCGGCAGCCGCCAAGTGTGCCGCGAACATCATCAGGTCGAGTCCACCGAGGAAGGCGGCTCCCGACGAGGCGCCGGGCAGCGGGACCGACCCCGACGCCATGCCGGTCTGCGCCATCGCGGGCATCGCAGCGGTGTCCAGCAGCAGCGGGCCGGACCCGGAACGGATCCGCCCGGGGGTCAACGACGAAGCGGCCAGGTGGGCGTGCGAGGTCGAGGACGTCCCGGCCAGAGCCAGATGGGCGAGCAGCTGGCTGACGCTCAGGACGCCGAACAGTCGCAGCAGGCCCCATTCCCGCCCGCCGATCGCGATCGCTCCAGCGATCATCAGCAGGGTCAGCAATGCGAGGGGCAGCAGGTGGGCGTGACCGCCGGCGAACAGATGACCTGCTGCGGTCAGTCCGCCGGCGACAAGGCCCACAACAGCGCCGCGGGCGACCCGCCAAACTGGCCGGGCGGCCATGGTCGCCCGCCATCGGTTCAGTCGTCGCGTTGAGGCGTCCGCGTACGGGACTCCTCGCGGCTGCGTCCACGCGGGTCGCAGCGGCCGCATCGCGCGGTGTCGACCCTGGCCGGGCCGTGCAGACGCCCCGAGGGTCGTCCGCACACCCGCCCTCGACACGTCTGGAATCCCTCCGCTGGTCCGGCTCCCACGGCGTCGGCGCGACACCTCGTCGGGACAGTGTGACAAACCGGACGGCATGCTGCGTACCAGCCCGTACGGCAGCCCAGGCCCAGATTGCGCGGAGATCCTGGCACCGGCGAGCCTGTTCGGCCGCCGCATGACATGCCTGCGGCGGGACCGATCAGCGCGCGGCAGTCGCTGGGAACTCGCTGCGCTCGCCGTCGAGGAACAACTCGCCAGTGGAGTTGTCGAGGACGACGGGGGTGTCGAAATAGATGATCTCGGGCTTCGCGCCGGTCTGCCGCTCGATCTCGGCGGTCGCCACCGCATAGAACTGCTCGGCCACCTCGCGGCTCTCCCACAGATAAACGCCGTAGCCGTAGCGCTCATCCCAGTTGAGGCAGATGTACTTACGGATGCAGCCCTCCCGGCCGCGATACCAGTCGATGGTCTCCTGGATCTCGGCGACGGCCTGCTCACGGGACAAACCGGGCCGCAGCTGGAACTTCGAGAACACCGTGATCACGAATGGCTCCTTGGGTGGCGTACGGATCTGCACTGATCGCGCGGGACCAACCGCTGGGAAACGCAGCGGGTCCCGCAGCCAAGCAGCCACGGATGCGGCTGTCACGTGACCAGTCCGCACTGCGGAACGGACCTCGGCGAGACCCAGCCATGTAACAGACGTTACGGTCAGGTTATGGCCGACTCCGCTGCGCCGCCGTACGTCGGGCCGCCGGCGGATTCGGTGGCGCGCACTATCCAAGATGCGATGGACCGCTGGCCGCCGGCCGAGCGCAAGGTGGCCCGAGCCATCCTGGCCGCGTACCCAACGGCGGGACTCGAGACGGTTGCCCGGCTGGCCGCTCGGGCCGAGGTAAGCCCCCCGACGGTCGTCCGGTTCGTCACTCGCCTGGGCTACGCCGGCTTCCCCGCGTTCCAGGACGCGTTGCTGGGCGAGCTCGCCGAGCGCAACGCATCCCCGCTGACTCTGATCGCCACCCGATCCGGCCGCGCCCAGCCGGGCCAGCTGGAGCAGACCGGAGAGCTGTTCGCGACCGCGACCGAGCGAAGTTTCCAGCGCGTCCCGGCCGCCGAGCATGCAGCCGCAGTCTCGCTGCTCGCGGATCCGAACCGCCGGATCGCTGCTGACGGGGGTCGGTTCAGCCGGCTCTTGGCGGCCTATCTGGTGCTGCACCTGACCCAGTTGCGCGGTTCCAGTGCACTCCTACCTGAAACGTCAGTGGGCAGGGTCGACGAGCTCCTGACGTTGCGCCGCAACGATGTCCTGGTGCTGTTCGACTTCCGCCGCTATGAGGATGCAACACTGGAACTCGCCGAGGCCGCGGCCGATCGGCGCGTACAGATCGTGCTGTTCACCGACCCGTGGATGTCCCCGGTGGCACGGCTAGCTCAGGTCGTCCTCCCGGCGCAGGTGGACTCGCCGAGCCCCTACGACAGCTTCGTCCCGACTCTCGCGCTGGTCGAGTCCGTGGTCGGCGGTGTCGTGGATGCTCTGGGTCCGGCAGCGGAGCACCGGTTGGCGGAGGTCGAATCGCTGGGGCAGCGGCTGCACCTGCTCTGAACACACCCTGCGAACGGGTGCTCAGACATGCCGCGCGACACAGCCGCGGTCGCGTCCGACCGTGGACCGTTGCGCAACCGTGACCCGATGGACCGTTGACGCACCGCCCACTGATGCTGTTAGTTTCGTTACACCAAAGGCCCGGACGAACAAGGCCGTAACAATCCTGCCGTCGGTCCTCGGGCTTAACGGACGACAAGGAGTGGACGTGACGATCCGAACCCCGGCCCGGGTGGGCCTGCTCATCACCGCGGGACTGCTCGCCCTCACCGCATGCGGTTCCTCGAGTTCCGAGAACACGACTTCTGTCGACTCCTCGCCGTCTGGCGAAAACAGCAGCGCGGCGCCAGCAGGCCCGACGGTCACGATTGAGGGCGTCGGCGATGTGACGGTCGATGCGGCCGCCGCGGCCATGCTGCCCGCGAAGGTGGCCTCGGCCGGTTCGCTGTCGGTGGCGACCAATGCTCCGTACCAGCCGTTCATCGACTTCGTGGTTGAGGGTAAGCAGGACGCCTTCCAGGGGCTCGACTACGACCTGCTGCAAGCAATCGGCGGCAAGCTGGGCATCAAGGCACCGTTCACCCAGCAGCCGTTCGACGGGCTCGTACCCGGCCTGCAAGCGGGTAAATACGATGCGATCGTCGGGGGCATCACCGACAACAAGGAACGCCAGCAGGTCGCAACCTTTGTTGACTACTCCGCCTCCGGCACCGGCATCCTGGTGCTCGCCGGGAACCCGCAGGGGGTCATGACCCTAAACGATCTGTGCGGTACGAAGGTCGCGGTGCAGAAGGCCGCCAAGCAGGTCCAGCTGCTCAAGGCTTTCAGCAAGCAGGACTGCGCAGGTAAGGCCATCGACGTCACTGAATACCCGCAGAACACCGACGCCCTGAACGCACTGCTCGCCGGGCAGTCTGCTTCTTTCGTCGCCACCAAGGTGAACCTCGTCGACCTCGCAAGCAAGACCGGCGGCAAGGTCGAGGTCATCGACGATCCCGCTGCCCCGAACGGATACCAGGCCAGCCCCAACGGGATCGGCGTACTGAAGGCGCGGGCCGACCTCGCCACGGCCATCCAGGCCGGCTTGCAGTCGCTGATGGACGACGGGACATACACAAAGATCATGGCTAAGTGGGACCAGGAGCCCATCGCCATCGACAAGGCCACCATCGACGCGGCGATCGACTGACGGGATGGAACTCGCCAACCCGGCTCCGGGGTCGCCATCGGCGGCCCCGGACGACGGGGCGGATCTGGCGCTCGTCCCGCTGCGGCACCCATGGCGCTGGCTATCGGCCGCGGTCGTCCTGCTCCTGCTCGTCCTGGTTCTCTCCTCGCTGGCCAGAAACCCCAATCTAGACATCGGCACGGTGGGGGAATACCTGTTCTCCGAACCAGTCCTGTCCGGGGTTCGCGCCACCATCTGGCTCACCGTTGTCGCCATGATCTTGGGGGTGTTGGGAGCCGTCTTCGTCGCGGTTATGCGGCTGTCCGCCAACCCGGTGCTCTCCACCGTCGCCTGGGGTTTTACCTGGTTCTTCCGGGCCACCCCATTGCTGGTACAGATCATTTTCTGGGGATTTCTCGGCGCGCTCTACCAGCGCATCACCATCAGTATCCCGTTCACTGACTGGACGCTGATCGATGCGCCCACCAGTAGCGTCATCACGCCGATCACCGCCTCCATCCTCGCGCTGACCTTCAACGAGGCGGCGTACGCCGCCGAGATCGTCCGAGCGGGCATTGTGTCCGTCGATCGGGGCCAGCAGGAAGCCGCCGCGGCTCTGGGGCTCACCAGTAGTCAGACCATGCGGACGGTTGTCCTGCCCCAGGCGATGCGCGTCATCATCCCGCCGATGGGCAACGAGACGATCACGATGCTGAAGTCGACGTCGCTGACCGCGGTCGTCGGTGGCGTGGAACTCCTCAGCACGGTGCAGTCCATCTATAACCAGAACTTCAAGGTCATGCCCCTGCTCACTGTGGCAGCGCTGTGGTATCTCGCCCTGGTGAGCGTGCTGAGCCTGGGGCAATACTTCCTCGAGCGCCGCTACGGCCGCGGCGACCAGCCGACGGCAAAGACGCCCGGGGCGCTGCAACGCTGGGTCGTCGGGGTGCGGGGAGGCAAGCCATGAGCGCCGACGGGTCCGGGGCGCAGCCGAAGGTCAGAGCCATCCGGGTACGGAAGAGTTTCGGCCCTCACGAGGTGCTTCAGGGCATCGACCTGGAGGTGCAGAACGGCCAGGTCGCTGTGCTGATGGGGCCGTCCGGGTCGGGCAAGTCCACTTTCTTGCGTTGCATCAACCACCTCGAGCAAATCAATGGCGGCCAATTGTGGGTCGACGGCGAACTCGTCGGCTACCGTCGGGCCGGCCGGAAACTCCACGAGCTGAAACCCCGCGAGGTCGCGACGCAGCGACGCAGCATCGGCATGGTGTTCCAGCGGTTCAACCTCTTCCCGCATATGACCGCGCTCGGTAATGTCATGCACGCCCCCGTGTTGACCAAGGGCGAGTCCAAGGACGAGGTCAGGGCCCGCGCGCAAACGCTGCTGGAGCGCGTTGGGCTCAGCGACCGGATGGACGTCTATCCGGGACAGTTGTCCGGCGGTCAGCAGCAGCGGGTCGCGATCGCCCGGGCGCTGGCTATGCAGCCCACCCTGATGCTGTTCGACGAGCCCACCTCAGCACTCGACCCTGAACTCGTCGGGGAGGTGCTGGAGGTCATGCGCGGTCTGGCCGAGGACGGCATGTCGATGATCGTCGTCACTCACGAGGTCGGGTTCGCTCGCGAGGTCGCCGACGTCGCCTACTTCATGGACGACGGGGCAGTGGTGGAATCCGGGCCGCCGCAGGATCTGTTCGGGAACCCGCAGCACGACCGTACGCGGGCATTCCTGTCCAAGGTGCTCTGAGCCGTGCTGCGCAAGGTGGGAGCAGAAGATCAGGCAGTACGGGTGCAGGCGCTGGTCGACGCCGCGCAGGATGAGATGCCCAGATACCTGACCCGGCTCGCAGAGCTCGTCGGTATCGACTCCGGCTCGGATGACCCAGGCGGGGTGGATGCCGCCGGCCGGGTGACCGCCGGCTATCTCAGCCAGGGCGGTTTCACGGTGGAGTTCCAACCGGTCGAGTTCCCGGATGGCCGTCCGGCGGGGGGCGTGGTTATCGGTCGCCGCGTTGGCGACCAACCGCAGGGGCGGCGAATCCTGCTGGTCGGGCATCTGGACACCGTGTTCGACCGGGGTACGGCCGCCGAGCGGCCCGCTCAATTCGAGGCGGATCGGGCCTACGGTCCCGGGGTCAGCGACGACAAGGGTGGCCTGTTGGCCGGGATTGCCGCGGCGGATGTGCTGGCAGCCGTGGGTTCTCATCCGTACCGCGAACTCATTGTGTGTCTGACCGGGGACGAGGAGATCGGGTCGCTGGCCGGTGGACCCGTCTTGCGTCGAGTCGCGGCCGAGGTGGATGTGGCGCTGTGCCTGGAGTGTGCGCGCGTCGACGGTTCGATTGTCGCGGCGCGCAAGGGCGCGGCGGACGTGGTCGTGTCGGTGACCGGGCGAGCCGCGCACGCCGGAATCGACGCGGCTGCAGGCGTCAACGCCGCACTTGCGGCAGCGCACCTGACCGTCACCCTGCAGGCGATGAACGATCCCGACGAGGGGATCTCGGTCAATGTCGGGGTGATCCGGGCCGGTCGCCGACCCAACGTGGTGGCCGAGCGCGCCGACGTCGTCGCCGACGTCCGGGCGACGACTCGGCAGGGATTCGGCCGGCTCCTCGCGGCCGCGCAGGAATTGGCCGGCAGCGAACCCGTGCCGGGGGCGGTAGTCCAGGTCGAACTGCGGGCCGTCGTCCCACCGATGGAGGCCACCACGGCGACCGTCGACCTGGCCGATGCTTATTGCACACTCGCAGCCGGGATCGGGCACGACATCGCTGCGGTCGGCACCGGGGGGGTGGCCGACGCCAACCTCATCGCCGACCTCGGCGTCCCGGTGCTGGACGGCCTCGGGCCGATCGGCGGGGACGACCACGCGCCGACCGAATGGCTCGACCTCACCTCCGTTCCCGTACGGGTTGGCCTGCTCGCCGCCCTGATCGAAGCCATCGGGCCATCGGCGACGCCCTGACTGTGGTGCTGAGCCGGGGATCAGACCGCCTTCCAGGTGGGGATGCGACACCCCACGGCGGGGGCGAGCAGCCAGACGACGAGAACCACGCCAAGGGATTGCGCCGCAAGCAGTCCCGCCAGGACGAGCAACTGGACCTGGGCGGCCTGGGCGGGGCTGGCGCCACCGAGCAGCATGCCGACGAATGCTCCCGGCAGGGTGACCAGCCCGGCGCTACGCGTCTGGTCCAAGGGCGGAATCAGCGCCCGTTGCGCCGATCGCCGGGCCAGGTCGGCAACCGCCTGGCCCGGGCGGGCGCCAAGCACCAACCACCCCTCCACGGTCGCCCACTGGTCGACGGCATCGTCGCGCAGGCGCGTACCGCCCAGGGACACCGCGGTCATCGTCCCGCCGATCATCTGCGCGACGAAGGGCAACAGCGTTTGCGCTGACCACGGCAGGGCCTGCGTACTGACCACGAACACCGTGGTCAGCGCGGCCCCGGCCGCGATGGAGACGAATACCCGCGGCGCGTGCTCACGGCCGCACCCGATCCTGCGTACGGAGGTGGCCGTGGCAGCGACGAGCATCACGCTCAGATACAGCGGTGCCCCGGCTGGGTTGGCGAAGATCCACCCGATGACCAGCGCCACAACGGTGAGTTGGATGGCGGCTCGGCCCACGGCCACCAGCGCATCCACACGCTGCGGAACCCGGGCGACGGTCAGCACCGCGATCGCGGCGAGCGTCAGGAGGGCGACCGCCAGGCCGACCGACCACACGCTGCCGTAACTCATGGCGCCATGATGGCCTGCCGTCCGGGCGGTGCCCACGAGTCTCGAGCCCCGCCGACCCGGCGCGATTGTGTGGGGGAGTTCGTGGGCATGGTGCCGCCATGGCAGGTATCAAGGCTGGACTGCTCCTCGCCGGTGGCTACCTCGGGGCCCAGGCCGTCTCCGGTGGACTCACGGCGCTGGTGTCGAAGTCGGACAACGGCACGCAGCGCACCCGGGAGGAGTTCCAACGGCTCCCGACGCCGCCGTACGCACCACCCCCGGCGACCTACGGGATCGTGTGGAGCGGGTTGGCCGTCACGAGTTCCGCGTCAGCCTGGCGCGTCTGGCGGGCCGGGCAGCGCGACGCGCAACTACGGCCGCAGGCGCATCGGGCGCTGAGGTGGTGGGCGGCCGCGCTGGCCGCGCGGACCGCGTACACCCCATTGGCTTTCGGTCGCCGGGCGTTATGGCCAGCCGCCGCCGACTCGCTACTCCTCACCGCGTTGATGGGCCGGTACGCGGTTCTGGCCCGTGGCGTCGATCCGGCCGCTGGAGCCCTCGCGGTGCCTGAAGTGGTGTGGTGTGGCTTCGCTTCGGTGCTCAGCGCGGACATCGCCCGGCGGGAGCAAGCGCGCTGACCCATTCGAGGCGCCGCTGCCTCCATCCGGACGCGGCTGCCGACGAGGTGTAAGCATCCGTAAGCGGGCAATACCGGCGTCATGGATGAAACCTGGGACCTGTGGATGCCTGCCGTCGGCGCGACCGGACTGTCGTTCGCCCGAAGCACCGTCGCCGCCGAGGCAGCCGGGGACCGAGTCCTGGTGCACGCTGCCCCGAAGAAGCTTGAGGTGACGGTCCGCTCGGAGGACGGGACCGTACGCGCGAAGGGCGCGCACCTCGAACGACACGGAACCGGACCCATGGTGTATCTGGTCCGTGACGGGGACGCCATCACGCTGGAGGACGGCTGGCCCACCGAAGCCGACATCGGCCGGCTGGTCATTCTGCCCGGCGGGGAGGCCGGCATCCTGACGCAGTGGTGGCACGCCGAGGATGAGTCGCAGTGGCGCTGGCACGTGGAGTTCACCAACCACGTCTGAGCACCTCGAGGCTGACGAACCCGGTGCACTCGCCTAGGGTCGGTCGGGACGAATGTGAGTCGCGGACCGATCGGGCGGAGGCCGGCGTGGACGTCACCGAGGTGCTGCTACCAGGTGTGGGCGTACGGTATGAGTTCGACACGGCGGCCGGCCGCCGCCTGGGGCTGATCTCCTACCGGGACGGCCGCTTCGAGATCGTCCGGTATAACGCGCGCGACCCCGACGCCTGCCGTTCCCTGCTCGTGCTCACCGCAACTGAGGCGGACACGGTCGCGGAACTACTCGGTGCCCCGCGACTGACCGAACGTTTCGCCGACCTGACCCGCGAAGTTCCCGGCCTGGAATCAGCCACGGTGGTGGTGCCGACCGGTTCCCCCTTCGCCGACCGGGCGCTGGGCGAGACGCACGCCCGCACCGTCACTGGCGCCTCGGTGGTGGCTGTGGTACGCGGGGCGCATGTGATTGCCTCCCCATCCCCGGCGGAGGTGCTGCGGGCGGGGGACGCACTAATCGTTGTCGGGACGGAGGTCGGCATCGCAGGCGTCCGGGCTATCGTGATGGGTTGATGTTGTGGAAGACATCGGCCGGTTCCTCATCGAACTCGGCCTGCTCCTGCTCCTGCTCGGTGTCCTCGGGACCCTGGCGCACCGCATCGGCCTGTCCCCGATCCCGCTGTTCCTGCTCGGCGGTCTGCTGCTGGGCGACGGTGGCTTGGTTGGGATCGAAATCGTCCAACCCTTCATCACGACAACCGCCGAGATCGGCGTGCTGCTGCTGTTGTTGCTGCTCGGGCTGGAGTTCTCGGCTGCCGAATTCACCACATCGCTGCGTCGGCATGCCCGCAGCGGCGTCCTGGATTTGCTGCTGAACGCAACCCCTGGCTATCTGGCCGGGGTTCTGCTCGGACTGCCGTGGCAGGCGTCGGTCGCGCTGGCTGGAGTCACGTACATCTCCTCCTCGGGCATCATCGCCCGGCTGTTGTACGACTTGGGCCGTACCGGCAACCGGGAAACCCCCGCAATTCTGGCCGTCCTGGTGATCGAGGACATGGCCATGGCCGTCTATTTGCCAGTCCTGGTGGTGCTGTTGGCCGGGGGCACTGCACCGAGGGCAGCCCTGGGAGCATTACTAGCCGCGGGAATCGTGGTCCTGGTGCTCATCTTCGCCCGGCGGTACGGGGATCTGCTGGGCCGAGTATTGGGGCATTCGGACAATGAGCAGGTGCTGCTGAGGGTACTGGGCGTGACGCTCTTGGTCGGGGGCATCACGCATCTGGTCGGCGCCTCGGCCGCAGTCGGGGCATTCCTAGTCGGGTTGGCGATCCCCGGCGAAACCGCCGAACAGGCTCGGGAAGTGTTGACCCCGCTGCGCGACCTGTTCGCGGCCATCTTCTTCCTGTCCTTCGGTTTGCAGGTGGCCCCGGCGGCGGTATTGCCTGCGTTGCCGGCGGCGCTGCTGCTGGCCGTGGTGACCATCGTGACGAAGCTGGTCACCGGTTGGTACGCGGCCCGCCGGGACGGGGTCGCCACCCGGGGCCGCATCCGTGCGGGTGCGACGCTGGTGGCGCGAGGAGAGTTCTCGATCGTCATAGCCGGTCTCGCGGTCGCCGCCGGGTTCGCCAATCTCGGACCGTTGGCCAGCGGGTATGTGTTGCTGCTGGGCATAGGCGGGCCGATCCTGGCCCGGTTCGCCGACGACGCGGCGCGTGCCTGGGAGCGGCGCTCCCGGGCGCTCCCGGCTACCTGACCGGATGGTGCGGACCGGCCGCTCGACGCAACGGGTTGCTGGCGCCCAGGCTCTTCATGCGAAGGAGGTCACCGCGACACCGGCACCGGCCAGGGCTGTTCGAACGGCGCGCAGAGTCTGGGCTGCGTCGACGGTGTCCCCGTGCAGGCACAGCGTTTCCGGGCGGAGGGCCAGCACCGTGCCCGCCGCGGAGATCACGAAGCCGTCCCGGCCCAGGGTGACCGCCCGGGCCACGATCTCGTCCAGGTCGGACAGCACGGCCCCGGGCTGACTGCGCGGCACCAGGGTCCCGTCGTTCTGGTAGGCGCGGTCCAGCAATCCTTCGGTGATGACCTGCAGCCCGCGGACCTCGGCGGCATGGTGCAGCGCCGACCCCGCAGAGGTGACCACGGACAACTGCGTGCCGAGCCGGGCGACCGCCTCGGCGACCGCGTACGCCTGGCCTTCGTGCCGCACCACCGCGTTGTACAGGGCGCCATGCGGTTTGACGTAGGACACCGCACCCCCGGCCGCTGCTGCGATCCCAGTGAGTGCGGCCACCTGGTAGCTGACCTGATCGGCCAGCTCGGTCGGGTCGACCTCCATGAACCGCCGGCCGAAACCCCGCAGATCGTCGTACGCGACATGCGCCCCAATGGTGACCCCGCGGGACACGGCGAGTTCACAGGCGCGGCGCATCGTGCTGGGGTCCCCAGCGTGGAATCCACAGGCGACGCTCGCGCTGGTCACCACGTCCAGCACCGGCGCATCGTCCCCCATCGACCAATGGCCAAGACTCTCGCCGACGTCGGCGTTTACATCGATCACGGCGGTCGGGGGGTCGCTCGGGGATGCCATAGTCCAATCCTGACACCCGCACCAGCCATAGGCGCTCGGCCTTCCACTCCCGCGGAGGACTCCAGACATGCAAGCCGTCATCGCCGACCTCTCGACCCCGCGGTATCTCCTGACGGCGGCGGCGCAGAAGCTGCCCCGGCATCGGGGCGCCAGCACGGGTTGGGGTCCGGGTGGAGTCCTGCGGTTCGTGCCGGACCAGCCCGAACCGAGACCCCCCGTCACGGACGGGTGGGTGCGGATACGACCAGAACTGTCCGGCATCTGTGGCAGTGACGTCGGGCTCGCACATGCCAAATCGTCATTCGTGCTCTCTGCGTTCTACCGCGCGCAGCAGCAGATCCTCGGGCACGAGATCGTCGGCGTCGTGGTCGATGTGGGACCCGGGGTCTCCCGGGTGTCCGAGGGCGACCGGGTGGTGATCGATCCGGTGTTCTCG
Organism: Candidatus Nanopelagicales bacterium; assembly: GCA_038208295.1. GTDB lineage: Bacteria > Actinomycetota > Actinomycetes > S36-B12 > JBBQYX01 > JBBQYX01. The sequence goes on along the minus strand of JBBQYX010000050.1, from coordinate 6,051 downwards.
TGTGCGCACCGGGGTTTCGAGCTGTGTCGCTCCTGCCGCGACGGTTTCCCGTACGTGTGTGAGCGTTTCGACCAGCCTGGAATCAGCGGTTGCTCAGCACCGTCATTGGGATTCGACGCCGCCGTCGGAGGTGGGTGGGGGGAGCAGGTCGTCGCTCACCAGTCGCAGCTGTACGCGGCCGGCTCGATTGCATCCAAACGCGCCGTGCTCGCCGAGCCCGCGTCAATCGCGCTGCACGCGGCACTGCAGTGGCGGCGCCGCGGGGATCGGGTCGTCGTGATCGGACCGGGCACTATCGGCTTGTTGGTGACCGCAGCGCTGCGCATGCTCTATCCGGATCTGGACGTCGTCGTGGCGAGCCCAGATGAGTTCGGCTCGGCCCGGGCGCTGGCTGCTGGAGCTACCCGTACCGTCGCCAGCGGGCCTGGAGCTGTCGAGGCGTTGGCGGCCAGCGACGGTGGGCGCGTGCTGCACCCGCGCCTCACGAAGATTCCGATTCTGGAGCAGGGAGTCGACGCGGTGTTCGACTGCGTCGGGTTCCCGGCCACGCTCGACCTGGCCATGCATCTGCTGCGCCCCACGGGCATGCTTGTTCTGGTCGGTGCGGCAGGAAAACAGGATGTCGACTGGTCGCTGGTGTGGAACCGACAACTCACCATCCAGGGCACCATCAACTGCGGGCCAGAATCCAGCCTGGACGGGCGGCACACCATGAGTCAGGTGGTGGAGTGGCTGGCCGATCCGACCTATCCGGTCGACGGGCTGGTGACGCACGTCTTCGACCTGGCCGACTGGAAGCAGGGGCTGGCGACGGCGTCAGCCGGTCCGCGGGCCTCGTGCGTCAAGGCGACCCTGCGCCCGAATCCCGAGTTGCCGCTGGTGGACTGACCGGCGCACAACACGCTCTTGAGACTCCCACTCCACTTCCCCGTCCACTGTCCGTGGGGTGGGGTGGAGACCCGCGTGCGCTGCGACGCGTTGGGATGCCAGATTCCGAGGGTGGATGTGCGCGGTGAGGCGCGTGACGTCCTTCTCCCGCAGGTGAACGATCAGGGCACGCGCAGCCATCGTGGCGTACCCATGACCTTGCCAGGGGGCGCCGATGACCCAGGCAATCTCGGCTGTTCTGGTGGCAGCCTTGATGGTGGCTTGCGCATAGCCGACAGCTGCTTCGTCGGCGGTTCGCCTCACGATCCAATTCAGCCAGGACTCCGACCGATCGGGTGACGTTCCGACGATCTGGGCCTCGTATCGCCGGCGGAGTGCGCGTTGGTCTGGAGGGGCACCGCCGATGAATTCGTAGATGCTCGGATCGGACAGAACAGTCGTCATGTCCTTCGCATCTTCCACACGCAGCAAGGTCAGGTAGACCTCGGCGTCGGGGGTGAGTTTGCGGGGCAAATCCACCATGCAATGAAGTGTAGGCGAGTTAGACCGCCGTCGACGACGAGATGCTCCTGCGCAATCCGTACCGCATTCCCCGGCGCGGGGGGCGCCCGATCGCCGGAGCCACCCACCCTGACAGTGGGTGAGATCGGTCGGCTCGCCGACGAGGTGCCAGATCGGTACCGCGCCCTCCCCGAGAGCAGGCCCATTCGCCACATCGTGGCGCACACGTCGATGGCATCGAGACGTGAGCGCACGCCGGTGTCGGCGTTGGTGGCCGTACTGGCGCCGTGTTACTTCCAGACGTCCGGGTCGGTAGTGACACTGGCAGAGCAGTAGACCGAGTACGCGTCGTCTGGCCGTGACACCGCGACCCACGCGGCGGCCGTGCCACCGACAATGACCACGCTGACGGTGGCGATCGCCGCCACGGACAGTGGCCGTCGGTTGACGTCGTCAGCGTCCCGGAGGCCACCGAGCTGGCGGGCACAGTGTGCGAACACGCGTTGGCTGTGGCGGTCGTGCAGGGCACCGAACGCCTCTGATCGTTTCGGGAGGCGCGGTCACGAGGACGGGTCAGGTTGTCCGGGCCGCACTGGTGTACGAGCGGGAAGCCACGATGGCGGCGTGAATCAGGACCCGCGCGGGCCAAGCCGGTTCAACGAGGCAGACACGATCGGCCTGGCAAAGATCCTCGCGATAGCTCGCACCAATCATTGCCCCCCGTGTCGCACAACGCCCTCGTCAAGATCAGCGTCCTGGCAGCCTGAGAACCACTACCCCGGGAGTGCGCCCGAAGCCGAACGGACAGAAACGGTCGACCGATCAGGATGTTCAAACCGGACCAGACTTCTTCAGGACGAAGTAGCTAGCCACCTGATCGGGGGGTGCGTGACGGGAGCCAGAAGGCGTCTGCGAACAGGTCAACGTCTTTCGGACCCAGGTTGTTCTCCGATGCAGCCTCACGCCACTTCGCCACCGCAATGGCCACCTCGGACAAGATCGCTTCACCGGTCAGTGGCGTGACATCGAACTCCTTGGCGTATGCGAGGAGCGCGTTCAGCGCTTCCTCGCGGTGGTAGGCGCCGCCCACAGCAGTCTGGCGAGCCGTGGCGGCGTCTGGGTTTGGGTTCACGTCGAAGACCGGGGAGAGACGCCACCCACCCTTGCCATGCAGGAAGCCGTGGTTGCGCAGGTGGTCGTCGGTGTTGTTGATGAGAAGGGAGAACACGACGCGGCGCCACAGTTCATTCAAGTCTGCCGTCGTGGCCGCGCTCACCTCGGGTAGAGCCTCTGCCACCTCGACGTAGTCGTGGCTGTCACCGTCGCGTGCGTTCAGCAAGGTCATGGCACTCACATAAGGCACTCGGCTGTCCGGTCGCCGGTCGAACCGCTCCAGCAGCAGGACCGACTTGCCATCGGCTCGAACGAGCTGAGTTCGCGGAACCTCGATGCCCGCAGCGCCAGCGAGATCAAGAGCGGTCTTTTCCCACGCCATCACATCCCAGTCGTCGTCCGGGTGCGGGAACTTCGCGATGAGCAGCCGATCACCATCCCTAACCGAGGCCTTCGGGCGGGCGCCGCCGAGGGAGCCAGTCCCGGCAGCCAGCAACTGTCTGATGGCGGCGAAATCGTCGTCGCCGGTGGCAGCCTCGGCGGCGCGCAGAAGCGCCGGAAGCTCGATGAGCTTGGGCACCTCGGCGCCAGCGCCCAGGAACGGGCCTGTGGGGTCAGTTCGAAACCGGAGTGCGCCTTGACGCGTCACGTCGGACACTCCGACGAGGAGGTCCACATCGGTGACGGCCTCGAGCTTGCGGCCCTCGGCGAGCGCAGCACCTCGACGGTCTTTGGTGATCAGATTGCGACCCCAGCGGTCCGGTGAGCAGTCCTGAAACGATCCTGGCAGCCCTGGGACGTTCTGCCCGCCGGTCGTCAGCGGGAGAGCCGGATCGACAGCAAACGCCGCCGGGTCGGCCAGATAGTCCGTGTCATAGCGGAAAGTGCTGGACACCAGCCTCCCGCCGCGAGCTGCGAAGAACGCCTCGCCGACGAGTAGCGGCTCACCGGTGGGGACATCCAGGTAGACAAGGAGACGGTCGGTCATGCTCGACTGCTCCTGACCCGTTTGGGCATCGTCTCGCCTGCACGAATCCTGCCCAGGTCGGTCTCGTAGGGATCCGTCGCCGTCACGAGCGCGTCGAGCTGCCCCAACGCCCGAAACACCTCGAGGACCACACCCAGGCCGACGCCGAGGTCACCGCCTTCGAGCTTGGAGATGGTCACTCTGCTGACGCCCGCACGTTCGGCCAGTTGCTCGCCAGTCAGACTCTGCAGCTTCCGCCACGTGGCAATGTTCGCCCCCATCTGACGGGCAGCACGAACCGTACGCGCCGACGAACGCCCAGCCACGACGGCCTCCTAACGTAAAGTATAAGTAACATACTAGCCGTTAGTGACAACTATCCTTTACGGTACGGCGATGGTCAAGGGGTGCAGTGATCTCCCGGGGCACGACCCGAGCGTGAACCTTTGGTCGGGTTGGTCGAGCGTGTGACGTAGGCGGAGCGGAGGCGGAGTGGGACTAGCCGCTCCCGGTTCCTGGCAATCGCGCAACTGCTTGCCACCGCGTTACCGACGCCCACGTCACTCGCTGCCCGGGCAGGGCACGGCGGTAGCCATCCATGGCCAGTTGCGAGAAGTGAGCCCAACAGCCTCCGGGCGTCTCATCCGAGTCAAGAACACCCCAGCCGAGTTCGTCATGCCACTCTCGGACGACACCGACCGCCATGTGTCGATCATGCCCTGCCACGGGCGCACCAGCCGATCGATAGGGGCTGGCATCCTCCAGTCCAGCGAGAATACGTAAGTGTGAGACTTCTCACCTTCTCCGTTTCATCCGCATGGGCGTGTGCGACGGCAAAATTTGATTTAGAGCGTCGATATAGGCGCCGCCCAAATGTTGGGGGGATGCTTTCCATGCGTAGGTTCGTTGCGCTCAGCGCAGCCGCACTAATGCTGTCGGCTTGTGGCGCTTCAGGTGGTGTCACCAATACATCCGACTCGCCTAGTTCGAGCACACCCGACGCGCCTAGTTCGAGCGCGAGCACACCCGAGCCTCCCAGTTCAAGCGCGGAGACGACGATGGAATCCAGCGCCCCACCGGAGGCGGAGGCCGCGAAGGTCGGTTCGCAATCACACTGAAGGGCGACGGCGACGGCGACGGCGAGCAGATTCAGGTCACCCTCGTGAAGGTCATGCCTGACGCGAAAATGGAAGGGTTAGGCAAGCCGAAGAAGGGCAACGCGCTCTACGCTGCGCAATGGACGATCAAGAACACGGGAACCGCGCCGTACGTGGACTCCCCGTCGAACGGCTCGGTGGTGATCGACTCTTCCGGGCAGCAGTTCGACACGACCTATAGAGAAAGCAACTGCGGTCCGAGTTTCAATGGCCGCGTGAACTTGCTTCCGGGGAAGTTGGCGAAGGGCTGCATGACGTATGAGATTGTGGAGGGATCGAAGATCACGTCTGTGCAGTTCGGCATGTCCAGCGGGTTCGGGGAGATTGGCGAGTGGAACATCGAGTGATGATCAACTAAGCCGGAGGCTCAAGAAGGCGAGTCGGTCGACAACAGCCCCGAAAGATCGCGATGCGCCCAGGGGTGCTCGTTGGGAGTCGGGTCGCCCACCCAGCGCGCCCCACCCGGGGAAGCGCATCTGTTCTGCCTGCGTCTCTGCCGCACGGGCCACCCGCTCCGCCCCCGAGGACCGCAGCCAGGCGAGTAGGGCGCGGGTCATCGCCGTCTGGCCCATCGCTCCTACCGCCTCGAAGGCGTCAGCGCGCGGCGGGCACAGATGACCGCTCAGGCGCCTCGGACTTCCTCGGCCCAGGGCCGTCACCGAGGTGCGCGTCGCTCGCCACGACTGGCCCAGCACGACCGCGTGGCCGCGCCGGGCGACCTCGGTGGCCGGGACCTGCACCACGCCCACACCGCACATCAGGCAGCCCACCGGTCCCGGTGATGGCGGAGCCAGCCGCACGGGCGCCGAGAACCGCATCGCCTTCTCGTGCAGGTAGCCGCCGTACGCCGCCCGCCAGGTAGGCGTAGCGGTACGGCGCGGGAGTGGCGGTCTGGGCGTGCCTGCGCCACGGCAGCCCCGCCCCCACCGCGCTCAGGTGGGAGATCAGCGCGGACAGGTCCCGATCGGGCAGGTTCGGGCGCAGCGCGTCCACTTGGCCCATCACGTCCAGCGCCACCGCCACGTTCGCCACCGCGCGCGCCGCGCCGGCCGGGCCCAGGGCACCGACCACGCCCGGATGGCTGGACAGGACCGACTCCGCCGTCTGCGCCACGGCCCAGCACGCCGGGCACCGGCCCAGGTCCACGGTTTGCTCCCGTCCCCGCGAGCCTGCCGGGGACACGAACGTCACGTCCTCGGCCTCGGTCACCAGCCCATCCGGGCACGCCGCCCCGCACTGCGCGCAACCGATCAGCGCGGTCGTCTCCTGCTCGTCCGCCTGCGCGCTCATCGGCCAGCCCACACTGCGGCAACGGCTGCGTCTAGGCGTCCTGGCCGCACTCGACCAGCGCATCACCGTCCGCTACGCCCTGACCGGCATGAGCGCCGAAGAAACCAGCGGCTACATCACCCACCACATCAAGAT
>JBBQYX010000049.1:0-23470 GCA_038208295.1 Candidatus Nanopelagicales bacterium | reverse complement strand
TGTGGTGGATGGGTTCTCGAATGCGACGGGGTTCCCGTTGACGGCTGCGGATCAGTTGGCCTATAACCGGGCGTTGGCTGGGATTGCGCATCGGTATGGGTTGGGGGTGGCGTTGAAGAATGATCCGGAGCAGGCGAAGGCGTTGGAGCCGGCGTTCGACTTCGCGATCGTCGAGGAGTGCGCCCAGTACAACGAATGTGATCAGTACGTACCCTTCATCGCGGCCGGCAAGGCCGTCCTCCACGTCGAATACAAGGGGACGACTGCCAGCTTCTGCCCGGCGACCTCGAAGCTCGGTTTCTCCAGCATGAAGAAGAAGCTGTCCCTGGATGCCTGGCGCGAGGTCTGCCCCTGATCCCTGCTCTGCGCACCTAGCCGCCCGGCGTCCCCGTGTGGGACGCCGGGCGAGTTTGCGTCTCCGCACGTGAAATTCTCATGATCTACCTCCGCGGCAGCTCTACCCCCCGCGGCAACGCGAATCGCGGTGAAGTCCCGCGCAGCCATGTCGAGTCGTGCCGGCTGACCGTTTCGCCATATGGGCGGATGCTCCGCTCTGGGAGGGTGATCGCGTGAAGGGTTCTGGCGACGCCGGAATTCGGTGGCTCGCGGAATCAGGCCAGCCACGAGGGCCCAGTTTCAGCGAGCTTGCCTCGCCATCAGCCGTGGAGTGCGCACTCGGCCTCCCCGCGGCCGCCAGCGACCGCGACCAACTGCCGATCAGCGGTAGGCGTCTCGGCGGTGGTCGATGGTCGCGATCGTGACGACCATGGCGTCCTCGTCGATCGCATAGATCACGCGGTACTGGCCGCGCCGGGCGGTCCAGAACTCGGCGAGCGGCCCGCCCAGGGCCTTGCCGACGCGGTGCGGATTGTCAGCGAGGGGGCCGACAGCGAACTCCCACACGGCGGCTGCGACGGATTCGGGCAGGGCATGCTCAATCGCGCGCCGGGCCGGCGCACCCCAGCGGATGCGATAACTCATCGCCGAGGGCGCTCGGTGAGCTCGACGGTCTCGCCAGCTGCAATCTCTTTGCGTGCTTCGGCAATCTCCGCCATCAAGGCCGCGTTGGCGAGGATGTCGACCGTCTCCTCCAAGGAGGCCAGATCGTCGACGGAGACCAGGACGGCCGCGGGCTCGCCGTTACGCGTGATGATCACGCGCTCGTGAGTGTCGTGCACCGAGCCGACGACGGCCGACAGGTGTGCCTTGACGTAGGCGAGGGAGGTAGTGGTCGACATGACCTGAATTGTAGTCATCCACATGGGACCCGGATGAACTCGGGGCGGGCACGCATCATCCGTACCCGCCCCAACTAGTTCGCCGTGCTCAGCTCCTGGCGTTGGTCACCGGCTCCACGATCGGCGAGCTGGCGTCCTGCTTGGCATCACCGGGCTGGGCACCGGGGGCGCCGAGGTCGGCTCCCGCGTGGACCAACTCCTCGATCTGCTTGCCCGTCTCAGCGTCCACGTTGCGCCAGTAGTCGAAGGCGCGCTCCAGCACGTCGCCGGTAACCCCGCCGAGCAGGTGCCCGGCAACCGTCTTGACGAACGCCGCGCGCTGCTCGTCGTTCCAGACCCTGCGAACGAGATCGCCGGCCTGGGAGAAGTCGTCGTCATCCGGGCGCAGCGTGTACGCCTGGCGCATCATCGGGCCGTCGGTCTCCCAGCCGTCCTCGGCCTCCCCGACCGTGTCGGCATACCCGCGCCCGAACGCGTTGGGTGCGTAGACCGGATCGTCCCCGCGGTGCTCGAAGGCCATCGGGCCGTCCTGGGTGTAGGTGTTCATCTCGACCACAGGACGGTTGACCGGGAGTTGCAGGTAGTTCGGTCCGATCCGATAGCGGTGGGTGTCGGAGTAGGCGAACGCCCGCCCGAGCAGCATCTTGTCGGGGGAGAAGCCGATGCCGGGGACCAGGGCTGATGGCTCGAACGCGGCCTGCTCGATCTGGGCGAAGAAGTTGTCCGGGTTGCGGTTGAGCGTCATTGTCCCGACTCTGATCAGCGGATAGTCGCTGTGCGGCCAGATCTTCGTCAAGTCGAAGGGGTTGAGGTGATACGTCTTCGCGTCCTCGTACGGCATGAGCTGGACCGACAGCGTCCACGACGGGAAGTCGCCGTTTTGGATGGCGGTGTTCAGGTCGCGGCGGTGGAAGTCGGCGTCCTCGCCGGCGATGCGGGTCGCGTCCGCGTCCTTGAGGCCCTCGACGCCCTGGTTGCTGTGGAAGTGGTATTTCATCCAGTGCTTCTCCCCGGCAGCGTTGATCCATAGGTAGGTGTGCGAGCCATAACCGTTCATGTGCCGGTAGGTCTTCGGGATGCCCCGGTCACCCATCAGGTACGTGACCTGGTGTGCCGACTCCGGGTTGAGTGACCAGAAATCCCACTGCATGTTGTTGTCGCGCAGCCCGGACCCACCACGCCGCTTCTGGGAGCGGATGAAGTGCGGGAACTTCATCGTGTCGCGGATGAAGAAGATCGGGGTGTTGTTGCCGACGAGGTCGTAGTTTCCTTCGGTGGTGTAGAACTTCAACGAAAAACCTCGTGGGTCCCGCCAGGTGTCCGGAGAGCCCTGCTCGCCGGCGACAGTGGAGAACCGGGCCAGCATGTCGGTGCGTACGCCCGGCTGGAACAGCGCCGCCTTGGTGTACGCGGACACGTCCTCCGTCGTCTCGAAGACGCCAAACGCCCCGGAGCCTTTCGCGTGCACGTTGCGCTCGGGCACCCGTTCCCGGTTGAAGTGGGCCATCTGACTCAGGAAGTGCACGTCGTGCAACAGGATTGGGCCGTCCGGCCCGATCGTCAGGCTGTTGCGGTCACTGGGGGCCGGAGATCCCGTCTCGGTGGTGGATCCCAGCATCGCCTCCTCGGACGGGGCGGTCACGACGGAACTCTCGGTGGCCTTGGGCAGATCGGGCATCGTTCCTCCTGTTGATTTCGGTGGTCCGATTCGGTGGTTTACGAACTGATCAGCGCCGGGCCGCGCAGGTCGCGCAGTAGCCCCAGTAGGTGACGTCCGCCTCCTGCAGGACGAAACCCGGCGCGTGGACGGTGATGTCGGCCGGTTCGAGACAGGGCGCCGCACCGGCGGCACAGTCGATGTCGACCACCTCGCCGCAGTCGCGGCAGACGAGGTGATGGTGGTTGTCCCCGGTGCGCAACTCATAGCGGGCCGACGACCCGGCGGGTTGGATGCGGCGGACGATGCCCGTACGGGTGAACGCGGCAAGCACGTCGTAAACGGTCTGCGTGGACACCCGGCCCTCCGCGCGGACCGCGGTGAGGATCCCGTCGGCGTCCGCGTGCGGGTGCGATCGCAAGGCCCCCAGCACCGCCAGCCGCGGATCGGTGATCCGCAGTCCCGCCGAGCGCAGCCGGTCACGGTCTGCTGGCCAAGCCCGTACCCCGATCACCCCGCCAGCGTGACCCTCATTCTGGAATCGGTCAAGAAAATGCTTGGTGCAGACTGCACCCACTTGCCGTACGCTCTGGCGCATGCCAAAGGTCATGCAGATTCGTGATGTTCCGGATGAGGTCCATGTCGCCTTGGCCAAGGCTGCTGCTGCGGAGGGGCTGTCGCTGACCAGATACATGCAGCGCGAACTGGCCCACCTGGCCAGGCGTGCGGAGGTCGTGCAGCACAACGCTGCGGTCATTCGCCGGACCCAACGCAGGGTTCAGGGAAGGGCAGGTCGTGACACCGTCCTGGCCGTGCTGCACGAGGGCCGCGCGGATTGAGGGTCATCGACGCCGGCGTGGTCATCGAGTTGCTCGCCGGCACCCTGGATCCGGACCGGCTCGGAGACGAGGAGCTGGCCGTACCGCACCTGCTCGATAGCGAGGTCACTCATGTGCTGCGGGGTCTGGTGCATCGTGGCGTACTCAGCGCCGAACAAGGTGACCTGGCGCTGGACGGGTTTCTCCACCTCACACTCACCAGATTCCCGGCCGACTGGTTGCGGCCGCGAATGTGGGCGCTGCGGCACAACCTCAGCGCCTATGACGCCACCTACGTTGCGCTGACCGAGATGACCGCCGCCTCGGCGCTGCTGACCACGGACGCCCGCCTGGCCGCCGCACCCGGCCCGGAGTGCCACATCGAATTGCTGTGAGGCGGCGAGGGAACTCGTCTGACCCGGTGCCTGACTAGCGCTGCCGCTGCGCTGCTGCTGGCCTGCCACCGCCCGGTCAGCGGTCTGGATGCGGAACGCTGCGTAGGTCCAGCCCTTCGATGCCGGCAAAGTCTTCTGGGTTGCATGTGTACAGCGGCAGTTCCTCGGCTATCGCCGCGGCGGCGATCAATGCGTCAAACGTCCGCGCGGCGGGCTTTCGGCCTGCTGAGCGCAGAGCGGCGGCGACCACGCCGAAGGCTCTAGCGGCCCGGGCGTCGAACGGTACCGGCTCGAACTCGGACTCGGCCTGCTGCAGATGCGCCTGCCGGGCAGCACGCTGCTCGGCGGTCATCGCCACCAGTGGTCCGACGGACAACTCGGCAAGGGTAATAGTGCTGATTACCGCCTCGTCCGGCAGGCAATCCGCATCGTCAATGCGCCCGAGCAGGATCACTGCCGACGTGTCGAGCATCCCCCGATCAGCCGTCATAGCGAGGAGTCCAGGACCGCGTCCACGTCCCGGCGCAGCTCATCAGGGTCCACCCGAGGGAGGAACTGGCGGCTCGCGATCAGGTCGGCAGTCTTCGGGCTGCGACGAGTCAGTGGCCGGAGTTCGGCGATCTCCGCGCCGTCACGCGTGACCACAAGCGACTCGCCGCGCAAGACGCGATCCAGCACCTCGCCACCCTTGTTGCGCAACTCCCGTACGGTCACCGAATCCATACCGGCAACCGTATCACCGGTGAGACATGCGAGCGGAGCGGCCGCGTTGATGAGGGCCTCCGCCGGTGCGACCGCAGCGTTAGGGCGGAAGACCCCCTGCACTGTTCACCCAAACGAAACAACCCACCCGCACGACGTCACCTGAGCGAAACGAGTCGGGTCGCCCCGCGCAACACGGGCACCCGAAGGTTCCTCCCGACGGCGGGGTCGATGACGCCCCCGATCCATACGAAGCTCCATGCTCGGACCGGGAGGGTCCATGCCTGAACTCAACTCCGGCGACACCGCCTGGGTGCTGACCAGCGCCGCCCTGGTGCTGCTGATGCTGCCCGGCCTGGCGCTGTTCTACGGCGGTATGACGCGAGCCAAGAGCGTGCTGAACATGGCCATGATGGTCATGAGTGCCCTGTTCCTGGTGGGCGTGCTGTGGATTCTGTACGGCTATTCCATGACGTTCGGTGCCGACATCGGTGGCGGACTGGTGGCCAACCCGTTCGAGTTCTTCGGGTTGTCCGGGTTGATGGCTGATGATCCGGCCGCAAGCCTGCCGGTGATGGCGTTCGTCGCGTTCCAAGCCATGTTCGCGGCGATCACCGTCGCGCTCATCGCCGGTGCCATTGCCGACCGGGCCAAGTTCAGTGCCTGGCTGGTATTCGCCGCGATCTGGGCGACGATCGTGTATTTCCCTGTCGCACACTGGGTCTGGGCGGCAGGCGGCTGGATCTTCGAAGGTAACGGTCCGCTCAACGGCGTACCCGCCATCGACTTCGCCGGCGGTACTGCCGTACACATCAATGCCGGCGCCGCTGGTCTGGCCCTGGCCATTGTTCTGGGTCGCCGTATGGGCTGGCCCAAGACGCCCATGAAGCCGCACAACCTGATGCTGGTGATGCTCGGTGCCGGCCTGCTGTGGTTCGGTTGGTTCGGGTTCAACGCCGGTTCCGCCCTGGCCGCCAACAACACCGCTGCGGTGGTGTTCGTGAACACGTTCGCCGCCACCTGTGCGGCGGCCCTGGGTTGGCTGCTGGTGGAGAAACTGCGCGACGGGCACGCCACCAGCCTGGGTGCGGCCTCCGGCGTTGTTGCCGGTCTGGTCGCGATCACCCCGTCCTGTTCCTCGGTAAGCCCAGTGGGTGCGTTGATTCTCGGCGTGATCGCCGGTGCGCTGTGCGCCCTGGCGGTGGGTCTGAAGTTCCGGTTCGGCTTCGACGACTCCCTCGACGTCGTGGGGGTCCACCTGGTCGGCGGTCTGGCTGGCACGCTGCTGATCGGTTTTCTGGCCACCGACGCGGCCCCGGCCGGCGTCAGCGGCTTGCTCTACGGCGGTGGCGCTGGTCAGCTGTGGTCACAGACCGTGGCCGCGGTGACCGTGCTGGTCTACTCGTTCATGCTGGCCTTCATCATCGGCAAGATCATCGATGTCACGATGGGCTTCCGGGTCAGCCAGGCTGACGAGATCAACGGTGTCGACCTGGCGATCCACGCCGAGACCGCATACGAGACCGCGTCCTCGGCCGGTGGCGGCACCTTTGCCGGCGTCGGCAAGGCTGCCGCGGCGCAGGCCGCCCGCGACACGGAGGTGAACGCATGAAGATGGTCACTGCAGTGATCAAGCCGTTCAAGCTGGAAGACGTCAAGGCCGCTTTGGAGGCGTACGGGATCAACGGGCTCACCGTCTCCGAGGCCAGTGGCTACGGGCGGCAGAAGGGTCACACCGAGGTCTACCGGGGCGCGGAATACACCGTGGACCTGGTACCCAAGGTGCGCATCGAGGTTCTGGTGGATTCCGATGACGCCGACTCGGTCGTCGATGTCATCGTCAAGAGCGCCCAGACCGGGCGGATCGGCGACGGCAAGGTCTGGGTCGTCCCGGTGGACTCGGTGGTCCGGGTACGTACGGGGGAGCGCGGCGCGGATGCGTTGTAGCCCCACCGGCCTCCCGTGCGGCGGACCGACCCGCGGGTCAACGCGTCGGTGAACACACCGACGCTGGACGGATACCCCGCCGCACGGGCGGAACTGCTGGCGCGCCCCGGGTCTCCGGGCCCGGGGCGCCGCCAGGCGCTGGTGTCCCTCACCGACGACTGGCTGGCCGGGATCTTCACCGCCGCCGTGGGGGAGCGGACCGACCTGGCCCTGGTCGCCATCGGCGGCTACGGCCGGGCAGAGTTGGCCCCCGGCAGCGATGTGGACCTGCTGCTGCTGCACCGCGGCGGCGACGTGGCCGACATCGCCGACCGGATCTGGTACCCGGTGTGGGACGCCGGTCTACAGCTCGATCACAGCGTCCGCACCCCCCCGCAGGCGCGGCGGCTGGCCGCTGACGAGCTGACCGTCCTGCTCGGCCTGCTCGATGCCCGGGCCGTCGCTGGTGACGCGGCGCTGGTCGAGTCACTGCGCGCCTCGGTCCTGGCGGACTGGCGGGCTTTCGCCGCCAAGCGGCTCGCGGCGCTGCACGAGATCGTGGTGCAACGGACCGATCGGCATGGCGAGCTGGCGCACCTGCTGGAGCCGGACCTCAAGGAGTCCTATGGAGGGCTGCGGGACCTGACCGTGCTGCGGGCGTTGGCGGCCTCCTGGGTCGCCGACGTGCCGCACGGATCACTCACGGCGGCCAGGGCGACCCTGCTGGACATCCGCGATGGCCTGCACCGATCGACCGGGCGGCGCGCGGACCGGCTGCTGCTGCAGGAACAGGACCCCGTCGCCGACCTGCTGGGCCACCCCGACGCCGACGACCTGCTGCGGTCGGTCTCCACCGCCGGGCGGGCCATCGCCTACGCCAGCGACGCCACCTGGCACCGGGCCCTACGGGCGACCGCCACCCGGCGCGGTCCGGTCCGCCGGCTGCGCGGGCGGCTCACAACCAGCCGCGCACCGCTGGCCGACGGCGTCGTGGCGCAAGACGGTGAGGTCGTCCTCGCCGAGCAGGCCCGCCCCGACCGCGACCCCGTCCTGGTGCTGCGCGCGGCCGCCGCTGCCGCCCAGGCCGGGCTGCGGCTGGCCCCGCATACGGTTACCCGGCTGGCCGAGGCCAGCGTCCCGATGCCGGTGCCGTGGCCGCGCGAGGCCCGCGAGGCGCTGGTGTCGCTGCTGGGCGCCGGCCGCGCCACCGTCGCGGTCTGGGAGGCCCTGGACCAGGTCGGCGTGATCACCAGGCTGCTGCCGTGGTGGAGCCACGTACGGTCCACCCCTCAGCGCAACCCGGTGCACCGGTTCACCGTCGACCGGCACCTGGTCGAGACCGCGGTGTATGCCAGCGACTACACCCGTACCGTCGCCAGGCCCGACCTGCTGCTGGTGGGCAGCCTGCTGCACGACATCGGCAAGGGCCTGCCAGGCGACCACACTGATGTCGGGATGCGGATCGTGGCCGAGGCGGCGCCGCACCTGGGATTCGACGCCGACGACTCCGCCGTCCTGGTGTCGCTGGTCCGGTATCACCTGCTGCTTCCGGACACCGCCACCCGTCGCGACCTCGACGACCCGGCCACCGTCGCCACCGTCGCTGCGGCGGTGCAGACCGGCGAGGTCCTCGACCTGCTGCATGCCCTCACCCGGGCGGATGCCGCGGCGACCGGGCCCGCCGCCTGGAGCGACTGGAAGGGCGCGCTGATCGCCGATCTGGTCAACCGTACGCGCGCGGCCTTGCAGGGCAGCCCGCCGCCGCAACCACCGGAATTGACCCCCGAGCAGGAGGCCTGGGCCGCCGGGTCCGGGGTCCGGGTCAGCGTCGCCGAGCCGGTCGCGGACATTCCCGGTGCCCCTGGTCCGGTCCGTACGATCTCCGTCACGGTCGCCGCCCCGGACCGGCGTGGGCTGCTGGCCACCGTCGCGGGGGTGCTGTCCCTGCATCGCCTTGACGTACGCGCCGCGCACATCCGCACGATCGGCACCCGCGCCGTCTCGGTGTGGACCGCCGAACCTGCCTACGGCAGCGCTCCCCGCCCCGATGCGCTGCGCGACGATGTCCGCCGTGCGCTGGAGGGGTCGCTGGACGTGCCCGGGCGGCTGGCCAAACGTGCCCGTGACGCTGCGCCCCGGTCCACCCACGGGAGCCCGCCGCCGGTGGTGTGCCTCGTCGAGGGTGCCTCGGCGCGGGCCACCGTGCTGGAGGTACGCGCGCACGACGCGCCCGGGCTGCTGCACCGGCTGACCAACGCCCTGACCGCCGCCGGCGCCGACATCACCGCCGCCCGAGTCGCCACCCTCGGCTCGGAGGTCGTGGACGTCTTCTACCTGCAGGCCCCCGCCGGTGGGCCGCTGGATGCCGATGCTGCGGAAGCGATCGCGGTCGCTGTTCGGCGTGCCGTCGAGGCGGGCGACGTGATCGAGCAGACCGAGGACTGACCGGCGGGCGCCACGGCCGCTCCGTCGCGGTGATCGCGCAGCCTGTGTCGCAGCAGCGGGCTCGTACGACATCGACGGTTACCCTGGAACACCGCTGGCCCCACGACCTTCGAGGACACCCCTTGTTCGCCACGCTCTCCGACCGGCTCGCCGCGACATTCAAGAACCTGCGCGGCAAGGGTCGGCTGTCCGAGGCCGATATCGACGTGACCGTGCGCGAGATCCGGGTCGCGCTGCTCGAGGCGGACGTCGCACTGCCCGTGGTGCGCGCCTTCTGCGCCACCGTCAAGGAACGCGCGCTGGGCGTGGAGGTGTCCGGGGCGCTGAACCCGGCCCAGCAGATCGTCAAGATCGTGCACGAGGAACTTGTCGGAGTCCTTGGCGGGGAGACCCGGCGGCTGCGGTTCGCCAAGAACCCGCCCACGGTCATCCTGCTTGCCGGTCTGCAGGGCGCCGGCAAGACCACGCTGGCCGGCAAGTTGGCGCATCAACTCAAGCGGCAGGGGCACACCCCGATGCTGGTGGCCGCCGACCTGCAGCGGCCCAATGCGGTCGACCAGCTCCAGGTCGTCGGGGAGCGCGCCGGGGTCCACGTCTATGCGCCGCAACCCGGCAACGGTGTCGGTGACCCCGTGGTCGTTGCCCGGGACGCGTTGCAGCATGCCGCGGTGCGGTTGCACGACATCGTCATCGTCGACACCGCCGGCCGGTTGGCGATCGACGAGGCCCTGATGCAGCAGCTGCGGGACGTACGCGATGCCGTGCACCCCGACGAGACCCTGCTGGTCGTCGACGCGATGATCGGCCAGGACGCGGTGGCGACGGCGTCCGCGTTCGGCGACGGTGTCGGCTTCGACGGGGTCGTACTGACCAAGCTGGATGGTGATGCCCGCGGCGGTGCCGCACTGTCGGTGGTGACGGTGACCGGCAAGCCGGTGATGTTCGCCTCAACGGGGGAGAAGCTCGACGACTTCGAGACCTTCCACCCCGACCGGATGGCCTCGCGGATCCTGGACATGGGTGACGTACTCACCTTGATCGAGCAGGCCGAGCGGGCCTTCGACGCCGACCAGGCCGCGAAGATGGCCGAGAAGGTCGTCGGCGGCCAGGACTTCACCCTGGAGGACTTCCTGCAGCAGATGCAGGCGGTCAAGAAGATGGGGTCGCTGAGCAAACTGCTCGGGATGCTGCCCGGGATGGGCGACATGCGTGCCCAACTGGACTCCCTGGACGAGCGGGAGATCGACCGGGTCGCGGCGATCATCCAGTCGATGACCCCGGCCGAACGGGACGACCCCAAGATCCTCAACGCGTCGCGGCGAGCCCGCATCGCCAAGGGCTCCGGTACGCAGGTCAACGACGTCAACAACCTGGTCGAGCGCTTCGGCGAAGCGCAGAAGATGATGCGCTCGATGCGCGGCGGGAAGGGTATGCCCGGGATGCCCGGGATGGGCGGTATGCCCGGGATGCCCGGCATGGGCGGTGGCGGCAAGAAGTCCAAGGGCCGTGCGGGTACGTCCCCGAAAGCCAAGAAGGGCCGCAGCGGCAACCCGGCCAAGCGGATCGAGCAGGAGCAGCAGGCCGCGCTCGCCCGGGCCGAGCGCCCCGCCATCCCGGGCGGCATGCTCGGTAAAGGGGCCGACGCCGACCCGTTCGAAGCCGGCCAGCTCGACGCCACCGCGCTGCAGGACATGGAGTTACCCGCGGAGTTCCGGTCGCTGCTGCGGGGGGACCGCTGAGGCGGTCGCAGTGCCTGGACCGGTCGCCGTCCACGGGGACCGCGTACATCTGGCAGAATCTCTCACCGTCGAACCGGCGTACTACGGTCCCTCTCACCCGTGCGTCTCGCCCGTTTGTCCCAGGGCCCGCTCGCACCGCACCCCACGCGGCGCTCGGCTGGCTCTCCTCACCCCTGTCAGGAGACGCACCACTCGTGGCTGTAAAGATCAAGCTCAAGCGCATGGGCAAGATGCGCGACCCGCAGTACCGCATCGTCGTCGCCGACGCCCGCACCAAGCGGGACGGTCGGGCGATCGAGGAGATCGGGCTCTACCAGCCCAAGCAGGAGCCGAGCCTCATCAAGGTCGAGTCCGAGCGAGCGCAGTACTGGCTCGGTGTCGGCGCGCAGCCCACCGAGGCCGTGCTCGTCCTGCTGAAGATCACCGGCGACTGGCAGAA
This sequence comes from Candidatus Nanopelagicales bacterium, assembly GCA_038208295.1. GTDB lineage: Bacteria > Actinomycetota > Actinomycetes > S36-B12 > JBBQYX01 > JBBQYX01. Next base: position 12,111 of record JBBQYX010000049.1, on the reverse strand, counting down.
GTTCAAGGGCCTGCCCGGCGCCGAGGGCACCCTGCGGGTGGCCGAGCCCAAGGCCAACAAGAAGGACGTGTTCGCTGCCGCCGCCCTGGAGTCCGTCTCCGAGGGCAAGGGCAGCGCGACCACCTCGCGCAAGAAGGCCGAGGCGCCCGCGGAAAAGCCAGCGGCAGCGGCACCCGAGGCGCCCCCGGCTGAGGCGTCCGTGGCACCAGCGCGCGACGCCGCCGCACCGGCACCCGAGGCACCGGCTCCCGACACGGCAGCGGCACCCGAGGCCCCTGCCGCGCAGGCACCCGCCACCGAGACTGCACCCGCACCCGAGACCGCCGCACCTGAGGGCACCGATGGCGCCGGGGCCTGACGTCCTCGAAGAGGCGCTGGAGCACTTGGTCTCCGGCATCGTGGAGCACCCGGACGACGTCCGGGTGCGACCACGACGTGGGCGCCGCGGTACCTCCCTGGAGGTGCGGGTGCATCCGGACGACATGGGCCGGGTGATCGGCAAGTCAGGCCGTACGGCCACCGCGCTGCGCACGGTCGTCGGGGCCCTGGCCGACGGCGCCCCGGTCCGGATCGACTTCCTCGACCTGCACGAGCGCTGAGCTGAACGCGTCGGTGCGGCGGGTCGTGGGCCGCATCGGCCGGGCGCACGGCCTGGCCGGTGAGATGACCGTCGAGGTGCGTACGGACGAGCCCGATGCGAGGTTCGCCCCGGGTGCGCTGCTGTTCACCGACCCGCCCGAGCGCGGTCCGGTGACGGTGGACGACACGCACTGGCACAGCGGCCGGATGCTGCTGCGGCTGCGTGGCGTCGAGGACCGGACCGCCGCCGAGGGCCTCCGCGGCACGCTGCTCGAGGTCGACGTCGACCCGGCCGAGCGGCCGGCTGATCCCGAGGAGTACTTCGACCACCAACTGGTCGGTCTGCGGGTGGTGACCACGACGGGGGACGACGTCGGTCAGGTCGCCGAGGTCGTCCACCTGCCCGCGCAGGACCTGCTGGCCGTGCACCGGCCGGACGCCGCGGACGTGTTCATCCCGTTCGTGGCCGTCTTCGTGCCCGAGGTCGATCTGGGCGCCGGTCGCATCGTCATCGACCCGCCCCCCGGACTGCTGGCCGATCTGCCGGACGGCTAACACCGATGCGCATCGACGTGGTCACGATCTTCCCCGACTACCTCGCCCCGCTGCACCTGTCGCTGGTCGGCAAGGCGATCGCCAACGGGTTGGTGGATCTGCGGGTCCACGACCTACGGGACTGCGCGTACGACCGGCACCGCACGGTCGATGACATCCCCTACGGCGGCGGTCCAGGCATGGTCATGCGGCCCGAACCCTGGGGTGCGGCCCTGGACGCGATCCTGGCGTCCGACCCCGGCGGTGTCGCTGGCGGGCCGGCGGGGACGACCGGGCCGGTGCTCGTCGTACCCACCCCGAGCGGTCGGCCGTTCACTCAGCGCAGCGCGCAGGATTTCGCCACGCGCGCCTGGCTGGTCTTCGCCTGCGGCCGGTATGAGGGCATCGACCAGCGGGTGATGGACCACTACCGCGACCGCCTACCCGTCCTCGAGGTGTCGATCGGCGACTACGTGCTGGCCGGGGGGGAGGCCGCGGTGCTGGCGATGGTCGAGGCGACCGTACGGCTGCTGCCCGGCGTTCTGGGCAACGCGGACAGCGCCGCCGAGGACTCCTTCGCCCCCGGTGCGATGGAGCACCTGGTGGAGGGTCCGGTCTACACCCGCCCGCCGGCCTGGCGCGGCCTGGACGTCCCCGAGGTCCTGCTGTCCGGACACCACGGCCGGATCTACGACTGGCGCGCGGAGCAGTCCCGCCGGCGCACCGCCGAGCACCGGCCCGACCTGACTCCCGACGACCCGCGGTCCTTCCGCACCGACTGACTGACCGAGCGACTGACCGAGCGACTGACCGAGCGACTGACCGAGGATTTCTGGGCGTCCGTCCGTGTGTGGCAGACTCGCTCCTCGCGTCGCTCGACATCGGGTGTGCCTCTGCCACAGGGGAGCCGTCCACGTCGCTGCGGCGAAGTGCCTTGATTGCTCGCGCCCGCCGAATTTTTCGTACCCTCCTTACCCCGATCGTGGGCGACCTGTGGCGCCCGCAGAGACGTGAGTAGTGCCATGCACACGCTGGATTCCCTTGACGCGGCCTCGCTGCGCACCGACCACCCCGACTTCCGACCCGGCGACACCGTCAAGGTCCATGTACGGGTGATCGAGGGGACCCGCTCCCGGGTCCAGGTCTTCCAGGGCGTGGTGCTGCGCCGCCAGGGTGGGGGCGTCCGCGAGACGTTCACCGTACGCAAGGTGTCGTTCAACACCGGCGTGGAGCGCACGTTCCCCGTGCATACCCCGATCATCGAGAAGGTCGAGCTGCTGACCCGCGGTGACGTGCGGCGCGCCAAGCTGTACTACTTGCGCGACCTGCGGGGCAAGAAGGCGAAGATCAAGGAGAAGCGGGACATCCGCCCCTCCGCCACCTGAGCCAGTCCGCACCAGGCGCGGGGCCAGCCGACGCCGCTGGGGCCGGCTGCCCGCCCGAACCGATGGGTGTCAGCGCTGCGATGGGTCAGGTGGATCGGTCGGCGCCGACGCGATGCCGAAGTCTGCCGCTGTGGGTCGAGTTGCCGGTGCTGCTATTGGTCGCGCTCGTGCTGGCCTGGCTGGTCAAGACGTTTCTGGTCCAGTCGTTCTCCATTCCCTCCGGGTCGATGGAGCAGACGCTGCAGATCGGTGATCGGGTGTTCGTGAATAAGGCCGTCTACCACGTTCGCGATGTCCAGCGCGGGGACGTGGTCGTCTTCAACGGGGTCGACTCCTTCACCCCCGAGGCCTTCGTGCGTCGCAGCGAGGGGGTCGTGCCGCGGCTGCTCGACGGCGTGGGGCAGCTGGTCGGGCTGGCACCGCCGGATGAGCGGGATTTCGTCAAGCGGGTCATCGGGCTTGGGGGCGACCGGGTGCAGTGCTGTGATCGGGCCGGACGGATCTCGGTCAACGGGGTTGGCCTGGACGAGCAGGCCTATCTCTATCCCGGCGACTCACCCAGCCGGGATCCCTTCGATGTCGTTGTCCCCGAAGGGAAGCTGTGGGTCATGGGCGACCATCGGGACGCCTCCAGCGACTCCCGAGCCCATCTGGGGGACCCTGGCGGTGGCTTCGTACCGGTCGACAAGGTGCTGGGCCGGGCCTTCGCGGTGGTCTGGCCGTGGGAGCATGCTCAGGTCCTGTCGACGCCGCGTACGTTCGAGCAACCGGCCCTGACGCGGCCCGAACCCTCGGCAGGAAGGGCAGTGCATGGCTGAGCGAATCGACCCGGTGGACGCGGACGGTCCGGGTCCGCAGGAGGACACCGGCGCCGGCGCCGGTCGCCATGCGAGGGGGTCGCAGGACAGCACTGACGGCTGGTTCCGGCTGCTGCGGGAGGCGGCGCTGGTCGTGGTGGTCGCCCTGGTGCTGTCGGTCTTCATCCGTACGTTCTTGGTCCAGGCGTTCTACGTGCCCAGCGAGTCCATGGAGGACACGCTGCTACCCAGCGATCGCATCCTGGCCTCGAAAATCACCACGCGGATCGGTGGCGTGCATCGGGGGGACGTGGTCGTGTTCGCCGATCCCGGTGGCTGGTTGCCGCCCGCACCCACGGACAGCGGTTTTGGCGGGGCCGTGAAGTCGGCGTTCGAATGGATCGGCATCCTGCCCTCCAGCAGTGGCCAGGATCTGGTCAAACGAGCCATCGGCGTCGCCGGGGACCACGTGATCTGCTGCGACGTCCAGGGCGGTATCCAGGTCAACGGCGTCTCGCTGGACGAGTCCGCGTACCTCTATCCGGGCAATGGCACCGACCAGGTCCGCTTCGACGTGTTGGTGCCCGCGTCCTCGCTGTTCGTCATGGGTGACAACCGGGGCAACTCCCGGGACTCCCGCTACCACCTGGAGGTCAACTCTGGTGCCGTCCCGGTGGACAACGTCGTCGGGCGGGCGGTGGTCACCGTGTGGCCGCTGAGCCGGTGGGCGACGCTGCCGGTGCCGGAGATCTTCGGGAATCCGCAGCTCGACTCCGGCCGCTAACTGTGGCCACCCCGACCGAGCCGGTCACGCCGGCACCCACCCTCCGGGTGGAGCGGGCGCTGCTGCGCTCGGGTGCCCGCTGGCTGGCGGCGGTGGACGAGGTCGGACGGGGATCGCTGGCCGGTCCGGTCAGCGTGGGTGTGGTCGTCGTGGACGCGGGCGTCAAGGCGGCTCCGGTGGGCGTGCGGGACAGCAAGCTGCTGTCCGCTGCGGCCCGGCTGGCCCTGGTGCCTCGCATCCGGCGCTGGGCACCGGCGTACGCCGTCGGGCACGCGGAGCCCGCCGAGATCGACGCCTGGGGAATCATCGCGGCGCTGCGGCTGGCTGCCCATCGAGCCCTGGCCGGCTTAATCGTGTGGCCCGACGTCGTACTGCTGGACGGGAACCACGATTGGCTCAGCGGCCCTGCGCAGGAGCAACTGACCCTGGAAACGGTTGCAGCGCAGCCGGTTCCGTCTGCTTGGTCCGGTCGGCCGCGAGTAGTCACCCGGATCAAGGCCGATCGCACCTGCGCCGCGGTCGCGGCCGCCAGCGTGCTGGCCAAGGTGGAACGCGATGCGATCATGGTGTCGCGATCCGCCGCGCACCCGGCCTACCGCTGGGCCGACAACAAGGGGTATGCCGCACCCGAGCACGTCGAGGCGCTGCTGCGGCATGGCCCGTGTTGCGAGCACCGGCGCTCCTGGCGGCTGCCCGGCATAGTGCCGCCAGCGGCCGGATCGAGCGCCAGGGCAGCTCACGCGGTTCCCGACCTCGATGTGCGCAGACTGACCCGTACGACCTGACCGATGCACCGGCGGCGCGAGGAGAGGTGTCGATGAGTGCCGAGGACCTCGAGCGGTACGAGACCGAGATGGAACTGCAGCTGTACCGCGAGTACCGCGACGTCGTGGGGCTGTTCACCCACGTCGTGGAGACCGAGCGACGGTTCTATCTGACCAACGAGGTCGACGTGCAGGTGCGCGCCACCGACGGTGGTGAGGTCTACTTCGAAGTGCGTATGACCGATGCGTGGGTGTGGGACATGTACCGCACCGGGCGCTTTGTGAAGGCGGTGCGCGTGCTGACCTTCAAGGACGTCAACGTCGAGGAACTGCCCCAGGCCGATCTGCACTTGCCCGACGGGCAGGACTTCGCCGGCTGACTGCCGTGTGCGTTGTCCCCAGCCGGCAGGCAGCACGCAGGAGTCTCCACAGCCCCCTGAGTACGGGTGTCGCTCTCGTCGCCGACCGAGCAGGGTCGGCGACGGAGGTGGGCGATGCGAGACACCGAAGCCCTGGGCAGGTACGGCGAGGACGTGGCTGCCCGGCATCTGTTGGACTGCGGCCTGATCGTTTTGGAGCGTAACTGGCGCTGTGAGACCGGCGAGATCGACATCGTGGCCCGCGAGGGCGAGGTGCTGGTCATCGTCGAGGTCAAGACCCGCCGTGGCACCGCGTACGGCACCCCGTTGGAGGCCGTCACAAGGGCGAAGGCCGCTCGGCTGCGTCGCTTGGCGTGGCGCTGGGTCGAGGACCGCGCCGTTCATCCGGGTCAGGTGCGGGTGGACGTCATCGGGGTGCTGCGGCCCGATCGGGGCGCAGCGGTCGTCGAACACCTGCGCGGGGCGGTCTGAGGTGGCCGACCATGTGGTCGAGTTCGGGTTGGCGCGGACCCGCGGCGCGGTCGTCAACGGCATCGACGGCCAGCTGGTCGAGGTCGAGGCGCATATCGGTTCCGGGCTGCCGGCGATGACAATTGTCGGATTGCCAGATACCGCCGTGTCGGAATCCCGCGACCGGGCCCGGGCAGCGGTCGCCAACAGCGGAGCCAAGTGGCCGAAGCACCGGATCACAGTCGGGCTGTCACCGGCATCGGTGCACAAGCGTGGCCCGTCCCTGGATTTGGCCGTGGCCATCTCCGTGCTGGCCGCCACCGAGCAGGTGCCGCGGGACATCGCGTCGAGCACAGTAATGATTGGTGAGTTGGCGTTGGACGGCCGGTTGCGCCCGGTGCGGGGCGTGGTGGCCATGGCGCTGGCGGTCCGCGCGGCCGGCCTGGAGCGGATTGTTGTCCCCGTCGACAACGTCGCCGAGGCCGCCCTGGTGACCGGACTGCGGGTGATAGGAGTGTCCTCGCTCCGGCATCTGGGCGATGTGCTGCGCGGGGACGACGTCGGCGTGGACGTCCCCGGGTGGTCTGCGGCGGCGCATCCAACTGCCGCGCGCGAGGATCGGGATCGGGGGTCATCGGAAGCGGCGGTCGGGGCGCTAGCACCGGACCTGTCCCAGGTGATCGGCCAGACCGAGGCTCGAACCGCTCTGGAGGTCGCCGCGGCCGGGGGTCACCACCTGGCCATGGTGGGGCCGCCCGGAGTGGGCAAGACACTGCTGGCAGAGAGGCTGCCCGGCCTGCTGCCGCCCCTGTCCCAGGAGGAGTCCCTGGAGGTGACGGCGCTGCAGTCGGTCGCAGGAGTCCTACCGAAGGCGGGGCTCGTGTCCCGGCCCCCGTTCCAGGCGCCGCACCACACCGCCAGCCACGTGGCGATCATCGGAGGCGGCCATTCGGGACAGCCGCGGTTGGGTCTGGCTTCCCTGGCACACCGTGGTGTGCTCTTCCTGGATGAGGCGCCGGAGTTCGGCCTGGCCAGCCTGGAAGCACTGCGGCAACCGCTGGAGTCCGGCCGCATCACGGTGTCTCGGGCCGGCTTCTCCGTGGTGTTCCCAGCGCGATTCCTGTTGGTGTTGGCGGCGAATCCGTGTCCATGTGGTCGGTTGGGGTCGCCTGGGCCGGCCTGCCTGTGCACGCCGCAACAGATCCGGCGGTACGCCGGGCGCCTGTCTGGCCCGCTGCTGGACCGCATCGACCTGCAGCTGTGGCTGTCGCGGCCCACGCTGGTGGAGGTTCGCGACACGACGGCACCGGAGTCGTCGGCGGTGGTAGCCGAACGGGTGGCCGAAGCCCGGGCCCGGGCGCTGCACCGCTGGCGGGACACACCCTGGCGGACCAATGCGGAGGCGCCCGCGACGGCGGTGCGCGACCACTGGCCGGCGACGAGGCCGGGGGAACTGCTGTTGCAGTCGGCGTTGGCCAAATACGTCGTCTCGTTGCGCGCGGTGGACCGGCTGCGTCGAGTGGCCTGGACCCTCGCGGACCTGGCTGGCGTGTGCCAGCCGGGCGAAGACGAGATGGGTCGGGCCATGGGGTTGCAGAGCCAACAGCAGGGGTGGGCGGCATGAGCGCGACCGGACTATGGCCCGAGGGCAGCAACCGGCTGGCTGACGGCCACCAGGCCGGCGACGCGCAGCGGCCCAGGGGCACCGAGGGATCGGCGTCGGACCGGGACGACGAGCGGTGGGCGCGGGTCCTGCTGGCCGCCTCGGCCGAGCCGGCCGACGAGTCGGTGGGCGCCAGGCTGCGCACGCATGGTGCCACCACGGTCACGAGCGAGCTGTTGACCGGGACGTCGCGGCTACCGCGCGCCGAGGGCTACGGCGAACGGCTCCGCAGCGTGGACACTGACCTGCTGCGCCGACGCGCCGGGGTGCCTGCCGTGGGGTCAGCGGGCGGGGGCGGCGGGCCCTACCCGGATCTGCAGGTGCTCATCCCTGGCGATCCGCAGTGGCCTACCCAGCTGGACGACCTGGGTGACAGGGCGCCGTATGCGTTGTTCACCCGCGGGGCGGCAGCGCTGCGGCTGCTGCTGCTGTCCTCGGTGTCCGTGGTCGGCTCACGGGCCTGCACGGTGTACGGCACCCACGTCACCCACGACATCAGCGCCGGCCTGGCCGCCGACGGGTGCACGGTGGTCTCCGGCGGGGCGTACGGGATCGACGCAGCGGCGCATCGAGCCGCCCTGGCTGCCGGCGGGGTCACGGTCGCCGTGCTCGCCGGCGGCGTTGACGTTGCCTACCCTCGTGCCCATGAGGGCCTGTTCGCGCAGATCGTCGACGACGGCCTGCTGGTGTCCGAGGCACCGCCGCACACCCCGGCACTGCGCCACCGGTTCCTGGCCCGCAACCGGTTGATCGCGGCCCTGACCCGGGGGACGGTGGTCATCGAGGCGGCGCTGCGGTCGGGCGCCCTGTCGACGGCTGGGCATGCCGCCCAGTTGAACAGGCCGGTGGCCGCGGTCCCGGGGCCGGTCACCTCGGCCATGTCCGCCGGAGTCCACGCCCTGATCCGACGGGGCAGCGCCGTGCTGGTGACCGACGCCCGCGAGGTCCTGGACCTCGTCGGGCCGCTGCGGCCGGGGGACCCCGAAGCCCGCGGGCGCAGTCGTCCGACGGACGCGCTCACCGACGAGCAAGTCCAGGTTCTGGACGCGCTGCCCGCCAGGCGGCCCGTGTCCGTCGAACAGGTTGCGGCCCGGGCGGCGGTCGCCGTCGACCGGGTGCTGGCATGCCTGGGTCTGCTGGAACTGCACGGCCTGGTGGTCCGCGACTGCGGCGCCTGGCGATTGGCACGCTGAGGCTGGCGGGGGTCCGGGCCACCGCGCGGGGTGGCGCCTTGTCCTAGCGGCCCGCTTGAGGGCACCGGCGCTGCTGTCCCACGAGAACATTCGTGTCAGGGCGTGGCAGAGCCCGTCAGGTCCCTGCCCTACGCGACGATGGCGGCATGGCTTCGGAGCGTGCGCCGATCGGCGCAGCCTGGGAGATCGTCCTGGCGGCATACGCCGAGCAGCTGACCTGTGTGCGGGACCACAGCCCGCACACTGTCCGCGCCTACCTCGGCGACATCAACGATCTGGTGGCCACGGTCGTCGCCGCCGGGTGTACGGACCCGGGTGGGCTGTCGCTGCGACACCTGAGGTCCTGGCTGGGGGAGCTGGATCGCAGAGGGTTGGCCCGATCCACCCTCGCCCGGCGCGGCGCCGCGGCCCGCGCCTTCACCGCGTGGCTGCACCGCCGCGGGTGGACCACCTCGGACGTAGGCCTTCGGCTGGCCAGTCCGGCCGCCCGTCGGCCGCTGCCGGCCGTGCTGAGCGCCGTGCAGACCCACGAGCTGCTGGACCAGGCGGCAGCGTGCGCCCAGTCCCTCCCCACGGGCGAGCCCGGGTCCGATGCCGTCGGGGACCCAGGACTTGGCCGCCCCCACCGAGAGCCGGCGACGGGGTCGGACGCCACCGAGCAGGGGCAACCGGGGGGTATCAGCGATGGCTGCCGGTCACCTGCTGCCGACCCCGGAGCCGAGCAACGACGCGTGCGAGATCTACGGGACCTCGCGGCCTTGGAACTGCTGTACGCAACCGGGATCCGGGTCGGCGAGCTGGTTGGCCTCGACCTGGACGACGTGGACGGCTCCCGCCGTACGATCCGGGTCCTGGGCAAGGGCGGCAAGCACCGCACCGTGCCGTACGGGATACCGGCGCAGCGGGCCGTGGATGCGTGGCTCCGCGACGGACGCCCACGATGGACGACGGTGGCCAGCGGTCGTGCTCTCCTGCTGGGAGCGCGCGGCGCCCGCGTCGATCAGCGGATCATTCGGCGGCAAGTTCATGCCGCGGTGGCGAGGGTGCCCGGAGCGCCGGACCTAGCTCCGCACGGGCTGCGCCACAGCGCAGCGACGCACCTGTTGGAGGGCGGGGCAGACCTGCGGACCGTCCAAGAGCTGCTCGGTCACGCTACCCTCGCTACGACTCAGATCTACACCCATGTCTCCGTCGAACGGTTAAGGGCCCTCTATGAGCAGGCGCACCCACGAGCCTGAGGGTGAGCGCGCCACAGTGACGTTGGTGCCGGACGCGACGACCGCCGAGGAACCCGACGCCGTGGCCGCTGCCACCGTCGGGCCAGTGGTCGACCCCGAGCTCATCCGTGAACTTGAACGTGAGGAAACCGAACTCGCGTCCCGCGCTGACGAGGCCGCACTGCGCGCCTTATGGGCGGAATACAAGGCCCACGGGGACCCCGGGCTGCGCGAGCGACTGATCCTGCACTACTCGCCGCTGGTCAAGTACGTCGCCGGCCGGGTGGGGGTGGGGCTGCCGCCCAACATCGAGCAGGCCGATCTGGTGTCCTACGGGGTGTTCGGCCTGATCGACGCGATCGAGAAGTACGACCTGGAACGGGCGATCAAGTTCGAGACTTATGCGATCAACCGCATCCGGGGCGCCATCATCGACGAGTTGCGCAGCATCGACTGGATCCCCCGGTCGGTGCGGGGCAAGGCGCGTGAGGTGGAGAAGACCTTCGCCATCCTCGAGGGGCGGCTGCAGCGCAGCCCGTCCGAGTCCGAGGTCGCCAAGGAGATGGGTGTCAGCGTCAGCGATCTGCGTACCATTTTTAATCAGGTGTCGTTCGTCAACGTGGTGGCCCTGGACGAGTTGCTGCATGCGAGCAGTGAGCGCGGCGACCGCATGACCCTTGGCGACACGTTGGAGGACCCGCGGGTCGACGATCCGGTGCAGGTGTTCGAAGCGGAGGAGACCAAATACCTCCTGGCCCGGGCCATCAGCACGCTGCCCGAGCGGGAAAAGATCGTTGTCACGCTCTACTACTACGAAGGTCTGACGTTGGCCGAGATCGGTCAGGTGCTCGGCGTGACCGAAAGCCGCATCTGCCAGCTGCACACCAAGGCCGTCCTCCAACTGCGCGGACGGCTCGTCGACAGCGGCGACTGACGTCGTTTCATCAGGGGCGCCCCCGCCCCGGCAGAAGCACGGCGTAGCCGGGGCGGATCAGCAGCCGTGGGTCGAGGTAGGCCTCGCCGCGGCGGAGCCCCCAGTGCAGGCACAGTGGTTCACCGCCACAGTGCCCCGCGCCCGGTGCCACCCGCCCGATCACCTGTCCACTGGCGACGCGTTGTCCGACGACAACCAACGGAGCAACCGGCTCGTACGTAGACCGCAATGCGCCGTGCCCAATCACGACGATGCCGCGCCCGGCGACCGGCCCGGCGAACAGCACCACGCCGCCGCGCGGAGCCCGTACGACAGTGCCAGCCGCGACGGCGAAGTCCAGGCCACGATGCCCGGGCAGCCAGCGCAGCAACGGCGGCTGGAACTCGGCAACCACGGGCGCCGGTACCGGCCACCCGCCCCGGGCACCTGCCGCCGCCGCACCCACAGGCCCGGCACTCACGCTCAGCACGACCGACACAAGCGCCACCAGGAGCAGCCAGCTGGGCGCAGCAACGGGCCGCCGAAGGACAGACCGCTCGAGGGCGGGCCGCACGATGTCGCGCCCCGGGGGCGCGGGGTGAGGATCGGGCGTCAGCTCACACGCGGTTGGGCATCGCATTCCGCCACGGTGGCCGGCCAGGAGCGCCTGCGCCATGATCCGCTCCGGACTGTGGACGGCGGGACCCGCATCGCCACGACTGGGGACACGACCGGCGAAGGTGACCGTTGAGCGGAGCGCAGGTGGACCCCGGGCGACCTCCTCCCGGCCACCGCCAGGGCAGGTGCGCCGGCGTGGAGCGCTACACTCACATCCGGCTCGGCCTCGTCCGGGTCAAATTCGCACGCCCGCATCCCGACCGCGTCCGGCCCCGCCGCGACGCATCAGGGTCGGCGGTGCGCCTCACGGTCCTCGCTCCGGCGAGGTGAGGCCCACCGGCGGGGTCAGGAGCGGTCCGCCGACCGACGGGCCGCAAGCAACCGACAAGCACGTCCCCCGCCCAGCTCACCTGAGCGCCAGGGCCGCCGGGTCCGCTTCATCGCGGCACGGCTGCCTGGTCTGCGTCAGGACGGCAGCGGGGACGCGAAAGAAGGAGATCCGGCAATGGCCGTGGTCACGATGCGCCAGCTCCTGGAGAGCGGCGTCCACTTCGGGCACCAGACCCGTCGGTGGAACCCCAAGATGAAGCGCTTCATCATGACCGAGCGCAACGGCATCTACATCATCGACCTGCAGCAGTCGCTCGCCTACATCGACCGCTCCTACGCCTTCGTCAAGGAGACCGTCGCCAAGGGCGGTGTCGTGATGTTCGTCGGCACCAAGAAGCAGGCCCAGGAGGCCATCGCCGAGCAGGCGACGCGCGTCGGGATGCCCTACGTCAACCAGCGCTGGCTCGGTGGCATGCTCACCAACTTCCAGACCGTGCACCAGCG
>JBBQYX010000048.1:0-23730 GCA_038208295.1 Candidatus Nanopelagicales bacterium | reverse complement strand
CCGGCCCGCCGGCCACCTGGGTTCCGCACGCGACGAGCGCGAGCGCAGCGACGAGCCCGCCGACGGCGAGGCTCGACCTCGTGCGGGCTGAGGCCCGAGTGATCGTCCGGTTGCTCGCGCTGGTGGCCATCGCCGCACCTTTCTGCCGTGGCACCGCCATCGTCCCTCGGGTGACGCCGCGGTGTCCTACGGCGCTGCGACGCCAGTCACCGCGTGCCGGTTCCACGCCAGCCGGACGCGCCTGGGTGGACGCTGTCGTTGGATTGGCTACCCCCACCAGCCCCCCACTGTGAGATGTGGGTGTACGGCGCACCTCACCAGGTGCAGGCTGTTCGCCTGTCGCCGGTGTGCCATGGCCGTACGAGAGCTAGTGGTAGCAGTTGGCGTGCCTCAGTTGAGGTGGCAGAGCGCGTCGGGGGACGCGGTGAACGTCCCTGCGCTGCCGGTAACTAACGCAGTGAGGTAGGGCTTGCCATCCCGACTGCCGACATACGTCTGGGTCGCGGCACCGCGGTAGCCGACGGGCGCTCGGGTCGCCCCGATGCTCGGACGGGTCGCCCCCGTGACCCCGCCAACGTTCGCCAAGGTGGTCATCAACTCGATGACGGCAGCATTCCCGGAGGACAGTCCAGGTCCGCCAGAGTCGTCGTGGACCAGAATCCACCGGGGTCAGTGACGGTCACGGCCTTCGTCGTGCCCTGGACGCTGGCTGTGGGGCACGACAGTTGCAACTCGCCGGGCGGTGCGTTCAGGTTCCACCGCGCGGGCATGGTCGGGACGGGGTCACCCCCGCCACCACCGGTCCACACGAGATTCAGGTAGGTACCGGCCGGACCGGTGCTGGACACCTGCAGGGTGACGCCCGCCGGGTTCGTCACCACTGCCGCCCCCGACACGGAGATGCCACCACCTGGGTGGCGGCGCGACGCGGCACAGTGAGGCGTGCAGTGATGGGCCGGATCGTTCTGGCGATGTCGCGTCGACGTTCCGCGCACTCGGGCTGATCGACGAATACCGGCTCTACGTCGACCGAAACCCGATGCCTCCCGTTGAACGTCACAGGCCCAGAACACCCGGATCGTCGGGGACGTCCACGGCATCTTTCTGGAGAACCTCCAGCGGGACGAGGCTGAGCACCGCCTCATTGGTCGAGGCCAGAACCACCGGCGCCGCAACCCCGTCCCGATAGGCGCGCGCCCAGTTGACGGCGGTGACGCACCAGCGATCGCCCGGCGTCAGTCCGGGGAAGTGGTACTGAGGCATCGGCGTGGACAGGTCGTTCCCGATCCGCCGCTGATGGTCCAGGAACTCGGCGGTGACCACGGCGCAGATTGTGTGGCTGCCCACGTCCTCTGGTCCGGTGGTGCAGCAACCGTCCCGGAAGTATCCCGTCAACGGTTCCGTTCCGCACGGCTCCAACTCGCCGCCCAGCACATTGCGTTCGGTCATGGCCGCCATCATGTCCGGTCGGACGTCGAAGGTGCGCCGGAACTCTTCGACGTGGGGATCTGGCCAGTTCGTAGCCCACGGTCTTGGCAGGTGACTTGGCTCCGGCGCCGGCCCACCCACGCGAGACTGTCGGGATGGTGATCGACCCGGTGGAGTCCCCAGCGCACAGCAGCAGGCTCGGGGTCGGGCTGATCAAGGCGTCCCACCCGGCGCCGGTCGTCGCGGTGACGGTCGTGATGCTGGTGCTGGCCGCTGCGCTCGGGCGTGATCTGCTCGGCGTGATCCTCATCGGCGTGGCGATCTTCTCGGGCCAACTGTCGGTCGGGTGGAGCAACGACGCCTTCGACGCGCCCGCCGACCGCCTCGCCGGGCGCCGCGACAAGCCCACGGTGAATGGCGCCGTCAGCGCCGGGCTGCTCTGGTGGCTCGCTGGGATCACCCTGTTCCTGGCCGTCCTCGTGTCGTACGCGGCATCCGGGCCGGTCGGCGGTTCGGCGCATGTCGTCGGGTTGATCTCCGCCTGGTTGTACAACGTCGGCGTCAAGTCGACGGTGTTCTCGATCGTTCCGTACGCGGTGTCGTTCGGGCTGCTCCCGGCGTTCGTCACCCTCGGCCTGAATCCGCCGCTCGCGCCTGCCCTGTGGCTCACCGCCGCCGCAGCCCTGCTGGGGATGGGCGCGCATCTGGCGAATGCCATCCCGGATCTGGCCAGCGACCGGGCCATCGGTACCGGCGGGTTGGCCGAGCGGCTGGGGGAGCGGTCCGCGACATGGCTGGCGGTGCTGCTGCTGACGTGTGCCATTGCCCTGCTGGCCTTCCAACTGGCTGTCCCGGTATGGGTATCCGGGGCGTTGGTGGCCGGCACTGTGCTCGGCGCGGGCGTCGTCGTCGCCGTTGGTCGGGGCCGAGCGCTGTTCTGGTTCTGCCTAGGGCTTGCCGTGGTGGCAGTCGTGCTGTTGGTGCTGGCCGGCCAAGCCTCGGTGCCAAGCTGAGTGACTGCCGGTCAACCTGACCCTCGTTTCAGGCCAGGGCCGACACGACCGAGTCGAACACCCGCGGCAGCGCGCGGGCGGCCGGCACCACGGCGGCGCGGCCGGTTCGGGTTGCGGTGACCACCAGCAGCGACCGGGTCAACAGCCGACTGGTCCGCGTCACCCGGCGCCAGGCTGCCTCGTACGATCGCGGATCGTCCGCGGCGATGGCCCGCGCAGCCTCCCGAGCCGAGGCGAAGCCGACTGCCAGGCCCTCCCCGGTCAGCGCGTCGACGTAGCCGGCCGCATCTCCGACCAGTAGGACCCGGCCGTTGACCCGGCGCTGGCTCGATTGCCGCAGCGGACCGGCCCCCCGGTCGCTCGAGGCCACCGGGGCCCCCAAGACCCGCTCTGCTACGGCCGGGAACGCCTGCAACCACGACTCCCATGACCGCCCCCGCTGCGCGGTCAACATCGCGATGCCGACGGTCGACTCGTCCACGCCCGTGATGTAGCACTCGGCGTCCTTGCCCCAATGCACCTCCACCAGGTCGGTCCACGGGGCTATCGCGACGTGGCGGCGCAGCCCGTAACGCGCCGGCGCGCGGGACTGGCGTCCATCGATGAGGCCCAGCGAGCGCCGGATCGGACTGTGCAGCCCGTCGGCGGCCACCAGGTAGCGGCCTCGCACCCCGGCCGCGACGACGCCGTCGAGGTCCGCCCGGATGCCGTCGGCGGCCCGCCCGACGATGTCCACCCCCGCGTCGCGGGCGGCGGCGTGCAGAGTCTTCTGCAGGACCGTGCGGCGTACGCCCCGTCCGGGCTGGTCGCCGAACCGAGCCTGGGCCACCCGACCTGCTTGATCGTGGTAACCAATGCCGGCGATCGGACGGCCCGGGGGATCGACCCCCAGGCTGATGAGCTCGGCCAGCCCGGAGGGCATCAGGCCCTCGCCGCAGGCCTTGTCGATCCCTGGTGCGCGCGGTTCCAGGAGCACCACCGACAGCCCGAGCCGCCGCGCATGCAGGGCCGCCACCAAGCCGACGGGACCCCCACCGACCACGACGACATCAGCGTCGGGTTTCATCCGGGATCGCCGCTGACACGTGCGGTCGGCTGCGGCGCCAGACCGTTCAGGGCCCGGTTCTCCGTACCCAACCGCACGCGCAGCAGGAATGCGTTGGCGATAGTGAACACCAGCGCCGTGATCCAGGCGGTGTGCACCAGCGGCAACGCGATCCCCTCAGCGACGACGGCGAGGTAGTTCGGATGCCGCAGCCATCGATACGGTCCACGGCGCACCAGCGGCAGGTCCGGTACGACGATGACGCGGGTGTTCCACTGCGGTCCTAACGTAGCGATGCACCACCAGCGCAACCCTTGGGCTGCAACGACAATGGCCAGCATCGGCCACCCTAGCCAGGGCAGGAACGGCCGGTCAGCGGCGATCACCTCCACCGCCGCACCCAGAAGCAGGCCGGTGTGCAGAACGACCATGAATGGGTAGTGCCCGGCACCGCTCTCGACTCCGCCACGCGCTAGCGCCCACGCTGCATGGCGGCGCGCGACGACGAGTTCGGCCAAGCGTTCCAGACCGACCAGCCCGAGCAGCACCAAATAGGCGTACGGAGAACTCATCACGGGCACCCGGACTCAGGGCTACAGAACACGGTCACCAGCCGACCATCGAAATCACCATTGCAACAACACCAACTCGGCGCAGAATCCGGGGCCCAGCGCCACCATGACGGCGACGTCCCCGGATCCGGGCGGGTGCGCATCGAGGGTGTCGGCCAGGACATGCAGGACTGAGGCTGACGACAGGTTTCCCACTGCCGACAGTGATCGGCGGGTGATCGACAGGGCATCCGGCGCCAGGCCGAGCGTGCTCACCATCGCCTCGATCACCTTCGGGCCGCCCGGGTGGGCAACCCAATGCGCCACGTCGCCGATGTCCAATTCGTGCGCGGCCAGGAAGTCCTTGACATCCTCGGCCAGGTATTGCTCCACGATGTGGGGAACGTCGGCGGACAGCACGATCCGGAACCCGCTGGATCCCACGTCCCAGCCCATGATCCGTTCGCTATCCGGGTAGAACCGCGATCGGGTGGCCACCACCTGCGGGCCGGTCAGTCCCAGGGCCTGAGCCCGACGTGCACCGACCATGACCAGGGCACCGGCGCCATCGCCGAACAGACCACTGGCGATGAGGTTGGCGGTCGAGGAGTCGTCGCGCTGCACGGTTAAAGAGCACAGCTCCACCGCCAGTAGGACCGCGACGCCGTCCGGATCGCCACGCAGGAAGTCAGCCAACCGGGCCGTTCCCGCCGCCCCCGCCACGCAGCCCAGCCCGAACAGCGGCATCCGTTTGACGTCCGGCCGCAGCCCCAACGGTCCCACCAGCCGCGCATCCAGGCTGGGGGCGGCGACCCCGGTCACCGTCGTCGTGACGAGCAGGTCGACGTCGTCTGGCCGCAGCCCCGCGGCCGCCAGCGCCGCCCGTACCGCCTGGCCGCCCAGATCCACGCTGGCCCGCAACCAGGTGTCGTTCGCCGCAGTGAAGCCGTCCAGGTGGGCGTATTCGTCCAGGGGTAGGACTAGGTGTCGTTCGTCGACGCCGGCGTTGGCATGCACCCTCTGCAACAGCCGGTGCGCGCGGTCGTCGCCCGCTGTCACCAGGCCGCCCAGCGCCTTCGTGATCTCGGCTTGGGAGTGCCGGTATGGGCCTAGCGCCCGGCCCACCCCGGCGATGACCCCGCCGGCGGGCGCGCGCATGGCGTGGGCGGAGGACGCGTCGGCGAGGGGCGCCACGGGGAGTTCCATGTGCCCACGATGCCCCGATGTGACGCTGAGGACACCTTGAACGGTCACCTACGTGCCCGTCCCCTCCCTCGCCAGCACGCGGCGGTTGACCCGGTGCGCCATGCTTGTGGGGCCGACGCCGGCCGCTGCGCCGCCGGGTCCCAGTCGGCAGGTGAGGCAAGGCAGGGCTAAGAACGGGAACTTCGGCCCCCCCGAACGGGACCCCTGCCGACGAAATGGCTGCGGCGTAGCAGTTATAGTTGACCTGTACTCCAACTTTCCCCTGTATTCGGGACTTTGGGCCCCTCACCATTTCCTGACGCCGGCCTACCGTTCCTGCATGACCACCTCAGCGCTCCAGGCCCTGGATCGGCCCGAGGAAACCCGGCCGGTCGGCAGCGAGCAAGTTCCGCCGGAGCTCACCGACGCAGAGCTCACCGAAGACATGCGTCTGTGGGATTCATTCGACCTGGTGCAGGCCCTTCTCACCGAGAGTTGATCGCTTCTCGGTTCGGCGTCGCCACCAGTTGGACGAACGCGCTCTGACGGGTATGCAACTGACTCCACCCGGCGATTGGTCGGTGCAGGGTCACGGTATGCACCCCGTGGGATGCAACTGCGCAGCTGCACTGAGGTGTCATGGCACGACGGCCGGGACCCCCTGGGGGCCCCGGCCGAGGCATTTCTGGAGTCAGCGCTGCCGGGCTCCCATCGTCATCGACCGATGTGGGTCAGCGCGGATCGGTCCACACGTGCGAGGACCCCGCCCGCGACCACCCCGGGCGGGGTCCTCGCACGAACTCTGCCTCGCGGCACTGCCTGACGTGCAGGCTCAGACCAGGTGGTGCCGTTCCAGACTGTCGTGCTCCTGGGACTTGAACAGTCCGAACCGGGGGAGGAACTTGTCCCAGTCGATGATGTGTGAGTCGATCTCCGGTCCGTCGATGCAGGCGTGCTTGCGTACGACCTGGCCGTCGATCGTCACCGGGACCATGCAGGCACCGCACATCCCGGTCGCATCAACCATGATCGAGTTCAGGCTGGCGACGCACGGAACTCCGTAGCGTACGGCGAGGTCGCTGACCGCCCGCATCATCAGCGGTGGTCCGATGGTGACCACCTCGGCGACCGTACGGCCCTGCCCGGCCCGGTTGGCCTGGAACAACTCCTCCAGCGGACCGGTGACGAAACCGGGGACGCCGAACGTGCCGTCGTTGGTCGTGTAGATGACCTCGAACGTGGCCGGGTAGGCGGCGCGCAGTTCCTCGACCCGCTCACCGGGCTCGGTCCAGAACATCAGGGTGCTCGACCGGAAACCCGAGATCAGCGTGACGTGGTTTCCGGCGGCCAGGTGCTTCACCATGATCGGGTACGCCGGCGGCAGGCCGAGGCCGCCTGCGGTGAACACCACCGTCGTGTCCGGGCCGTAGGCATGCACGTCACTGGCCCGCCCCAGCGGCCCGGCGATGCCGGTAAAGGCATCCCCCACTCCCATCTGGTTGATCTCCAGGCTGCTCGTCCCGACGCCCTGGATCACCAGGGTGATCGTGCCCGCGTCGCAGTCCCAGTCGGCCAGTGTCAACGGGATGAGTTCGCCGTCGGACCGGGGCAGGACCCGTACGAACTGGCCGGCCTGTGCCGCCTTCGCAATCAGCGGTGAATAGACGACGAACTCGTCTATGCCGGGGCTCAGTTCGGCCTTGGCCAGGATCGTCTGCGTGGTCGAGGCGAGTTCGGAATAGGCCTCCGCTCGTTGCACCATCTCGGTGATCTCGTCTGCTTCCAGGTCGACGGCGCCGAAGATCTCTCGCGCCGCGGCCTGCCCGTCACCGGCGGCCTTGATGGCGGTGGATCCGCCGCGGGCCGCATCCCCGCCGGTGTAGACGCCGGGCAGGGTGGTCTCCTGAGAGCCCTTGTGATCGAGGTCGATCGTGCCCCACTTGGATACGTGCAGACGGGGCTCGGAGTCCTTGATGATGGGATTGGCAGCGTTGCCCAGCGCCATGATGACCAGGTCGACGTGCATGACCTCGGTCTTCCCGGTCGCCACCGGCCGGCGTCGCCCGGACGCATCCGGCTTGCCGAGTTCCATGACCTCCAAGGTGGTGGCCTGCACGAAACCGGTTTCGTCGTTGCCGAGGAAGTCCGCGGGGGAGCGGAGCACCTTCAAGGCGATGCCCTCTTCCAGGGCATGGTGCAGTTCCTCGACGCGGGCTGGCATCTCGTTCTGGGTACGGCGGTAGACGATGGTCACGTTCCCGCCGAGCCGTTGTGCGGTGCGCGCCGCGTCCATCGCGGTGTTGCCGCCGCCGATAACGATGACCTGCTTGCCCTTGGTCTCCGGCAGCGGGGTCTCGTAGTCGGAGCGCAGGCCCTGCATGAGGTTGACCCGGGTGAGGAACTCGTTGGCCGACATCACATTCAGCAGGTGCTCGCCGGGGATGTTCATGAACCGCGGCAGACCGGCGCCGGTGCCGACGAAGATCCGCCAGAAGCCGGCGTCCCGCAGGTCCTGCAGGCTCGCGGTCTTGCCGACGACGAAGTTCTCCACGAACTTGCCGCCCAGCATGCGGATCTTGGCGACGACATCGTCGACCAGTTCGTTGGGCAGCCGGAATTCGGGGATGCCGTAGCGAAGCACCCCGCCGAGGGCATGGAACGCCTCGAACACCGTGACCGGGAATCCCTCGGCCGACAGCAGGTAGGCGTTGATAAGTCCGGACGGACCGGAACCGATGATCGCCACCGGAGGCCGGGTTGCGACCTCCCACGGATTGCGGTGCGTTGCAAAGCGTCGGGCTGCCGCATCGGGGTCCACCAGCTTCTGTCGCTCCGGCAGGAACCACTCCAGCTGCCCGATCGCAATCGGCAGCTTCTGCAGGCAGACGCCCTGGCACTGCAGTTCCTGCGGGCACACCCGACCGGTGACGTCGGGCAGCGGGTTGCTTGCCTCGATCAACTCGAACGCCTCACGGAACTGGCCGCGACCGATGAGCTCGATGACCTGCGGAATGTGAATGGAGACCGGGCAACCGCCCTTCGGCTCGCTGTGCTCGGCCAAGAAGACGCCCAGCTCGCAGGGCTTCTCCTCGCACTGCTTGTCCCGCAGCACCTCCAGCCACACCAGCAGGTCGACGTCACGCGGGC
This sequence comes from Candidatus Nanopelagicales bacterium, assembly GCA_038208295.1. Taxonomy (GTDB): domain Bacteria; phylum Actinomycetota; class Actinomycetes; order S36-B12; family JBBQYX01; genus JBBQYX01. The sequence continues at coordinate 15,361 of JBBQYX010000048.1, read as the reverse complement.
TGTAGCCGGCGTCGAGGTAGCCGAGGTAGCCCTGGTTGACCAGCCCGAAATCGTGGGCGCGCGCCTCGGCGTCCCGGATGAACGGCGGGATTCCGTTGTTGCCCGGCCAGTCGATCGACAGCCCGTCGAACATCGGGTAGCGGTCGGACAGGTGCGCATCGAGGGCCCGGACGAATTTGCGCTTCATGCCCAGCGGCAGGTCCCAGACGAAACGCATGAGGACCGTGCTGACATCGTCATCGCGCAGCAGCATCGACCACAACGAGCGGACGAAGTCGGCACCGAGCTCAGGCTGCTGGAACTCCCAGGCGATGGCCTCCATGCCGTCGGAGATGAATAGGTCGCGGAACGCCCGCGGCTCGGTGAGCAGCCGGCGTTTGAGCAGGTCGAGCTGATGGTTGAACGACTCCACCGACTCCGACCGCCCGAGCACCTCGACCTGCGCGCGGCTGGTCTCCATGGTGCTGCTGGCCTCGACGTAGCGCTGCAGGTCGTCGGCCCCTGTGGGGTCCTGCAGCTCCGGGGTAGATGTCATCGAATGATCTCCGCGTCGCAAGTTTTGCGGACCCGGTCGATCCGCTTCTGTATCTCCGGGGTCACCTCGACGCTGGCCGCGGCGCCCGGGATCATCTGGGCCACGACCTGGGCCTGCCCGTTGATGACGACCGTCACCTTCTCGAAGAACTGGGGCAGTTCCTGGTAGCAGGTGCCGCAGTCGTTGCACAGCGCCTGGTCGACGGGATCGAGCCAGACCGGCCCCTCGGCCAGGGCGACCGCGCCAGCGGCCGGTGCGGCCACCGCTGCAGGCGCGGCCCCGGTGCGGGTGGACGGGATGCCGAACCCGTTGCCCACTGGAGCCTTGCTGGACGTGGCCAGCTCGGACATGGCCCGGGCGAAGTCGTCCAGGGAACTCTCCCGCTCGGTCATCGCCTCGTCGTACATCGTCCGCAGGGCATCGAAGTCGGCCTTCTGCAGCGAGGTTGACGCGGCCTCGTGCCCACCGGACAGGTATTGCAGTGTGTGCCAGTACCGGCGCCGGTCCTCGACCAGCGCGACGATGGAATCCGAGCAGGCGACCTTGATCAGGTGCCGGTCGTCGTCGGTCGCGTACACGAACGGCAGATGACCGACCCGCTCCGCGGCGGACATCTCGACGTACTCGTCGATCGGCACCGCGGCCTCTTCCGCGTCCGCGGCCAGCCGGGCGAACTGCTTCTTGAACCGGACCTCGCCGAGAGCGAACTCAGCCGGGGTCAGCGGCGTGGTCAGCAGCTGCACGGTCCCCTCGGCGTCGAGGTATTCCAGCGTGCTCGTCGTCCACGTCTTGGTGGGGTCAGGGTTTCCGTCGATCGCGAACCAGTCGTACAGGTTCGCGCCCTTGCGTGGGTCGTGCACGAACAGCGGGTGCATCCGGCTCTCAACCGCCAGCCGGGCCCGAGCGTTGGAGGAGGACTCCGAGATGCCGTGCTCGCCCCCGCACGGGGTGTAGACGTCCATCACGGCGGGAGCCGGATATTCTAGCATCTGCATGGTGCTGGACAGGAAGTGGCCGTGCATCGCCGTGCTAGTCGCGCAGGCGAACACGTTGGGGTGGAACGAGGCTAGCAGGCCGAGTTCCTTGCGGGTCTCATGCTTTCCATGGTGGGCCCCACCGAACCGGGACAGGTCGGAGTCCTGGCCGGTGTAACTCGACGTGGAGGTCTGGCCGCCGGTGTTGGAGTAGGCACCGGAGTTCAGCACCAGCACCTTGATCGGGGTGTCGCTGGCCAGCACCCGTGACATCGCACCGAAGCCGATGTCGTAGCTGGCGCCGTCGCCACCGATCGTCAGCATCGTCGGCAGCATGGCGAGTTCAGTCGGGGTGAACTCCGCCCACGACAGCATCCGGAACTCCGCGTCGTGCACGGCGGGGTCGTAGGCGTCTTCAAGTTCCAACCGCGCTAGCCGCAGGGCGCGTACGTCGGGCACGACCTGCGCCGAGATGCCCTCAAAGATGCCCTTAGCTAGTGGCTGGGTGTCCTGGAACAGGCTGTTGACCCATGGGTCGAGGTAGGCGTTGTACGGCATGGTCGAGGCGTAGACGCTGCTGCAACCTGTGGCGTTGGCGATGACCGTCGTCGACGGGCCGTTGCCGGTGGGGCCGCCTTCGTACAGGTACAGCCGCGTCTCCAAGGTGCTGAGCAACGCACCGATGCGGTGCCGCCGCTCGGCGTCGCTCGGGTCGACCGCGTACAACTTCTCCTGCAGCTGGTTGACCAGGGTCTCCAACTCGCGTAGATGCGTCTTGCGACGCTCGTCGCCCAGCGCGTGGCTGGTCGCCATTACCAACCGGATGGCAGTGACCTCACCGCACCCGCGGCAGCCGCCGTGACCGCCCGCAGTGGAGTAGAAGTTGTGCCGGTCCAGCATCAGGCGCTTGAGGTCGCCGTCGGCGGCGATCGACCCGTCGTAGAACCGCTTGGGCGTGTTCGGCAACTCAGTCATGAACTCGAAGCGGTGCTGCAGCCCATCCAGGACGTCGGCGTCCTGGTCCAGCGGAGTCAGGGCCCCGGGACCGCACACCTCGATGCACTCCAGGCAGCCGGTGCACTTCCAGGGGTCGATGGTGGCCGAGAACAGCGCACCCGTACCGGGCACCTCGTTCTCCATCGCGTCGAAGAACGGCCGGGTGCGGGACACGGGATAGTGCGAAAGCGTCGTCACCAGTGCGGCGAAATTGCGCTGCACGGTGGGGTTGTCCAGGCCAAGCGTCTCGACGGCCGCGGCGACGAGCTCATGGAACGCCCGCGGCGTCTTGTCCTGCCGGTACGCCTCCCGGACCCGCTCGGACAGCCCGTAAACATGCGTACGCAGAGCCTCGCGCTGCGCATCGCTCACGTCGAGGTCCTTGATGCCGGTGAGCAGCAGGTCGTGGATCTCGTGGACGATGTTGGGGATGGCGGCGTCCGGGCAGGCCAGGGCGCATTCCATACAGCCGGTGCAGTCCTCGAAGTGGAACTCCGGCACGGTCAGCCGGAACAGGCCCTTGTCCTTGCTGGCCGACGTCCCGGCCGGCATGAACAAGCCGGTGCCGGGCAGGACCGGCGCCTCGCCGATGGTCCCCTCGCGGAATGGTCGCGCGATGAGGTCCTCGTAGTAGGCCGGGTCGAACAGGGCGCTTGCCGACGATGCGCTCGGGCTCGTGCACATCGAGGCGGACAGCGCGACGCTGAGCATGGTCCGGGCCGGGCCGGTCTCCTCGTCGATCGCCAGGAACTCCGGGGTGTCGTACGGGACGAGTCGCGCGGCCTGCATGCCCTCCCGAATGACGGCCATGTTGCCCTCGACGACCGCATCGCCCTTGGTGCCGAACTTCTTGGCGATCTGGGCGCTCACCTTGGTGCTGATGGCGTCTGCGGTCGCCCCTTGGGAGATGCGGTCCACGTGACCGACCACCGCGCCGATGAACGCGATGCCCATCATGCGCAGCTCGAGTTCTGGGGTGGGGGCGTGCTTCTTGGCGACGTGGAAGGCGTCGACGACCAGGAACTGAATCTTCTTGTCCCGGATCGTACGGCGGGCGTACTTCGGCAGTTCGCGCCAGACATTCTCGGGGGACAGGTCGGATTGCAGAATGAAGGTGCCGCCCTCGACCAAGCCTTTCAACGGGTTGGTGTGGATGAAGGACTTGTGGTCCGGCGAAACGACGATCTCGACGTCCTCGAGCTCCGCATTGGTGACGAGCACCGGCTCCGGCGACAAGGTGATGTAGTAGTTCGTCGGGGCACCGGACTTCTCCGAGCCGTATTTCGGTGCCGACTTGGAATGCATGCCGAGCACGCCGCCGAGGATGTCGGTGAGCAGTTTCCCGGTAGCGATCGTGCCATACCCCCCGACCGAGTGGAACCGGATACGCATCGCGGTGGACGGCAGCAGAACTGGGTTCGGCTCGGTTTCCAAGGCCATGAACTCGGTCTCGGGATAGGCCGCCCGCAGGCGGTCCTGGATCTCCACCATGTGCGGAGCCGGGTCCTTGGCGAAGAACTGCGAGCCGAGATAGATCAGTGGGACGCTCTTGCCGTCGGCCATGTGCCGGTAGGCCGCGACGATGTGGCGTGGCTGCACGTCGTGGCCGCCGAGGCCGAAGATCGCGGTCGTGAGGCGGGGGATGATGGACAGCGCGGGGATGCCCGGGTGTTGCGGCACATCGACGTTCGCATGCGCCTTGAACAGCGCGGATGTCACGAATGACGTCAGGGCCGTCTGGTCGGAGCGCTCCAGGACAGTGACTGCCTTGGCGTTGCCGATGGCCTCGATGAGCTCCGCCTCCGGGAACGGCTGGAGGAGCTTCACCGAGGCGACGCCGACCTTCAGGCCCTGCGAGCGCAGGTGCGTCACTACCGCGCGGACGTCGTCGGTGATCGAGCCCAGACCCACCATGACGTAATCGGCGTCAGCGCAGTCGTACGCGAGGATGGGGGCGTATTCCCGACCCGTCAGCGCGGAGTATTCCGCCATGGCCTGGCGGGTCAATGCGGGGACGGCGTTGGCGAAGTGCGTCCGGTGGTCCACGGCACCGGCTTGGAAGTCCGGCTGGTTCTGCACCGGCCCGGTCAGGCCGGGGTTGTTGACGTCGACGAGCGCCGGGACCATCGCCCGAGTGCCCTTGGCCAGGGCATTCAGCCACTGCCGGCGCCATTGTCCGTGCAACTCTGCAGGCACCCAGGCCTGCGTCTGCGCCACCAGCTCGCCGTCGGCGTCGGCCTCGACCCGGTCGGCCTGCTCATCCAGGAACGTGGTGAGCGCCGTCAGATCACCGGGAGCAAAGTCGTCCCGGTGCCGGTCCAGATAGTGCTGCAACTGGAAGACGCGGCCCTTAGCGCCGAATAGCAGCTCCTGCGCCACGGTCGGCGCCGGAATCCGCCCGGCCGGGTCGCCGAGGTAGTCCCGCAGGAGTTCCGGCTCCGGCAGCAGGGCCTCGCTGAGCATGTGGCTGGTGGAGAACCCGTCCATCGCGTTCGCGACCGGGATCAGGGACAGCGCGGAGGAGCGGTAAGCGATCGCGGCGAGGTCAGCCGCCTCCTGCGGGTTGGACCCGAACAGGATCGTGTAGCCCGCGGACAGCAACGCATAGACGTCGTCGTGGCCGGCCATCACGTTCAGTGAGTGTTTGGAGACCACCCGAGCCGCCACCTGCAGGACGAAACCGCCGATCTTCTTGCCGACGGTGACGTAATGCGACTCCATCGCGTACAAGATCCCCTGACTGGAGGATGCGTTGGAGATGAACTGCCCGCCGGTCAATGCTGCCCCCAGGGCGCCGCTTTGCGCGGAGTGCTCGCCCTCGGGCTCGAAGAAGAAGGGGTGCTTACCCCAGACGTTGACGCCGCCCTCGGCGCGGGCGGCCTCGTACAACTCGGAGATCTCCGTCGACGGCGTGATGGGATACCCGATCACCCCGCCACAGACGTGGCGCATGACGTGGGCTACGGCCCCGTTGCCGCTGATGACGGTGGGGAGACCCGAATAGGTGCGTTGCTGATCGGCCATCTGCCTTATCCCAGGATGTGTGGGGTCAGTGGCGGACGGGCGCTTCGAGGACGGTCGATGGCCGCCGGCATCGACGACGAAGTGGCACCAGAGCAGGGCGTGATGGCGTTATCGCGTCACGGCCCTCCTCACACATGCAGGTCCAGCCAGACTAGGTGGCTGACGCGCAGGGGCATGAGTCAATCGTCACCAACTGACCTACCCAAGGGCCCGGCAGTGCTCCGGTCCTCGGGCGCTCCGGGCGGTACGGAGCGACCGGCGGCGGGGGTCAGCCGGCCAGGGTGGAGGCGAAGATCTGCCAGGCCAGGACGGACTTGGCCACCAGGCTGAGGGTGATGTAGGTGCGCTCGCCGACGAGGTAGTCCCGCCAGCGACCGACCTGCTTGTACTGCAGGAACTGGTTGATGGCGAAGGTGTTGAAGAAGACGAACAGCGACACGATGATCCCGTACACGAACGCGGGGGGTTCGGCGCCGCTCGTCGAGCCGGGCGCGATCACGTAGAAGACGATCGCCAGCCACGGGACGACACCGGCGATGCAGCCGAACACGAACGGCACCCAGCCACCGTCGCCCGGCTGGTGGTATTTCTCCTGCAGCCACCCGAAAAGAATCATCGCGGCATTCACGCCGAACAGGCCGGTCAGGGCGGCGACGTCGGAGATCCCGGTCAACTGCGCGATCAACACGATCATGATGGAGCTGGACAGCGAATATTCCACCCAGCGGAAGTAGTTGCGGCCCTCCAGCAGGCCGCCCTTGTAGCGCTGGTAGAACCAGGGCGACGCGACCACGAAGTGGAATATCGCCGACAGCGCGAAGAAGCCCGCGACGGCCCAGCCGATGCGTGTATCCAGCAGGGTGACCCGATCGTCCGGGGGCGTCCCGGGCTGCCCGGCGAGGTAACTGGCCGTCACCGGCAGAGTGAAGTCGTTCGCCAGAATCAGCACCACGATGGCTTGAGCGGCGTGCAGCGCTCCGGCCACGAGGTTGTATCGCCGCAGTCCGGTGATGCGGTCGGTTGCGGGACGGGCGGGAGCGGTCGTCGTGGTCATGCGCTCGTACCTCCGAGTGACGAGTGAGTCTCCAGCGTACGGATCACCCGGCATCCCGCCACTGGAAGCGACCCACGATCGTGGCCTCGACGGGTTTACCGCGGGCTGCCGGATGGCAGGTAGGACCGGGTGCGGACCGGCGAGCAGGGGAGTGGACGTGAAGATCACCGATACGAGTGACCTGTGGTGGAAGAACGCGGTGCTCTACTGCGCGGACGTCGAGTCATTCCTGGACACCGATGGCGACGGCCGCGGCGACCTCACGGGGATGACCCAGCGGCTGGACTACCTCGCCGAGCTGGGGGTGACCTGCCTGTGGCTGATGCCCTTCTATCCCAGCCCGAACCGGGACGACGGCTACGACATCACCGACTACTACGCGGTGCAGCCCCGCCTGGGCAGCCTTGGCGACTTCGTCGAGTTGGTGCGCACCGCCCGCGACCGGGGCATCCGGGTCATCGCCGACCTGGTGGTCAACCACACCTCCGACCTGCATCCGTGGTTCAAGGCTGCCCGTTCGGATAAGGAGTCGCCGTTTCGAGAGTGGTACGTGTGGCGGGACGAGGATCCCGGCGACACCAAGCAGCAGGTGGCCTTCCCGGACCAGGAGGACAGTCTGTGGCAGTACGACGAGAAGGCCGGGCAGTTCTATCTGCATCGGTTCTACCGGACCGAGCCCGATCTGGACGTCAGCAACCCGAAGGTCCGCGATGAGATCGCCAAGATCGCCGGCTTCTGGCTCGAGCTCGGTCTGTCCGGGTTCCGGGTCGACGCCGTCCCGGCGCTGCTCGACGAGACCGGCTTCACGGAAGAGGACCGCAGCCAGCTGCCGGACCCGCACGACTTCCTGCGGGAACTGCGTGCGTTTCTGGGTCGCCGTGTGGGCGACGCGATGCTGCTCGGCGAAGTCAACCTTGAGTACCAGGATCAACTGGAGTTCTTCGGTGGTGATGCCGGTGACGAACTGAGCATGCAGTTCGACTTCATTACGATGCAGCAGATGTATCTGTCCTTGGCTCGCCAGGACGCGCGGCCGATGATCGCATCCTTGAGCCGCCGACCGGTGCTGCCCCGCAGCTGCCAGTGGGCAACGTTCGTGCGCAACCACGACGAATTAACCCTCGATAAGTTGTCCGTGCCGGAGCGGGAGGAGGTATTCGCCGCATTCGGGCCGCAGGAGGACATGCAGTTGTATGGCCGCGGTCTACGCCGTCGGCTGCCTCCCATGCTGTCCGGGGATCCGCGTCGGATCCGGATGGTCTACAGCCTGCTGTTCAGCCTGCCCGGGACACCGGTCCTTTTCTATGGCGAGGAAATCGGGATGGGGGAGAACCTCGCGATTCCCGACCGCTACGCGGTCCGCAGCCCCATGCAGTGGACCGCGGGACCCAACGGCGGCTTCTCCACGGCCAAACCATCGAAACTGGTCCGCCCGGTCACTCAGGACGGCTTCAGCCCCGAGCATGTCAACGTCGAGGCACAGCGCCGCGAACCGGACAGTCTGTTGTCCTTCATGACCCTGTTGGTACGCCGCTATCGGGAATGCCCCGAACTCGGCTGGGGTGACTGGACGGTCATCGAGCAGCCGGAGCACGCCCTGCTGGCCGCCGAGCACAGCCTGGACGGAGACAGCATGATCACCCTGCACAATCTGGGGGCCGATCCCTTGACTGCCCGCGTCGCCGTGGGCCCGTGGCCGGCCGGCACTCGCCTGGTGGACCTGCTGGACGGCAGCTCCCCGGACGCCCCGGACGTACCAGACCACCCTGGCCAGTTGGAGATCCCGCTGGAGGGGTACGGCTTCCGCTGGCTGCGGGTCGTTCCGCCGGGCGACCGACGCCTGCTGTAGCCGGCCGGTTTGCCGGTGCGCACGGTCAGGGGCGACTCCGTTGCAGCTGCCCCGTTCCAGGTCGCTGGACCGCGGTTGTCGCCCGGCGGGGGGCACACGGCAGACTCACGCCAATGAGAGCGCGTGAGTTGGCCGAGTTGGTGCCAGTGGTCCGCCCGGAGGACGGCGCCTCGGACGCCCTGCGAGTCCTCGTGAGCACGCACTGCCCCGGACTGGTGGTGAACCACGCGGGCTCCTTCGTGGTCGTGCCCGCCTCGCAGGCCCTGCGCTTGGCGCTGCCACGCTACGTCCTGGATGACCCGTCGCTGGGCCGGGTCTGGGACGAGGCCTCAGCGGACCTGCTCGCCGACCGCATGGCCGGGCGCACCGTGGCCGACCTGGTCGCCGCGCTGGACATCGAGGACGGTCGGCCGGAGACGACGGTCGACGGGGACGCGACCATGGTGGAGATCGCTGCGGTGATGGCCTCCGCCCACGTACCCGTGGTCGCTGTGGTCGATAAGGGCACTTACATAGGCGTCGTCACCGTGAACCGTCTCGTCGAACGACTGCTCGGGTGACCGCCGTTGCCTGGGTCGCCGTTGCGATCTTCGTAGCGGTCTATGTCCTGATCGCCACCGAACGCATCCACCGGGTCGCCGCCGCGCTGGGCGGAGCGGCATTGGTGCTGGCGTTCGGCATCGTCAAGTCCGAGGATGCGTTCTACTCGATCGAGACCGGCGTCGACTGGGACGTCATCTTCCTGCTGCTGGGCATGATGCTCGTGGTCGGTGTCATCCGGCGTACGGGTGTCTTCGAATTCATGGCCATTCGGTCGGCGAAACTCGCCGGGGGGAAACCCTTCCGGGTCATGGTGCTGCTGGTTCTCGTCACGGCGGTGTCCTCGGCCCTGCTGGACAACGTGACGACCGTGCTGCTGGTGGCGCCGGTGACCCTGCTCGTCTGCGACCGGCTCGCGCTCGCGCCGGTGCCGTTCCTGCTGGCCGAGGTGCTGGCCTCCAACATTGGCGGCGCGGCCACCCTGGTCGGCGACCCACCGAACATCATCATCGCCAGCCGCGCCGACCTGTCGTTCGTGGATTTCCTGGTCCACATGCTGCCGATCGTCATCGTGGTGCTCGCGATCTTCCTGGTCATGGCGCGATTCATGTTCCGGTCCGCGCTGCACGGTGATCCTGAGCGGGCACGTGAGCTGATGGCCCTGGACGAGCGAGAGGCGATCACGGACCATCGGTTGTTGCTGCGCAGCATGATTGTGCTGGCCGGGATCCTGATCGGTTTTCTGCTTCAGCGGCAGACGGGGGTGGCGCCCTCGGTCGTCGCCTTGGTAGGCGCGGGCGTACTGCTGCTGCTGTCGCCGCTGAAGGCGCGCGACCTCATCATGGACGTGGAGTGGGAGACCCTGCTGTTCTTCGTGGGCCTGTTCATTTTGGTGGGTGCCCTGGTGCACGTCGGGGCCTTGGAGGTGCTGGCGCAGAAACTCGCTGGTGTCACCGGTGGCGCACTGGTCCCGACCCTGATGGTGGTCCTGGTGGGTTCGGCGGTCGTCTCCGCCGTAGTCGACAACATTCCGTACGTGACGGCCATGGCCCCGGTGGTCGCCTCACTGATCGCGACGAATCCCGAACTCGGCCAGGACGGCGCACTGTGGTGGGCCCTGGCTATGGGCGCGGACTTCGGTGGTAATGCCACCCTGGTGGGAGCCAGCGCGAACGTGGTCATTGTGGGCATCGCGGCCCGCAGCGGCCTGAAAATTACGTTCAAGCAATGGCTGCGGTACGGCATCCCCACCGCGGTCATGTCGGTTGCGGTCAGCGTTCCGTACCTGCTGCTGCGCTACGGGATGTGAGTCACAGGGCCAGCTCGGCAAGATCGTCGACCGACGGCTCGCCGGTGGTCGCCGCGAACACCGCCAGGCCGGCGCGGACGAGGTCCCGGTCGTGGCGAGTCATCCGATTCAGGATCTCCCGGATCTCCGTACGACGACGGCGGGTCACCAGGGCCACCAGCCGCGCGCCTTTGGGGGTCAGCCCAATCAGGGTTTCGCGCCGGCTCTCCGGATTCGGCCGTCGTTGCACCCAACCGCCCGCGACCAGCCGGTCGGCGTTGCGGCTGAACGTGGACGGATGCACGCCGACAGCCGCAGCGACTTCCCCCGAGCGGACCGGCCCGGGTTCGGAGGACAGAATCACCAGCACCCGGAACTGCGGCAGCGTCACCTTCTCCAACGCCGGCGCCAGGGACCGGGCAACCACAGCCAGCAGTGCCCGGGAGGCGGTCAGGACGGCGGTGGCCGCATCCTCCTGTGCAGGGTCTTCCTCAGCCAAGGTCGCACGCCGCCTGCAGGAACGTCGCATGGACGAAGGCCTGCGGCAGATTGCCGCGCAGTTGGCGCTGGGTGACGTCGTACTCCTCGGTGAACAGCCCGGGTGAACCGCAGGCTGCCCGGTTGCGCTCGAACCAACGCATCGCCGCTTCCCGGTCGCCCTGCTGGTCGTACGCCAGGCTGAGCATGAACCCGCACAGCAGGAACGCGCCTTCGGCTTCCCCCAGCGGCAGGTCGTCGGCGGCGTAACGGTAGGCGTAGCCGTCCACGGCCAGGTCCCGCTCCACCGCTCGCAGTGTCGCCTGGGTCCGCGGATCGTTGGCCGGCAGGGCGCCGTTCACGGCCGGCCACACCAGCGAGGCATCAACGCCGGGCCGCGTGGGGCTGCGCTGCCAGTAGCCGTCCGGGTGCAGGCAGGTGCGGGTCGTCTCGGCCAGGATCGCATCTGCCAACCCGGCGAATACCCCGGCGTCCGAGGGCGCCGCCACCCCGGCGGCCTGGCGCAGGCCCGCCACGCAGGCAAGCCTGGACTGAGTCCACCAGTCCGGGCCGAGTTCCCAGATCCCGGCGTCGGGTTGCTGCCAGCGTTCGCGGATCGAGGCGACCACCGTCTGGATGGCCGACCAGCCGTCGGCGTCCAGTCGGTTTTGTGCTGCGGCGGCACTCAGCAGCCGCAGCACCTCGCCGAGAGCATCGAGTTGGAATTGACTGTTGACCCAGTTTCCGCGGATATCATCGCCCCCGGGGTAGCCGGGCAGGTGCAGGGACTTTTCGTCCGGCACGGCCCCGCCGTCGACGCGGTAGGCGGGCTTGAGTTTCGGCCCGTCGCTGAGCACCCGTTCTTGGACGAATTGCACGGCGTCGTCGAAGAGCCCGTCCAGGCCAGCGACCTGGGCAGCCAGCCCGGAATAGCACTGGTCCCGGATCCAGGCGTAGCGGTAGTCATAACTGCGTTGACGGTGGGCCCGTTCGGGCAAACTCATCGTCGCCGCGGCGACCATGCCGCCGCTGGAACTGGTCAGCCCATGCAGGACCGCGGCGGCCAAGCGTGCGTCGCGCGGAGCAGCTGTCCCGGTCAAGCTCGGGATGTGACCCGACCACGCCGTACGAGTAGCCTGCCACAGGTGCTCCGGCGACACGGGATCGAGCAGCGGTTCGTCGCTGATCTCCAGGACGAGGTCATGGGTGTCGCCGGGTTCGAGTGTCACGTCCAGGACCAATGTGCCGTCCAGCGGTCGAGCGTCCGCCGCTCCCGTCCAGCGGATCCGGAGGTCACCGCTGCGGGCGGTCCACCTGCCCTGATCGTCACGGTGCAACTGACGCATACTGCGCCGACCGAAACCGTGTGCGACCTGGAGTTCCACCCGCAACCGCGCGGGGCCGGACTGTGCGCGGATCTGCCGCAGGATCACCGCGCGGTGCGGATCGGCGGGTAGCGCCAGCGCGTCGTGGCACTCGATGATTGACCCCGTCGTGATCCACCGGCCGCGCCAGATGAGGGTCCCGTCCTCATACGATCCGCCCCAGGTGTAACGGTCGGTGGGCATGATCCGGTATGTCCCGGCACCCCCGATCAGGGTGGCGAACACGGCGTCGTCGTGCCAGGCAGGTGCGCACATCCACACGATGTCCCCGTCCGGGCCGACCACGGCGCCGCGCTCCCCGTCGGCAATCAGCGCGAAGTCGCGCAGGACGTGCACTCTGCTGCCCGCTTCGGAAATTCTCTCGGTCGTCACGTCTGGTCCTCCTCGTGTGCGACTGCCTCGTGGTGAGCTCTGGGCCGCCCGGTGAGCGCGTCCAGCACCCGGTCGTAACTCAACCAGCCGACCATCACCCCGTCCTCGTCCAGGACCGGACTGGCGGTGGTTCCGGCGGTGGCCAGCAACTCGGCCGCCTGTTGCACCGTCGTGGTAGGTCGCGAGGATCTTGCCGACCATCAGGATCAGCAGGAAGCCGAAGGCGTACCGACCTGCAACGCCGTTCTCCAGTACCGGGTAACCGACGCCGTACATTTGCGGTAGCGCAAGCAGGAAGAGCCCGAGCAGCAGGCCGCCGACCGCCGGTCGGGCCCACTCGGGGCCTTTCCAGATCCGGTCGGACAGGTCCTCCACTCCATACAGCACGCGGACGAACAGCACGGCCACGACGGCGGCCAGGGCGCCCAGGCGAATCACTCCTCGATCGATGTATGAATACAACCGATGCAGGCTAACACTGGTCTGCCGTTGCTCCAGTCACCGGATTTCGAGCGAATCGCGGCATCGCGTTGACCCGATGCGGACATTCCGCCGCGTTTGCCATGGCCGCGCAGGTGGCACACGTGAGGTGACCGGCAGAAGACCCACGAACGCACAGCGGAGGACGAGCGATGGCCAAGATCGCCGCAGAGGCACTGATCGACCGACTCGTGGAGTGGGGCGTGGACACCGTCTTCGGCCTCCCCGGCGACGGCATCAACGGCATCATGGAAGGACTGCGCCGCAACGCCGAACGGATCCGTTTCGTCCTCGTCCACCACGAGGAGGCCGCCGCGTTCATGGCCACCGGCTACGCCAAGGCGACCGGGCGGCTGGGCGTGTGCCTGGCGACGTCCGGGCCGGGCGGGATCCACCTGCTCAACGGGCTCTACGACGCAAAACTCGACCACGCACCGGTGCTGGCGATCACCGGTATGCAGGAGACGGCCGTGCTGGGTACCGCCTACCAGCAGGAGGTGCACCTGGATCACCTCTTCAGCGATGTCGCTGAGTTCAATCTGGTCATCGACAATCCGGCGCAGCTGCCCTCTGCGGTGGACTCGGCGATCCGCACCGCGCTGGCCCGACGCGGAGTCGCGCACCTGACGATCCCCAACGACGTCCAGGTGGCCGACGCCGACGAGGATCCGTACACCCATGTCGCTCCCGTGCGGTCGCCGGCCACCGCGCCGATCTATCTGCCGTCCTCCGGACTGCCGAGGCCGCAGGACGTGCAGGCTGCGGCAGCCGTGCTGAACGAGGGCTCCCGGGTGGCGATCCTCGCCGGGGTGGGGGCGCTGCACGCCCGCGAGGAGGTCCTTGCAGTGGCGGACCTGCTGGGCGCACCGGTCATCAAGACGCTTCCCGGCAAAGCGGTGATCCCGGATGATTCCGAGTTCGCCGTGGGCGGGATCGGCCTGCTGGGCACCAAACCGGGCGAGGAGCTGGTTGAGGACTGCGACACCCTCCTCATGCTGGGAACGAACTTCCCGTACACCAAGCACCTGCCCCCGCCAGGCAAGACCCGGGTCGTGCAGGTCGAGGCCGATCCGGTACGAGCTGGGATGCGGATGCCGACCGAGGTGCCGATCGTCGCCGATACGAAAGCAACCCTGACCGAGTTGATCCCGCTGCTGCAGCGCAAGTCAGACCGATCGCATCTGGAGAAGTATCAGCGGGCGATGAACTCCTGGCGAGAGAACATGGCCGCGCTGGAAAGTGCCGAGCGGGACCCGATCGCCCCGCAGTACGTGGTGTCGCTGCTCGACGACCTGGCGGCCGATACGGCGATCATGACGTGCGACAGCGGCACGATTGCCACCTGGGCAGCCCGGCACTGGACGATCCGGGGCGGCCGCGAGTTCTATCTGTCGGGCAATCTGGCCACAATGGCCCCCGGGTTGCCGTACGCGATCGGGATGCAGCATGCCTACCCGGATCGGCAGGTGATCGCCTATGTCGGCGACGGTGGTTTCGCCATGCTGATGGCCGAGTTCCTCACCGCCGTACGCAACAACCTGCCGATCAAGGTGGTGGTGAACAACAACAACTCCCTCGGCCAGATTCTCTGGGAGCAGTTGGTGCTCGGCTACCCCGAGCACGGGGTGCGCTTCCCGGCGCCCGCACCCGACTTCGCGTCCTGGGCGCAGACCTGCGGCGGCTACGGCGCGAAGGTGACCAAGCCTGGCGACCTGCGCGCGGCGGTCCAGGCGGCCCTGGCCCATCCGGGCCCGGCCCTGGTCGACGTCGATGTCGACCCGGATGAGCCGCCGATGCCGGGCAAGATCGCCTACGACCAGGCAAAGAAGTTCGCGCAAGCGTTCCTGAAGGGCCAGCCGCACAAGGTGGCCATCGCCACCACGCTGGCCAAGGACAAGATCCAGCAGTTCCGGTCGTAGACGATGACGACCCTAGACGAGCACGCGGTTTCCGGCAGGCCGGCCCCCGACCAGCCGTACGTCCACCTGCGCGAATTGGAGGCCGACCTGCTGGCCATGGTGGACGGCGAGGTCCGTTTCGATCCCGGCTCCCGGGGCGCCTACAGCACCGACTCCTCCAACTACCGCCAAGTGCCGCTGGGTGTGGTCATCCCGCGCACGATCGAGGCGGGCATCGCGGCCGTGGACGTCTGCCGCCGGCATGGCGCTCCGATCACATCGCGCGGGGGCGGGACCAGCCTTGCCGGGCAGACGTGCAACGTGGCGGTGATCATCGACTGGTCGAAATACTGCAAGCACCTCGTATCAGTCGATACAGAGCGACGCACTTGCGTCGTGGAACCCGGGATCGTCCTCGACCAACTCAACCGACAACTGCGCGACGTCGGTCTGATGTTCGGTCCACGCCCGGCGACGCACGACCACTGC
>JBBQYX010000047.1:0-23771 GCA_038208295.1 Candidatus Nanopelagicales bacterium | reverse complement strand
TGGTCGCGTTGTCCGTTCTCCTGCTGCTGGTCGTGAGGTGAGCCGATGCTCAGCCTGATCGTGTTTCTCCCCCTGCTGGTGGGAGTCGTGCTCGCTGCGGTAGCGCGCCTGCCGGACCGCGCGGCACGCTGGATATGGGTGGCCGCGACGTTGGTCGATCTGGTACTGGTGATCGGGCTGTGGGCGGCGTACGAGACACCCCTCGGCGGGGATCTGGCATTCGACGAACAGGTCCGCTGGATTCCGGGGATCAACAGCAGCTATCACGTCGGGGTAGACGGTCTGTCCCTGCCGCTGGTGGCGTTGACGGCGGTCGTGTTCGCGGCCTGTGCGATCTACGCCCTGCGGGAGGAACGCCGACCGCGGGCGCAGGCGGCACTGTTCCTGTTCCTGCAGAGCATGTCGCTCGGCTTGTTCGTGGCACAGGACCTGATCCTCTTCTTCGTCTTCTTCGACCTGTCCATCGTCGGCATGTATTTCGCCATCGCCGGCTGGGGACACGGCAACGCGGCGCGGTCGGCGCTGCAGTTCTTCCTCTACACGTTCCTCGGATCGCTTGCCCTGCTGCTGGGTTTCATTGGCCTGTACGTGGCCGCGGATCCGCACACGTTCGACATGGTGGAACTCACCCGCAACCCACCGCTGGCCGGGCTGTCCGGCGGTGGCCTAATGCTGGCGGCCATCGTGGTCGGGCTGGCAGTGAAGACCCCCACGGTGCCCTTCCACACCTGGCTGCCACCGGCGCACACCGACGCCCCTGCCATCGGCTCCGCCGTGCTGGCGGCCGTCCTGCTGAAGATGGGTACGTACGGCTTCGTCCGGATCGCGATGCCGATGCTGCCGGCCGCCTGGCGGGAGTGGGCCTGGCTGATCATCGTCGTAGGCGTCGTGTCGGTGCTCTACGGAGCCCTGGTGGCGCTGGCGCAGACCAATCTCAAGCGGATGGTCGCGTACACGTCGGTCAACCACATGGGTTACATCGTGCTGGCCGTCGGTGCCGCGGGCGTCGTTAGCAGCAGCAACGAGCAGGCCCGCAGCATCGCAGTGTCCGGCGCGGTGACCCAGATGGTCAGTCACGGGTTGATCACCGGGGCGTTGTTCCTGCTCGCCGGCGTCCTCCAGGACCGGGCCGGCACCTATGACATGGACTCCTACGGAGGACTGGCCGCCCCGGCACCGAAATACGCGATCCTGTTCTCGGTGGGCGCGTTCGCCTCCCTGGGGCTACCGGCATTCTCGGGCTTCATCGCTGAGGTGCAGATATTCATCGGAAGTATCGGCGTCGTACCGGTCACGGCCATCGCGCTACCCGGCATTCTCATCACCGCTGCGCTGTTCCTGCGGGCCATGCAACGAATTCTCACCGGCGAGACACGGGGGGCCTCGGTGGGTTTTGCGGATCTGCATGGCCGGGAACTCTGGGCGGTCACGCCGCTGCTGGCTTTGAGCCTGGTCATCGGCATACTCCCCCGTGCCTTGCTGGACGTCATCGAACCAGCCGCGACCGCGGTCGCCGCGCTGGTCGGACGCTAGTTTCGCCGTGGAAGCCGTCATGCGTATGCAGCCGCTCGCGCTGCTCCCGGAGATCCTGCTCCTGGTGGGTGCGTTGTTCGCGCTGCTGGCGGGCTCCTTCTTGCCGCGTACTCGGCAGTGGGTGACCCGGCTGATCGCCGTCGGGGCGCTGCTTGGTGCGTTCACGGCGGCGGCGGTGGCCCTCGCCGGGCCGCCGGGCATGTACTACGACAATTCCTACGCCGTGGATACCGCCAGCGGTGTCGCCCGACTGGTCATCACCGCGGCCACGTTGTTGGTCGTCGGACTCGGGATCGACGAACTCGACGGGATCCCGCGGGAGAGCGAGACGTACGCCCTGCTGCTGCTGTCCGCAGCCGGCACGCTGGTCCTCGCCGGCGCCAGCGACCTGCTGGTGCTCGCGGTGGGTTTCCTGCTGGCGAGCGTCCCGCTGTACGGGCTGATCGGACTGACTCGTACACCGAATGCAGCCGAGGCCGCGCTCAAGACATACCTGTTCGGTGCCCTGTTCGGCATCACGATGCTCCTCGGCGTGGCGGTCCTGTCGGGGGTGGGCGCCGCAACCACCTATGCCGGCCTGGCGACCGGTTTGGTCGGTGCGCCGAGCGCGGCCGTCGCCCTGGGCGTTGTTGCAGTGCTTGCCGGGCTGTTCTTCAAGGCCGGCGCCGTGCCCGCGCACTTCTGGGTGCCGGACGCCGCCCAGGGGGCCGGCGGGACCGCTGCTGCGTTCCTCACGACGGTTCCGAAGATCGGCGCATTGGTGGCGGCCTACCGATTCGTCTCGGCGCTGCCGGCTGGGGATGTCGACTGGGCTGCCCTCGTGGCCGTCCTCGCGGTGCTGAGCATGACACTGGGCAATCTCGCCGCCTTCGCGCAGGACGATCCGCGCCGGCTGCTCGGCTGGTCCACCGTCAGCCAGGTCGGTTATCTGCTCGTCCCGGTGGCAATGGCCGGTCGCAGCGAACTGGCCCAGCCGGCGCTGCTGCTCTACCTGGTTGCGTACTCGGTCACCAATCTGGCGGCGTTCGCGGTCACCAGCGCTTTCCCGGCCCGCCGGAGCCTGGCCTCCTACCGCGGTCTGGCGACTGCCCGGCCGTGGCTGGCCGCTGCCCTGCTGGTCAGCCTGCTCGGGCTGCTCGGAACTCCACCGACGGCGGTGTTCGCCGGGAAACTCACCGTCGTCATCGTCGCGGTCGATGGCGGCTGGTGGTGGCTCGGGCTGGTCGTGCTGCTGAACACCCTGGCAAGCCTGTTCTACTACCTACGCTGGTTCGCACCGGCATTTCGACCGGAGGACGACCCGGCCCGAGCATCCCAGGCGGCCTTTGCGCCGAAACCCTGGGCGGCGCGGGCCGCGGTCGCTGCCGCCGGCGCCAGCCTCGTGTTAGGGCTACTCGCCGGTGTCGTGTGGTCGCTCGCAACTGGCACCCTGGTGCGATGACCCTGCTCCTGCCCATTCTGGGCGCGACTTTCGTGGCGTTGGTCCTGTGGGATGTGTTCCACACGCTGTACCACCCCAGCGGTCATGGGCCGTTGACCCGGACTCTGCTCCGGACGACCTGGCGCCTGTCTGCACGTGCCCCGGGGCCCGGCCGCACCACCCTGGCGGGTCCGCTCGGCGTGATAGTGGTGGTCGGTTCCTGGGGTGCTCTGGTGGTGCTGGGTTTCGCCCTGATTTATCTCCCGAACGTGTCCTCGGGTTTCTTGGTGTCCCCGGGTACGGACGCCGTAGCACGCTCCGACGCGCTCGATGCGTTGTACGTGTCCCTGGTCACGTTGGCCACGTTGGGTTTCGGCGACATCGTGCCTACGGCCTGGTGGTTGCGATTGGTGGTTCCGCTGCAGGGGCTGGTCGGTTTCATCCTGCTCACGGCGGCGGTGTCCTGGATTCTCCAGATCTACCCGGCGCTGTCCCGACGACGGGCCCTGGCCGGACGCGTGGCGGTGCTGAGCCGCGCTGAGTTGGCCGAACAGTTGCCGGAACTCGGCTCCACGCTGCCCGCGCCGCTGCTAGAGGGATTGGCCGCTGCCCTGGTATCGCTGCGCGTCGATCTGACCCAATACGCGCTGAGCTACTACTTCCGTGAGGATGATCCGGCGCTGTCGGTTGCGGCCATGGTGACCTATCTGGAGCGTCTGGCAGTGGCAGGTGGTCACTCTCCCGCCTCGGACGTCCGGTTGGCGGCCCATGTGCTGGAGCATGCTTTGGACGACCTGGCGCAGTTGCTGGACCGGGAGTTCCTGCACGTCGGTGGCCCGACATCGCAGGTCATCCGGGCCTTCGCCGCCGACCATGGGCATGAGGCCGCCTGACCTGATCAGGCCGGGAACGGGTTTCGTTGCAGCAGGCTCGCCAGATGAGCGGCGTTCTTGGCCACCGTCTTGGTGACCGTGGCGACCTTTTCCGGGGTTTCCGACAAATCCTGGTAGTCGGTCATCTGCATCGCCTCGCCGACCCAATAGACCGGACCGCCGGGTGGAACCGTAAAGCCGACATCGGACAGTCCCTGGAAGATCTCGGCGCTGACGTGGTGTGCACCGTCCTCGTTTCCGACGATCGCGGCGGCGGCGACCTTGCCGTACATGCTGGGCCGACCCTCGTCGTCGGTCTCGGCGATCTCTGCATCCAAGCGCTCGAGGACGCGCGCCCCGATGGAGGACAAGTGTCCGAGCCAGATGGGCGTCGCGATCACCAGAATGTCCGCAGCCAGCACCGTGGCCCTGATACGCGGCCACTCGTCGCCGTCCCCCTCGTCCGTGGTCACACCGGGCCGCACATCGAAGTCCGCTACTCGCAGGATTTCCCCGGGCGCCCCCGCCTGGGTGAGTTGGTCGAGCAGTTGCCGCCCGAGCAGCTCGGAACTCGACGCCGTCGGCGACTTCTTCAACGAACAGGTCAGGACGAGTGAGGTCAGGGACATGCGTACTCCTTTTCGCAGGCGGTGCGGCTAGCAGCCGTCATAGGCGGACGACGCGGTC
Source organism: Candidatus Nanopelagicales bacterium (assembly GCA_038208295.1). Lineage (GTDB taxonomy): Bacteria > Actinomycetota > Actinomycetes > S36-B12 > JBBQYX01 > JBBQYX01. Next base: position 19,259 of record JBBQYX010000047.1, on the reverse strand, counting down.
GCCGCAGCCACAGGGGCTGCTGGGCAACCGTTGACCTACCCGCTTCCACCTCGGACACTCCTGCCCCCTCGCGCCTGTGTTCCTGCCCGCTGATCTCCCGTCGGGTGGTCACCAGCCGGTGCTCCCGTTACGTTGCGTGCGCGCCGTGGCCGCGGCGATGGGCAACCCGATGCCGGGCCGACGACGCAAGGGGGCATCATGCGAGGACGCATCGCTCGTCTGGCAACGACCCTCGGGGTCTCGCTCGGCCTGGTCCTCAGCGCCGTGCCAGCGGTTTCGGTGAACCTCGGCTTCCCCGCGCACGGTGTCCCGCGAGCGTCGGCGTCGCTGCCGCCGTGCGCCCCGCCCACGAGCACGCCCACCAGCCCAGTGCCCACGACGGTGAGTCCGGCTCCGCTCAGCCCCGGACCCACCGACCCACCCGTAGCAGACCCAGCCGCCACCGACCCGGCCCCGATCGACCAACCGGGTGCGCCGACGACCCCAACCGACGGTCAACCGGGGACCCCAACCGAGCCGCCGGTGGCCACCGCCGAGCCGACCATGGCGCCGACGGCCGGTCCGTCGGACTGCGTCCAAGCGCCCGACCCAAGCCTCACCCCGGTGCCGGTGGCCCGACTCGGGACCGCCCGGCTGACCCGATCGGCCGATGGGGCGCTGCAGGTGCGTGCCCCGATTCGCAGCCCGGTGCCGGGGTGGGTCTCCCTGGCCCGGGCGGTCGGCTCCGCCTGGGTCCCGGTGCGTTCGACAGACCTGGGAGTCGTGTCAGTGATCCCGGGCGGTTTTTCCGCACCGGTTCCCGCGGGATTCCGGATCACGACCACCAGTCGCGCGGTGACGCTGGCTGTACAGCCCACGGCAGTGGGCACCTGGGCGCTGCGGATGGAGTTCCACGTGGGCAACCGGGTCGTCGCGACCAGTGCCGCGGTCACGACGACGGTGGATTTCGATCTCACCCTCCGCCCCGCGACGCGCGCAGATGTCCCGATCACGTATCGATCGGGGTGCCCGGTCGGACCGGCCTCGCTCCAGGTGCTCTCGTTCACTTACCGCACCTACGACAACACCTTGCAACGCGGCAGTATCATTGTGCACCGCCGCGCCGTCGCGGTGATTCGGCGCCTCTTCGAAGCCTCCCTGGCAGCCGGTTTCGCGTTCCAGACCGTCAGTCCGGCCGATTGGTATCACTCGCCGTCACTGGGTCGGGTGTTGCGTACGGACCCCGAGGCCATGGCGTACGGACTCACCTCGGCTTTCTTCTGCCGCAAGGTGACCGGCAATCCGTACCGACTGTCACCGCACTCCTACGGCATGGCGATCGACATCAACACATTCCAAAATCCCTACCTGGTGGGCCGGTCGATTTATCCGCCCGCGGCGGCCCGCGACTACTACTACAACCGGTCCAAGAACTCCACCCGACCGGGCGTGATCACTGATGGTTCGATCGTCGCCCGGACGCTGCGGGCGGCCGGCTGGCGGTGGGGGAAGTACGCGTTCTCCCAACCCGACTATCAGCACTTCCAGCCGTGATCGCTGGTGCTGTTCGCGTCGGCGGCATGGTAGCCGGCGCCGTCGTGGTGCTCGTCGGTTGCAGCACCACCCAGCAGCCGGCTGACGTGACGACGGACAGCAGCGCGGCGGTAAGACCGCTGACGACAGCACCCGAACTACCGAGTAAACCCGCATTGCCCACTACGGCCAGAACGCCAACCTCGTCCGCTGCCTCGTCACCAGCGCCGGACCCGTCCAACAGCGAACCGATCCGGCCGCCGCCCTCGACAACCGCCGGCCTCGCCCGCGGCACTGCGCCGGCCCCAGCGCGGCTGGGCACCGGCTGGGCGTTCGAGGCTCCCAGGACCTCGCCGGAGGACGGGATCATCGCCAACGGCGGCGCGGCGCTGGCCCGCGATCCGGCTGACGTGATTGCGGCGTTGAGTCTGTTCGGCTGTCCGGCGTTGCCGGCTCCGAAGGCGCTGCCCCGGCCGCTCGGCGCCCTGGAGGTCCACTACCGGCACCGCAGTGGGACTCCAGGGGTCGTGTTGTTGTTGGAGTATGCGAAGGAGTCGGCCGCGGTGCGTGCTGTCGATACATACCTGGGCAATGCGCGTGCCTGTTCCGGCGGCCGCCTCAGCGGGCTGGGCCCCGGTGACCACGGAATTGTCGAACGGCTGGCGCCGACCCCCGCACGGGGCGCGGTGCTTGAACACCGCGAGAGCGGCGAGAACAGCGCCTGGCTGGAGGCGGTCGGCCGTACGGGCAGCACCGTCACGTTGCTGTCGATCAGCAGCGTCGAGGCCTCAGTGGTGACGATGTCGGCCCTTGCCGCGGCAGTCGCCTAGCGCTCACTCCGGGTTGTTCCTGTTCCGATACATGTCGACGTCGGCGAACGAGGAATCGACACCGTGGTCTCGCCGATGGCCCTACTCGCTCAGCAGCCTGAGCAGAGCGGTGACCGATGTCCAGTTGCGTGCGGTACCGACCGGGATGTCGCGAGGTGTCCGGCGGGCCAATTGGGCCACCAGTTCGCTGCGCCCGAAACCGTCCGGGGTGTGCAGGAAAATCACTCGTCCCGCGACGACGACCCGATCGTGGCTGCCCTTGTCCCGCGCCCGCTGCTCAGCAGCGGCGATGCTCCTCTCCTGCTCCGCGGTGATCTCCTGACGATGGAACACAGTGTGGAGGTGCTTGTGGTTCGCCTCGCCGGGAAACGGATTCTGCTCGACCAGATCGGCGAGCTCGGCTCGGGTCATGACGACGACCTGCGGGTCTCGACCGAGCCGGTCTTTCATCGCGTGCTGGATGAGTTCGGCCAGTTCGCCAAGATCATGCTCAGGGGCCGTGAACACGACATTCCCACTCTGAACGTAGGTGGCGACGTCGGAATAGCCGAGGCCGGTGACGACCGCCCGAAGGTCGGCCATCGTGACCGTGTTACGGCCCCCGACGTTGATTCCGCGGAGCAACGCAAGGTGGGTCGGCATCTCGTCCTCCTCTCGTGGCGGGAGGGATCGGCGTCGGGTCGTCGCACCAGTCTGACCGGTCGATGCGGTGGCGAGAGCCGATTCCCCAGGAGAGGCTGTGCGCATGCAGACGATGCGCACCACGCCGCGTGCTCCGTGGGCCGACCGATGACCCGGGCACCCTTCGGTGTGCGACCCGAGCCGCCGGGTCCCGGCCAGGAATCGGTCTGGGACTATCCGCGGCCACCCGCGGTCCGTCCGACCGTGGCGCTGATCGAGGTGAGTTTCGGCGGCGCTGTCGTCGCCCGTACGACCCGAGCGCTCCTAGTCCTGGAGACCAGCCATCCGCCCGGCTATTACCTGCCGGAGGACGACTGGCTCACCGGGTCGCTGCGGCCGGCGCCGGGGCAGAGTTTCTGCGAATTCAAGGGTGCAGCCTCCTATCTCAGTGTTGTCGTCGAGGACGCGATCGCTGAGTCAGCCGCCTGGACATACCGGCGACCCATGCCCGGGTTCGAGTTGCTCCGCGGCCATATCGCCGTGTACCCCGACCGGATGGACAGCTGCACCGTCGACGGTGAGGTCGTCCGAGCGCAGGATGGCGGCTTCTATGGTGGTTGGATCACCTCGGCGGTCGTCGGGCCGTTCAAGGGTGTCCCTGGCAGTCGCGGCTGGTAATGCCCGGTCACGGGCGCGCCGGTCCCCACTCCCACGGGTCATACCGCGGCGCGATGGCGGCTTGGGCTTCGGCGAGGCTGAAGGCATCCACGTACAACGCCTGGTCGATGACTGCACCGGTCAACGCCGGGAGCCGCAGGTCCATCAACGCGTGCAGGTCCTCCAGCCGCTGAATCCCGCCGCCGGCCAGCACGGCTCCGCGGACGATCTCGCAAGCCGCGACGAGAGCCTCCCGGCCGGACTGTTTACGTAGGCCGCGAGAATCCATGTCATTGACGATGTACGCCGGACAGCCCGCCTCGTCGAGCAGCCGCAGCGCCGCGGCCAAGTCGGCCCCGTCGACCGAGGTCCCCGGAGCGGACAGCGCCGTGCCGTGCGCGGTGATGCTGACCGCGATGCGCCGGGAGTGCTGCCGGATCGCCGTACGTACGAACTCCGGATCAGCCAGCGCGGCGGTATCCAGGACGACCTGCGCGACCCCGGTGTGCAGCGCCGCGTCCAGGCCGGCCTGATCGCGGATGCCGCCAGCCAGCGCCACCTGCACCCTGCCGCGGCAGGCGGTCAGGACATGCCGTACCGCCTCGGCGTTGCTGCCGGAGCCGAACGTCGCGTCCAGATCGCCCACGTGCAGCCACGTCGCCCCCTGCGCGATCCAGCGCTCCGCGGCGGTCACCGGGTCGCCGTAGGAGTGCCGGAGGTCGACGTCGCCGTGGTGCTGCGCACCAGCGTGACCGTGGGTGATCTCGACACCGGGGATGAGGGCGAAGGTGGGGGTGGGCATCCGTTGACCCTAGGCCCGGGCATCCAGCAACTTGGCAGCGTCTCGTGCCATCGCCGGAAATGACTCTCAGGCCGGGCGGGGACGCCAGCGTTTCCAGGTGGCGGTGGCGGTGGCCCGGACCTTTCCGTCCCAGTGCAGTTCGGCCTCGACCACCATCTGGGACTCCTCTGCCCGCTCGATCACCGCCCGCAGGATCACCGGCTCACGCAGCGGGCTGGGCCGCAGATACCGCGTGTGCAGACCGGCGGTGACGTAGGCCAGCCCGGACCCCTCGGCAACCCAGCCTCGCGCCTCGGCGCCCAGCATGACCGCGGCCGCGCTGTGGCAGTCCAGCAACGTCCCGATGATCCCGCCGTTGAGAAAACCGAACCCGTTGTCGTGCTGCGGCCAGGGCATGAACGTCGCCGTCACTTCGTCCACGCCGGCGAAACTTCGTAGCTGCAGGCCGTCTGGATTGGCATGCCCACAGCCGAAACAGGTCAACGCTGGATAGAGCCGCTCCTGGATGCTGAGTGGGGCGGTGGCGTTGTGGGTGCGGTTCGGGTCGGAGGGCGTCGGGCCATGGATCATCGGCTCAATGTAGCCCGACCCGCTCCGGCTGACGGCGACATCCCCGGTGCCGGCCACTGCCGGTCCGGGGATGCGTACCTTGCGCTGATCAAGAGCCTGTCCAACCGGACTGTCGTGGGTCAGTGGTCGGGGTGGATCGTGATGACGGCCTTGCCGAGCACTCGACCCGCTTCCAGGTCGCGGATCGCCTCAGGAACGTCGGTCAGGTCGTAGCAGCGACCGACTGCGGGAACCAGTTGGCGGGTACCCGTCGAAGGCGTACGGGGGCAGGATCTGGCGCCCGAACATCGCCTGGCGCTCGAGCGTGCTGAGCCGGGCGAGGTCGGCCACCTCGCTCCAGGACTCGCGGATCGTGCAGACTTGCGCGTCGATGATTCCCCTGGCCTGTGCCCGGGTGAGGTCGTACTCGCCGGCGGCGTTGGACATGGTGATCAGACGGGCGTCTCGCGCCCCGGCACGGGTCAGGTCCATTGCCTGGTTGGCCTCGGTGCCCGACCGCGGCTGCGGACACAGGTCGTAGGCCGGAGTGAGCTCCAGGTGCCTGCCGTCCCAGAACGCGGCGTGGTTGCGGGCGTGGTCGTCGGTGTTGCTGATCAGGATGTTGAGGACGATGCGCTCGAACACTGTCCGGGCCAGGTCCTTGCCGGTGGGGCTCATCCGACGCAGGACATCGAGCAGGTCTGGGTAGGAGGAGTAGCGGGCGCCGAGGAAGTCGCCGAAGCCGAGCATCGTGAGGCCGGAGACGAGCAATCTCCTTGTCCCGTCGGGCCCGCGGTCGAAGCGCTCGACGAGCAGCACGTCGCGCCCGAGCGAGCGGGCGAGTTGGTACCCGGCGGTGGTGATCCCGACGCGGGTGGCAAGCTCGAGACCGGCCGCTTCGGCGTTCACGACCGGGTACAGGTCGGTGGAGGTCGACAGTTTCGCGATGTGCTCGGTACCGCCGTCCCGGACGAGAACCTTGGGCCGTGCGCCGCCGACCGCGGTGCCGTCGACGAGGGCGGTGGCGAGCTCGGGGCGCAGCACGCCGGCCTGCAGGGCGGTCGCAGCGGCGTGCAACTCGTCGAGCGTCGCGGTCTGGGAGCGCGAGGTGTAGGAGGTGGCGCTGATCTGGAAGTCCAGGGCGCCGATGCGGTTGGAGCCGGACTCGAGCAGGAAGGTGAGCTTGTCGAGCTCCACGGCGTAAGCCGCGGCTCCGTGGCGTCCGGTGAGCCGAGCGATGATGACGCGCTGGCCCCAGGAGTCGGGGCTGGAGTCCCACAGGCACCCAGCGATGTCCATCCCGTCGGGGTGCTTGATCCAGCCGGCCCGCAGCGGTAGCTCGGGGGTGAACAACGAGATGGCTCCGTCCCGAGCGAGGTAGCTCTCGCCGTAGCCGAAGCGGTACCCATCGCTGGTGGCCCCGATGCGTCCGGCGACGACGGGGTCGGGTGCACCGGGCAGCCAGGCCCAGACGAACGCGCCGGTGGGGCGCTCAGAAGTCGAAGTCGTCATCGCTGTCCGGGGTGGTGGGGGCGCGGACCCTGGTCGGAAGCAGGGCGAGGGTGTCCTGGCCGCGGCGTCGTGCTGCGGCGAGTTCGTCACCGTTCAGGCCGAATAAGTCCACGCCGACGAGGTAGGCGGCGTTGAACACCGTGCCGACGCCGACTCCGGGTGCGCCCGCTTCGATGCTGGTCATGGTGCGCCGGTCGATGCCCAGGCGTGCGGCGGTGTCGCTCAGGCTCCAGCTGCGGGTCTGGCGGGCCATCCTGATCTGGTTTCCGAGCACGACGAGAGCGTCACCAGCGGCACGCGAGACTGCGACCCTGTGGCGAGGCACCAGAACCCCTCAAGTGTGATTAAGCAATTAAATACACCGTAACCCGTTAATTGCGTGTTTAAGTGTACGGTGCAGCCTAAAGCTCCACTGCGACATCACGAATCGCGGCAGGTTCGATCCGGCCGGGACGCGTGTGCTCCAGCGAGGGAGGGTGACGAAACACTGCTCGACGATCTCGTCGCGCAGAGGGTCCTGGGACCAGTCGTTGTATCACATTCGACGTCCAGCGTGATACATTGTCAGATGTGAAAACTCTTCGATTGGATCCCGAGTTGGAGATGCGGCTGCAGCGTGCCGCGGCAGTCACCGGTGAGTCACTGTCGGAGTTCATTCGCCGGGCCGCCGCGGCGCGCGCCGACACGCTGCTGTGCATCGGTGACCGCGACGACTTCGCCGACGTGCTGGGCGTCGTGCATGGTGGTGGCGGCCAAGCGCGCAGGACCGGCGAAGCACTCACCGACATCCTCGCCAAGACCAAGCCGAGGGCGTGACCCTGACCGACGCGGGGCCGCTGGTAGCACTGATCGACGCCGACGAGGCTGATCACGAGATTTGTGCGCTGGCCCTGCATGCCTTGCCACTACCCCTTCTGACCACCTGGCCCGCGTTCACCGAGGCCATGTACCTGCTGGGCCGAGCAGGTGGGGCGGCTGGCCAGGAAGCTCTCTGGAAGCTGAACCTCAGCGGGCGCCTGGACATCGCCGAACTATCCCGGGCCGCGCTCGTGCGCAGCGCGGCGCTGATGGCCAAGTACGCTGACCGCCCGATGGACCTCGCCGACGCCACCCTCGTCGCGCTCGCCGAAGAACGCGGCGAACGGCGTATCTTCACCCTGGACAGCGACTTCCGGATCTACCGCATCCACGGCCGCACCCACTTCGAATTGATCCCGAGCTGACGCTTCCCGCAGGCGGATCCGTCTACAGGATGGTCTCGGCGCCCGTGCACCGCGGGCCCATTGCGGCTGTGCCGCCTGGTAGCCGGATGCCCGCGTCCCAGCTGCCGTCGCACCCCCCGTCAGGAAAGCTGGAAATTCGGGGTGTAGATGGGCCCAAGCACTGCGCCTTGCGGCGTGCGGACGGTCAGCGCCGCGACCACCGAAGTCGGCGCGAAACTGGTTCTGGTCGGTGACCCCGCCCAGATCGGCGTCGTGCAAGGCCCCGGCGGGATGCTCGCCCACCTCACCGCACAGCTCCCCCGCATCGAGCTGACCCGGATCCACCGGTTCACCCATGACTGGGAAGCCGCCGCATCACTGCACCTACGCGACGGGGACCACCGCGCGCTGGCCGCCTACGACCGGCACGGCCGCATCCACGCTCACTCCAGCGGCGACGACGCCGCCGACGCTGTGTTCGAGCAGTGGCAGACCGGCACCCACTCCGGGCGGGACGTGTTGATGATGGCCCGGTCCTGGACCGACGTCACCGCCCTGAGCCTGCGGGCCCGTGCGGCAGCCGAACGCGACGGCCAGATCCACGGCCCCACCCTGCTCGACGACGGCAACCGTTGCTGGCGTGCCGGTGACGTCCTACTCACCCGGCGGAACAACCCGCGCATCCGCCTGTCCGATGGTGACCAACTGCGCAACGGTGACCGGTTCACCATCCTCGCCGCCACCAACCACGGTGACCTGCTCGTGGCCAGCCGATGTGGGCGCGGCACCACCGTTCTGCCCGCCGACTACGTGCCATTCAGGTGAGCTCTTCGCGACGTTCGCGAACCGCGTGATGACGCCGCGTCGGGACAGCTATGACGCCTACATCCAGTCCCTCGGGCTGACCGGTGCCTGCCCAAGACCCCGTATCGAGCCACCACCGAGCACATCAACCAGCCCACTGCTCTCCACCTACCCGACCACATGCGGCTGCTCGTCCGTTTCGACGCCGTCGCGCCGGATGACTTCGACCTCGAAGCAGCGCTCCCCGCATAGCGTCTCGCGGCCCGCCGTCGCAAGGTCCGGGGCGCCACTCAGCTGGAGTCCGAGACCGTGGCTACCGACCTGACGTAATGAGTAGCCGCCACGTCGTCGCATCGTCAACGCTGACCATGAGGTGCGCAAGCCTGACTCGGCCATGGATCGCAGCTGTTGCGGAGCCCCCGTCACAGGGAGTGAAGTCGAACAACGAGCCGAGCGAGAACTGCCCTGTTCCCAGGCAGGAGAAAGTCACGTACAGAGTGGAACCCGTCGGGGTGAAGTTCGGCAGCTGCCTGGGCCGCGGGCATTGGGACGCGTCGCAGTGATGTTGAAAGCCGGCAGGAGCGTGCGCTGGTAATCAGCCGAACAGCATGGAGCCGATCTTGTCGGCGGCATCGCGCTGCATGGTCGGGGTGACGTGGCTGTAAAGGTTCGTAAACAGGCTCGGGTCCGCGTGCCCCAGCCGCTCCGCGGCCACCTTCGGCGGTACGCCGCTAGCGAGCATTAGCGTCGCGCTGGTGTGCCGAAGCCCGTGCGCCGTCAACCGGGGAAGGCCGAGCTCGTCGGAGAACTGCGCAATAGTCCGGGAGAGGAACTGCGGGTGATAGGAACTACCGCCGGGCTTAGTGAACACGAAATCACTCCGGACGTAGTCCGTCGCCGCCAGCGCCTCCTTCACCTGGGTGGCCCGCTGCAGCTGCAGGACGCCGACCAAGCCGTCGTCGAGGTCGATGCTGCGCACGGCGTCGCGACTCTTGCCGGTCGACGCCACCAGGCCATGCCCGAGTGCCGATGCGAACTCCACGATGTGCACCTGCCGACGAGCGAGATCAACGTTCGACCACCGCAGCCAGACAAGCTCGCCGATCCGCAGCCCCGACCCGAGCAGGAACGCCCACACCGGATACGTCCGGTCCCCCTCCATCAGATCCAAGAACTCGCGGGCCTGCTCCGGGCCCCAGTGCCTCGGGATGGACCGCTGCGCACGCGGACGAGGGACCGACGCCACCGGGCTCACGGCGATGACACCCATCTGCAGGGCCAGCTTGAGCGCACCGGACAGCGGCGAGCGAGCCAGCCGCACCGTGTTCGCCGCCAGCGGCTTGCCGTTCTTGACGCCGCCGCCCTTGGTCAACGCCCGCTGCCAGGCAACCACAGCATCCGGGGCGAGGTCCCGCACCTTCATGGCACCCAGCAACGGGCGGACGTAGTGATCGGAATAGTGCCGATAATCAAAGCGCGTCTTTGGTGACAGTCGAGCGTCGGCGTCGATCCCGTCGAGGTACAGGTCCAGCAGATCATTAATCGTCAGAACCCGGCTGCCGGGACGGATCAGGCCGGCATCGACGCCACCCGACATGGCACGGCGGGCCCGAGCCGCCTCAGCCGCCGTCCGGAAGCCGCGCCTAGTAACCTGCGTGCGCCGACCGGTGAGCGGATCGCGGCCCAGGGAGAGCTTGAAGTACCAGCCGCCATGGTCGTCTGGGTACACGCCTTCGGGCCTTGCCGGCATGGCGTCGCCGCCCCTCGTGGGAACCAGTTGGTTCTCAGCAGGTTCTCACGGGACCGGATCGACATCAAGGCCTGACGGCCATTAGGCCTCTCACCTGCATAGATATTGCGCGCCCGAAGGGATTCGAACCCCCAACCTTCTGATCCGTAGTCAGATGCTCTATCCGTTGAGCTACGGGCGCAGGTCCAAGACCGGCAGTCAGTCTAGCGTCCCCCTGCGGTGCTCCGCGTCCGTCCCGTGGGGCAGGGCTGAGTGCCGCTGCCGGACCGGACTGCTCGGGCTGGGCGAGGCACTTTTCCGGCCGGGCCTGACCGGCCGGGCTGCTGGGGCCGACTCGTACCGGCCCCAGCAGCACGGCCCCGCGACTCCTGGCTCGGTGGCTAGGGAAGTCGTGGACGGCCACCCAGGTCAGACGTACGACACCCGCCCGCGCACCGGGAGACCGGCGGACAGGTTGTCCAGCACTGGGCAGTGCTCCTCCACCGCAGCCGACAGCGCCTCGTAGCGCTGCTGGGTCTCCGGTCCACCGAGCACGACCTCGACGTCAATCGATTCGAATCCCGGACGTACTGATGGGTCGATTCCGAGGAAGCCCCGCAGGTCAATGTCGCCGGCCAGGCGTACGTCCACTGTGTCCAATGCGATGCCGAGTTTCGCGGCCCAGAACCGGTAGCTGATGACCTGGCAGGCTCCCAGGGCAGCCAGCAGGTGTTCGATCGGGTTAGCGCCCTGGTCGGTTCCACCGAGACCCGCGGGCTCGTCGATGGTGAACTCGTGGGAACTAGTGAAGACGCTCACCTGGGTCGCCGTTCCGGGGACGAGTTCGGTACGGACGCTGGGCCGCACCTGGCCGGCGGTGGGATTCGCGCGCACCGCGGTCGACGTTGCGGCGGTGAACTCCGCAAGGCCGCTCAGTGCGGCATCAGACGTTGCGGTCGAGATGTCAGCGGTAATGGTCATGACGGAACTCCTCAAGTTTTGTGCGCAGATGTGCGCGGGGAACTACGACAGTGACTGCGAGAGCGATGAAGTTGGCAGCGCTCAGGGGGTACAAACGCCAAGCGAACCGCCATCGAAAGCACGCATGCACGCCTACGCCTCGACGGTGGGCGAGCGGGAGCAGGGTGGCCCATCTAGGTCAAGCCGGACAGGCCCCGGTCCAGACGTAGCCGAGATCGACGTGCAGCCGTCGGGTGAGCACCAATGGCGGCGCGATCATGGTCATGTGGCGAGGCTCCTTGTCTCATCTTTCCCGCCGTTCGGCGGGACGGAGTTGGCACCGTGCGATCGCCGGGCCTCGCGGGTGCGAAGTGTGCGATCGGGGTTGCCGGGGCTTCAGCGGGCCGTATCCCTCTGCCCCTCGTGATGAGGTATTCAGTTGTTGGGGCGGAACCGTAGCAGCCCCCGGAGATCCTGCACACCACCAGTTCGGCAAACCCGCGGACCGCGACCATCCCCTACACCCCGTAGCCTGATCCGACGTGACCCTGGCCGTCCTCATCGCCTACATGGTCGGCGCCTGGGCCGGTTTGATCGCTCCGCGACGGCCCTGGCTGGCCTCGGCCTGGCCGCGAATGGTGCGGCTGCAGGTGCTGGCCGGATCCTGGTTGCTCTCCCTGTCGGCGGCGTGGCGGCTGCAGGGCGTCGCCGATCTGCTCTGGCCGGGGCTAATCGCGGCGGTGCTCGTGGTGCTGCTGGCGATCGCCTGGGCCGTGACGCCGTCGGGTGACGGACGATCGGGTCGGGCGGCGCTCCGCGCGTGGGCGGCATCCCCCAACACCGGCTTCTTTGTGATTCCGATCGCGGCAATCCTGGTCGGTTCCGCCGGGGTGGTGATCGGAACTCTCGCGGACCGGTTGGGCGCGGCTGTTCTGGCCTTCTCCACCTGGTTGCTGCGCCGGGACGCACCGATCCCGCAGCTCCCCCGTACCTCCTGGATCGATCAGTCCCCGATGCTGACCCTGCTGGTCGGTCTGGGACTGAATCTCGTCTCCGATCCCCCGGCGTGGACGGAAACCGTCACCCTCTGGGCTGCACCGGTTCTGGCGGGGTCTGGTGCCGCGGTGTTCATCGGATCGGCGCTGCATCCATCCCAACGAATCAGCACCGACGGCGGGCGGCGGATCCTGGCGATTCTCGTTGCCGCTCGCATCGCCCTGCTGGCCCCGATTGTGCTGCTGGCGCCGACGCCGGCCGTGGCCGTGGTTGCCGTGCTGTGCGCGCTGTCAATACCCGCGTTCATGCCGGCGCAGTTATCGACGGTGTACGGGTACGCCGACCCGGTGGTCGCGGCGGCGGCCCGGTTCGGCTGGGGCGTGGGGATTGTGGGCGTCATCGCGGCCGTCGCGCTGGCCATTTGACGCAAGCCGCCCTGGCGATGACACAGCTCTCGGGGCGGCAACTTCTTGCGGCCCGATGGGATAGTAAAGTGCTCAACTATACCACGGGGACGACATCGTCCGACCCGTCGGCTCGACTCGCGTGAGTAGTCCCACAGTATGCGCCCGCAGGCAATTCCAGGGGGGTGCCCGTGCGTTGTACTCCCTGCGTACACATGATCTGTAGCAACGTTTCATGGCCACGCAACGACCGTGACACAACCGCACTGCACACTCGGTTCGCCGAGTGCCACATAGAGGAAGCCGAGAACACCACGATGCAGCGCAACGGAAACATCAGCGCACGTACGGCCCAGCGGATTGCCGAGAGTTGGTGCGCCAGCACCGATCCGGGTGTCACGGTGGACGTCGACCTGAACCCTGACACCAACGGCTGGGACGTGCACGCCGTCGCCTATCAGGGCGATGGACCGTTCGAGCGGCTGGCCGAAGGATACGTGGGACGCGTCAGTCTCGACGGGCAGTGGATTGCCGCCTGACGACGGCGGGTGACCCCGGCTCGTAGCGATCACAGCCTGACCGGCAGACTGAATCGAGTGACTCCCGAACTCGGCGTGGTGTTCGTCCCGCAATTGACCCCGGAACGCCTGCGCTCGGCCGTGCAGACCGCCGACGCCGTGGGTCTGAGCCAGGTATGGCTGTGGGAGGACTGCTTCCTGCAGAGCGGGATCGCATCGGCCGCAGCGGCGTTGGCCTGGACCGAGCGGGTGCGGATAGGGGTGGGCCTACTCCCCGTACCGCTGCGCAATGTCGCTCTGACCGCGATGGAGATCGCCACGCTGGAACGGCTGTTTCCGGGACGGTTCCAGCCGGCCGTCGGTCATGGGGTCCAGGACTGGATGGCGCAGGTGGGTGCCCGGGTTGAGTCGCCCGTGAGCCTGCTGCGGGAATACACCGTGGCCCTGCGAGCACTGCTGGCCGGGGAGCGCGTGACCACCTCGGGCCGTTACGTGCACCTGGACGACGTCGCCCTGGACTGGCCGCCTGCCATCCCCACACCGGTGTACGCCGGAGCCGTAGGTCCGCGCTCACTGCGCCTGTGCGGCGAGGTCGCCGACGGCATCGTCATCAGTGGCGGTACGTCACCGCAGGCGATGCGCTCTGCTCTGACGGAGGTCCGCGTCGGTCGTACGACGGCCGGTAAGGCCGGCGACCAACCGGTGGTCGTCTACTTGATTGCTGTCACCGGCCCGGAGGCCGACGCCCGACTCCGCCGCGAACTCCAGCGCTGGTCCCTCGACCCGGCCGACGATGTCGCAGTAGCGGGCGAAGCCGCGGTAGTGGCAGCAGCAGCGCGTCGTTGGGCCGACGCGGGCGCCAGCACCGTTGTCCTGCAGCCGCCCGCCGACGAGCCGGACGTGGACGCCTACATCCGCTTCGTCGCGGAGCAGGTCGCGCCGCTGGTGTGACCTGCCTCGTCGCCAAGACCTCGGTCGAGGTGAACGGGCGGACGGCGGGCGAGCCGCACCCGCCCGGCCCGGATGCCACGCTGGGGGTAGAGTCGCGCTCCGCTGCCGAGCGTGCGGCAGTGCACGCCGCCTTAGCTCAGTCGGTTAGAGCGACGCACTCGTAATGCGTAGGTCTGGGGTTCGACTCCCCAAGGCGGCTCCGTCAATGGCCTCTCACCTGCAACGTTACCGATCGGGGTGGCCTCGGACCCGCCGCCGGCGGCGGCGTTGCTCACGGATTGCTCACGATCTTGGAGCGGAGCCTGTGGGGCGCCCCGTGGGATGAGTGCCCAGGCCCGCTCGGTGGCCTCTCGTCCGACACCGCCGAGCAGGTGGCTGTAGGTGTCCCAAGTGATCGCCACGGACGAGTGGCCCAGCCTCTTGCTCACGAGCACGATGTTGATGCCCGCTGCCAGCATCAAGGAGGCCTGGCCGTAGCGAAGATCGTGGAGCCGGATGCGCCGCAGACCGAGCTCACCGATGAGGTCACTGAAGCGGTCTTCGCCGCTTGCTGTCTTGGGTCGCCCGAAGGCCAGCCGCCCAGGGTTCTGATCGCCAATCGTTGGGCGAACGCCACGGTCACGGTGACGACTTGGCGGCGGACGATGCATCGGCTGCAGGTGAGATCGATGTCGGACCAGGACAATCCGAGCGCTTCTCCGCGACGCAGCCCGGAAGCGGCCACCAACGCAGATACCCGTTGGACGCGAGCGCCCCCGCCAAGCGGCCTATGGCGCGTCGAAGTCATCCACAGACCAATATCGGGCTAAGGCAGCGCGACCGCGAGCGTGTCTATCGAGGGGTCCAGCGCACCCGCGAGCAGGACCGCAACACTCTCCGAACCTCCTCGGGCCGACTTGTCTGACGGATCCGATCTGGTAGTGCCCGACGTCGTTCGGCGCGAGGGCTGGACGCGTGCGGGTCAGCGCTCGTACGGTTTTTGCGCCTGAGGCTCAGGCGGGCTCAGGCGGGCTCAGGCGGCGCGGAGCGGGCGCGCGACAGCCTGGCGCGCATCGTGGACGAGCCCCCCTCGATCGTCGTGGTCCAGTCCAGGCCGGTTCGCTGCAGCATCCGGGTCATGGCCCCGTTCTCGCTCAGCACCCAGGCCACCACCTCGCGGAAGCCCATCTGCTCGGCAACAATCAGTTGCCGACGCAGCAGCGCGGTGCCGACGCCCTCGCCCTGGTGGGAGTCCTCGACGAGTACGGCGATCTCGGCGCTGCCATTGTTGTTGGGACGTTCGGGGAAGACGTTCCCCAGCCCGATGATGGTCCCGCCATTGCCGACGGCCACGAGAGCGGCGCCACTGTGCCCGCCGGACAGGCGGCGCATCTGGATCTCGCGCCAGTCTCCGGAGGACAGGTAGCGCAGGTAGAGGGTCCGGTCCGAGCAGCGCCGGTGCATCGCCCCGACTGCCTCGGCGTCTTCGGGGTGGGCCAGGCGGACCCACACCGTGCCGCCCTTGGCCGGCTCCAGCCAGCCCTGGGCGTCAGCGTCACCGGTGGCCACGGCGATCGCTGCCGAGAGACGCAGCAGGGCCGAGGCGCGGGCCTGCTCCACACGGGTGAACGGCGCCCACGTCCGCCGCAGCAGCACGTGGCATTCAGGGGTCCACTGCAGCCGAAGCACGTCAGGACCGTCATTCTGACCCTCCGTGGCCCCGACGACCTGCACATGGTCGGCATCCACCAAGTGCATGGCAGCGTACGGCGCCCAGCTGGGGTTCGTGACCAGCTCGGCGCTCGCGTCCAGTATCCGGGTGGGCAGGTCCTGGGCGTCGTCGGGGGAGCTTGGGCGGATCCGCGCATTCCGACCTGCTGACAGGGCGGCGGCGAGCAGCGTCTCCTCGCGGACCGATTCGGGTGCCGTGAGGCGCATGTCGAGGGTCCGGGTCCCCTCGCCGTGGCCGAGGACGTATAGCGCAACCGTGTAGCTGTGTAGGGCGGCAAGGGCCCGGATGAACATGTCGACGCCACCGGGCCGGTCGGGCACGACGATCAGGATCCGCCAGTATTGCGGGCCTCGTGCTCGGCGCGCAGCAGCATCTGCGGGGGCGCCATCGCGGTGCCGATCCGGGCGATTAGCGCGTCCCAGGTCAGCCTGCTCGGCTTGCGCGTGATCACCGGATCGAGCATGGCCAGCCGACGGACAACGTCAGGAAGAAGTGCGCCAGGGCATCGTCGTCGACATCGCCATCGATCCCCCAGCCGCTCGGCTCCGCTGGACCACGGCGCGCAGGTTGTCCCAGCGTGTCTGGATCCGTGCGGATGCGATCTCGCGGAGCTCCCCATCGCGGTGGGACCGGGTCAGGGCCTCGAGCTTCGCCATCCATCGCCTTCTCCGTACTTCTGGAGTTCGGCGACATCTGGATGAAGCGGAAGATGTTGCTCAATCTTCGTGAACGCGCGGGAACCACCACATGAGATCCCGTGCAGAAGGACGAGTTCCATCACCGGCTCCTCGCATGTGTGCGTGGCGGCCTGCCTACGAGCTGACGTTGGTCATATAGCGCAGCTCAATCCGGTCACCGTCGCCGCCGACGTTGTGCTGCTCATCTATCGCATCCAGGGTGCGCGCAGTTCGCCTCGGAGTTCGATCTGGGTGCGTTACACCGGCTCCTGGCGGCTCCGCTTCCACCAAGGCACACCCACTCCGTCACGGATGTAGGTCAAACGCTCGGCCGGGGCAGTAACCCTGGCGTTGGTACTCGTGTCCGGCCGCCAGCTGTCAGTGCGGCCTCCCGCAGCACGGTCGTGTAGTGATCGAGCTCATCGACAAGGAGCCGGTGCAGCCGCATCAGGCCGAGCAGCAGGTTCATCCGGCGTTGGTTGCGGAAGGTGGCTGGACCTGCGCTCGTCGGTCCGCTCCGGGCCGGTCCGTTTCCGGTACCGCCAGGTTCTCGCCACCGGCGCGGAAGCGCAGACTGGGCCATGTCGGTCTCCCCGGGAAAGATCTTGACCGCAGTGTGACCACAGACGATGTGGTCACGATCACCATCGGTAGCCCGTCGGGGCACCAGTCAGGACGTCCTGGAATGGCCACCGGCCGAGGCTGCGGAGTGGTGCCCAGGAGGTCTGCGTCCCACGCTGGCCGGGCCCTGCATGGTTCTCACCAGGGTCACGAGACCGATGGTGTTGGCAGTCGGGCTCTACCCTCGACTCATGGCCATGGCGACGGTAGGGAGCTGCGCGGAAGAGGTCCGGTCGATGCTGGCCGTTACGGGGGCTGTGGCCGGTGAGGACCTGTGGCGGTTCGGAGTGCTGCAGTTGCTTGATGACTACGAGTCGATGAACCGCCATGATGGGGTGCAGGCGGCTGCGGACCTGCTGCTGGTCGAGCCGGCGTTAACGGGGCACTCGGGTGTGGATGCGGCGTTTGCGGCATTGGCGTGCTGGCTGGCGGACCGCGACGGGTGGTCGGCGCCGGGGTGGGCCGTGGACCCGGCGCGGGTGGCGCGGCCATGGTGGTTCGTTTCGTCGTCGTCCTATGGGCGGGCGTGGGCGATGGTTCAATCCCCAGCGCAGTTTCGCATCCGCGGCGTGTTCATCACCGACACGGCCCTGCACCGGGCATGAGAAGCCTGGACGCAGCCGATATCACGCGGCTGCTGAAAGCCCTGGACGCGGAACTCGCGGCCCGGGGCATTACAGCCGACGTCTACCTGGTCGGCGGCGCAGCGATCGCGCTGTCGTTCGACGCCGCCCGTACGACTCGTGATCTCGACGCTGTGTTCGTGCCCACGTCCGAGGTGCGGTCAGCCGCGGTCAGCGTCGCCGAAGCGAACGACTTGGCGGAGGACTGGCTGAACGACGCCGTGAAGGGCTACGTCCCGCCCGGCAACGATCTCAGCCAACAGATCGTGTTCGAGTCCGCGCACCTGCGCGTCGCAGTCGCCGGAGCCGAGCACTTGCTGGCGATGAAGATCGCCGCTTCCCGCGTGGAGCAGGATCGCGGCGACATCACTCTGCTCGTGGACACGCTGGGGCTGACGTCGGCCGACCAGGCCATCGACGTTGCCCGGTCGTGCCTCGGTCCCGGTTACCTGATCCCGCCTCGCGCCCAGTACTTACTGGAGGAGATCTTCGAGCAGGCCAACCAAAGCCAGCAGTCAAACTCTGCGCGCCAGCCTTCGACCGCAGCGGCGATCCAGGTAGCCGAACCGAGACCGACCCACAGCCCGATGACGGAGTAAGCCCTGTCGAAAGCGTGCCCGAGGCGGGGGCGTCTGTCGTCGCTTCGTTCAGCTATCTCGTAGCAGAGCCACCCGCGACACCGAAGATCTCCCGGAGAGTCGACGGCAGATCCCCCGCTGGCGAACGGCGAGAGTGGGTAGATCGTGCGGGCGGCCGTGTCGATGCCGAAGCGGACTGCTGCTGCGGGAGCTACCCGGCTACGCCGCCTACAGCCAGGACACCAAGAAGCCTGTCCCGTTCATCTGGTGATCCCATGCCGCTCACGCTCTATGACGCTGCGCGCGCGTTTTGCTCAGCTCAGGGATCGTCTACTGGGAAAGCAAGGTCGGATCACGACCCTCCCGGACGGGCCCCGCTCCGACCAGGGTGTAGACGACAACGAAGCGCGCTGCGACGCAACTAATTAGGCGCGAACGCGCTCGTCGAGTGGCAGGCTGCGATCGAGTTTCTAGTCTGTCAAAGTCGGGCCCTGGCAAAGATCGTGGAGCCGGATGCGCCGCAGTCCGAGCTCGTCGATGACGTCACTGAATCCATCGGACAGCCGATCCGGCGGGATCGGAGAGCCGTCCTCGCGCGCGTACGGGACTGCAGATCGCTCGATGCTCGTCCTGACGGAGCCGATGCTCGATGAGGGGATCGACCCCAGGGGATCCGGGTCGGGAGGTTTCGTCTCAGCACGGGCGCCGTCAGGCCGAATGGGGGATGAAGGTGGGATGCCCAGGAAGCCCACGACCGTGAACGGCCAGTCGAAGGGTGGAGCCGTGCGTCATTTCCGGGATCTTCGTACCGCGATGAAACTGCTGATGGGCTTCCTGCTGGTCGCGGTCCTGACGGTCGTCGTCGGGCTGGTGGGCATCACCAAGATCGCCGCGCTGGAGGCCAGTGTCCAGGCGATGTATACCGACTCCACCCAGGCCATCGCCTACCTGGCGGACTCCCGGGCCGAGATGGAGTCCGCGACGGGTAAGGGTGCCGCGTCG
>JBBQYX010000046.1:0-23915 GCA_038208295.1 Candidatus Nanopelagicales bacterium | reverse complement strand
GTGAGCCGTCTGCGCCCCGGCGGATCTGCCGGGCCAGGCGTACGACCACCAGGATCGCCAGGGCCGCGAACGCCCCGCCCACCACCCAGGCCGCGGCCTGGACATACGCGGTCGAGCGGACCTTGATGCGGACCGGCGCGGAATAGGTCTCGCCAGCGGCCGTGGTGAGGACGACGTCGACATCGACCGGGCCCGCACCGACCACGCGGGCCTGCACCTCGACGGTGGGTCGGCGGCCCGGTGGAATGGTCAGCGGCTGAATCGCCTCGGGCTCGAAACGCACGGCCGGGTTACCGGTCAGCCGCAGACTCACGGTCACGGGGCGGTCCAGTTCATTGACGACAGTCACGGGGATGACGCCCCGCTCGCTGGTGAATGTGACGTTGCCGCGAGACAGCAGCCGCACCTTGCCGCGTACGGTGCTCAACTCCTCGGCGACCGTACGCAGCAACGCATCCCCGCTGCGGGGCTCGGCCCGCCAGGCCGCCGAGCCGGCTCGCAGCAGGGCGCCGGCGAACGGTTCGGTGAGCCCGGTCGGGTTGTCCACGATCGCGCCGAAGTCGGCCAGCAGGCGAAGCTGGCCGCTCAACCCGGCCAGGTAGTCCGGGCGCAGCGGCGGCGGCTCCAGCGGCCCGGGTTCAACCACTCGGGAGCGACCCACCTCGCTGGGTCCCTGGGCGATCAGCGCCGACAGCGGAGCCGGGGTAATCCAGGGGGCGTCAACCACCGCGGTGAGCAGCGAGCGGACCAGCGTGGCGTCGGGATTCCAGCGCAGGGGTGGCGCCAGGACGACCGTACGAGGGTCACCGGGCAATTCCAGCGTCACCAGCGCGGTCTCGGCCAGGAACCGCTGCCGGGCGGTGAGGACGTCGCTAACGCTGGTCTGCGGCATCGCCACGGTGTCGCCCAGGCGGGTGTCGGCCAGCACCGCGCGCATCGGCCCGCTGATCGTCGGCAGCGGCGCGGACCCCGACGGGGTGAAGGGCACCTGTGGGTCTGGTGGCAGCACAGTGTCGGCCAGGACCACGGTGTGCACCCCGGCGGCGGCGATGGTGTCCAGGGTCGGCTGGTCCAAGCTGCCGCCCGGCGCCCATTCGAAGCCGCCGGTCACCGGCCGGCCCAGCAGCGAGCGGGCCAGGTCCGGTGCGGTCGTGATGGCCTGAACGGCCTGCTGGTCTAGACCGCCGCCCTGCAGGGCTTGCACGTCCGGATCGGCGTACGGCTGGACCAGGACGCCGTTGCCCGCGGTCGCGGCGCGGATCGCGGCGAGCCAGTCAGCGGCTTGGACCGTACGGTCCCCCGTCGCGATGGTGCCCTTGGTACGCACCCGGTAGCCGCCGCTCATGGCCTGCGCCGTCTGCAGGATCTCCGGATCAACGACCCAGGTCACCGTGTCACCGGCCGTCGCGCCGATGTCGACCAGCGTGCGCAGCCGGCCACCGGGCGACAACTCCCGGGGCGTGCGATTGCCGATCAGCAGGCCCTCGGCATCCCGCACCGGCCAGCCGGCGATCGGCCACAGCCACACCAGCGCGCTGGGCTGGTATTGCGTGGGGTCGGGGAACCAGGGCAGGAACGTCCGGGCCAAGCCCTGCCGCGTCAGGCCCGCGCCGTTGTTGCCGAGGGCCTCCACACCGATCACGAAGACGCCCGTACGTCGCAGCCCGAGGTCGTTCAACGGTACGGAGAGGCTGAACTCGACCTGACCGCCCGGCGGGATCGCGCTGGCCAGGTCCTGCTGCGCGTCGCGGACCCGAACGCCCTCGCGCTCGGTGCCGCCGGCGAGCACGTCGCTGATCTCGTTGCGATTCACCAGTGGCGTCGGGGACAGCCGCAGCCGGGCCGAAACGTCGGTGATGGTGGCATCCGTGGTGTTGGCGAGGCGGCCGGAGACGGTGAGAACCTCGTCAGGCTTGGGCACCAGCGGGGTCAGCTGCTCCAGCACGACCTGCAGCGCGGCCGGTTCGGCAGTGGCCGTCGGACTGGGGGAGGTGTCCCGCGGGGCGTACGCGATGGCCCCGGCGGGGATGCCCACCAATAGCAGCGGGACGGTCAGCAGGACCAGCACCCACCCGGACCGCCAACCGGGCATACGGCCGGGCCGCGACCAGCCGACGGCCGGCGAGCAGTGCCGCGCCGGGGCGGGCCGCGGCGGACGGTGCCGCGCCGAGCCGTGCGGCGGCGCGTCGAGGCGGGCCCGGCGGCTCACCCGAGGTCCGCGAGCAACCCCGACACCTGGGCGAGCAGCCGGCGCTCATCGGCATACGCCAACCGTGTGGGCAGCTCCGCCAGCGGCACCCAGGCGACCTCGACGACCTCGATGTCCTCGTCGCTGAGCTCTCCACCGAGCGCGGTCATCAGGTAATGGTGGACCGTTTTGTGCACCCGGCGGTCCTCCACGACGAACCAGAAGTCGATGACGCCCAGCGGCGCCAAGACCGCACCGGTGATGCCGGTCTCCTCGTGGACCTCGCGCAGTGCGGCCTGCTCGAAGGTCTCCCCGGCCTCGACATGCCCCTTCGGCAGCGACCACACCAACCGACCGCGACGGTCGTGTCGGGCAATCAGCGCGGCGCGCGGCGGGTCGGTCGAGCGGTCGACGATGAGCCCGCCCGCGGACACCTCCTCCACGCGCGGCAGCCGGGCCGGCGCCGTCCGGCGTTGTCCGCCGGGGCGGGGTCCGCGCGTCGGCACCATCGGCAGGCCACCCGGTGTCGGGCCCGGCATCCCTGCGGGCGCAGCAAAACCGGGGCCGGACATGGGGTCGAGGATAACCGGGCAGCGTCACGGCGCCGGGCGGCGTGATCGGCCCGGCGAGGCTTCAGGCGGCCGGCGTTGGCGTGTTCAGCCGCTCGAGCTAGCAACAAGCGCCGTAGGCAGCCGGTCCACGGGCGTCAGGCCCTAGGCTGGTTGCCCGTGCCTGCACCCGGTGTCCCCCCTGCGCTGAGCCGGGACTCTGACTCTTCCAGTGGTGGCCGGTCCCCTCGTACTCGCCCAGCGTCCGAGCGACCCGGTGCCGCCCGCCCGGCCCACTCGGACGACCTCCCGCTATCAATGACCGCTGCGGCCGACCAGGCACGAGGCGCGCTGGCGCCACAACGACCGCTGCTCGTCGACCTCGGTCATCGTTTCGCGGCGGCCGGGTTTGAGCTGGCGCTGGTCGGTGGTGCGGTCCGGGATGCCGTACGGGGAATGCCGCTCGCCGTTGCCGCCGATCCGGACGAGCCCAGCGCCTCCGGCACCGACCTCGACCTGACCACGTCCGCGCGCCCGGAGCAGACGAAGGCACTGCTCGCCGGCTGGGCGGACGCGGTCTGGGAGGTGGGCATCGCGTTCGGGACCATCGGGGCGCGCCGCGGATCGGCCATCCTGGAGATCACGACCTATCGGACCGAGTCCTATGGACGCACGTCGCGCAAGCCGACGGTGGCCTTCGGCGACGACCTCGCAGGTGACCTCGTACGCCGGGATTTCACCATCAACGCCATGGCCCTGACACTGCCCGACCTGGTCCTGGTCGACCTGCACGACGGTCTCGCGGACTTGGCGGCCGGGGTGCTGCGGACGCCTGGTCGACCGGGCGACTCCTTCGACGACGACCCGCTACGGATGTTGCGGGCCGCCCGGTTCGCCGCCCAACTGCGAGCCACGGTTGCGCCGGAGGTCGTCGCGGCAATGACCGAGATGGCCGATCGGCTCTCGATCGTGTCCGCCGAACGGATCCGCGACGAACTGGTCAAACTGTTGTGTTCGGAGGATCCGCGGGCCGGGCTCGGCCTGCTGGTGGACACCGGGCTCGCGCAGTACGTGCTGCCCGAACTCCCCGGCCTTCGGCTGGAGATCGACGAGCACCACCACCACAAGGACGTTTACGAACACACCCTGACGGTGCTGGAGCAGGCGATCGCGCTGGAGGACGACGGTCCCGATCTGGTGCTGCGGCTGGCCGCCCTACTGCACGACATCGGCAAGCCGAAGACCCGGCGGTTCGAGGACGACGGCGGTGTCTCCTTCCACCATCACGAGATGGTGGGCGCCCGGTTGACCACCAAGCGCCTGACGGCGCTGCGGTTCCCCAGCGTCGTGGTCGCCGACGTTTCCCGGCTGGTGGAGTTGCATCTGCGCTTCCACGGCTACGGCATTGGTGCGTGGACGGACTCGGCCGTACGCCGCTACGTCCGCGACGCGGGGCCTCTGCTGGAACGGCTGCACAAACTCACTCGCGCCGACTCCACGACTCGCAACCGTCGTCGGGCGCTGGCGCTGCAGCGGTCCTACGACGCGTTGGAGCAGCGGATCTCCGTACTGGCTGCGGAGGAGGAACTGGCCTCCATTCGGCCTGACCTTGACGGCAACGCGATCATGGCAATCCTGGACATCCCCCCCGGTCGCCTGGTCGGGCAGGCGTACGCCTTCCTGATGGACCTGCGCCTGGACCGCGGCCCGCTGTCACCGGAACTGGCCGAGCAGGCGCTGCGGGCCTGGTGGGCGGCGCGCCCGGAGTCTCGCGCCTGAGTGAGGAGGCGCAGCGGGTCCGTCGCACAAGCGAGCGCAGCGAGTGCAGTGCAGGGCCCGCGGAGGTGACGATGCGAGGGCGCCTTGAGCACCGCCTGAGTGAGGAGGTGCAGCGGGTCCGTCGCACAAGCGACGACGACCGATGCCGCCTGGCTCACCACGCGCTCAGCGTCTGCTGTCGCGCTTGGCGCGAGCCACTGTCAGGCGGGGGCACTTCCCAGCCGGCCTCGCGCAGGGACCGGGCCGCCTCTTCGGGGATATCGCGCACCGCGCTGGCCAATTGGCGACGCCGCCACGACGCACGGCCCTGATGGATCGCTGCCTGCCAGCCCTCACGGGTGTCGACCCCGCATTCCACGACCAAGAATTCCAGTAGATCTTCCAGGCAGGGTCTGAAACGTTTACCGCCGACGGGGAGATGCAGACTGGACAGATCGTGGGGTCGGGCCACGAGTTCCGGACGATGGGCGTGCGCCCGGGCCAGCAGGTGCGAGAAGGCGCCGCGCTCGGCGTGAATCTGCCAGTGCGCGATGGGGGCGGTGTGCATGTCCGACCTGAATTCCAGCCTAAGAAGCGGAGTCCGATCCAGGACCGAGTGGATGGCGAGGTCCGAGCGCAGGGTCTTGAGGTAACGGCCGGTGTGGTCGAGCGACAGGAACATCAAGAGTCGAAGATCGGCGAGGTATTCGCCGTCAACGTGGATCGGAACGGACCCCGAACTTGGCCGGACGGAGTATCGGTCCCCTGCGTCCATACTCACCGCCACGATCGACACGTCCCCCGGGAGGACGCCGTTCAGGCTGGCCTGGACCTCACTGGCGAATTCCGCCGAGCGCCGGCCAAGAGAGTCTGGCACTACTCACCCAGCAAGAAGGCGATCTCGTCCAACTCGTCGCGGGCCTCCCACTCGGCGCCAGTGAGCGTCTTGGTTGCGGCCAGGTGGGCGAACTCCTCGGCCGTCATGCCTAGCCTTGCGAGGACGGCGGCGCGCCTATTGAGCAGGGATTCACGCGTCTCGGTGACGATGATCGGTGACATGCCGTCCTCCTCGGTAGTCGATGGGTCGAGTGAATCAGGCGGGACTGACACAGTACGAGAGTCCGCGGCGACCTGGGGATAACGCGGGTCGGCTCCCATTTGGCCGCGCCAGTGGCGCGGACCGCTCATCCAGCCCGTCCGGGGCGCTGCTGATGGCGCAGATACCAGACCGAGGCGGCGAGCAGTAGGGCAGCGACTCCGGCGTAGACCCAGGGCGCATCGCCCGAGGCGGGGGCGGTGAACGCCACCGCGCAGATGCCGCCCACCAGACCCACGTTGAGCACCATGTCGTAGATCGCGAAGACTCGGCCGAGGTGGTCGTCGCTCACCTCGCGCTGGACCGTCGTGTCGCTGCAGACCTTGACCGCCTGTCCGGCGAGACCGAGGAAGAAGCCGGCCACCAGCAGCCCGGGCAGGGACGTGGTGAGGATCGCGGCGATCGAGACGGCCGCCCATTGCAGCGTGGTAGCCGACCAGCGCACGGCACCGACCCGACGGGTCCGCCAGGGGGTGAGCACCGCCCCGAGCAGTGCCCCGCCGGCGGCGGCCGCCGTCACGTACGCGAACTGCCGCAGCGCCGCATCGGCCTGACTCGGCGGGTTCAGGGTGTTGCGGATGAGCAGCAGCGCGATGACCGTCAACGCCCCGAAGGCCACCCGATGAAGCACGACGACCGCCATCGCCCGGGCGGCGACGGGCCGTGAGCGCAGGTGTCGACCGCCATCGACCAGGCCACGAGCCACGCCGAGCAGGGTTTCGTCGGGCCGCTTGCCAGTCGGTCCCAGCAGGTCCCGATCCATCAGGGTCGCGACTGCCGCGGCCATCAGATACATCAGCAACGCCGTGACCAAGACGACGACGGACCCACCGTCGCCGCCGCCGGAGATTGCCCGCAGGACCACCCCGGCCAGGCTGCCCCCCACCGACGCCATGGTGCCGGCGGTCGGTGACAGGGCATTGGCCACGACCAGGCCGCTGCGGTCGACGACATGCGGCAGGGACGCCGACAACCCAGCGAGGACGAACCGGCCGATCCCGAGGGTAACCAGGACGGCGATCGCCAAGTCGGCGCCGTCGTGCTCGGCGTGCACCAGCGCGATGACGGCCACCACGGCCACCGCGCGCAGCGCATTGGCCCGGACCAGCACCTGTCGACGTCGCCACCGGTCCAAGAACACACCGGCAAACGGACCGATCACCGAGTACGGCAACAGCAGCACGGCGAACGCCACGGCCACCTTGGCCGCCGTCGCCTGACGCTCCGGGGAGAACAGCACAAACGTCGCGAGCGCCGCTTGCAGGAGGCCGTCGGCGAACTGCCCGGTCAGTCGTACGGCGAACAGGCGGCGGAAATTACGCCCCGACAGTACGGAGCGCAGATCCCCGGCCGGCACGCCCCGGAGGCTACCGGGGACGTGGCGCGCGTGCTCTAGCGCTCGATGCGAGCAGTGCTCATGGTCGCATTGAGCGCCGCCCTCGCTACGGCAGGTGCCGCCAAGAACGGGCGGCCCCTACCTCCGCTCCGTCAGCGCTCAATTGCTCCAGAAATAAAGTCCTCGACCGCCTTCTTCGCGTCATCGTCGGAGTACTGCACCGGCGGGGACTTCATGAAGTAGGAGGCGGCGGACAGGATCGGACCACCGATGCCGCGGTCCTTGGCGATCTTCGCGGCGCGGATGGCGTCGATGATGATGCCGGCCGAGTTCGGGGAGTCCCAGACCTCCAGCTTGTACTCCAAGGAGATCGGGGCGTCACCGAAGTTACGACCCTCCAGGCGTACGAAGGCCCACTTGCGGTCATCCAGCCAGGCGACATAGTCGCTCGGGCCGATGTGCACGTTGCGCGCATCGATGCCGTTGACCAGCTGCGAGGTGACTGACTGCGTCTTGGAGATCTTCTTCGACTCCAGGCGCTCCCGCTCCAGCATGTTCATGAAGTCCATGTTGCCGCCGACGTTCAACTGGTAGGTGCGGTCGACGGTGACGCCGCGGTCCTCGAACAGTTTGGCTAGCACCCGGTGGGTGATGGTCGCGCCGACCTGCGACTTGATGTCGTCGCCGATGATCGGGACACCTGCGTCGGTGAACTTCTGCGCCCACGCCGGGGTGCCAGCGATGAACACCGGCAGCGCGTTGACGAACGCCACCTTGGCGTCGATCGCGCACTGCGCGTAATACTTTGCGGCCTGCTCCGAACCCACTGGCAGGTAGCAGACGAGAACGTCGACCTTGTTCTCCCGAAGGGTGGCCACGATGTCCACGGGCTCGTCGTCTGATTCGGTGACCATCTCGCGGTAGTACTTGCCCAGCCCGTCCAGGGTGTGGCCGCGCTGCACCATCACCCCAGTCGGCGGTACGTCAGCGATCTTGAGCGTGTTGTTCTCGCTCGCGGTGATGGCGTGGGCGAGATCCTGCCCGACCTTCTTGGCATCCACGTCGAACGCCGCCACGAACTCGACATCACCGACGTGGTAGGGGCCGAACTTGACGTGCATCAAGCCAGGGACCTTCTGGTCGACTGGCGCGTCCTTGTAATACTCCACGCCCTGCACCAACGACGATGCGCAGTTTCCGACGCCCACGATGGCGACACGTACGGAACTCATGGTGACCTTCCTCTATCTCAGCCGTGGGCGGTCGGGCGGTGCCCGGCCCCGGTGTCATCGGCGGTCCTGGCGCGGGTGCGCCGACCTGCTGTCCCGGATTGATCTCCGGCCGTCTTGCCGTTCTCCATCGCGATGAGCTCGCGCAACCAGCGCACCTCGCGCTCGACGCTCTCCAAGCCGTGCTGCTGCAGTTGCAGCGTGTAGGCGTCGCGGCGCTCCCGGCCGCGCGTCATCGACTGGCGCCACGCATCCAAGCGTTCCTCCAGCCGACTGCGGCGGCCCTGCAGGATCCGCATGCGCACCTCGGCGTCGGTACGTCCGAAGAACGCCAAGTGAACGCCAAAGCGCTCGTCCTCCCAGGTCTCCGGCCCCGCTTCGGACAGCCAGTCGCCCAGCCGTTCCTTGCCGTCGGTCGTCAACTGGTACACGATCCGGGCGCGCTTGCCGGACAGGGGCGGCGCGCCGGTTTCCACCGGCGTACTGCCGCTGAGGTCCTCGGCAATCCAGCCGCGCGCGACCAGGTCCTTCAGGCACGGATACAGCGAGCCGTAGGAAATCGCCCGAAACGATCCCAGCACACCGTTAAGCCGCTTACGCAGCTCGTAGCCGTGCATCGGGGACTCCTGCAGCAAACCGAGCACCGCGAATTCGAGCACGCCGGCGCGCTTGGTCACGGCGGTCCTCCCGACGGTGTCTGGGTCGCTGACGGTGTCTCGGACTCGATGTATCGAGCCGATACATCCGGACGATAGGACACGAGTGAACGGATGGCAACCACGGGGTGTCCGCGAGTCGCTGCTGCCGTCGTCCCGGTGGCCTGCATCGCAATCCCCAGCCCGTACATCCGGACCGGGCATGCGGTGCCGAGCGGTCGTACCCTCGTGCGGTGCCGGCGCCGCGATCCAACCCGCCCCGAGGCACCCGGCCGCGCGGTGCGTCGGGCGGCTCCGTGGCCCGTCGCGCCGATGCTGCCCCGGTCGAGTCGGAGGTCGTCGCCGATCCGACGGCGCCGCGGCACGTCATCGACCACGCCCTGGCCAAGCGGGCGGCGCTGACGGCCATGCGCGGGGCGGCGTTTCGGTCCAGCCCCGACCTGGACGACTACGAGGCCGACCCATACCTGCTGCGTACGGCCAAGAACCACGGTGAACCGACCGAACGCCGCTGCCCGGTCTGCCGCAAGGTCGACCTGGTGCATGTCACCTACGTCTTCGGCGACGAGTTGGGCTACCTGTCCGGTCGGGTCCGCGCGACGGCGGAGCTGCCGGCGATCGGGCGCGCGCAGGGGATCGTCTCGGTGTATGTGGTGGAGGTCTGCCCGGGCTGCCGGTGGAACCACCTGCACCTGTCCTACGTCCTGGGTGACGGGCGTCCCCGGCGTCCCCCGGTTCGCCCGCGCGACCTGCTCGACTGAGCCCTGAGCCCTGAGCCCTGAGCCCTGAGCCCGCTCGAGTGAGGTCGAGGGCGTATCGCGCCGATGGACGGGGTAAACAGGTCGGCGGCCGCTGGGCTGGTGGCCCCGTACGAGGATTGAGGACGAGAGCGCGTGCGTATCGACTACCCCCGCCGGGCGCGGACCGGACTTCGTCGGTGGTGGCCCTCGTGGCGCCAGTGGCTGATCCTGGCCATCCTCGCGGGCAGCGCGGTCGTCGCCGCGTTTTTCGTGGCCGTCGCGCTGACCCCCGTCCCCCCGCCGAACGAGGTCGCCCGCGCCGAGACGTCGATCGTCTATTACCGCGACGGCAAGACCGAGATCGGCCGTCTCGGGCAGGCCAACCGGATCAGCATCCCGCTCACCGACGTGCCGCTGCACGTGCAGCACGCAGTGCTCGCAGCCGAGGACCGGGACTTCTACGAGCACGGTGGTTTCTCCCCGGTGGGGATCGGCCGGGCGCTGTGGAACAACGTCCAGGGCGGCTCGACCCAGGGGGCCTCAACGATTACCCAGCAGTACATCAAGAACGCGTTTCTCACCGCTGACCGTACGTGGTCGCGGAAGATCTCCGAACTGGTGCTGTCCGTGAAACTGGAGTCCACGGTCAGCAAGGACCAGATCCTGGAGAACTATCTGAACACGATCTATTTCGGTCGGGGTGCGTACGGGATCGAGACCGCGGCATCGGCGTACTACCGCAAGCATGCCCGGGACCTCACGCTGTCCGAGGGCGCGGCGCTGGCCGCCTTGATCCGTTCGCCGGGGGGTTACAACCCGGACACCGAGTCGGCGAAACTCGAGGGTCGCTGGAAATATGTTCTGGACGGGATGGTGCAGAAGGGCTGGCTGACGCCGAGTCAGAAGCGCGCTGCGGTGTTCCCGAAGTTCCGGGAAAGGCCGAACAAGGACCGGTTCGGCGGGCAGAGCGGCTATCTGCTCGACACCGTTCGACGTGAACTCGTCGCCCGCGGCTACACCGAGTCGGATCTGACCGGTGGCGGTTTCCGGGTCGTCACCACGATCGACAAGCTGGACCAGGACGCGGCGGTGCAGGCCGTGGCGGATGCCGGCCCGACGAGCAAGACCCGCGGCCTGCGGATCGGGCTGGCATCCGTTCAACCTGGGACCGGCGATATCGTTGCTCTTTATGGCGGCAAGGACTTCCTCACTAACCAGATCAGCAACGCTACCCGCGCGATCGGGCAAGCCGGTTCGACCTTCAAGCCTTTCGCGCTAGCCGCGGCACTGGAGAACGACATTGGTCTGAACTCGACTTGGGACGGCAACTCGCCGCAGACGGTCTCTGGCTACAAGCTGCGCAACTATGACAACTCGTCTTATGGCACCGTGTCGCTGCGCCGGGCCACCGAGGAGTCCATCAACACTGCGTACGTCGAACTCACCAACCAGCTCGGCGTCGACACCGTCATCGACGCCGCCTTCCGGGCGGGTATTCCGCAGAATACCCCCGGCATCGAACGCAACCTGACCTTTGTCCTGGGCACCGCGTCCCCACACGCGTTGGACCTGGCCGGTTCGTACGCGACCTTCGCCGCGCATGGTCAGCGAGCCGATCCCACGATCCTGGCAACAGTTCGGGCGCCCGATGGCACAGTTCTCTATCAGTCGTTCCCGCAGCCGCGCCAGGCATTCGATGCCGACGTCGCCGACCAGGTGACGAAGACGCTGGAAGGCGTCGTCACCAACGGCACGGGTTTCGCAGCGCAGAAACTGGGCCGCCCGGCGGCGGGCAAGACTGGAACCACGGACAACAACATGTCCGCCTGGTTCGTCGGATACACCCCGCAGTTGTCGACCGCAGTGATGATGGTCAAGGACTCCCCGTCCGGCAACCCCGTGTCCCTGGCAGGCACCGGCGGCCTGGACAGCGTCACGGGAGGTTCCTTCCCCGCGGAGATCTGGACCGCATTCACCGACGCCGCACTCGCCGGGCTGCCGGTGGAAGGATTCGGTGGGTCCACCGGCGGGGGCGGGGGTTCAGGCGGGTCTGCGCCGGAACCGCCGAGCACCGGTGCAGTCCCCAGCAGTTCGAGCCCCAGCGACAGCGCCTCGCCCAGCCAGACAACGACCGGCACTCCCAGCGGCAGTGCCACAGCCACCCCGGGCGAATCGTCGGGCGCTCCGAGTGACTCGGCTACGCCCACCGTCCCGACCGACTCCGGTGCGCCAGACGTCCCGCCCGCGGTGCCGCCAACCGAGTCGGTGCCGGGGACGTCCCCCGGGACAACACAGCCGGCCCCGGCACAGCCCGCCGGACCGGCGGATCCCGGCGCCGCTCCCGCAGCCCCGATCCCGGCCGCAGCGACGCCTGTCCGAGCGCCGACCGCACCAGCGCCGACGAACCCGGTTCCAGCCCGCGGCGCCGCCCCGGCAGTCCCCCCGCCAGCGACCCCGGCACGCGCGCCCACCGCGGCTGATGCCGTGGAGACGCGGCTACCCAGCGCGGCATAGGGTCACCGCTCGTGACGCACGACGCCCCGGCTGCGGAGGTAGCCGGTCCGATAGCGCCGACTCGGGACGACCCGCTGGTCGCCGGTGGCGCGGAGGTTCTCGGCGGCCCGGTCGGCGTTCGGGCTCGCCCCGCCCGCCGCTTCTGGACACCGATCCGCATCCTGCTGGTCCTCGGGACACTCACGTACGCCCTGGGAGCGCTGTCGAAGTTCCCCTGCGTCGCCAACGGCTGGGTGGACCCCGACCGGTACGAGCACCTGTGCTACACCGACATCTCGCCGTTGTACTCGCTGCGTGGATTCGCGGCCGGGTTGTTCCCGTACCTCGAACAACTGCCTGGTCAGGAGGTCCTGGAGTATCCCGTCCTCACCGGTGTGTTCATGTGGGTGGCGGCCTGGATCACCCGGCTGTTCGGCGCGCCCAGCGGGGAGATCTTCTACCACGTCAACGTGGTCATGCTCCTGGCCGGGCTGTTAGCCACCGTCGCCGGAACCGCCCTGACCGTACGCCGTCGGCCGTGGGATGCGGCCATGGTCGCGTTGGCGCCCAGCGTGTTCCTGGCGGCGACGATCAACTGGGACCTGTTGGCCATCGGCCTGTCGTCGTTGGCAATCGCGGCTTGGGCGCGGCAACGCAACGGGTGGGCTGGACTTCTCCTGGGCCTCGCGATCGCGGCGAAGTTCTACCCCTTGGTGTTGCTCGGTCCGTGGTTCCTGCTGGCGCTGCGGGCCGGGCGAATGCGGCAGTTCGCGACGCTGCTGGGAACCGCCGCGGCGTCCTGGCTGGTCGTAAACGCGCCGTTCATCATCGGGAACTTCGACGGCTGGTCACGGTTCTACGTGTTCTCGGCCGAACGCGGGCAGGACTTCGGCTCGATCTGGATGGCGCTGGATACGCTCGGTATCCGCATCGAAGCGGATTCGCTGAACTTCTATGCAACCGGCTCGTTCCTCGTGCTGTGCGTCGGGATCTCCTGGGTATGTCTTGCCGCCCCGCGGCGACCCCGGCTGGCCAGCGTTTTGTTCCTGGTGGTTGCCGCGTTCTGCGTCACCAACAAGGTCTACTCGCCGCAGTACGTGCTCTGGATGGTCCCGCTGGCGGTCCTGGCCCGCCCGCGTTGGCGGGAGTTCCTGGTGTGGCAGGCCTTCGAGGCGGTCTACTTCGTCGCCATTTGGTGGTATCTGGTCGGGTTCACCGACGGTGCCAAAGGCCTGACCGTGCAGTGGTATTCGGTTGCGATCGCCGTTCACATCCTCGGCACGCTCTGGTATGCGGCGCTGGTGATCCGCGACGTGTGGCGTCCCGAACGTGATCCGGTCCGCTCCGACGGCCTCGCTGAACACCGCGACGATCCCGGTGGTGGGTGTTTGGACCGGGCTCCGGATGCCTGGAGTTTGGCGCGTCGTGAGGCGCTGGATGAGCCAGATGCGCTGACCGGGGTCGCGACGTCGGCGGGCTGATCGGAGCGAGGTGGGCGGCAAGAACTCAATCGCGGTGATCAAGGCCGAGGACGCGGTCGAAGCGGGCGGTGGCCAGCCGTACGGTGCAATCGAGTTCATCGCCGACGGTTGGGGGGCGCATTCCGCGGGGCACCCAGACCAACGACACATGCATGTGCGGGGTGTCGGCGAACCAGAGGTTGCGGCCCTGGTGCCGGAACGGCGACAGGGCCCGGCCGGTCGCCTCCAACGCGCCCTCGGCGACAGCGACCGCGCGTTGGCGCAGGGTCGCGGTGCGGCCTGGTGCCTCCAGCGCCACTCCGTGCGACGTACCTCCACTGACCACCACTAAGGAAGCGCCGCGGGGTCCGCGCCGCTGGGTGTAGCCGACGCCGCCGCGGTGTGGCGGATGTACGGCGAGCACTGTGCCGCGGGCCTGCAGCATCGCGCGGTCTGCCGCCCGGTCGCCGTGCCACAGCCGGGTTCCGATCCGCGGGCGGATGGGCAGGCCCGGCAGGGCGGTACGAAGTTGGGACAGCTCGACGTCGTCGAGGTGTGACACCCACAGTTGCTCGGGCAGGTCGCCGCGGCTTTGGCCGCTGGCCGCCTTCCTAGCGTCGTGCGCGCCGGTCGCCGTACCCGCTTCGTTCTCGCCGACTAGGCGCTGACAGCCCACCAGCCACAGTCGGGCGATGTCGACCGCCTCGCGAACCCGGGCCGAGCCGGTCTGGACGGGGTCCAGGCTGGACTCGTTGGTGAGCACCGCGGCCGAGCGCGGGGCAGGTTGGTCCGGCTGCACCATTGGCAGATGTAACGCAAGCCCCTCCAGCCGCAGTCGGCCGGAGTCGACCGCCGAGCGGAGGCTGGCGTCGGCGAGCAGATCGAGCAGATCGCCGGACTCCAGGCCGAAGCGTCGGGTGGATGTCAGCGCCTCCACCACGACCCGTACCGTCCCGCTCGGCCTAGCCAACAACACATTCAGCGCAGGCCGGTCGGCGATGGTACGGATCAACCGGTCCCCGGCGAGTTCTTCGGCGGCGACCCAGGCCTGCACCGATCCAGCGTCCATGGGGTCGTATGGCTGCAGCACCAGTACGTCGCCGGGGAACTCAGCGACGGTCGCCGGAACCTCCCAGACGGTGCCGACCGCAACGGTCTCCACCCCGAGTCGGGTTGCTTCGGCCGCGGCCCGTGCCTGGCCCAGACCGTACCCGTTCCCCTTGACGACCGGGACGATCGACCGCCGTGTCGGCATTGAGTGATCTCGAGGACCGAACGTTGGATCGTCCGCGAGCGCGGCGTCGACGGCCGCACACACCCGTACCGCCTGGGCGCGCCAACGGTCGGTCTGGACATACAGGCTAAAAGTCATCCACGCCTACTCAGGTATACCTGGAAAGCCTTGTGCCACAACGGTCGTACCGCGTAGTCCCATTCACCGACATATTCTTGTACGTAGCCACCGGTGCCGAGTTTGAACTGGATCAGACCGAACAGGTGGTCTGCCGGATCGAGGGTGTCAGAGATGCCGCGCAGGTCATAGACCGAGCACCCGGCCGCGTGCGCATCACTGATCATCCGCCACTGGATGGCATGGGACGGTCGTGCCTCCCGGCCCTGCGCGGACGACGCGCCATAGGAATACCAGGCGTGGTCGCCTACCCGGACCATGGTCGTGGCCGCAACAACCTGGCCCTGATAGCGCGCGAGATAGAGGCTGAGTTGTTGGGTGTCGTCGGAGTGCATGGCCCGCCACATGCGCTGGAAGTAGCCCAGGCCGCGTGGGTGGAACCTGTCGCGCTCAGCGGTTTCTACGTACACCTGATGGAAATCGACGAGGTCGTCGTAGCCGCCGCGTTCGACGATCACCGCAGACTTCTCGGCCTTGCGGATGTTGCGCCGCCACAACTGATTGAAACCCGTCATGACCTCGTCCAGAGTCCGCCCGGCCAGCGGCAACTGGAACACGTGCCGCGGCTGCATATCGCCGAACCCGGCGCCGCTGTCCGCCTTGCGGGTCCAGCCGGCGGCAGCAAGCCCGCGCAGCAGGTCTTGCCCGGGCGCGAGTTCGTCATCGGCCGGGACGTCGGCGAGCCGGCCGGGAACGCCCCCGGCGATCCGGGCCTTCACCGTCGGAGTGGTCCAGCGCCGGGTGGCCACCGGGGGCCCGGCCTTGACGGTGAACGCGCCACGGCTGCGGCAGTGCGCGATCAGCGGCGTGAGCAGGTCCCGCGCGGGCGCGGCGCTCCAGTCCAGGTCGGGCCCCTCAGGCAGATAGGCCAGGCTGCGCGGGAGCCTGGGCACCCGGCGGTACAGCACCAGACCGGCGCCGACCATGCGGCCGTCGCAATACCAGCCCAGTGACTCGGACACCCATTCGGCCTTCACCTGCGCCCAGGCGGGGGTCTGCAGGAACGACACAGATGCCCGGCCGGCGATCCAGGCCCGGTGGGTCCCAGCGTCGATCGGGCGGACCTCCACGACGCTCACGTGCCCGGCTCCAGATCGACGACGACGGGGGCGTGGTCGGAGGTGCCCTTGCCCTTGCGGGCGTCCCGGTCTACGTAGGCGTCGCGCTGGCGGTCCCGCCACGCCTGGTTGGCCAGCACCAGGTCGATCCGCATCCCGGTGTTCTTCGGGAACGACAACTGCCGGTAGTCCCAGTAGGTGAACGGGTGGTCGTACTTCAACGGCCGCGGCATGACGTCCGCGAGCCCAAGGTCGCCCAGCGCCCCTACGGCGGCACGTTCGGCCTCGGTCACGTGGGTGGCGCCGACGAACAGCGTCGGGTCCCAGACGTCGGCGTCGGTCGGGGCCACGTTGAAGTCCCCCAGGACTGCGTACGGCTGACCCGGGTCCAGCGTCGCGGTCTCCGCGGCAGCCATCGCGCGCAGGCTCGCCAACCAGTCCAGCTTGTATGCGTAGTGCGGGTTGTCGACGTCGCGGCCGTTGGGTACGTAGACACTCCAGACACGTACGCTGGCGCAGGTGGCTCCGATCGCGCGCGGCTCGACGACGCCCTCGAACCCCGGCTGGTCGGGCAGGTCACGGACGACGTCGGCCAGTCCGACCCGGGACAGGATCGCGACGCCGTTCCACCGGCCATTGCCGTGCGCCGCCACCTCGTACCCACGATCAGCGACGGCGGCGACCGGGAAGGCGTCGGTGGTGCACTTGAGCTCCTGCAGGCACAGGACGTCCGGGGCCGCGGACGTCAGCCACCGGGTCACGTGCTCGATCCGGGAGGTGACCGAGTTGACGTTCCAGGTGGCGATCCGCACGACGTGACCCTAACGGGACCGGCGTCCCCGGCCGGGCCGACACTGACGCAGCACTCGACGCCGGTCTGGGCGAGGCCCACTCCTCCGGTAGGGTGCTGCGGTTGCCCGTCGGTCATCCGAACACCGGCTGTGGACGGTCCGAGGACGAATGTCGGACCCCTGGGGCATTGTGCTCAACGGGCAGCTGCACGGGTGCGACCGCGCCGCGGTGCAGTGTGTGATGCAGCAGCCCTCCTGCCGCGGAAAGACCGCGGCCGCCAAGACCAGAGGAGGTGGGTGTCCGCATGCGTCATTACGAAGTCATGGTGATCCTCGACCCCGATCTCGAGGAGCGCACCGTCCAGCCCAGCCTGGATGCGTTCCTCAATGTCGTCCGTCAGGACGGCGGTTCGGTGGAGAAGATCGACATCTGGGGCCGTCGTCGGCTGGCCTTCGAGATCAACAAGAAGGCCGAGGGCATCTACGCCGTCATCGACCTGACTGCCAACCCCGCCGCGGTGCTGGAGCTCGACCGTCAGCTGTCGCTGAATGAGTCCGTGCTGCGCACCAAGGTGCTGCGCCCGGACGCGAAGTAGGCCGGCATGGCACAGGGCGACGTCACGGTCACCATCGTCGGCAACCTCACTGCCGAGCCGGAACTGCGATTCACCCCCAGCGGGGCCGCAGTGGCCTCGTTCACCATCGCCTCCACCACCCGGCTGCTGGACAAGCAGACGAATGAGTGGAAGGACGGCGACACCATCTTCATGCGCTGCAGCGTCTGGCGGCAGTATGCGGAGAACGTCGCGGAGTCCCTGCCCAAGGGCGCCCGGGTCATCGCGATCGGTCGCCTGAAGCAGCGGTCGTATGAGACCCGCGAGGGCGAGAAGCGCACCGTGGTGGAGATGGAGGTCGATGACGTCGGCCCGGCGTTGAAGAACGCCACCGCCAAGGTCACCAAGACCTCCCGCGGCGGTGGCGGCTACGGCGACGGCGGCTTCAGTAGTGGATCAGCGGGCGGATCAGGGGGCGGATCAGGGGGCGGCCGACCGGCCGGCGACGACCCGTGGGCCAGCCCGGCTCCGCGCGGTGACGGCGGCAACGCGGATCCCTGGGCCGCACCGGCCGGGGGCGCCGCCGGATACGACGAGCCGCCCTTCTAGACCGCTCGCACCCATCGACGCGGACCACCCGGTCCGCGCCCCGGGGACCGCATGAGTCCCCACCCAGACCATCCCGGCCATCCGAGCCGGGCATCCGTGACACGAAGCAACGGAGCACCACGATGGCGAAGCCACCCCCCCGCAAGATCAAGAAAAAGGTATGCGCGTACTGCAAGGAGAACGCGCAGCCGATTGACTACAAGGACACCGCGATGCTGCGGAAGTTCATCTCCGACCGCGGCAAGATCCGGGCCCGTCGGGTGACCGGGAACTGCACCCAGCACCAGCGCGACATCGCCACGGCCGTGAAGAACGCCCGTGAGATGGCGCTGCTGCCCTACTCCTCCACCGCGCGCTGAGGAAGGCGATCGACGTGCTGAAACTCATCCTCACCCAGGAGGTCGCCGGCCTCGGCGCTCCCGGCGACGTGGTCGAGGTCAAGGACGGCTACGGCCGCAACTTCTTGCTGCCCCGCGGGCTGGCCATGGCGTGGACCCGCGGCGGCGAGAAGCAGATCCAGTCCATCAAGCGGGCCCGGTCGGTGCGCGAAGTGCGCGACCTGGGACACGCGAAGGAAATCAAGACGGACCTGGAGAAGCTGAAGGTCACACTCACGGCCCGGGCCGGTGGCGCCGGTCGGCTCTTCGGCGCCGTCACCGTCGCCGATGTCGTGACCGCGGTACGAGCCGCAGGCGGCCCCCAGCTAGACAAGCGCAAGGTCGAGATCGCGCAGCCCATCAAGACCACCGGTGCGCATGCCGTCTCGGTCCGGCTGCACCCCGACGTCTCCGCCAGCATCCCGCTGACCGTGGTGGCCAGCTGAGCGTTGCAGTGCGTTAGGCCAGCGTGAGGCGTACGCCAACGGGCTGGGCATTCCTTCGGGGGATGCCCGGCCCGTCGACGTGTCAGGGGTGTCGTCGGGCAGGGGTGTCGTCGGGTCAGGGGCTAATTCCCCCGCGGCCGCTGTTGTCGTCTCAGCCGCCCAAGGCGAGCACGCCGGCCGCTCGAAACCAGTGGCGGGCGGACTGTTGTTCACCAGTCGGACATTCGCCATTACTTTTTCGACGCACAGCCGGTGCATGGAGTTGTCGCAGGTGGCTGGGGCCCAGTGGTCGATCGGGGCGAGCTGGTCCCCATGTTGTCCCCAGGCTGTCAACACCTCTGCCCTCAGTTGTCCGCAGGTTGTCAACAGCGGCGTCCACAGGGGTCATCGACACCCGGACGAGCCGGTCCTAACGTTCCGACGCCTGCCCGGCCAGATGAGAAATGTCAGACCCCCGGCGTAGACATCAGATCGATCGAGGGGCGACGGGAGGTGGCGGCATGAGCGTGACCGAACTCCCCGTGCCCTTCCGCAACGATGCCGCCGGGCCCGACCGGCTGCCCCCGCAGGATCTGGCTGCCGAGCAGTCCGTGCTCGGCGCGATGATGCTGAGCAAGGACGCCATCGCCGACGTAGTGGAGACGGTCCGAGAGGGCGACTTCTACCGACCGGCGCATCAGAGCGTCTACGCCACGGTCCTGGATCTGTATGCCCGCGGGGAGCCGGCGGACGCGGTGACGGTGGCCGCCGAGCTGACCCGGGCGGGCGAGCTCGGCCGGGTCGGCGGCGCTCCGTACCTGCACACCCTGGTCGCCGCGGTGCCGACCGCCGCGAATGCCGGCTACTACGCGCGGATCGTGCGGGAGCGGGCGATCCTGCGCCGCCTGGTCGAGGCCGGTACGCGGATCGTCCAGATGGGCTACACCGGCGAGGGTGACGTCGACTCGGTTGTCGACCGGGCCCAGGCCGAGGTCTACGACGTCACCGAACGGCGGACCAGCGAGGACTACGCGCCGCTACGTGACCTCATGGACGGCGCCTTGTCCGAGATCGAGGCGATCTCCAACCGGGGCGGGGAGATGATCGGCGTGCCCACTGGCTTCGCCGATCTCGACGCGTTGATGAACGGCCTGCACCCCGGCCAACTCGTGATCATCGCCGCGAGACCTGGGTTGGGCAAATCGACCCTGGGATTGGATCTTGCTCGTTCGGCGTCGATCAAGCATGGGTTGGCGAGTGTCATCTTCAGTTTGGAGATGAGCCGCAACGAGATCGTGATGCGGTTGCTCAGTGCGGAGGCGCAGGTTCCGCTGCATCACATGCGGTCGGGTTCGATGGGCGACGCTGAATGGCGCAAAATCGCTGCAAAGATGGGGACCGTCAGCGACGCGCCGCTATTCATCGACGACTCACCCAACATGACCATGATGGAGATTCGCGCGAAATGCCGGCGGTTGAAGCAGCGGCATGACCTGCGCCTGGTGGTCGTGGACTATCTCCAGCTGATGACCTCCGGTAAACGAGTGGAGAGTCGGCAGCAGGAGGTCGCCGAGTTCTCCCGCGCCATGAAACTCCTCGCCAAAGAACTCGAACTCCCGGTCATCGCCATCAGCCAGCTGAACCGTGGCGCCGAGCAGCGCACCGATAAGAAGCCAATGCTGGCAGACCTTCGCGAGTCGGGCTGCCTCACCGCCGACACGCGCATTGTCCGCGCGGACACCAACGTAGAGACCACACTGGGGGAGTTGCTCGAAGCAGGCGCCAAGGATGTTCCCGTCTGGTCGCTCGACGACCGCCTCCGCTATGTCCCGCGCACGATGACGCACGTGTTTCCCAGCGGCGTGAAGGACGTCTATCGACTGTGGCTTGCCAGTGGCCGCACGATCGAGGCCACCGCGAACCATCCTTTCCTGACGTACCAGGGGTGGGCACCCCTGGGCGAGTTGCTGCCGGGAAGCCGGATCGCCGCGCCGCGGCATCTGCCGCCGCCGTTGGAGATCGCCGAGGTGGACGAGAACGAACTGATCCTGCTGGCTCACATGATCGGCGACGGTTCGATGTTGCCCAGGCAGCCGTTGCGGTACGCGAGTCAGGACAAGGTCTGCCTGCGTGCCGTCGAGCAGGCGGCCTACGAACGCTTCGGTATCTCGGCTGTTCGCGACGAGTACCCGCAGGCCCGAGTCACCACAGTGCGATTGCGCTCACCGTTCCATCTGACTCATGGCCGGCGGAACCCTATGGTGGCCTGGCTGGATGGACTGGGGCTTTTCGGGCGGCGCAGCCACGACAAGTTTGTTCCGTCGATGGTGTTCAGTTCACCCAAGGAGCAGGTGGCACTTTTTCTGACGCATCTGTGGGCGACTGATGGGAGCATCCGGCTCAATCGCAATGGCGGCGGCGCGATCTACTACGCGACAACATCTCGTCGGCTGGCTGATGACGTGTGCCGCCTGTTACTGCGCTTCGGGATTACCGGCCGTCTGTCGGTCGTCCCGAAGGCCGGCTACCGGGACTCCTACCACGTTCACGTCTCGGGAGCGGCGGATCAGAAAGTGTTTCTACGCCGGATCGGCGGGTTCGGTGCCAAGGCGGCCCCCGCGACGGAGGTCCTGGTGGCGATCAGCTCGAAGACCGAGAACACGAATGTGGACACCATCCCCACGGAGGTGTGGGACAAGGTCCGGGGGCTGCTGGTCGAGCGGAAGATGACGCATCGAGAGTTCGCGGCCGCAATGGGGACGCAGTTCTGCGGCTCCACGCTGTGGAGGCACGCGCCCAGCCGACAACGGCTGGCGCGCGTTGCGGCGGTCTTGGATGACTCGGAGTTGGAGTTGGAGGCGATCAACGACGTCACCTGGGACCGCGTGGTCTCGATAGACCATCTGGGCGAGCAGCCGGTGTTTGATGCCACCGTCCTGGGCACGCACAACTTCGTTGCCAACGGGATCGCCGTCCACAACTCCCTGGAGCAGGATGCGGACGTCGTGGTGCTGATTCACCGCGAGGATGCGTACGAGCGAGAATCACCCCGAGCCGGTGAGGCCGACTTCATCGTCGCGAAGCACCGCAACGGCCCCACCGCCACAGTGACCGTCGCGTTCCAGGGTCACTACTCCCGGTTTGTGGATATGGCGCAGATGTAGGTGGGAATTGTAGAATCCGCGTCTAGTTGGCCAAATCCGTAAATACATGGCCACCGTATGGCCAATAGGCCAAGTAGCCGCTGACAGATGTTGACTGAGTAACCACAGCAGGGGCTCGAAAGTTCTTCGAGGCGTTGTTGTTGTAGTGGTGGG
Organism: Candidatus Nanopelagicales bacterium; assembly: GCA_038208295.1. Taxonomy (GTDB): domain Bacteria; phylum Actinomycetota; class Actinomycetes; order S36-B12; family JBBQYX01; genus JBBQYX01. The sequence goes on along the minus strand of JBBQYX010000046.1, from coordinate 1,869 downwards.
GTGTGGACTGCTCATGGGGGATTGGTGAACTGGTTAGTTGGGGACGAGGCATGGTGACCGTGGCTACTTAGAGCTGTCTCGCTGTGCGTCAGGGACTCAGTGCGGGGGGTGTCGGTGTTTCCGATCTGCATCTCCCGGAACGCACTTCTGGGTTACGGCCGCCCGGTCTTGGTTGATCCGCCGGCGGCGGTCGGCGACCCCCCGTCAGCGACCTGCCGCACTACGCCGTCCTGAAGTGCTCGCCGCGCGCGGGTCCGGGCCGTGAGAGACGGGCTAATCGTGTCCGGGTCACGCGGCAGCCGGCGGGATCATTGTCGAGTCAACCGTGGACGGGGTGGCTGCGGTACGCCGTCGGCGCCCCGACGGCTGCGCGAGCGGGTGCGAACAGGGCGACACTCCCTGGCTCACCCCTTGTTCACGACTTCGCCGGGGGCGAGGTGCGGACGTCAGCGGACACCAGCGCCGTGCGGGAGCCGTTCCGCGGTCCGACGCCACCGAGCGGTTCCGCGCAAGGCTGTCAACTCGATGAAGCGACTCTAGACTGTAAGAAAGTGGTCCAGAGTAGATTCGGCGTGCTAGTGTGCTTCTGAGCGGTCCAGCCCGCTTCATCTAGCAGAGAGGCACCTCCATGTTCACCACCACCACGGCCGGTAGTAGCGCCGTCGAGTACGTCCCGGTCTTTGTCCCGAGCGATCGGCTAGCTGACGTGTATCAGCTTCTCCTCACCAGCCGCCGGGCTGTCGCAGATGGCGAGCTGTTGCCCGAGGGTGACGAGGTCGTTCCCGATCTGGACTACCGCGAATGGGACGCTGTCGACCTGTCCCGGCTCGCCTGTACCGACAGCCCCGCTATCCAGAACGTCGGCGCGATCTTGGACCTGTTGTCCGCAACTCCAGAAGAGTGGTTCTCGACCGAGCAACTGTCCGAGGAAACGGGCGTGTCGAAAGCGTCCCTCAAAGGGTCCCTGTCCGCGCTGACACGGCACCTTCGTGCTCACTATGGCGACCCGGCGTGGCCGTTCTACTGCTCCTGGGGTCCCAGTATCGGCATCATCGACGGGTTCCCTCAGACGCACTACCGGGTCACCTCGGATGTGGCTCAGGTGTGGCGGCAGGTGCGTGCCGACGCAGCCGACGGCCAAGGCTAAACGACCATGTGGGGGGCGTTGACGCCGGCACACAGGCATGGGGTGGCCCGGCCGTGTTGTCGCGGCACCGTCTGGCGCCGCCGCACTCGGCTGCCCAGTCCGGGTGAACCCCGCAGCCAACGTAAGACCTCACGTAGGAATGCCCGCGTGGTGGCCACCCTGGTGGGGCATGAGGAGTGAGTTGTCGATGGTGTCTCGTGCCGAGATCACGACGAAGTTTGGAGTAGTCAGCTGAGCGGCACAAGCGTCTACGCTGTTGCAATGACAAACATGTCAACGTGTTCCTTTGCAATCAGCGATCCTTGTTTTACGCCGAGCCTGACCTGACGAACGATCCGCCGACATGGGTGGAACGTCCTCGCCGGCACAAGTGCCCTAGTTGAGCCGTCCTTCGCCCCTGCTGAGCGAAGAGTTCGCCGCGGATGACCCCCCGCTCTGGGTCGTGGGCGCTGGGATGAACGCCCGTGATGGCTAGCCGGACCACCTCCGAGGCCCGGTAGGAGGCTGACTTCCTCAGTGCCGGACCGGACAGGCGGCCTCGGAGCAGTCCCACTTGTCGGTTCCAACACATAACAGCTCTTTAGCCTCGGTGTTTCATCCGGTGGCTGGTGATGTCGTGTTTGTTGGTGGTGGGCCCGGTTTGGGTGTTGGGGAGTTTCGTGGGTTGTTTGAGTTCCGGCTGGCGCTGCCGGTGTGCGGTTCTCCTGGGTCCTGGGTCGTGG
>JBBQYX010000045.1:0-23965 GCA_038208295.1 Candidatus Nanopelagicales bacterium | reverse complement strand
GCGTGCGTCGGGTACGTACCACCACGCGGGTTCCACACGTCCGTGCTGTCGTTCCCCCGGACGGCCACGGTGACGTCTGACCCCACCAGGCAGCCGGTGGCCACCAATCGCTCCGCCCCGGACGCCGAGGCCAGCATGATGTCTATCTCGCCCTGAGCCACCAGATCCGCCATGGCCGAGACCAGTGCCGGCCGGTCGAGCCAGCCACCGCCGTTTGCCGGACCGCCGGCAGCGACACCCCATGCCATGTCCGCATCTTTGGCGTCGGCGATGATGAAATCGTCGGCCGTGGCCCGTCCGACGCGGATGGTGGCAAGTTTGCTGTCCAGAGTGCGCATGCGACTACCTAACCGCATCGGTCCCGCGTCCGGAGCAGCGCCCCGCGATGCCGCCGAGTGCCGGACGACACCGTTGGTCCCTTAGGCCGCTTGCAGATGCCTCCCAAAGAAGGCCAGGATGCGGTTCCACGAGTCCTCGGCCGCGTCGGCGTCGTAACCGGCGTTCAGCACTGCGCCGAGCACGCTGAACAACGGATTCGCCTTGTGCTGGTTCATGAAACTGTGCCCTGCCTGCGGATAGGTCTTGACGTCGTGCTCGATGCCGAGTTCGGTGAGGGCAGCATCCAGAACCAGGTCCTTACCGCGCAGCGACCGGTCACTGCCACCGAACGAGCCGACCAGCGGACAACCGCCCTGCAGGACCGCTGCGACATCGTCCGGGATCTGCCCGTAGTTGACGCTCGCAGCAGCAAAACCGCGCGGCGCGGCCAGCAAGGCGAAACCGCCGCCGGAGCAGAACCCGATGACCCCGACCCGATCCGTGCAGTCCACCCGGTCGACCAGCCAGGAACGGGCCGCGTCGATCTCGTCGTGCATCGACCCCTTGCCGGACTTCAGCTGGCTGAACGCGGAACGCATGCAAGAAAACTGGCTGCCGGCATGGTTGAGGTTCGGCGCGAGCGCGAGATATCCATTGGATGCGAAACGCTCGGCAATTCGTCGTATGTCGTCGTTGAGACCGAAGATCTCGTGCACCACCACAACGCCTGGCCAGGGTCCCGTACCGGCTGGGACGGCCAGATACGCCGGCACCTCGCCGTGGGGTCCCGGCACCGTCACCTCGGTCATAGCTGCCTCCTGGCATGCTGTCCTGGCCGGACTGTTGGAGTTATGCGGACACGTTCACGAAGCCGTCACGGCTCGGTGTGGGGAGGTGATCGCGTACGTTGTACCCGCGGTGACCGCGGCCATGGCGAACACCGACGGCCACGCACCCATCGTCTTGGCGAGCGGGTGTGAGACGACGAAAGCACCGGTGTATACGGCGGCGGACACGATCGTCGGGACCGGTCCGGCCGTACGCCACCAGGCCCGCCCGCACCACAACCCGCCGACCACCAGCACCGCACCCCCCAGTGGGCGCACCCCCGTGGCCTGGGCGACGGCGAAACCAGCCACGAGACCGCCGGCTGCGACCAGCGGCGGGACGATCCGGGACACCCTGGAGGTCATAGCGGGACCCTAACCGCCGGCGCCCGGCGCGTCGGGTCCGGCCGGCACAGTCGCCCGATCATCAGTCGTCGGCGGGGCAGTGGCCAAGGAGGTACCGGACAGGTGCCAGGCGGTGTTGACTAGAGCCACATGACTGAAGGCTTGCGGGGTGTTGCCCAATTGCCGCTGTAACGCCGGGTCGTATTCCTCCGCAAACAGCCCCACATCGTTGCCCACACCGAGCAGCCGCTCGAACAACTCGGTCGCCTCGGCCGTACGACCGGTCTCGTGCAGGGCGTCGGCGAGCCAGAAGGAACACGCCAGGAAGGCGCCCTCGGAGCCCGGCAGACCATCGACTCGGTCGACCTCAGGTCGGTAACGCATGACAAAGCCGTCCTCGCAGAGTTCCTGCTGGACGGCTTCCATGGTGCTCATGACCCGCGGGTCATCCCAGGCAAGGAACCCCGTACGCGGGATCAGGAGCAACGCAGCATCCAGACCGCGGCTGCCGTAGTACTGGGTGAAGGTCCCTCGGTGCCGGTCGAAGCCGCGATCCAATACCTCCGCTCGGATCTGCGCGCGCAGCGCCCGCCATCGATCGACCGGACCGGTCAGCCCGAAACTCTCCACCGCGGTGACCGCCCGGTCGATACCGGCCCAGGCCATCACCTTGGAGTGGACGAAGTGACGCTGGCCGCCGCGCATCTCCCACAGACTGTCATCGGGTTTCCGCCAATTCGACTCCAGGAAGTCCAGCAGCGCCCGTTGCACGTCCCACGCCGCATCGTCACGCGCCAACCCCGCACATCGGGCCACGTGCAGGCCGTCGAGCACCTCGCCCCAGACGTCGAGTTGAAACTGGTCGACGGCCGCATTGCCGATGCGCACCGGCCCGGAGTTCTCGTACCCCCGCAACCAGGGAATCTCGTGTTCCACCAGCCGCCTGCGGCCGTCCACGCCGTACATGATCTGCAGGTCCGCAGGGTCACCGGCGACGGCTCGGATCAGCCATTCCCGCCAGGCACGCGCCTCAGCGGTGAAGCCGCTGGCCTGCAAGGCCTGCAGGGTGAAGGTCGCGTCCCGCAGCCAGCAATACCGGTAGTCCCAGTTGCGGTTGCCGCCCAGCAATTCAGGCAGCGACGTGGTCGCAGCCGCGACGATGCCGCCGGTCGGGGCGAACGTCAGCGCCTTCAGTGTCAGCAGCGAACGGTTGACCGCCGATGCATACGGACCGGAGTATCGGCATCGGACCAACCACTGGGTCCAGAAGTCGACCGTGTGCTCGACCGCTCGGAACGCGTCGATCGGCTTGGGATGACGGTGATAGGACAGCCCGTAGGTGAGGACGAACGGGACGGTATCCCCGGCTGCGACGACGAACTCCGCCGTGGTGCGCTGGGCGTGTCCGCGCATCTCCACCGGGGTGTGCAGATACACCGCATCGGGCCCGGCTACCGCCGACCACTCGTCGTCCTGCTGACGCACCCAAGGCAGGACGCTTCCGTAGTCGAAACGGACCACCAGATCCATCGTCATGTGCACTCGCCCGCGTAGGCCGGTCACGATCCGGACCACATCGGCAGCCTCCCCACGAGGCGGCATGAAGTCGGTCACGCGCACCGCTCCCGTGGGCGTATCCCATTCGGTGTCCAGCACCATTGTGTCGCCGCGATAGGAGCGGCGAGTACAGGTCCCACCGTCGCTAGGGGCCAGCCGCCACCGGCCCGCACTCTCGTCGTGCAGGAGGGCCGCGAAGCACGCGGGCGAGTCGAAGTACGGCAGGCACAGCCAGTCGATGGAGCCGTCCCGACCGACCAGCGCCGCGGTCTGCAGATCCCCGAGCACGGCGTAGTCCTCGATGAGTCCCGGCATCGCCTGACCGTAGCCGCTGGCAGGGATCAGCGCCTGCGGCGGTTGGCGGTAATCGCCGCCGTCTGCGGCCCGTCTAGGGTGCGACGATGCGCATCCTGGTCCTGGGGGGAACGTCATTCGTCGGCCGCGCGATCGTCATGGCCGCCGCCGAGGCGGGTGACGAGCCCACGCTGTTCAACCGGGGCCGCTCGGCGCCCGACTTGTTCCCGCAGCTACAGACCTTGGTGGGAGACCGGGCATCGGGCGATTACTCGGCGCTGACAGTGCCCAGCTGGGACGCCGTGGTCGACGTGAGCGGCTACGTACCCCGGCACGTCCAGCAGGCCAGCGCCGCGCTGTCCGGACGGGTCGGCCGGTATCTGTTCATCTCGACCGGCTCGGTCTACGACCACACCCGGAGCACGGACGGGATGGCTGAGGACTCTCCCCGGCTAGCGCCGATCCGGGACACCGAGGACACCGAGGGCGGGGCGTACGGTCCGTTGAAGGTGGCGTGTGAGGACGACGTGCTGCAGACCTGGGGTGCGGCCGCCACGATCGTCCGGCCGGGTGTGGTTGCTGGTCCCCACGATCCCACCGACCGGTTCACCTGGTACGTCCGGGCTGCCGCCCGCGGTGGCCGGGTGGAACTACCCGGCCGCCCGGACCAACCGGTACAGGTCGTCGACTCCCGGGATCTGGCCCACCTCGTGCTCGCCCTGCTGCACGACGACCGGCCGGGGATCTTCAACGCGGTCGGACCCGCCGAACCGGTCACCCTCAGCGGTCTGCTGCAGGCCGCCGCTGCGACTCTGAGCACGCAGGTAACGATCGAGCCCCTGCCGGACCGACCCGGCTTCCCCCTGGTGCTCCCGGACCCGTCGTGGGACAGCATGTTCCGCCGCAGTGCCGCCCGAGCGCACGCCGCGGGCATGCCGCGTACACCGCTGGCCAGCACCGTGCGCGACGTACGCAACTGGGACCTCGCCCGCGGTGAGCCCGACCTGACCACCGGCGCCTGAGACCACCGGCTTTGCGTCCCATTTCACTCAACCGGCGGTACGGACGGCCGACGAGGAGATGAGCAGTGATGTCGCGGCGTGCCTTGCCCTCGCGAGCCACGTTGAGGCCTGGCATGGCAGCAATTCACCCGGTTGGAGGGTCGAACGGGCGGCGGAAACGCTGGACTGGAAGGGGTTCGGACCGATGGGAAACGTGGGGTTCGGGTCGGTCACCCGACCGGGTCCGGCCCCCACCGCCCCGGCGGGTTCGACCACGGATGGCCGGCCTGCCCGCATGCGTCCTGGCGACGTGTGCGTCCACCGCTCGAGGTCAAGGACGACGTCATGAATCCCAGCGTCACCGGCCGGTACGTCAGCGACTCGGTCACGACCGCCTCGCCCGGACAACTGCTGGTGATGCTGTACGACCGGCTGGCCCTGGACCTCGACCGGGCGGAAGCCGCCTTGCGTTCGCATCAACCGGCGCACGAATACCTGCTGCACGCGCAGGACATCATCGTCGAGCTGCGCTGCGGGCTGCGGCCGGAGGTCTGGTCCGGCGGCGATGCCCTGGCGAGCCTGTACACGTTCCTGCTCACCGAGCTGATCGCGGCCAACGTCAAGCGGGACCCCCAACGGGTGCACGCGTGCAAGCAGTTGGTGGAACCGCTACGCGACGCCTGGCGCGAGGCCGCCGTCATCGCCATGTCGTCCTTGCCGGTGCAGCCGTACGGAGGCAGCGCCGGCAGCCCCACCGGCGGCTCGTACAACCGGGACGCGTTCAGCCAGCAGGCAGCTGTCCCGAGCCCGCTGCCGCGGACCCTGACGGCGTGAGAGCCGGACCATCGTGATCATGCGCTCCCAGTTGCGGCGGGTCGAGCAGGCCACCGCCTCGACGCCCCCCCGCCTGGATACCACCGCCGTCGTCACGTCTACTGCCGAGGACTGGTCCGGAGTTCTCGACGAGTTCGCCGTCGAACTCGAGCGCGCGGAGAAACTACTCGCGCAGGGTTGGACCGAGGAACCAGACGTTCTCCCGCCCTACCCGGCCGTTCGCTGGGCGCCACCGCAGGGCATCGGCCGATTGCCCGACGAACTCGCTGACTATGCCCGCGCGCTCCACACCAGGCAGTTGACCATCCTGGACGCCTTGCGCGTGGCACTGTCTGCGAACCGACGAGCGGCTGCTGTGGCCTCGACCATCAGTAACACCGACGCACCGGTACGGCCGTTGTTCATCGACACCACGGGCTAATCGACTGTCCGGTCGAGGGCCGACCACCGTTCGGTTGATAGTGAACCAATCGAACTACCGAGTCACGAAATGTGTTCTCCTATATACGTTCCGCTTCTTTCGACCGCTACACCCGTACGAACCGCTGCGCTTCGTCATCGCACCATTGCACAGTGCGATCAACGCTGCGCCGAACGGGTTCTAATGTCCCACCGATGTTCGATCTGGGTGACGGACTAGGTAAGACTGCTCCACCGCAATTGCTTGGGGAAGCATGAGCGGTAGGGGCCGCGGTGGACCGGGGAAGTTCCCGCGGCCCCGCTGGCCGAAGGGTGTTGCTGCAGCGAAGGCAACGTCAACGGGCGAGTGCTGCGGCACGCTTGCCGCGGTGGACGACGGCGGCCCACTCGTGTTCGACTGCCGGAAACTTGGGAGCCTGGCAGATCGCCGCCAGCATCCCGCCGGTGAACCGGTCCCCGGCACCGATCGCTGGGAACGATTCGGTGGAGGCTGCGTCGTCGAAGGAGAAGGAGGCCCGCGGTCGTGACAGCCGCACGACCACCGGCCGCGGCCCGTCGTGTTCGACGACCGCCGTGGGCGGCGCCGACAGCTCCGGCAGCAGCGCAGCGATCTCGTCCGGGCGTCCACTGAGCAACTGCAGCGGCGGCAGGCTTCGCAACCACGGCAGCCGGACCGGCAGCCCCGCCGGCGACGGCGGCTCCAGCGACAGTCGGATCCCCGCTTCAGCGGCGGACAGCGCCAGTCGGACCATGGCGTCCCCGCTTCGCTCGCCCAGGTCGTATCCGTCCAGGTGGACCCACGAAGGCGCCGGCACCGGCAGCGCCAACGCGTCCACCGGTAACCGGGTGGCCAGGACATGAGGCCGGCTGACGATGGTGCGCTCCCCGTCGGGAGCCACCAGGACGACGGCCGTGCTGCCCTGCGGCAGCGGCCGCAGCTCCCCGTCGACCCGCTGCGCCCGAAGCAGCCCGAACACCTGGTCGGCTGACGCGTCGTCCCCGCGCCAACCGATCACGGCGACCGCCAGGTCTGGCGAGTCGGCCTTGGCGGCCCGGGCGGTGTGCCATACCTGCCCGCCGCCACTGACCTGCACCGTCACGGCGCGCTGCGCCGTACCGGGTAGCGGCGCTACCGCGCATCGAAAAATCTCGTCCACGACCAGTTTGCCGGCGATCAGCAGCATGTCGACACTCTCTCCTACCGGTACCTCAATCGCCGGCGACCAATCGCAGCGGCGCGTGTTGCGCGGCGCCGAGGAAGGTCAGCAGCGCGTCGAACGTCAACGGCCGGGCAATGTGATACCCCTGCGCCACCTGACAACCCAGAGCCGCCACCCGGTCCAGGCCCTCGGCGGACTCCACCCCCTCGGCAACCACGCTCAGCCCCAAGCTCGTGGCCAGGCGAACGATTCCCTTCACCAGCGCTACGCCCCGGCTGCCGTCGGCGGCGTTGCTCAGGGGTGCGATGAACGACCGATCGATCTTCAGCTCCGCCACCGGTAGCCGTTGCAGGTAGGACAAACTGGAATACCCGGTGCCGAAGTCGTCCAGGGACAGACGGACGCCGATGTCCCGCAAGCGGCGCAGGGTGGGCACCGTCTGCGCGAGGTTGTCCATGACGCTGCTCTCGGTGATCTCCAGAATGAGGCGGTCGGCCGTGAGGCCCTGGACCGCGAGCGCAGCGCCCACCTCTTGCGGCAAGGTGGACTGATTGACGTTGCGGGCGGCCAGGTTGACCGCCACGGTGATGTCGTACCCCGCTTCCGTCCAGGCGTGGCAGTCGGCCAGCGACTGGGCCAGGACCACTGCCGTGAGTCGGTCGATCATTCCGCTGGTCTCGGCCAGCGGGATGAAGGTGTCCGGGGCGAGCAGACCCAGCCGCGGATGCTGCCAGCGCACCAGCGCCTCCACGCTGATGATGCGACCGGTGCGCAGATCCAATTGGGGTTGATAACGCATGACGAGTTCGTCGCGTTGCAGGCCCACCTGGAGGTCGGCGAGCAGGGCGAGCCGCTCGGCCCGGCCCCGGTCGAGTTCGGCGGTGTGCACCCGCGGGCCCGACTGATCCCGCTTCGCGGCATACATGGCCGCGTCCGCGCGCCGCAGCAATTCGTCGACGTCGGTGTGCGGTGCAATTTCCGTGATGCCGACGCTGCACTGGCTACTCACCAGGGCACCTTCCAGCGCTATGGGCCGGCTCAGGGTGTCGGCCAGATCCCTGGCCAGGATCGACGCCCCTTCCAGGGGGTCGTCGGAATCCGTCAGCAGAACCGCGAATTCGTCGCCGCCCAGTCTGGCCAGTACGGCACCGGTCGGAATGATCTCCCGCAGGGTGACGGCGATGGACTGCAGCAGTTTGTCGCCCACCGGATGCCCAAGCGCGTCGTTGACCTCCTTGAACCGGTCCAGGTCCAGCATGACCAGCGCCGAACGCGCGGCTTGCAAGGGGTCCGCGACAACGCTCTGCAACTCGGTGCGTAACTGTGCCCGGTTGGCAACCCCGGTGAGCAGATCATGGGTCGCATCGTGCGATAGCCGCTGCAGCAGCTGGGCACTGGTGATGGCCACGTCCAGGTGACCGGCCAAGGTGGTGAGCAGCCGAACATCGTCGTCGGTAAAAGACGCGGTGTCGCCGAGCCGGTCCAGAATGAGGAGGAGTCCCGAATGGCCGCTGCCCACCGGGACGACGATTGCGTCGGCCACTTCGCGCCGGTCTAGCCAGCTGCGATACGTACTCTCGCGGCAGTTTCTGGCCAGTAACAGGGGTTCGTGCGACTCCTGGACCGAGGACAGCAGCCAGTCCAGGGCGGGCAGCTGCGCCTGCCGGACACCATCGGACCCCTCGTCCACCGACAACAGCTGGTAGCCGGCACCCTCCACGAGCAGGAGCTCCGCACGGCCCGCGTGCAGCAGATCCCGGAAACGGTGCAACGTACGATCGGCCAGGCCACTGACCGAGGTCGCCCCTCGACCAGCATCGATCACCTCGTGGATGACGGCCAGCGATGCGTGCTTCGCGCGTAGCCGTACGTACTGGGCATAGAGCAACCCGCCGCCACAACCCAGCAAGACCACCAGTCCGGAGCCTAGGGTCCCGGACTGGATCAGCATCACCGTCGGGAGGGCCACCGTGGTCGAGGTGACACTGAACAGCACCCCCGGACGCAGCACCCCCAGAATCTGCGTCAACCCGAGAATCGCATCGGACCCAGTCATGTGCCACGCGATCACCTGCAGGACGAGCAGTCCCATCACAGCCTCGGCGACGGCGGCAACGACGAAGAACGCCAGGGCGGCACGCCAGGTCAACGTCGGCCCAGGCACCAGCAACAAGTGGAGGGCCGCGGCAGCGAGGGCGACCTCGAAGACGTACGCGGCAGCGTTGTAGGCAACCTTGATCGGCGTTGGCCGTTGCACGGCGAAGGCGACGGCCGTTCCCACCAGACGCGCTGCCACAACGATCAGCGGAGACACCAGCGCCAGACCGATCACCAACGGTATCCCGGTGATCGAGAAGCTGTACGCCTCCCGGCGGAACTCCACATGGATCAGGGACAGTTCAGCGACGGCGAACAGGCAACCCAGGAGCAGCCACACCAGCCACGGCGGCAGCGACAGCGGGGCCGTGAGCAATCCCTGCCCCGGCCAGGGTAGAGCAGCGCCCACCAGCAGCAGCAGACCGACGGCGGCCAGCGCCACCGTCAAGGTGACTGTCTTGGCCGTCGCGGCTGCCCACCGGGCCGAGGTCACTTCCAGCGCACTCCTGACCAGCGTGCCCCCGACCAACGAGCCCCCGACCACCGGGCGCCGGACCAACGGGCGCCGTCCCAACTCTCATCGCTCCACCGCGCACCGTCCCACGCAGCGTACGACCAGCGGGCCCCGTCCCACGATCCGGCTGACCACCGGGCACCCGACCAGCGCGCCCCAGACCAGCGAGCCCCAGACCAGGCCACGTCACTCCAGCGGGCTCCCGACCAACGAGCCCCCGACCAACGAGCCCCCGACCAGCGAGCTCCGTCCCACGACGTGCTGCTCCACCGAGCCCCGGACCAGCGCGCCCCTGACCAGCGGGCGCCGTTCCAGTCGCCGTCGGTCCAGGCCCGCGCTGCGAACGAATCCGCACTCCAGCGAGCACCGTCCCAGGGCTGCGACTGCACATCCACCTCACCGACCAAGGGCTGACCGGTCTCGGCGTCGAACAGGTGCGCATCTCCTCGAGCCAGCTCCAACGACCCGGTGCCCTGTGCGGCTGGCCAGGTCTGCACCGATGTCCGCCAGGCAGGGGATCCCTTGCGCGAGTGAACCGCCTTGACCGCAGCCTCGACATCCACCTGGCCGGCGCCGACGACCAGCGGGTCCGACGCGGGCATCGGGGCCGCGGTTTCCGTCAGGACCGCCTTGACCTGATCGGGGGTGAGCCCGGGATCGGCGTCCAGCAGCAGTGCGACGGATCCGCTGACCACGGCAGCGGCCTGCGACGTCCCGCTGCCGCGGAAAAGTCGACCGCTGTCATCACCTACGACGAGACCCTCGGGGTGCTGCACATCCACGGTGGAACCCGGGTTGCGCAGACTCACCAGCGAACGCCCCGGCGCCACCAGGTCGACGGGCCGCTGGGACGTACCGCGGCTGCTGAAGTCGGCGGCAACCGGCTTCTGCCAACCCTTCACCGAGCCCTGCGGGTCACTGGCGCCGACCGCGATCACATAGGGGTCGATCGCCGGATCGGTGAGCATCCCGAAGTCGCTGCCGTCGTTGCCGGCCGAGACCACGACCACGATGTCGTGCCGCCAGGCGTTCTCCGCGGCGGCCGCGAGCGGGTCGATCTCATACGGCTGCAACGAGTTGGTGCCGAATGACAGGTTAACCACCCGAACATCCAGGCCGGGATCGGCGGCATGCTGGGTCACCCAGTCCAGGCCGGCGATGATCTGGCTGACGTCGGCACTGCCGTCGGTGCTGGCCAGTTTGAGGGCAAGGATCCGGGCGTCCGGTGCGATTCCGGCGAAGTCGTCACCTTTGGGCTCCTTGCCCACCTTGGTGTCGTCGCGGCCGGCAATGATGCCGGCTAGGTGAGTGCCGTGCCCATAGGTGTCATCGGCGAGTAGCTGGTCGGAATTGGCCTCCAAGGACAGGTCTGGTCCCTGGATCACCTTGGCCGGCCCGTCCAGGCCGGGCACGGCTTGCACGCCGGTGTCGAGGACGGCGACGGTCACGCCCTGGCCGGTCAGCTTCTCCTCTTTCCATACCTGATAGGCGCCGATCGCGGCGCTGACGGTGGCCATCGACCCGGGGTCCTTCTTGGCGTCGTACTTGCCCGCGTCATCCTTGGCGGCCTTGTCGGCCTTGGGGTCGCCCCACTTGTCCTCGGGATCCTGCTTGCCTCTCGTCGCCACCGCTGCGACCGTGGGTACAGCAGCAGCCGGAACCGCCGCCGCAGGGCTGGGGCTGACGGCAACGGCCGTCCCCGCGGCGCCGATGATCACCACACCGACCGCCATCGCCGCGCTGAGTGCAGGTACCAGAACCCGCCGCGTCAGGATCCCAGCGGCCCTGCCGTCGCCACACGACCTCGAGACTGCACCGATCATGGCTACCCTCCGTGACCTGTCGTTAGCAACGGGTTAACTGTGACATGTCCCGGAGATAAGTCGAGGAGTGGGACACCCGATCGGCCCATCGGCCGCGGTTGCCCCACTCCTGAGTCAAGTGGCTGGGCCAGATTCCCACCTACTGGATTCAGCCGGCGAGGACCTTCGCCTTCTCGGTGGCGAACTTCCGGCGGATGAAAGCCAGGTCGATGATGCGTACGACGCCGCTGTCCTGCAGTTCCGCGATGGCCGGGGCGACCTGGCCGTTGAAGCGATTCCCCTCGAACAGGATGACCGCGACGTCGACGGGCCCGATCGAATCCGGCGTAAGCCCTGCGGGCATGACGTGACCTCCTACAGCTGCTCAAAAGCGCGGCGGGCCGGATACCCGCGAACGCGCAGTTCACGGGGAGGTTAGTTGGTCCGGTCGCCTAGGCGCCCGCGAAGCCGTCAATCGATGATCAAGACGTGCAGGGTACGGGGACCGTGCACCCCCTCGACCCGGTCCAACTCGATGTCGCTGGTCGCTGACGGCCCGCTGATGAACGTGATCGGCCGAGCCGGGTCCAGGGCCGCCATCGCCTCGGGGACCCCGGCCACGACGGCACCAGCCGGGACCAGGCACAGGTGTCGGTCCGGCAGCAGCGACACGGCCCGGCGGCCCATCCCGACCCCGGCATCCAGCACGATCGTCCCGGTCAGCGCGATCCCCAGCGCCGCGGTCGTGACGACGCCAGCGGATGCGTCCAACTCGGCCAACGACACCGGTGGGTCGTCGCGCAGCACCGGAGCAGCCGACTCGATCGCCGCCACCCAGTCCGCATGGAGGTCGGGCGGCACGACCACGACCCCGCTCGGCCACCCCGCGACGACAGCCGATATCCGCGTCGGCACATCCGCCACGGCAACCCGTTCCACCACGGCGTGGTAATCCGCGACGCGCTCGGCGAACAGGCCTACGTGATCCTTGATCCCCATCGGGCTGCTCGCGTAGGCACGTGGGATGCGGCCCGCGTCCAGGGCAGGGTCGTTGCTGATGTCCGCGCTCGCTCGGCGTACTCGGTCCAGGATTTCCGTACGCGCGTTCACCGGTCCTCCACCTGGCTGGTCGCTGGGGTCAGGGCAGCCGCGACATCGGCCGGTGACCGCCGTCGCCACCAGGTACGGAAGTTTTCGCCCTGCGGCATCGGCACATCGCGTGCGTCGGTCCAGCCGGACAGCGGGGCCGGCAGCCGCTTTAGCGCCGGTCGTCGGGTGAGGCGCCCGGCCAGCGTGGCACCGCGAGTGGCCGCCGCCATCAGCCGGCCGTCGGCGAACAGCACCCGACTGGACCGCATGGCCGCACGCTCCGCGATTCCGTGGCTGGTCCCGCGCTTGGCGTCGACCACCTTCCCCCGCAGATGGATGAGCACATCCGGGATGTTGATCTGCACCGGACACACGTCGTAACAGGCTCCGCATAAGGATGAGGCGAACGGGAGTTTCGCGCTCTGCTGGTCCGGTTCGACCCCCAGCAGTGCCGGCGTGAGAACGGCACCGATCGGCCCGGGATAAACCGACCCGTAGGCATGCCCGCCAACGCGTTCGTAAACCGGGCACACGTTCAGGCAGGCTGAACATCGGATGCAGCGCAACGTCTCCCGGGTGGCTGGCTCGGCCAGGACGCGGCTACGGCCATTGTCCAGCAGCACCAAGTGGACCTCCTGGGGACCGTCTCCGGGAGTTACCCCGGTCCAGGTGGAGGTGTACGGATTCATCCGTTCGCCGGTGCTCGAACGTGGCAACAACTGAAAGAACACCTCCAGATCCCGCCAGGTCGGCACTACCTTTTCGATGCCGACAACCGAGACCAGGACATCCGGCAGGGTCAGGCACATCCGGCCGTTGCCCTCGCTCTCGACGATCACCACCGTCCCGGTCTCGGCGACCAGAAAGTTTCCGCCCGACACCGCCATATTCGTGGTCAGGAACTTCTCGCGCAGATGCGTACGGGCGGCCTCGGCAAGGACGCGCGGCTCGTCGGTGATGTCGTCGGGCACCTCGGGCATGGTCCGCAGGAAGAGTTCGCGGATCTCGGCGCGGTTTCGGTGGATGGCGGGGACCAGGATGTGGCTGGGCAGGTCGTCGCCCAGTTGCACGATGAGTTCGGCCAGGTCGGTCTCGATCGCAGCGATGCCACGCTCCGCCAGCGCCTCGTTCAGCCCGATCTCCATGGTCACCATCGATTTGATCTTGACCAGTTCCCGGACCCGATGCTGCTCGGCGATGCCGGCGACGATGGCGCAGGCCTCGGCGGCGTCGCGCGCCCAGTGCACCGTGCCACCGGCCCGCGTCACGGCTTCTTCGGCTTGCTCCAGGTAGTCAGCGAGGTGGGCCATGGTGTGGTCCTTGATGGCGGCACCCGACTCGCGCAATTGCTCCCAGTCCTCGAGCTCTCCTACGACCGCAGCGCGTTTCGCCCGGATGGTGTGCGTGGCGTGCGTGAGGTTCTTGCGCTGCTGCACGTTGCCGAGCGCCTGCGCGGCGGCCTGGGGGAACGGCGGGATACCGACGAACTGCAGTCCGTTACTCATGAGGTCAACTCAGCCGTCGTCGGACGTGATGCCTGCCGCGCCGCGAGAATGTCGGCCAGGTGTAGGGGCTTTACTGGTGCCCGTTGCCGCGACAGCGCCCCACCGATGTTCGTCAGACAGGAATTGTCGACCGTGACGACGTATTCGGCGCCGGTGTCGACGATGTGGCGGACCTTGTCGCTGGCCATTGAGGTCGAAACTGCGGCGTTCTTCACCGCGAACGTTCCGCCGAACCCGCAGCACTCGTCCGCAGCCGGCAGGTCGACCAACTGCAGACCGCGTACGGCCCGCAGGAGTTGCAGCGGGCGGTCACCCACCCGCATGAGGCGGGCGGAGTGGCAGGTCGGGTGGTAGGTCACCCGGTGCGGGAAGGAGGCGCCCACGTCGGTGACGCCGACCACGTCGGTGAGATAGGTGGCGAACTCGTGGACCCGCTCGGCCAGTCGCGCCGCCCGCTCGGCCAACCGGTCGTCCCCCAGCGAGCGGGCCAGCGCCGCATGGTGGTGCTTCACCATCGCCGCACACGAGCCCGACGGGATGACCACAGCCTCGTACGGCTCGAACACGTCCACGAAGTGCCGGACGATATCCAGCGCCTCCGGCCGGTAACCGGTGTTCATGTGCATCTGACCGCAGCAGGTCTGCTGCTCGGGAAACTCCACTCGTCGGCCCAGCCGCTCCAAGACGGTCACGGTAGCCCGGCCGGTGTCGGGGTAAAGGACGTCGTTGAGGCAGGTCAGGAACAGGGCGACCGTGGGCGCTGTCATCTCCCCACCTCGGAATCGATACGGGCTGACGGTGACAGCGACATGAGCGCTCCTATGGTCTGACCACAGCGGTTGCCTGACCATATGGACGTGGCCTGGGTCACACAAGGGCCACCGGCCCGGTCGCCAGCCATCCCCGTCCGGGTCCAAGGTCCCGGGTGCGCGACTGCCGGCAGATCTCGGACGGATATGCCCTACCGGTCGAATAGCCCGCGGATGTCCTCGGCGGACAGCACGGATCCGAGCAGGGCGCCCTCGTCGACCACTCGGGCGAACAACTGCCGCTTGCGCTCCTGCAACGCGACGACCTTCTCCTCGATCGTCCCTACGGCGACCAATCGATAGACGAACACCGTCTTGTCTTGCCCGATCCGGTGAGTACGGTCGACCGCCTGAGCCTCGGCGGCAGGATTCCACCACGGGTCCAGGACGAATACGTAGTCCGCCTGGGTCAGGGTCAGCCCGAAACCCCCGGCCTTGAGGCTGATCAGAAATACCGGGATGTCGGAGTCGGTGAACTCCGCGATCTTACCCGGCCGGTCGCGGGTGCGGCCGTCCAGGTAGCTGTACGCGACGCCCGCGGCCGTCAGACGCTCTCGCACCAGCCGCAGAAAACCGGTGAACTGACTGAACACCAGCGCCCGGTGACCCTCCGCGGCCAGTTCGACGACCTGGTCCACCAACATGTCGATCTTGGCTGAGGGGATCTTCCCAGCGTACTTGTCATCGACCAGCGAGGCGTCCAGGCTCAACTGGCGCAACAGCGTTAAGGATCGGAAAATGGCAATCCTATTGCGCTGCAAATCTTCTACGAGCCCCAGCACCCGGGTACGCTCACGCTGCAGGTATTTGTCGTAGATGCGCTGGTGGGCTGGGTCGAGAGTGACCTCCAGAACCTGCTCGATCTTCGGCGGTAGTTCGGGGGCGACCTGTTCTTTGGTCCGGCGCAGCATCAGCGGACGGATGCGCTGCCGCAGCCTGGCGAGTTGTTCCGGCTCCCGACCGCTCTCGATCGGTTTGCGGTAGGACTCGGTGAAGCGCTGCGGATTGGGGAACAACCCCGGTGCCGTGATCGACAAGAGCGACCACAGGTCCATCAGCGAGTTCTCCAGCGGGGTGCCGGTGATGGCGAGTTTCATCGGCGCGGTCAGCCGGCGGGCCACCTGATAGGTCTTGGCCTGGTGATTCTTCACGAACTGCGCCTCATCCAGGATCAGGCCGCTCCAGGACACTGCCCGGTAGGCGTCCTCGTCGATACGCAGCAGGGCGTAGGACGTGACCACCAAATGTGCCCCGGCGACAAGTTCGACGATCTTCCGGCCGCTACGGCGCTCGGTTTCAGTGACGGTCACCACGGTCAGTCCCGGGGTGAACCGGGCGGCCTCACCGGCCCAGGTCCCGACCACGCTGGTCGGGGCAACGATGAGCAAGGGCTCGGTCAGGCCACCCTGCTCCTGCGCCCGGGCGGCCATCGTCAGCGCCTGCATCGTCTTGCCCAAGCCCATGTCGTCGGCCAGGATCCCACCGAGGTGGTGATCCCACAGCAGCGACAGCCACTGATAGCCCTGGAGTTGATAGGGCCGCAACTCCGCCCGTAGGCCTGCCGGGGCCGGCGGGGTGGGCATCTCGGTCAGGCCGAGCAGCGCACCGACGGATTCCGCCCAGCGTTTGCTCTGCTGGGCCACGACCCCGAGAGAAACCAACTCCTCCCACAGCCCCGCCTGCCACCGACTGATCCGGAGGCCGGGGTTCTCCGGGTCGCCGAGTTCGCTGGCCTCATCGATCAGGCGGCGCAGCGTCTCCAGTTCGGGACGATCGAGCCGGAACCACGTACCGCTGTCCAGGACGAGGTGGTCCTCCCGGTGCACGAGCGCAATGAACAGCGGTTGAAACGGCACGTCCTCACCGGCGATGGTGACCGTGACGCCCAGGTCGAACCAGTCCGGGCCGGCTTCGGGTGGCGCGTCGCCCGCGCTGAAGCTCAGCACTGGAGGTTCGGTCGTTTCGGCGTATTCCACCGGCGTCCCGTGGCGTTCCACCGTGATGTCGTCGCGACTGTCCAACCGTGGCAGCACCCGCTCGACGAACTCGACGGTCTGCCGACCGGTGATCACCTGGTCCGGCACCAGCCGAGGCGCTCCATCGCTTTCGATCCGTAGCCCGGGCAGCAGGTCGAGGTCACCCACGCTGTCCAACAGCGCCTGCTCCGCCTCGATGTCGCGAGGCGCTCCCGAGCGTGCCCCGCCGATTGGGACGCAGACAAGTTCATCCAGTACGGGATACTCGAACCCCCACCGCAGCCTCGTCCGGTGGTTGGCTTCGAAGTCGACCCGCAGAACCAGTCGAGGCGGGCGCACCTGTGGGAACTCCACAGACCCGTCGGAGGACTCCACCGTGACCCGTTTGCGCAGCACGGGGTAGTACCGCGCCAGAAAACTGGCTACGTCCTGCGCCGGGATGCGTACGGACTCCCCCTGCCGGACCAGCCGTGTGGTGGCCTCATCCAAGGGGGCATCGAAGGGCACCAGCAGGACGGGATCCGTGCCGGCCAACAAGATCCCGTGGGCAGGGTCGCCGAGTAGCGTCACCTGATCGAGTGCGGGCTCATCGTGGCCGGGAATTCGGATCCGTACGGCCAATTCCGCATCGCCAGACGGGTCCGGGCGCCGCAGGTCCAGCGTGAGTGTTGCCGGTTGCGCGACCAACTCCACCCGGGCCGCCCGCACGTTGGATCGAAGCTCAGAATGGCCGTCCGGCAGCAGCGAGACGCCGGATCTCAGGACGTCCCGCAGCAGGATCCATACGCCAGGGCCAAGGTCGTCCAGATGAATGCTGGGGTCGGAGTAGGCAGAGATGTATGGCTGCTGGCTGCGATACCGCAGCATGACCGCCAGCACGGCCGCGCGCTGCTCGGGGACCAGCGGCACAGTGCGGTAGGCGCTCTCCACGTCACGCCACGAGGCGCCGGTCTTGATCCAGGTTCCGCTCTTGCCCATGATCATCGGCCGCAGTCGCAACCGCGGTCCTGTTCCGTACCGATCCGAGGGCGGTTGCAGTTCCAGCAGGAGCCCCAGCCGGGACGCTTGGGGCAGCGTCGCCAGCGGTGCCACGAGATCTGCCAGCCGTGACTCCCAATCGGGGCCAGCCACCTGCGGCTGGGCAACTAGCCGGGCGCGTACGGCGAGCAGCACCGCCGCGACGTGCTTGCAGTCGTAGGAAACCGGGCAACTGCACCAACCGGACCACGCAGCGGCAAGCACGGCACGCTCGGCGCCGGCGGTCACCTCGACGGCATAATGCGACCTGCTGCTGCCTGCCACGATCGCATGCAGGGTGTGGCCTTCGTCGCTTGAGGTCACCTTCAGTACGGCGCCATCGCGGGCATACGCAGCGCCGCGGGCCCAGGTCCCCGGACCCAACTGGTGCTGGAGATCCTGGTTGTCCAGCCTGGCAACCCAGGTCGGGGTCGGACCGTCCAGCTCCAGGGCGATCTGCTGCCCGATCCTGGCCGGCAGACCCCGGGCGCCCGCGCGACTGTGTACCGGCCGGGCTGCCACGATCCGCACGCTATCGGCCGACAGGTGGCCGACGAACCGTCGACCCATGCCAGATACCCCCTGCGGTATACGGTTCGCTAAGTTCCGGCGGGGCTGAGCAGCTCCGCCGGGCCTGAGGGTGTGAGGGTGATGATGACGACTCGATGGCTGGTCCGCGAATATCACGATGACGACCTGGAGCAGGTCGTGCACCTGTGGGAGGCAACCAGCGACCTCGGCCAGGCGTCGGTCTTCAGCGTCACGGAGTGCATCGGGGCCCTGCGCACCAATGAACCGGCTGTGGTGGCCCTGCGCGGGGGCGCACTGGTCGGGGTGGCCATGGCGACGATCGCTGGGGATCGCGCGTGGGTGACCCGGATGGCTGTCGACCCCGAATGCCGTCGGCAAGGATTGTCCTCGACCTTGCTCACCGCGTTGGAGCGGCTGACCGTGGATCGCGGGGCGCGCCGCATCGCCTATGTCTTGCCGGAAGGCGACGGATTCCATATCGGCCTGGCCAAGGCGGGTTATCTGCGTACGCCTGCCGTGGCGTACTTCGAGAAGACGGTGGCTGCGGCTCCTGGCGATGCCGCCGTCCTGGAGTCCCTCGGCGGCCGAATCCTGCCCACGGACCTGTGGGGGCGCATCGCCGGGATGGACGCGGAGAAGAGCCTCATCGAACGGCGGATCGTGCTTCCGCTGCGTGAGCCCGAGCGGGCCCAGGCTCATGGCGTTCAGCCGCCGCGGGCCATCATCCTGTTCGGGCCGCCCGGCACCGGGAAGACGACGTTCGCTCGCGGCGTCGCGTCGCGGCTCGACTGGCCGTTCGTGGAGATCTTCCCGTCCCGACTCGCTGCGGACGGCGGCGGCTTGGCGGCGGCCCTGCGGGATGTGTTCGCCCAGATCGCCGACCTGGAACGGGTCGTGCTGTTCATCGACGAGGTGGAGGAGATCGCGCCGACCCGGGCGAGCGGCGCGATCACGCCCGCGCACGGAGTGGTCAACGAACTGCTCAAACTGATCCCCGCGTTCCGCGAGCACGACACCCGCCTGCTGGTCGCCGCGACGAACTCGATCCGCTCGATCGACCCGGCCTTCCTGCGACCCGGTCGCTTCGACTATCTCCTGCCCATCGGACCGCCCGACCCGGCAGCCCGTACGGCTCTATGGCGGCGTTTCGTCGCTGTCAGCGGTCGAGACGACATCGACCTCCCCAGCCTGGTTGACGCGACCGAGGGATTCACTCCGGCGGACATCGAGCACGCAGCCCGGATCGGGGCCCAGACCGCCTTCGAGCGGGATGTCGTCGGCGGTGAGTCGTCCTCGGTCGCCGGCGCCTCGACCGACGACTATCTGGCCGCAATCAGAGAGATCCGCCCGACCGTGACCCCGGCGATTGCCGCTGACTTCGCCGAGGACATCACCGCCTACGCACGCACCTGAGGCGCCCCACTCGTACGAAGCCGGTTGAGCGGTCCCAGCCGATCAATTGTTAGCAGGGAGTTTGCTGAGATGCACGCACTGATCCGGCCACCAAGTTCCCGGCTGGCCGAGGGCATCGTCACGCATATCGAGCGCTCTGCGATCGATGTCCAGTTGGCTCAGAAGCAGTGGACATCGTACGTAGATGCGTTGCGGGACAACGGGTGGCAGCCACACTTGGTGGACCCGGCCGAAGACTGTCCGGATGCCGTGTTCGTCGAGGACACCATGGTCGTCTACGGTCGGACCGCAGTCATCGCCCGGCCCGGTGCAGATGCCCGCAAACCGGAGACTCCGGCTGCGGCTCGGGTTGTCGAGCAGCTCGGGTATCAGATCGTGCACATCGAAACCCCGGGGACCCTGGACGGCGGGGATGTGCTCAAGATCGGCAGCACCGTGTACGTGGGCAGCGGTGGCCGCACCAACGCAGCCGGAATCCGGCAGTTACGAGCCGCTCTGACACCGTTGGGGGCCACCGTAATCGGGGTACCCCTCACCAAGGTCTTGCACCTGAAGAGCGCCGTGACCGCGCTACCCGACGGCACGGTCATCGGCTATCCCCCGCTGGTCGACGATCCAAGCGTGTTCCCGCATTTCCTACCGGTACCCGAGGAGCCCGGCGCGCATGTGGTCCAGCTCGGCGGCGACCGCCTGCTGATGGCGGCCGATGCACCCCGCAGCGCCCAGCTGTTCGCCAATCTGGGCTGGGTTCCGGTCATCGTGGACATCAGCGAGTACGAGAAGCTCGAAGGCTGCGTCACCTGCCTGTCCGTACGGCTTCGTGGCCTGGACGACTGGCTGCGACCCTGAGCCACTTGTCGGACGCCGGTGTCAAGAGAAACCCGGTTGCCTCCGCGACGAGCGGCAGTATCCTCGTGACCACACAGGAGAGGAGGTGGTCTGAGAGTGCATAGCCTTCGGACATGTGAGGTGGCTGTCCGCTAGCCGCGATCGCACCGGACTTCGGCTCGTAGCCGTTCCGCCCGCTTCTGCGGCAGGCGAAACCAGCGCAGCCACCCGACCCCCGAACGTCGACGCCGTCCACGTCGACCCTGATCTGCAGTGTCTCGATCAGGAGCCGTTCGGGGGTCGTTCACGCCTCGCGGCGGAACACCTCAATGCAACTG
The DNA here is from genome assembly GCA_038208295.1 of Candidatus Nanopelagicales bacterium. GTDB lineage: Bacteria > Actinomycetota > Actinomycetes > S36-B12 > JBBQYX01 > JBBQYX01. The sequence goes on along the minus strand of JBBQYX010000045.1, from coordinate 3,290 downwards.
ATCACACTGCCGATCGAGCGAGGACAGATGTTGGCGGATCCTGGACAGGAAGACAAGGATCCGGTCGCGCTGGTCGAGAGGCAGTTCGGTGCCATGAAACTGCCGATGAGCAATGAGTTCTTCGCCCCCCTCGATGATCCGGAAATTGCGGTATGGGAGTGACCCTCCTGCTCGGTACCCACTGCCGCACCGGGCGTTTCATTGCACGCACATGAACCGAAGGGTCAGCCGTCGGACCTGCGTGCACGGCCGGCGCGGACTTGTCGAGCGCAGTCCTGGACAGCGTCGGCAGCCACTCCGCGGGGGGCTTCGTCGGTCCATTGGCACGGGGCGCTCATGAGCGCGGCGTTCTGGAGCAGGTCGAGTTTGGGCGGATCCGACGCGGCCGGGAGCCGTCCGGTTGGGTTGAATCTTGGAAGAGCAACCAAGCGCCGCTTGACCTCCATCGGAGCATTCAGTCAGCGGGATCAAAGCCTCACTTGCGGTGACCCTCACATCGCCACGAGCGGCTAACATCGCTCCGTGGCGATCGATCGCGAGTTGTGCGTGAGCGCGGCGGTGGCCGCGGGAGCTCAACCACTGGTGGCGTTGTTCCGGTCGCTGGGCGACGAGACCCGGTTGCGGATAGTTGGCCGCTTGGCCGGCGGGGAGGCCCGAGTGGTGGACCTGGCCCGCGAACTGCAGATGGCCCAGTCCACGGTGTCCAAACATCTAGCCTGCCTTCGCGGCTGCGGCCTGGTGGACTTCCGAGCTCAGGGACGCCAGTCGTTCTATGCGCTGAGCCGCCCGCAACTGCTCGACCTCCTGTCCGTGGCCGATCAGGTGCTGGTCGCAACGGGCTTGGACGCACCGACCCCGAGGGTTGGCCGCCCCCGGAAGGTCGCGGGATGAGCGGGGGCCCACGCGCCGCAGCCCTCGACCCGACCCGCCGGGCGGTGCTGAACCGGCGCAGCCTGCGACTGGCGTACGCGACGGCGGGCTACAACGTCGTCGAAGGAGTGGTCGCCGTCGCCGCGGGGGCCGCCGCCTCTTCCACCGCACTGCTCGGGTTCGGCCTGGACTCCTTCATTGAGGTCTCGAGCGCCCTGGTCGTGATCTGGCAGTTTCGCAGCAAAGTTCCCGAGGCGCGCGAACGTCTTGCGTTGCGGCTGATCGCGCTATCGTTCTTCGCCCTGGCCGGCTGGATCATCCTGGACGTGACCCGGTCGCTTCTCACTGGTACGGATGCCGAAGCCTCCCCGGTAGGCATCGGCATCGCCGCGGTTTCCGTAGTTGTGATGCCGCTGCTGGTGTGGGCCAAGCGTCGCACCGGGCTTGAGTTGGGGTCGGCCACCGTGATCGCCGACTCGATGCAGACCCTGCTGTGTACGTACCTGTCCGGGGTGCTCCTGCTCGGGCTACTGCTCAACGCTGCCCTGGGCTGGGCGTGGGCCGACTCGGCCGCCGCCCTGGTGGTCGCCGCTCTGGCCCTGCGGGAAGGCGTCGAGGCCTGGCGCGGCGAACAGTGCGACGACTGCGCCCTTCCTGACGCCAGCGGCGATGCAGACGACTGCGGGGGCGGGTGCTCGGCCCCTCCGGCATCCGGGTTGGTGGACCCGGACGTGCTGGCACCGTGACCGTGCCGACCGGGTCCGTACGACCAGCGGCACTCGTCCCCCGAACCGACCGCCGAACCCCGAATGAACCCATCGACTCTGAGATCGCTGCTCAATCGGAGGCCGGAAACGGTATCCATGTAGTTGAAACAGGGTGCGCCGCCGGGGACTCGAACCCCGAACCCGCGGATTAAGAAGGGATGATCAGCGGTTTCGGCGATGTCTGCCGGACCCGCTTCGAGGTATTTGAACCGGTGAACCGCAGTTGCCGGTTGGGTCCGTAGCGTTGCACACCGCCTCGGCGGTCCCTCCGTGACGCCAACGTGACGCCGTGACGCCGTGACGCCGCGGCGCCGGTCGGCGTCGGTCGGCGTCGGTAGCGAGGCGCTCCCCAGCTCGAAGTGCCACCGGCGGACCCGCTCCGCGGTCAGGTCCGTGACTGGGACCCGGCCCAGGTCCGCCAGGATGCAGGTCCGCAGCAGCCCCGCGTAGATCTCCTTCGTCCCCGGCCGGGCCGTCGGATGCTGGGTGATCCACTCCTCGACGTACTGCCCCGCGGACCGCACGTCCACACGTCGAACTGGGGCTCGCCACAGTCCCAGGACCTGGTCGGCGCGCTGCAGATCCACCCACAACGACGCGTCCGTCCGCGTCGCGAATGTCACCGGCGCCGACACATATGTCCGACGGGCCCGAGGATGTGGGCCCGGAAGTTGCCCGACGGCAGCCGCTCGACCGTCCCGAAGGCCCGCCCGCCGGCGTCCGCCTGCCGGTGTCGCGTCCCTGTTCGCCCGAACCCGCGGATTGAGAGAGGGATGATCGCCAATTTTGGCGATGTCTGCCCGACCCGATTCTGAATATTTGAGCAGGTGAACCGCAGTTTGCCGGTTGGGCCCGTGGCCCTGCCCACCGCCTCGGCTCGGTACCTCCGTGACGCCCACGTGATGCCGTGACCTCGACGTGGACATCGCTGCGCAGGTCGTGCGACGACCTCGGGGCGCCCGGTCGGCGCTCGATCTCAGTCTGTACGACCATCGGCTTTGCGGGCGCTCCTGAGTTGGTCACCGGATGAACGGGACGATCTTCTTGGAGTGCTGGCACGAGACGGTATGGCATGACAACTTCCGGTGCGGTAGTTCCTCTCCGCATCGACGTGCCGGGGTTGGCTTTGGCGGCGGCTGGCGCGGTGCCGAGCTGATCGCCGGGCTTCTCCGAGACGGCCTGGTCAGCCCCCCAGGCGGACGATCTGGACCGCGAGCTCGACCAATGACCGAGCGCGACGGACGAGCGGCTCGGCCTTCGTGGCCGTCACAAGGGCGGTGCCGTACTCGACGTCGCCTTTGGCGCTGATGAGCTCACGCAGGGCCCTCTCGGCGCCGGCAGCGTCGGCCCGCTTGCCGAGGGCAGTCTTGAGTTCCCTTGCCGCCGTCGCGTGGTCCTTGCCCTTGCGGGGAGCACCGGTCAGGGCGGTGACGATCGCGTCTTTGGCGCTAATGCCGGCATGGATGGCATCGCCGGCGGCTGGTGTGTAGCGCTCGGCGGCGAGGTCGTCGTCTGCGCAGGCGAGGTACTCCTCGGCCTTCTTGAGGAAGGCCTTGGCGTGATTGAGCTGCTCGGTACTGGCCATCAGGCGGCACCGACAGTCGTGCGCGGTATCGAGCCTTTGAGCGCGAGCCCGTCACGGAGAATGTCGCT
>JBBQYX010000044.1:0-25364 GCA_038208295.1 Candidatus Nanopelagicales bacterium | reverse complement strand
CTCGAACACGGCCACCGTGTGACCCGCCCGGGCTAGTTGCTGCGCCGCAGCCAGTCCGGCCGGCCCGGAACCGACCACCGCCACCGTCTTGCCGGACAGCCGCGGTGGCTGCTGCGGGACGATCCAGCCCTCGTCCCACGCCCGGTCGACAATCGCGACCTCGACCTGCTTGATGGTCACCGGGTCGGCGTTGATACCGAGCACGCACGCCGTTTCACACGGTGCCGGGCACAGCCGGCCGGTGAATTCTGGGAAGTTGTTGGTGGCGTGCAGGCGTTCGCTGGCAACCGCCCAGTCCTGCCGCCACACCAGATCGTTCCACTCCGGGATAAGATTCCCCAGCGGGCAGCCGTTGTGGCAGAACGGAATACCGCAGTCCATGCAGCGGCCCGCCTGGGCCTGCAAACGGTCGGCCGGGAACTCCTCGTAGACCTCCCGCCAGTCCTGGATCCGGACGTCCACCGGTCGGCGGGTCGGCAGTTCGCGGGGGGTCGTCAGAAACCCTCGGGGATCAGCCACGGCTTGCCTCCATGCTCACAGGTCGGCAGTCCCGGCCGATCGCTCCGCGCTCAGCCACGGGACGCCTCCATCACTGCCTCTTCTGGGTCCCGGCCCTCGCGCTCCGCCGCCGCCCGCGCATTCAGAACCCGCTTGTAATCCCGCGGCATGATCTTGGTGAATCGGTGTACCTCGTGGCCCCAGCCCGCCAGCAGCCGCTCAGCGACGGTCGAGCCGGTTTCCTCGTGGTGGCGGCGAACCGCGTCATACAGGTACGTCGCATCGTCGTCGCCGAGCGGGTCCAGGTCGACCATGTCCGGGTTGACCCGGGCGAGATTCAGGTCCAGGACATAGGCGATGCCGCCGGACATACCAGCGGCGATGTTGCGCCCGGTGGGGCCCAGGATGACGACCCGGCCCCCGGTCATGTACTCGCAGGCATGGTCACCGACGCCCTCGACGACCGCGAGCGCACCGGAGTTACGTACGCAGAACCGCTCCCCCGCAATCCCGCGGATGAACAACTCGCCACTGGTGGCACCGTAGGCGACCACATTGCCGGCGATGATGTTGTCCTCCGCGACGAAGGTCGCCGCCCGGTCGGGCCGCACGACCAGCCGGCCGCCGGACAGGCCCTTGCCGAGGTAGTCGTTGGTGTCGCCCTCCAGCCGCAGAGTGACGCCCGCGGGCACGAACGCTCCGAGGGACTGCCCCGCCGAACCGAGGAAGGTCAGGTCGATCGTGCCGTCGGGCAGCCCGGCGCCACCGTACGCTCGGGTCACCCGCGAACCGAGCATCGTCCCGACAGTCCGGTTCACGTTGCGGATCGGCACCTGCGCCCGGACCGGTTCGCCGCGTTCCAGCGCTGGCGCACACAACCGGATCAACTCGTTGTCCAGGGCCCGGTCCAGCCCGTGATCCTGCTCGACCAGTTTTCGGCGGGCGGTGCCCGCGGGCAGTTCAGGCACGTACAGAACCGGCGTGAGGTCCAATCCGGCCGTCTTCCAGTGCCGTACGGCGGCATCGGTGTCGAGCAGTTCGGCGTGGCCAATCGCCTCGTCGAGACTGCGGAAACCCAGGGCAGCCAGGTGTTCGCGCACCTCCTCGGCGACATACTCGAAGAAAGTTTCCACGAACTCCGGCTTGCCGGTGAAACGCTCACGCAGCACCGGGTTCTGGGTCGCTATGCCGACCGGACAGGTGTCCAGGTGGCAGACCCGCATCATCACGCAACCCAACACCACCAGCGGCGCCGTGGCGAAGCCATATTCCTCCGCGCCGAGCAGCGCCGCGATCAGGACATCCCGACCGGTCTTCAGCTGGCCGTCCGTCTGGACGACCACCCGGTCCCGCAAACCGTTGAGCAGCAATGTCTGCTGCGTCTCGGCGAGGCCGAGTTCCCACGGCCCGCCGGCATGCTTGAGCGACGTGAGCGGGGACGCGCCGGTGCCGCCGTCGTGACCGGAGATGAGCACGACATCCGCGTGTGCCTTGACCACGCCGGCTGCGATCGTGCCGACCCCGATCTCGGCAACGAGTTTCACGTGCACCCGTGCCTGCGGGTTGGCATTCTTCAGGTCGTGGATGAGTTGCGCGAGGTCCTCGATCGAATAGATGTCGTGGTGCGGCGGTGGGGAGATCAGCCCGACGCCCGGAGTGGAGTGCCGCGTTTTTGCGACCCACGGGTAGACCTTGTGCGCGGGCAGTTGGCCACCCTCACCCGGCTTGGCACCCTGGGCAATCTTGATCTGGATATCGTCGGCGTTGACGAGGTATTCACTGGTCACGCCGAAGCGACCGGAGGCGACCTGCTTGACCGCTGATCGCCTGGAATCCCCGTTGGGCAGCGGCACGAACCGCTCGGGGTCCTCCCCGCCCTCACCGGTGTTGGACTTGCCGCCCAGCCGGTTCATCGCGATCGCCAGCGTCTCGTGTGCCTCGGCCGAGATGGACCCGTACGACATCGCCCCGGTGGAGAACCGGGCGACGATGGCCGAGGCTGGTTCGACCTCCGCCAGCGGCACCGGCGTACGTCCCTGGGTACGGAAGGCGAACAACCCACGAAGGGTCATCAGCCGAGCGGACTGGTCGTCGACCCGCCGGGTGTAATCCCGGAAGACGTCGTAGCGCTTGGCCCGCGTGGAGTGCTGCAGCCGGAAGACCGTGTCCGGGTCGAACAGGTGGGGTTCCCCCTCGCGGCGCCACTGGTATTCCCCGCCGACGTCCAGGCTGCGGTGCGCGGGGTTGATGCCCGACGCGGGGTAGGCGGTGGCGTGCCGGCGGGCGACCTCCTCGGCGATGACGTCGAGGCCTACGCCGCCGAGCTTGGACGTGGTGCCGGAAAAATACCGGTCGATTAGTTCATGGGACAGCCCCACGGCTTCAAAGATCTCCGCGCCGCAGTAGGACGCAACCGTCGAGACACCCATCTTGGACATGACCTTCAAGACGCCCTTGCCGAGCGACTTGACCAGGTTGCGCACTGCCTTGGCCGGTGGGGCATCGACGATGCCGTGCCGGGCCAGGTTTTCCACGGTCTCCATGGCGAGGTACGGATTCACCGCGGCGGCGCCATAGCCGATCAGCAGCGCGACGTGGTGCACCTCGCGGACGTCGCCGGCCTCCACCAGCAGTCCGACCATGGTGCGGGTCTTCTGCCGGACCAGATGGTGATGCACCGCGGCACACAGCAACAGCGACGGGATCGGCGCGTACTCGGCATCACTGTCTCGGTCGGACAGCAGGATGAACCGTTTGCCCTGCCGGATCAACGCATCGATCTCGTCGAAGATCTCGTTCAGTCGCCGGTCCAGACCCGGGCCGCCGCCGCTGACCCGGTAGAGCCCGGACACCTTGGCGGCCTCGAACCCCGGCAGGTCACCATCGGCATTGATGTGCAGGATCTTGGCGAGTTCGTCGTTGTCGATGACCGGGAACGGCAGCACCACCTGGCGCGCATGTGCCGGAGTGACTTCCAACAGGTTTCCAGCTGGTCCGGTGTGCGTACCCAAGGAGGTGACGATCTCCTCCCGAATGGCATCCAGCGGCGGATTGGTGACCTGCGCAAACAACTGCGCGAAGTAGTCGAACAGCAACCGCGGCCGGTCGGACAGGACGGCGATCGGCGAGTCGGTGCCCATCGAGCCGATCGGTTCGGCGCCGGTGCGGGCCATCGGCGCCAGCAGGACGCGCAACTCCTCCTCGGTGTAGCCGAATGTCTGCTGCCGGCGCACCACCGACTCATGCGTGTGCACGATGTGTTCCCGCTCGGGCAGCGCATCGAGGTGGATCAGGCCAGCGTGCAGCCATTCCGCGTATGGCTGGGCGGCGGCCAACTCCGCCTTCATCTCGTCGTCCTCGATGATGCGTCCCGCGGCGGTGTCCACCAAGAACATGCGCCCTGGCTGCAGGCGGCCCTTGCGGACGACCGTGGCCGGGTCGATGTCCAGGACGCCGGCCTCGCTGGCCAGGACCACCAAGCCGTCGTCGGTGACCCAGAACCGACCCGGCCGCAGGCCGTTGCGGTCCAAGACCGCCCCGATCACCGTGCCGTCGGTGAAGGACACGTTGGCCGGGCCGTCCCACGGCTCCATGAAGGTGGCGTGGAACTCATAGAACGCCCGCCGTGCGGCGTCCATCTCGGTGTGGTTCTCCCACGCCTCGGGAATCATCATCAGCACTGCGTGCGGCAGGCTCCGGCCGCCCAGGTGCAGCAGTTCGAGGACCTCGTCCAAGGACGCGGAGTCGCTGCCGCCGCGGGTCGCGATCGGGAACAGCCGGGTCAGGTCGCCCGGCAGCACCGCCGAGGTCAGCATCGCCTCCCGGGCGGTCATCCAGTTGCGGTTGCCCATGACGGTGTTGATTTCGCCGTTATGAGCGATCAGGCGGTACGGATGCGCCAGCGGCCATGAGGGAAAGGTGTTGGTCGAGAACCGGCTGTGCACCAGGCCCAGGGCCGATGTCAGGCGCGGGTCGGACAGGTCGGGATAGAAGGGCTCCAGCTGCCCGGTGGTGAGCATCCCCTTGTAGACCAGCGTTCGCGCGGACAGGGACGGGAAATAGACCTCGGCCTCGTGCTCGGCGCGCTTACGCAGCGCGTACACCTGCCGGTCCAGCTCCAAACCGGCTATCCCGTCAGCCTGAGCGGCGATGAACAACTGCCGAAAGCGCGGCATGACGCCCCGCGCGGTCCGCCCGACCAGCGCGGGGTCGGTAGGCACCGTCCGCCAGCCAAGCACCCGCAGGTCCTCGTCGGCGGCGATCTTCTCCAGGGCGGCCACCGCGGTCGCCTCACCGAGGTCATCGGTGGGCAGGAACGCCGTCCCGACCGCGTACTGCCCGGCGGGGGGCAGGTCGAAGTCGACCACCGCCCGCAGGAACTCATCGGGCACCTGGAGCAGGATCCCGGCGCCGTCGCCGGAGTCCGGCTCGGAGCCGCTGGCCCCGCGGTGCTCCAGGTTGCGCAGTGCTGTCAGGGACTGCTCGACGATGCCGTGTGAGGGCCGCCCGGTCAGCGTGGCGACGAAGGCGACCCCGCAGGCGTCGTGCTCACGGGCAGCGTCGTACAGACCCTGGGAGGCGGGGAGGTCGGACCGCATGGAGGGACTCCCTCATCGTCGTCGATCACCTGCAGCGCACCGAAAACCTGGCGTGCAGCGGCGAACCTGGCATGCACCGGTGATGCGGTGCGGAGCGCAGGGGACGACGTTGGCCCGGCTGCGGCGGGACATGTTACCGACAGCGAATGCGCAGACCCAATCCCAGGTCAAGTTCGAAGAGCGGTCAACGCCCGGTCGATACCTGATCAATCGGTATCGGCTCCGGGTCCCCTCGCCGCAGGGTCTCCTCCCGGCCGGGTCGGGTCCGCGCCGACCACACGAAATACACCACCGCCCCCAGCCCGACGAGCATGGCGGTCCAGACGTTCAGTCGCAGCCCGAGGATCGTGTTGGCGGTATCGATGCGCATCGCCTCGATCCAGACCCGGCCGAGGCAGTACAGGGCGACGTACAACGCGAAGACCCGGCCGTGACCGAGCCGGAACCGGCGGTCCGCCCACAACAGCACGACGACCGCGGCCAGCGACCACAGCGACTCGTACAGGAAGGTCGGGTGGAACGTCGCGAACTGCTCGTAGCCGGGCGGGCGGTGCTGCGGCGCGATCTCCAATGCCCACGGCACCTGCGTGGGACGGCCGAACAACTCCTGGTTGAAGTAGTTCCCCCATCGCCCGATCGCCTGGGCCAGCAGAATCCCAGGCGCCAGGGCGTCGGCCATCGGGGGCAGCAGGATGCCGTGGCGGCGGCACCCGATCCACGCACCCACCCCGCCCAGGGCCACCGCGCCCCAGATGCCCAGGCCGCCGTCCCAGATCCGCAGGGCGGCCACGAACCCCTGACCTGTCGCCCCGAAGTAGAGCTCGTGGTCGCTGATCACGTGGTAGAGCCGGCCCCCGACGATCCCGAACGGAACCGCCCAGATGGCTACGTCGGCGACGGTGCCGGGCTGGCCGCCGCGGGCGCGCCAGCGCCGGTCGCCCAGCCAGATGGCCACGGCAATGCCGAGCAGGATGAACAGGGCGTACGCCCGGATCGGGAACGGGCCGAGGTTCCAGACCCCCTGGGAGGGGCTCGGAATGAAGGCGGGTACTCCGGCGGCGGTCAGCATGGGTGCTCTCAGCACCGATGCGCGAAGTGGGCTGGCACCGGACAGGCTCTGCTCACGAAGCCGACGGGCTCGGCGCGGCGCTCGCGGCGGCGGCCTCCGCGACGGCCTTCGCCAGCGCGGTCGGATCCGCCAGGGTGGCGTTCGGCAGTTCCTTACCGTTGAGGAAACCGGCGGGGGTGCCGGAGACGCCCGAGGCGATGAAGGTGTCGTTGGCGTTGCGGGCCCAGCCGAGGTAGGTCCGGTCGGTGTAGCACTTGGCGAAGGTGTCGTACGCCGCGCCGGTGATCTTGACGTCCTTGCCGAACTGCAGCAACTGCTCGTCGGTGAAGCCGTCGCCCTCCTTGGCCGGCTGGTTTTGGAAGACCGTGTTGTGGTACTCCCGAGACTTGCCGGCGTCGATCGCGCAACCCCAGGCGGACACGGCCCGGGCCGAGGCGTCGTTGCTCAGGTTGTTGTCCAGGAACGTGGCCGGCCGCCACACCAGGCGGACCTTGCCGTCGGTGGCCAGTTGCTCGATAGCCGCCCCGTTGGCCTTCTCCAACTGCCCGCAGACCGGGCACTGGAAGTCCTCCCAGATTTCCAGCAGCGGGGCGCCCGCCGTCGCGGTGCCGAAGGGCACGGCGTACGGGGTAGCGCTGTCAGCGCCCTGCACGGTCTTCGGCAGGGGGGCGTTGGGGTCGGCCGAGGCGGTCGGGCCGCCGGCGGTATCCGACCCACGGGAGGCGAGGATCGCGCCGCCGATGATGCCGCCCACCACCAGCAGCACCACCAGCGCCCCGATGATCGTCACCATCCGCTGGCGGCGGGTCTCAGCGGCGACAGCAGCTGCTCGGGCGGCGGCCGCCTGCTGACGGGCGTTCTTGGCCGACTCGCGGGGCTGGCTCATGAGGTGCAGGGCTCCTACTCGTACGGGATGGTCGGGCGCTCGGGCCCGCGTTGGCGGGTCCCAGTGGACGGGTCAGATCAGCTCGGACTCGGGATCGTCGTCGCGGTAGAGATCAGCTGGCTGGTGCGGGGACCGCCAGGCATCCAGGGACAGCGCGGTACGCGGCCAGGCGACCAGCCACGTGCTCATCCCCACGAACAGGAAGTCCCGGAACAGCTCGGCCAGGTAGCGCCCGGTCTTGCCGACCTCGCTGACGTCGCCCCCACCGCCGAAACAGCCGCAGTCGATGGAGTAACCCCGCGCCCACACCTGGGCGATCCCGACCATGAAGCCCAGCATCAGCAGCCCGGTCGCCAGCGCGGCCCAGCGGGTGAACAGGCCGATGAGCAGGAGCACCGCCAGCAGGATCTCGACCGCGGGGAGCGCCCGACCCAGCAGGTTGGCCAGGTCGCGGCCCATGCCGAGCCGGTAGGCCAGGATCGCGTCCCCGGCAACATTCTCGGTCTCGAACAGCTTCACCAGGCCGGCCCAGAACAGCACCCCGGCCAGGACGAGCCGGAACAGGGTGCCGATCCACGGCTGACCGTCCAGGCGGGTCCTCGCCGAGCCGGTGGGACCGCCGCCCGGGCGCATCAGCGTCGTGCTCACGCGCTGGGAACGTCCAGACCCCGCCCGAGCGTTCCCGGTGCCCGGGGGCCCGTCGCCCCCATCCGTCTCAAGCGGCGAACTCATCGCGGCGACGCCGCCCGGACGCCCGCCGCCAGTGCCGCAGCCAACTGCCCCACGGCCTCGACCGCGTGCTCCTGATCAGGGGCGTCCAGTACCGCGCGGACGAACGCCGACCCGACGATCACCCCGTCGCTGTACCCAGCCAGTTCGGTGACCTGCGCCGGGGTCGACACACCCAGCCCGACCGCGATCGGGCGGTCGGTGACCGCGCGCAGCCGATCGACCAGGGTGCGCGCGCTGCCCGACAGGGCGGTACGCGTACCGGTGACGCCCATCAGGGACGCCGCGTACACGAATCCGGTGCTGATCGAAGACACCACCCGCAGCCGCGCTTCGGTGGATGACGGGGCGGCCAGGAACACCCGGTCCAGGCCGGCCGCGTCGGTGGCGGCGATCCAGGCACTGGCCTCCTCGGGGGTCAGGTCCGGCGTGATGACCCCGCAGCCACCGGCCGCTGCCAGCGCGTCGGAGAACCGGGTGACGCCATAGCGTTCGAGCGGATTCCAGTACGACATGACCAGCGTTGAACCCCCGGTGGCGCTGACGGCGGCGACCGCGGCCAGCACGTCATCGGTGGTCGTCCCCGCTTCCAGGGCGGTCGCCACTGCGGTCTGGATGACCGGGCCGTCCATCAGCGGGTCGGAATAGGGCAGCCCGATCTCCAGGATGTCCACGCCGTTGCCGACCATCGCCGTCATCAGCTCGATGCCGCGTTCGACGTCGGGGAAACCGGCCGGCAGGTAGCCGATCAGCGCGGCCCGCTGCTCGGCCCGGGCCGCCGCGAACGCCGCTGCCAGAGGTCGGCTATGCCGGTCGCTGCCAGCGGTCACCGCACCGACGGGACTCGGGGCGGTCATCGACCCTCCTGGGTTTCCAGCGCCTCGGCCGCGGCGTCGGTCAGGCCGAACCAACGGGCCGCCGTCGCCACGTCCTTGTCCCCCCGACCGGACAGGTTCACCAGGATCAGCGCCTCCGGTCCCAGCCGGTGCCCGAGCCGCATGGCGCCAGCCAGGCCGTGCGCGCTCTCGATCGCCGGGATGATCCCCTCGGTGCGGCACAGCAGCCGGAAGGCCTCCATCGCCTCCGCATCGTCGACGGGCTCGTAGGTGGCCCGGCCGGTGTCGTGCAGCCAGGCGTGCTCGGGGCCGACACCGGGGTAGTCCAGCCCGGCGCTGATCGAGTACGAGGCAACCGTCTGGCCGTACGCGTCCTGCATCACATAGGTGCGGGCACCGTGCAGGACACCGGGGGCGCCCATCGCGAACCTGGCCGCATGCCGTCCAGTGGCCACGCCGGCCCCGCCTGCCTCATACCCGTACAACCCAACGCCTGGATCGTCCAGGAAGGCGGCGAAGATGCCCATCGCATTCGAGCCGCCACCCACGCACGCGGCGATGGCGTCCGGCAGCCGGCCGGTGAGGTCGAGGACCTGCGTGCGCGCCTCCGCACCGATCACCCGGTGGAACTCCCGGACCATCTCGGGAAACGGCGCCGGGCCGGTGACAGTGCCCAGCAGGTAGTGGGTGCGCTCCACGGTGGCGACCCAGTCGCGCATTGCCTCGTTGATGGCGTCCTTCAGCGTGCGGCTGCCAGCCAGCACGGGCACCACCTCGGCGCCGAGCAGGCGCATCCGGGCGACGTTCAAGGCCTGTCGCCGGGTGTCCTCCTCGCCCATATAGACCGTGCACTCCAGGCCGAACAGCGCTGCCGCAGTAGCTGTCGCGACGCCGTGCTGGCCAGCACCGGTTTCCGCGATCAATCGCTGCTTGCCCATTCGTACCGCCAGCAGCGCCTGGCCCAGTACGTTGTTGATCTTGTGTGATCCGGTGTGGTTCAGGTCTTCGCGCTTGAGCAGCACCCGGGCGCCGCCGCAGTGCTCGGCGAACCGGGTGGCATCGGTCAGCGCACTGGGCCGGCCGGTGTACGTGCGCTGCAGCCGATCGAGTTCGGCGGCGAACTCCGGGTCGGTCCGCGCTACCCGGAACGCGGCGTCCAGTTCGTCCAGCGCCGCCATGAGTGCCTCGGGCACGAAGCGGCCGCCGTACGGACCGAAGTGGCCGGCGGAATCGGGGCCTTCCGCCGTGGCGACCGACGCAGTGTGCAGCGGTGAGCTGCCGACGGGCGCGCCAGAGCCGGGCACCGGGGTGGCCAGGCTCACTGGATGTCCTGCCTCATCAGCCGCGGGCATGCTTGATCGCCGGGTGGGCTCCGGCAGTGACCAGGTCGTGAACGGCAGCGCGCGGGTCCTGGCCGGTGACCAGGCTCTCCCCGACCAGCACGGCATCGGCCCCGGCCGCGGCGTACGCGATCAGATCGAGCGGACCTCGTACTCCCGACTCGGCGATCCGCACACAGTGCGAGGGGATCCGCGGGGCGACGCGGGCGAAGGTGTCCCGATCCACGTGCATGGTCTTCAGGTTGCGGGCGTTCACGCCGATCACGTGCGCCCCGGCGTCCAGGGCCCGGTCGGTCTCCTGCTCGTCGTGCACCTCGACCAGCGCAGTCAGGCCCAGGCTCGCCGCTCGTTCGACCAGGCTGACGAGGGCGGGTTGGTCCAGGGCCGCAACGATCAGCAGGATCAGATCCGCACCGAAGGCCCGGGCCTCCCACAACTGGTAACTGGACACCACGAAGTCCTTGCGCAACACCGGGACGTCCACCGCAGCGCGCACCGCGGCCAAGTCAGCCAGGCTGCCGGCGAACCGGCGCTGTTCGGTGAGTACGGAGATCGCCTGCGCGCCGCCGGCTTCGTAGTCGCGGGCCAACGCCGCCGGGTCGTCGATCGCGGCCAGCGACCCGCGGCTGGGGCTGGACCGTTTCACCTCCGCGATGACCTGCACGCCGTCCGCGCGCAGCACCGCCGCCGCGTCGCGTGCCTCGGGCCGCCGGGAAGCCCGCTGCTTGAGTTCGGCCAGCGGGACCAGGGCCATTCGTTCGGCTAAATCGGTGCGGACCCCGGCGAGGATGTCGTCCAGAACGCTCATGCGGGTCCGCCTCCTAGGAGTCCGTGCGGCCCGCGGGAGCAGCCGAGGGCGGTTCGTGTCGTCGGGGGGTGCGGTTGGCGAGCAGGTGGCGCGGCCGAGCGCCATGCGAGGAGGGTATCCGCGCCCGGACCACACGATGGCACCGCGTCGACGCTCAGCCGATCCGGTCCCCGGCCCGGGGCAGCCGGACCGTGAACCGCGCGCCGCCCTCGGGTGCGGCACCGGCCGTCGCCGCGCCGCCGAGCAGGCGGGCCAGATTGCCCACCAGGGCCAGGCCGACGCCGCTGCCGACGGTACGGATGCCGCGATAGCGGGCGTACAGGGCGGCCGGCTCGAAGGCAACCCGCAGGTCGTCCGGGGTGAGCCCTGGGCCCCCGTCGCGCACCTCGACCGCGGCCCAGGCGCCCTCGTCGCGGACCGCCAGCACGATGGGCTGGCCCGCCGGGGTCACCCGCAACGCGTTCTCCGCCAGGTTGTCGATGATCTGCCGCAGCCGTCCGGCATCGGTGCGCATCGGCAGCGGCCCGACGGGCAGTTCGGCGCGGAATGCCACCCCTTCCCGTCGGCAGCGGTCACCCCACACCTGGGCTGCCTGGGCGCCAAACGCGCTGAGATCCACCGCCACGGGGACGGCCCGAAAGCCGACGGCCGCCAGCCGGGACAGGTCCAGCAGATCGGCGACGAGTCGGTCCAGCCGCTCCGCCTCGGCCTTCACAGTGGCACCGGTACGGGCCACCTCGTCGGGCTCGACGACCCCGTCGGCCAGCGCCTCGGCGTAGCCGCGTACCGCGGTCAGCGGGGTCCGTAGTTCGTGGGAGACCGACAGCAAGAAGTCCCGCTGCCGCCCCTCACTGGCGGCCAGTGCCGCCGTGAGCCGGTTCAGGGACTCCGCGATCGCGGCCACCTCCGCCGGTCCCTCCGGTCGGACCTGGACGTCGCGTTGCCCGGTCGAGAGTCGATTGGCCGCCTCGGCGGCCCGCCGCAATGGCAGCGTGATCCGCCGGGTGGCCAGGACCCCCACGGCCACGGCGATCGCCAGGCCGATCAGCAATGCCACCGCCAGTCTGCGTACCGCTGATTGGGTCGGATCGGCGGCGACCGCCGCGGGCTGCGTGAGCACGACACCCTGCCCGCCCTCGAACGGTCGGCCCTCGACGAACACCGTCCCGGCGTCGGTCTCCGCCACCGCCGACACGGTCGAGCCGCCCGCAAGTTCGCCGACCTGAGCGCTGGTGACGCCGGGGGGCAACCCGAGCCCGGGTCCGACCAGGTAGGCATCCACCTGTTCGGCGGCGAGCAGCCGGCGCAGCCGGCCGAGGTCCATCGGGCTGCCCCGGTCCCGCGCCAGCGTGCCGACAACCAAGTCGGCCAGGCGCCCCAGCGTGGTGCGGGCCTGCGCCTCCGCAGCCGTGCGCACCAGCGGGTACGAAACGATGCCCGCAACCAGCACCGCCAGGGCGGCCACGGCGGTCGTCAGCGCGACGGTACGGGTGGTGAGGGAGGCCCGGTGCCGCCGTTGTTCAGCCATGGGCGGGTCAGCCATCGGCGGGCGCCGGTGCGTCCTCAGCCGAATAGCCCACGCCCCGCACCGTACGGATGGGGCTGGCGGCGCCGAGTTTCGCTCGGACCTGGGCCACGTGTACGTCAACGGTCCGGGTCCCGACCACGGCGGAGTAGCCCCACACCTCCGCGAGCAACTGCTCGCGGGAAAACACCCGGCCGGGCCGGGCCATCAGATGCGCCAGCAGGTCGAATTCCGTGGCGGTCAGGTCGATCTGCGCCCCAGCCACCAGCACCCGGTGCCGCGTACGGTCCAACTGGACCCGACCGGCGGTGAGCAGCGGTTCGGCGGCGGGACCGGCGGCGCGGCGGACGGCCGCCTTGACCCGGGCGACCAGCTCCCGCGGGCTGAATGGTTTGGTGATGTAGTCGTCACCGCCGAGTTCCAGGCCGACGACCCGGTCGACCTCATCGTCGCGCGCGGTGCAGAACAGCACCGGGGTCCAATTCCCCTCACCGCGCAGCGTGCGGCACACGGCGGTGCCGTCCAGACCGGGAAGCCCCACGTCCAGCACGATCGCGACTGGATGGTTGGTCCGGGCCGCCGACAGCCCGGCGAGCCCGTCGTGCTCGACCTGGACGCCGAACCCCTCGCGGGCGAGATACATCCGGATGAGGTCGGCGATCGGGCGTTCGTCCTCGACCACCAGGACGAGGCCCCTCGCAATCCCACTAGCGGCTCCACTGGCGGCCCCACTGGAAATCCCGCTGGCGGCCCCACTGGTGGTGGTCGGTCCTACGGTCACGGCGTCAGGCTCCCATGCGCTGCGGGTGCGCCGCGTGCACTGCCGGGCCGGGCGGCGTACGGATTCGGTACGCGTCGCAACGCGGTAGGCCGCTCAGGCGCCGGGGGCGTCCTGACGCTCCACCACATCGGCCCCACCAGGGCCGTTGTCCACCGGGTTCATCGGGCGCTCCGGGCTGGTGCGCGACCCGGCGCCCATGCCCATCATCGACATGACCTTCCCGGCGATCATGCCGACGACGGCCAGCGCCACCCCGCCGATCCAGAACATCGGCCAGTTGCCCAGCACGACCGCCAGGGTTCCGAAGACGAAGGCCAACATCACCAGCGTCACCGCCGTCCAGGCGGCGGGCGTCTGGCCGTGGTTGTCGCCGTGGTTGTCGTGCGCGCTGGCCATGCGTCCTCCTGGACTTCTCGGCTGCAGGGAAAATGCGGATGCAGGGCTAAGAACCCGCCGGTCCCGACCTCGGGTCGTCATCCTGCCAGGTCGGGTCCTCGCCCCGGTCCAGGGCGTCCCAGGCTCCCCGGGCGCCCGTCGCCGGCCTGGACCGAGCGGCCCGCTCGTAGCGGGTACCCATGCTCGGCCAGCGGCCCGAAGCCAGCATCGTGACCACCGCACCGGCCGCCGCGAGCAGCAGCCCGGTGAGGGCCAGCGCCCACCAGGGGCTGTGGGTGATCGACACGGCGGTCCCGGCTGTGCCGCAGGGCTGCCCGGTCACGCCCTGGCAGATCTCGTCGTCGGGACCGGAATACCGGCCCAGGAGCACCGCCGCCGCCGCCGCTATCGCCAGCAGCACCAGCAGCAGGCCGAGCAGCCGCCGAGGCCAGCCGCGCACGGCTACCAGCCCGACCGCCGCCGCGGTGAGGACCCAGCCCACCGGCGCCAACCAGGGGTGCAGCGCAGAGCCTGGCCAACTACCTGTCAACACCGGGGCGAGCACCGCGGCCTGCGCCCCCGCAGCGCCGCGCGCTTCGACCCACACCTGGCCGGCCGCGACGACGGTCACCAGTCCGCCACCAGCCAGCAGCACCAAGGCAACCGTGAACCCACGCCGGCCAGACGCGGGCTGCCTCACGAGGGGGATGGTGGCGCAGCAGGTCCGGCGGATGCAGCGGAGCTGGCGGGACCAGCAGAGCTGGCCGGTCGCATCGTGGCGGCCATGGCGACCGCGTTGAGCACCGCGGCCGCCTTCGACCGGCTCTCGGCCTCCTCGGTCGCCGGCACCGAATCAGCCACCAGGCCCGCACCCGCCTGCACGTAGGCCACCTCCTCGCGGATCATCGCGGTCCGGATGGCGATAGCGGTGTCCAGCCCACCGGCGAAATCCAGGTAGCCGATGCAGCCCGCGTACACCCCACGGCGGGCCGGCTCCAGGGCCTCGATGAGCTGCATGGCCCGGGGCTTCGGCGCGCCCGACAGGGTCCCCGCCGGGAAGGTGGCGGCCAGCAGGTCGTATGCGCTGCGACCTGCAACGAGCCGGCCGGTCACGGTGGAAACCAGGTGCATCACATGGCTGAATCGCTCCACGGCCATGAACTCCACGACTTCGACCGTCCCGGGGGTGCACACCCGGCCCAGGTCGTTGCGGCCGAGGTCGACGAGCATCAGGTGCTCGGCGCGTTCCTTCTCATCGGCCAACAACTCATTGGCCAGCGCGGCGTCGTGCTCCAGGGTGTCGCCACGTGGTCTCGTACCCGCGATCGGGTGCATCCGGGCGAGACCGTCCTCGAGGGTGACCAGCGCCTCCGGCGAGGACCCGACGACGTCGAAGTCGACCGCCGCGGGCAAGCCGGGTTCCTCGGGTCCGCCAGCGGCGTCAGCCCGGGGAAACCGCAGCAGGTACATGTATGGGCTGGGGTTGGTCGCCCGCAGCACCCGGTAGACGTCCAGGGCGTCCGCCGGGCAGTCCAGCTCGAAGCGTTGGGACAGCACTACCTGGAAGGCGTCCCCGGCGCGGATGTGTTCCTGCGCCCGGCGTACACCTGACTCGTACTCCGCCGGGGTGGATCGCCGCCGGACCGAGGGTTGGACGTCGGTCTCGTACGTCACCACGCTGGACTCGGCCGGTCGGCGCAGGTCGGCGGCCATCGCGTCCAAGCGCCGCACCGCATCCGCCCAGGCCTCGTCGACACGCTCGTCGGTAGCGTCGAAGTTGATCGCGTTGGCGACCAGCAGGACGGACCCGTCGGTGTGGTCCAGCACCGCCAGATCGGTGGCCAGCAGCAGTGCGACCTCGGGCACCCGCAGTTCGTCCGGCAACGTTGCCGGCAGCCGCTCCCAGCGGCGGACCGCGTCATAGCCGATCAGCCCCACCAGGCCGCCGGTCAGTGGCGGCAGGCCGGCCAGCGCGGGGGTGTGCAGGGCCGCCAAGGTGTCGCGCAGCGCCGTCATCGGGTCGCCCCCGATGGGCAGCCCGACGGGGGTGCGGCCGACCCAGCGGGCCTGACCCCCGACCTCGGTCAGCATCGCGGCGCAGCGCGCCCCGATGAAGGAGTAGCGCGACCAGGACCGGCCGTGCTCGGCGGACTCCAGCAAGAACGTGCCGGCCCGTCCGTGGGTGAGCTTGCGGTAGAGCCCCACCGGGGTCTCGCCGTCAGCGAGCAGCCGGCGGACGACCGGAATCACCCGACGGTCGCGGGCCAGTGCGCGGAACGTGGCCAGGTCGGGCGTGGCCACGCCGCTCAGCGTCGGCGTCAGCGCGTGCGGGACAGCAGTCACGCCGCACTCACCGGCAGTTCCCGGGCAAAACAGGTCCGCGACCCGGTGTGGCAGGCGGCCCCGACCTGGTCGACCCGGATCAGCAGGGCATCCCCGTCGCAGTCCAGCCACACCTCCTTGACCCACTGCACGTGCCCCGAGGTGTCCCCCTTGGCCCAGTACTCGCCCCGGCTGCGGCTGAAGTAGGTCGCCCGACCTGTTGTCAGGGTGCGGTGCAATGCCTCCGCGTCCATCCAGGCCAGCATGAGCACCTCGCCGGTGTCCCACTGCTGCGCGATCGCCGCGACGAGCCCGGCCGGATCGCGGCTTAGCAGCGCGTCGATGCCGGGATCCAGCCCGCCGCTGTTGGGGGACGGGACGTGGCCGGGAGTCGACATGGGACGTCATTGTGCCGGGCCCGGCGGCGCCCCGGCCCCGGCACGGCGTGGAGAGATCTGCGTACCCGCCTACGATCAGTGGATGACCACGTCTGCGTACGACCTCGCCCATGCCGAGCGCGCAGCGCTCGCCGACCTGTTCGAACAGGTCGGCCCCGACGTCGACACCTTGTGCGAGGGCTGGACCGCCCGGGACTTGGCGGCGCACCTGATCGTCCGTGAGTCACGTCCGGATGCCGCGCTCGGCATCCTGGGTGGGCCGCTGGCCGGCTGGACCGGGCGGGTGCAATCCCAGACGGCGGCGCGGGACTGGCCGGACATCGTCGGCACCGTGCGCAGCGGCCCCCCGACCCTGTCGCTGTTCCGGCTGCCCTGGGTCGACGGCCAGGCCAATGCGGTGGAGTACTTCGTCCACCATGAGGACGTGCGGCGCGGCCGGCCGGGCTGGACCGAGCGGACCTTGGATGCGGACCTGGCCGACTATCTGTGGTCCCGCGTCACGCGGATGGGCCGGTTGATGTTTCGCCGCAGCCCAGTCGGGGTGGAGTTGGTGCGTACCGACGGCGCGAGCGAGCAGCGCGCAGTAGTGAAGGACAGCTCCCCGAAGGTGACCGTGCACGGGTCCGCGGGCGAGTTGATCCTTCGCGCTTTCGGACGTACGCAGACGTCCGTACGGGTCGAGGGCGCGGCCGACGATGTGGCCGCCTTCGAGGGTGCCCGGTTGGGCATGTAGCCGACTCTGACGTGGGCTGACCGCCGACGGGTACCCCCGCGACCCGTCGACGGCCAGGTCCGATTCTGTCTGCGGAGATCACGCCCAGGGCACCGGCGGCTGAAAGACCGCTGAAAGCTCGGGCCGCCCAGGGTAAAAACTCCCGTAGGCCCGCCGGAAGCCCCGACCCGGCTAGGGCCGCTCGACGGTTGCGGCGACTTTCCAGGAGGGCACGTGCGGATCCGGCTGCTCGGCCCGGTTTCGGTGACGAACGCCGGTGTCGAGGTCGACCTGCCGAGCCGGCAGGTCCGCCGCCTGCTGACACTGCTGGCCGCGACCCCTGGCCGCCCCGTTCCGGTCGATCGCCTGCTGCGCGGGATCTGGGGCGACGACCCCCCGGGGACTGCCGTGAACACGCTGCAGGTCCATGTGTCCGCACTGCGCCGGGCGATCGGGCGCGATCGGATCCGCACCGCCGACGATGGGTACGCGTTGGACGTGCCCCCCGACGCGGTCGACCTGATCGTGTATGCCCAGACGGTGGACCAGGCCGATCAGGCGTGGCAACGCAGCCAGTTGGCCCGCGCCCGGGACCTCTACGCCCAGGCACTGGCGTTGTGGGAGGCGCCGCCGTTCCCGGATGCCACGGATCCGGTGCTCCGCGCCGAACGCACCCGCTGGATGGAGCGGCATGAGGCGGCCCAGGAGCAGCTGCTGGCCTGCCGATTGGATCTGTCGCGGGACCCGGTCGAAGCGGCCGCAGTCGCCGCGGACGCCCGCGCGCTGGTGGGTCTCGCCCCGCTCCGGGAGCGCCGGATCGGCCTGCTCGTACGCGCGCTCGCGGTGACCGGACGGCCGCTGGACGCCACCCGGGCCTACCTGGAAGGCGTGGCTCGGCTGCGCGAGGACCTGGGCGTGGATCCGAGCCAGGCCCTGCGCGATGTGCACGCCCGGGTGCTGCGCCAGGAGCGCAGCCTGCTGCCCGCGACGTGGCGCTCGCTGTATGCGGTGCCCGCCCCGTTCACCGTGCTGGTGGGCAGGGACGCCGAGGTCAACCAGATCTGTTCGGCCGTGCTGGCCGGGGATCGGATGCTCACCATCACCGGCTCGGGCGGCGTCGGGAAGACCCGGCTCGCCCAGGAGGTCGCGCACCGGCTGCGCGGTGATCTACCCGGCGGGGTGGTCTTCGCCGAGCTGGCCCAAGGTGCCGGGCTCGGCGACGTGATCGACATCGTGGCCGCGACGTTGCGAATTCGGCTGCAGCCCGAGGCTCGCCGCGACGGGGTCGTGGAGGCCCTGCGGGGGCGCCCGGTGCTGCTCGTGCTGGACGACACCGAACGCCAGCCGGCTGCCGGCGGGCGAGCAGTCGAGCTGCTGCGGGCGCTGCCGAATCTCACCGTGCTGACCACCGGGCGCCGGGCGCTGGGCGTCGCGGGGGAACAGGTCGTCACGCTGGCCGGGCTGGCGTGCCCCCTCCCCGATGCGACCGCCGAGATCCTCTGGTCCGCCCCTGCGGTACGGCTATTCGTGGAGCGCGCAACAGCGGCTGGCGCCCGGCTGGATGACTCCGCGGCAGCCTCGATCGCGCGGCTGTGTCACCGCTTCGACGGCATCCCCCTCGCCCTGGAGCTGGTCGCCGCACACGCCGCCGAACACCCGATCACCGAGTTGGAGAACTGGGGCAGCCTCGCCCTGGTCAGTCAGGCCCGCCACGACGGCACCGGACGCCGACGCGGGCTGACCGATGCCATCGACGCCTCGCTGGTCCTGACCGACGACGCGACGCGCACGCTGCTGATGCGCACCGCGGACCTGCCCGGTGGGGTCACACCGGCCCTAGCCGGTGCGGTGCTCGGCGATGCCGGCGCCGGGGCGGCGTCCTTGTCGCGCGCCCTGGAGTGGCATCTGGTCGCCCCGATGGCCGGTGAGGACCCGCGGGCCCGGATGGCCGAGGTGCTTCGTGAGCGGGTGAGCGAGCTGATCGGCGAGCCGGAGCGACAGCAGGCCAGGCAGGCGCTGCGCCGGTCGCTGGCCGGGTTGCGGTCAGCCGTCGGGATGGGTCCCGAGCCGATGCCGGCCCGGGCGGCGGACGGCCGTCGACTCCGCGACGAGATGGCTAATCTGCGGGCTGCGCTGGCCTGGCCGGAAGAGTTCGAGGCTCCGGAGGTGCGCGCGGACCTGGCCCTGCTGGTTGCTGCCGGGGCGCTGCTGTACGGCTGGCATGCCGAGGCGATGGATCAGGTCGAAGCCGCGCTGGAGTCTGTGGGCATGCCGGTCGCCCATCGGCTGGATCTGCTGACGTGCCTGGGCCTGCTGCACTACTCGCGGGGTCGGCTGGGCCGCGCGGAACGCGCCTATCAGGACGCCCGTACCCTCGCGCAGCAGGTGGGGGACGAATCCCGTGAAATCGGCAGCGCGGTCCGGCTGGCCGGTTGCCGCTGGGAGCGCGGCGACCCGGCGGCTGCGCTGGAAACCCTCGACACCGTGACCGAGCGACTGCGGGTGGGCTGCGACGAGGGTGTCGTGCTGCTGGCACGCCGAATCCGCCTAGCGATCATGGCTTCGGACCGGCCGGCGGAGGTCGGTGAGCACTTCCGGTCGGCCGTGGCGGCGGCGACTGCCGACCCGGCGCCCGTCCGCGGCCACACCGCTCTGGTGGGCTACGCGGCCGAGCATTTCGCTGTGTACGGGCCTGAACCGGACGCCCGTACCGCCATCACCTTCATCGACGCCGCAGCGGCCGACTGGGAGGACCCGACGATGTCCGGCCTGGCGCGGCTGTGCGAAGGCCGCGCGCTGATGACCGGCCACGACCCCTCCGGGGCGCTCAGCCCAGCGATCGCGGCGGCGGAGGTGTTTCGTGGGTCGGGCAGCAGCAGACTCCTCGGCAATGCCCTCATCCTGCTGGCCGAGGTGCTGCTGGCCCTCGGCGACGCCGAGGACGCCGCCGAGGTGGTCGGGGCGGCCGCGGAGACAATTCCGGCCGAGGAGCGCGCGGACAGCCGTGGTTTGAGTGCGCTACGGGCGGCGCTGGCGACTGCCCTCGGCGCCCAGGCGCAGACCCTGGCGGCCCCGGGCCGGGGCGTCGACGATGTCCTGCGGGACGTCCGAGCGGCCCGGTTGGCATGACGCTGCCGCGGTCGTCAGATAGGGGCGGGCGTACGGACGGGGTGTCCGGCGGCGGCCAAGGCGTCCTTGACGTCGGCGATCCGCAGGGTGCCGAAGTGGAGGACGCTGGCGGCCAGGACCGCGTCCGCACCCGCTGCGACCGCCGGGGCGAAATCGGCCAGGGCGCCGGCGCCGCCGCTCGCGATCAGCGGCACGGTCACGGCAGCCCGGACGAGGCTGATCAGTTCGGTGTCGTAGCCAGCCCGGGTGCCGTCGGCGTCCATGGAGTTCAGCAGGATCTCGCCGGCCCCCAGACCGGCGGCCCGCCGCGCCCAGTCGACGGCGTCCCAGCCGGTGCCCCGGCGCCCGCCATGCGTGGTCACCTCGAAACCGCTGGGGGTGGACGTACCCGCCGGGCAGCGGCGCGCGTCCAGCGACAGCACGACGCACTGTGCGCCAAACCGCTGGGCCGCCTCGGTCAGCAACTCCGGCCGCTCGATCGCGGCCGTGTTCACGCCGCACTTATCGGCGCCGGCCCGCAGCAGCCGGTCGAAGTCGTCCACCGTGCGGACTCCGCCACCCACGGTCAGCGGGATGAACACCTGCTCGGCGGTGCGCCGGACGACGTCGTACATGGTGTCCCGGCCGCCGCTGGAAGCGGTGATGTCCAAGAACACCAACTCATCGGCGCCCTCGGCGTTATAGGTGCGGGCCATCTCCACCGGGTCGCCCGCATCGCGTAGATCAACGAAGTTGACGCCCTTGACGACCCGGCCGGCGTCGACGTCCAGACACGGGATGACCCGTACGGCCAGGCTCATGGCCGCCACCCTAGGCCGATCTTGGATCGGTGCGCGCCACCGCGCACCGACCTAGGATCGCCTCCGTGACGAACTCGGAACTGGACCGCCTGGCCGCCTCGAAATACCTGTCGCTGACCACATTCAAGAAGGACGGCACACCGGTCGCGAGCCCGGTCTGGCTGGCCCGGGAGGGCGCGCAGTTGTACGTGATCACCCAGCGCGACTCGTGGAAGGTTAAGCGACTGCGGCGCAACCCACAGGTGCTGCTCGCACCCAGCGACATGCGCGGCGGACTGCGCGGTGCGCAGGTAGCGGGCTCGGCGCAGGTGCTGGACGGTCCAGCGGACATCGAGCGCGTCCGCGGTCTGCTGAGCCGGCGCTACGGCCTGCAGTGGAAGATTGCCCGTTTGGCGGAGAAGGTACGTCCCCGCGGTGAGCAGGTGGGTCTGCGCATCGAGGTGTCCGCAGCGCCGGCAGCGGCGTGAGGTTCCCGGGACGGTGATTCCTCGGGGCGGTCACTACAAGAAGTCGACCCGGGGAGCCGCGGCGGCGAGGGCCTCGGGCAGGGTGAACTCCCCGGCATAGAGCGCCTTGCCGATGATGGCGCCCTCGAGGCCGAGCGGAGCGAGTTCGGCCAGGGCGTGCAGATCCTCCAAGGAGGAGATGCCGCCGGAGGCCACCACGGGTCGCTGCGTCGATGCGCAGACGTCACGCAGGAGTTCCACGTTGGGCCCGGTCAGGGTGCCGTCGCGATGCACGTCGGTGACGACGTAGCGGGCGCAGCCGTCGTTGTCCAGGCGGGCCAGGGTGTCCCACAGGTCGCCGCCCTCGCGGGTCCAGCCCCGAGCGGCCAGCGTGGTGCCGCGGACATCCAGGCCGATGGCGATGCGGTCACCGTGCGCCTGGATCACCCGCGCGCACCAGTCCGGATCCTCCAGCGCGGCGGTGCCGATGTTGACCCGGCGGCAACCGGTGGCCAGCGCGGCCGCCAGCGACTCATCGTCGCGGATCCCGCCGGACAGTTCCACGTCGATGTCCAGCGCGCCGACCACCTCAGCCAGCAGCGCGGCGTTGCTGCCACGACCGAAGGCGGCATCCAGGTCCACCAGATGGATCCACTGGGCGCCCTGCTGCTGCCAGGCCAGCGCCGCGGCCAGCGGGTCCCCGTACGACGTCTCACTACCCGCCTCCCCCTGGACCAGCCGGACAGCAACTCCCCCGGCGACATCGACCGCAGGCAAGAGCACGAGCCCCGACTGGGGGTCGTCGGCCGGCAGCAGACCGGGTGGCAGGTCGTCCATGGGCTCCGGATCGGGCAGCAGCGGCATGGGCCTCACTCTAGATCCGTACGCGGGCCATCCAGGCACAGTCGATGCGCGCGGCCGCGTCGGTCCGGCCCGGCTGCCCCGCGCGGCTTCGGGTCGCGTCCCCGCCACGGACCAACCGGGTTAGCGTCTACCCCCATGTCCGAGATCACCTCGCCGGGCCCGGCGGACCCGCGCCGACAGACCGCGGCCGCCCGCAACCCTGCAGACTCCGTCGACGACCCGAGCGCACCGGCGAGCGACACCCAGGGCAACACGACGCTGACGGCACCCGGCACGAGTCTGGGCGCCGCCGCCGACGTCCCGGTGGGGATGCGAGTGGCGGCCGCGTGGTCCTGGCGGGTCCTGGTCATCGCGGCCATGGTCGCCCTGGTGGTCTACCTGGCGAGCCGGGTCCCGCTGGTCACCTATTCGGTGATGGTCGCGATCCTCGTCACCGCCCTGCTCGCGCCCGGTGTGGCGCGGCTGCGGCGGGCCGGTCGCAGCCGCGGGCAGGCCGCCGCGGTGATGTTCTTCGGGGCGATCCTGGTCGTCGCAGTGATCTTTACGTTCCTCATCTGGGCGATCAGTGGGCAGTTCGGCGAGGTGTTGACCAAGGGTCAGCAAGGCGTCGATCAGGCCTTGCAGTGGTTGGCGGACAGCCCCCTGCACATCGACCGGACACAGATCGACAGCCTGATCGAGTCCGCGCGAATCTGGCTGCAGGACAATAGCTCTCGATTGTCCGGCAGCGCGGTGAATGCGGCAGGCCGCGTCGTGGAGTTCTTCGCCGGCGCGGTCCTGACGTTGTTCATCGTCTTCTTCCTGCTTTTCGACGGCGAACGGGTGTGGAACTGGCTGGTCCGGCTGCTGCCTCGCCAGTCGGTCGCCACGGCCGACTGGGCGGCCAAGCGGTCGTGGCTGAACCTGGTGGGCTACACCCGCGGCCTCGTGTTGATCGCCGCGATCGACGCGGTCGGCATCGGCATACTCCTGTTGATCCTGCGTGTTCCGCTGGCGATTCCGTTGGCCATCCTGGTGTTCTTCGGCGCGTTCATCCCGCTGGTCGGGGCGTTGCTGTCCGGCGCCGTGGCGGTCCTCATCGCGCTGGTGGACCGCGGGTTCGTGGTCGCCCTGATCGTGCTGATCGGGATCATCGTGATCCAGCAGGTGGAGGGGCACCTGTTGCACCCGTTGATCATGACCAAGTTCGTCCGGCTGCATCCACTGGCCATCGCGGTGGCAGTGGCTACGGGCGGGCTGCTGGCCGGCATCGCTGGCGCCGTGCTCGTCGTGCCGTATACCGCAGCGATCGCGACGTTTGCCGGGCTGCTGCGCCGCGGTGAGGCTCAGGCCGCGGTCGCCGCCGCGCAGCCACCAGATGACGCCGAGCGGGCCACCGGTGAGGACCGGCTAGCTGCCGCCCCAATGGCGGCGGAGTCCGGCGACACCGTCTGACCCAGCGACACCGTCTGACCCAGCGACACCGTCTGACCCAGCGACACCGTCTGACCCAGCAACACCGTCTGACCCGAGTGTCGGACCTGGATCCAAGGTCCCCGTGCCGACTAGCGTCCGTCCCATGGTTTCGACCGCGGCGATCGAGGCGAGCGCCCTGACCACCTGTTACGGGCGGACGGTGGGCATCACCGACGTCGACCTGACCGTGGCACCCGGAGAGGTCCTCGGTCTGGTCGGTGCCAACGGTGCCGGCAAGACCACCCTGATGCGTACCCTGCTGGACTTCATTCGCCCCGCTTCGGGCTCGGTCGCGGTGTTCGGCCATGACAGTGTGCGGGCTTCCGTGGCGGTACGGCGGCTCACCACCTACCTGCCCGGTGAACTCGTCATCCCGCCGCGGCTGACCGGCCACCAGGCGTTGCGGCGCTTCACCTTCGCCCGTAACGCCGTGGAGCCGGCCCGGGTACGAAAGCTGGCCGACCGGCTGGACCTCGACCTGGATCGCCGCGTGGGCGATCTGTCCAAGGGCAACAAGCAGAAGGTCGGATTGGTCCTTGCGTTTGCTCCAGCAGCCCGGCTGCTTGTCCTGGACGAACCGACCTCGGGGCTGGACCCGTTGCTGCAGCGCGAATTCGCGGCACTCGTGACCGAGGCGACGGGGGCCGGCGCCACCGTGCTGCTGTCCAGCCATGTCATGAGCGAGGTCGAGCAGATCGCCAACCGGGTGGCCCTGCTGCGGGCCGGGCGCATCGAGGCCGTCGACAGCCTGGCCGGGATCACCGCGCAGGCCCGGCGCCGCGGCCGCGTCCGGCCGGCGGACCCGGGCGACCTGCCGCGACTGTCCGATGCATTGGCCGGACTCGCCTCGGTCTCGCAGGTCCATCTCGACGACGGCGTGGTGGCTTTTGCCTGCACGGGGGTCATGGACGATCTGGTGAAGATCCTCGCGAGGTTCTCGATCCAAACCTTGGACGTCACCCATGCCGACCTGGAGGACGCCTTCTTTGCGGCCCAGCAGGACCCGGACGAGGCGACCCCCACGGCACCAGCCGAAGACGGTCACAGCCAGGGAACGCGGCCATGACGCTGTTGCGCAGTGACATGACGCTGTTGCGCAGTGAACTGGGCCTGCGTCGGGGGTCACTGCTGTCGTGGGCTATCGGGGTCTTGCTCCTCGTCGGGATGATCGTGGCGTTCTATCCGGCGGTTCGCGACGACGAATCCCTGAATTCGCTGTACGCGAGCCTGTCGCCGTCCCTGCAGGCGCTGCTCGGCGGCGCCGACCTCACCTCCCCGACCGGGTTCCTGAACACTCAAATGTTCGCGTTCTTCCTGCCGGCCGTACTGCTGGTGTATGGCCTGGGTCGCGGTGCGGCCTCGATCGCCGGCGAGGAAGAGGAACGCACCCTCGATCTGCTGCTGGCGCAACCGCTGCCACGCTCTTGGGCGTACGCGCAGAAGGCCGCCGCCGTTGCCGTCGTGCTGACCGGATTCGCCACGATCACCTGGGTGATCCTGGTGGCGTCGAACTCCGTGGTGCGCTTCGACCTGCCGGTGGCCAACCTGAGCGCGATGTGCCTGCAGATGCTGGGGTTCTGCCTGGCCCTGGCCTTGGCTGCGCAGGCCATCGCGGCGGCAGTTGGCCGCCGCTCCGTCGGCATCGCGGCAGTGGGTGCGTACACGTTCGTGTCCTACCTGGTCTACGGCCTTGCGCCGACGATCACCTGGCTGCAGCACCTGCGGCCGTTGTCGCTGTGGCGGTGGTATCTGCTGAACGACCCGTTGGCGACCGGCTTCGGCTGGTGGGAACT
>JBBQYX010000043.1:0-25447 GCA_038208295.1 Candidatus Nanopelagicales bacterium | reverse complement strand
CTGCGCGCCTGAGTCTTGATCTAGCCGACTGGTGGGCCGTGGCTGCCTTTCCAAGATCCAAGTCCACCACGCCCCACCACTCGCGGAACCAGAGGTGCCACCACCGCCCAATCGCGCCGATCACCAAGGCGACTTCGCGGCGGAGCGACCACAACCACTCACTCGCGGCGATCTTGCCGGGTGGCGCAGCGGGTGGCCTCGTGCACGGGCCACGCGGCAGCTAACGACCGCGACCAACTGGGCCAACACCTCCCCTTGGTGCGCCTTGCCTGAAATCGCATCCACGATGCGAACGCGACAAGCCCAACCCGACCATGATCTCCACGAGTAGGGACTTGATCCATCCGACTGTCACACCGTGGTCGACTTTCCAAGATCCAACTCGACCACGACTACCCACTCGCGGAATCGTCAGCACCACGAGCACCTACTCGCG
The DNA here is from genome assembly GCA_038208295.1 of Candidatus Nanopelagicales bacterium. Lineage (GTDB taxonomy): Bacteria > Actinomycetota > Actinomycetes > S36-B12 > JBBQYX01 > JBBQYX01. Next base: position 25,011 of record JBBQYX010000043.1, on the reverse strand, counting down.
GTGATCAAGAGGGTGACTTCGCGCCCGAGCGACCACAACCGCCCACTCGTAACGATCTTGGCCGTTGAGTAGCGCACGGACACGTACGCCGCCCCGCGCGGAGTTCAGTAACCGCGACCAAGCAGGCCAACACCTTGCCCAGACGCGCCTTGCCTGAAAACTCATGCACCGGCGAAGGAATCACGGCGATGCGATCCGGCTCTGGCACGACCGCCACGACCGCCACGACCGCCACGACCGCCACGACACGGACCAGTCCACTCAGTCCACGCCAGCCTTAACTCACGCTCAGCGCCGATCGAAGACCAGCGTCCACACGACCGGCGCGGCGAACAGGGTCAGCAGTAGTACGAGCGCCCGGCCGCCCCAGGAGTCCACGACGATCCACGCCGCCAGCTGGATGAGCAGGCCACCGGCGGTGAGCGCCCACAACCGGCGACGGTGCCGCGCAGCCAGGAGCCCCGGACGACGTGACGGCAGGTCGGGGACAGCGTTGGTGACCCGGCGTCGACGAGCGCGACGGCGGTCGGCCCGGTCCTGCTTACGGGCCCGGCGCACCGATTCCGCGGCCTGCACCCGCTCCCGCTCGGCCCGCTGGTGCGCTCGTTCGCGGCTCATGCGCGCACGTCGCTCACGTCCTGGCCCATCCCACTCACAACCCGCCGACCCAGGCCCGCAGCAGCGCCGCCCCGGCATCGCCGGACTTCTCCGGGTGGAACTGGGTGGCGCACAACGGACCGTTCTCTACCGCGGCGACGAATAGTTCCCCGTGGGTCGCCCAGGTGATCCGGGCGGGCGGGAAGGGCGCCTGAACGCTGAGTTCCCAGCTGCGCGCGGCGTAGGAGTGGACGAAGTAGAAGCGTTCGCCGGCAACGTCGGCGAACAGCGTCGAATCCGCCGGTGCCGCAACGGTGTTCCACCCCATATGCGGCAGCACCGGTGCGTGCAGGGCCGTCACAGCACCGGGCCACTGGCCGAGGCCCGCGGTCCGTACGCCGTGTTCGACGCCGTGGGAAAACAGCACCTGCATCCCGACGCAGATCCCGAGGACGGGGCGTCCCCCGGCGAGCCGGCGGTCCAGGATCTCCCCGGCATGCACGGCGCGCAGCCCGGCCATGCAGGCGGCGTACGCCCCGACGCCGGGCACGACGAGCCCGTCGGCGTTCTCCGCCGCGGCCCGGTCGGCAGTGACGACCACCTCGGCGCCGGCCCGCTCCAGGGCGCGCTGCGCCGAGCGCAGATTGCCCGAGCCGTAGTCGAGCACCGTCACCCTGGGGGGACTCATGCGGGCGTCCACCACAGCACGGCTGCCGTCAGTGACGCCGCGACCAACAGGATCAGCACGATGAACGGCGCCGAGCGCGGCTGTTCGCGAAACGCCCAAGCGCCCCCGATGAAGAATCCGGCCAGGGCGATCAGCAGGACCGACACGGTGCTCATCGAGCACCCCGTCCGGCCGGTTGACGCGCAGCGACCAGCCAGTTCACAGCACGCCCTTGGTCGAGGGCACGCCGACCACCCGCGGGTCGCGCTGCACGGCCACCCGCAGCGCCCGGGCGAACGCTTTGAACTGCGCCTCCACGATGTGGTGCGCGTTTCGACCGCTGATGACGCGCACGTGCAGGCAGATCTGGGCCGAGGCCACCAGGGATTCGAAGATGTGCCGGGTCAGCGTCGTGTCATAGGAACCGATCAGCGCGACCATCTCGGGCTCGTCGTGCACCAGGTAGGGCCGGCCAGATAAGTCCACGGCGACCTGGACCAGGGACTCGTCCAACGGCACCAGCGCATCCCCGAACCGCCGGATGCCACCCTTGTCCCCCAAAGCTTCTCGCAGTGCCTGGCCCAGCGCGAGCGCGGTGTCCTCCACGGTGTGATGCGCGTCGACGTCGAGGTCACCGGTCGTGCGTACGGACAGATCCAGGCCACCGTGCTTGCCCAGTTGAGCGAGCATGTGGTCATAGAACGGCACACCCGTGCAGATGTCGGTTTTTCCGGCTCCATCGAGGTCGAGTTCGACGAGGACGTCGCTCTCTTTCGTGGTACGGGCAACCCGTGCGGTCCGGCCGTTCACGTGACCTCCTCCAGGGCGGCGCGGAACGCCGCCATCTCTTGCGGCGTCCCGGCGCTGACCCGCAGCCAGCCCTCCGGGCCGGTAACCCGGATCAGAACGCCTCGTTCCAGCAGTGCGTGGAATACGGCATCCCGGTCGGCGAACTCGCCGAAGAATACGAAATTCGCGTCGGACTCGGCCACGCGAAAGCCTCTGTCCCGCAACCATTGGACCAACAGGTCACGTTCTCGGCGCAGATCGTCGACCGTTGCAAGCAACTCGGCCGAGAACCGCAGCGCGGTGCGGGCAACGGCCTGCGTCACGGCGGACAGGTGATACGGCAGCCGGACGAGTTGCACCGCTTCCACGAGCGCCGGGTGCGCTGCCAGATAGCCCACCCGGGCACCGGCCAGCGCAAAGGCTTTACTCATGGTCCGCGTCACGACGAGCCGCGGGAACTCGGCCAACAACTCCAGCGCGGTGGGCGTACCGGGCCGCCGGAACTCCGCGTATGCCTCATCGACAACCACCAGACCTGATGCGGTGCGGGCGATTTCCGCGATGGCGTCCAGCGACAAGGCGGTGCCGGTCGGATTGTTCGGCGAAGCGAGCAGGACCACGGCGGGCCGGTGTTCCTCGATCGCGACGATGGCCTGCTCGACCACGACCTGGAACTGCGCGTCGCGGGGGACGGTGACGTAGCCCGTAAACGTGTCGCGGCAATAGTCGGGATACATCGAATAGGTCGGGGAGAAACCCAGCGCCAGGCGGCCCGGGCCGCCGAACGCCTGCATCAGGTGCAACATGACCTCATTGGACCCGTTGGCGGCCCAGATGTTCGCAGCCCCGAAGCCGTATCCACCCGTCGGGTCGAGATAGCCGGCCAGTTCCGTACGCAACGCCACCGCATCCCGATCCGGATATCGATTGAGCGTACGGGTCGCCGTGGCCACCGACTCGGCCACCGCGGCGACCAGTGCCGCCGACGGCGGGTACGGGTTCTCGTTGACATTCAATCGGACCGGGGCGTCCAGCTGCGGCGCACCGTACGGCTGCCGACCACGCAGGTCGGCTCGCAGCGGCAGATCCGCCAGCGTCAAGGCCGACGGTAGGCGAACCGTCACGACCCGCCCCGGACGTCGGAAACTTCCACCCGCGCCAGGATGGCCGCCGCGTGCCCGGGCAGGTCCTCGGCATGCGCGAGGGCGACCACGTGCCCGGCGACGTCGCGCAGCGCGTGCTCGTCATAGTCCACGACGTGGATGCCGCGCAAGAACGACTGCACGCTCAAGCCGGAGGAGTGCGCGGCCGACCCGCCGGTGGGCAGCACATGGTTGGACCCGGCGGCATAGTCGCCCAGCGAGACTGGGGCAAACGTGCCGACGAAGATCGCACCGGCGTTGCGTACCCGCATCGCCACCTCCCGGGCGTCACGGGTATGGATCTCCAGGTGCTCGGCGGCGTAGGCGTCGACAACCCGAAGCCCGGCGTCGAGATCGTCGACCAGGACGATGCCGCTCTGCGGTCCGGCCAGCGCCTGCGTGATCCGCTCGACGTGCTTAGTGGCGGCCACCTGCACGGCAAGCTCGGCCGCCACCGCGTCGGCCAGGACCGGGCTGTCTGTGACGAGCACGGACGCGGCCACGGTGTCGTGCTCGGCCTGGCTGATCAGGTCGGCAGCGACGTGGGCGGCATTCGCGGTGTCGTCAGCCAGCACCATCACCTCGGTCGGCCCGGCCTCGGAGTCGATCCCGATGACGCCCTTGAGCAGCCGCTTGGCCGCGGTGACCCAGATGTTGCCCGGCCCGGTGACCAGGTCCACCGGCTCGCACGGCGCCGCACCGGGAATATCGGCGCCGTAGGCCAGCATTGCCACGGCCTGCGCCCCGCCGACGGCGTAGACCTCGGTGATCCCGAGCAGCCCACAGGCCGCCAGGATCGTCGGGTGCGGCAGGCCGCCATGCTCGCGCTGCGGCGGGGACGCCACGGACAGCGAGGCAACCCCGGCGATCTGCGCCGGCACGACGTTCATCACCACGCTGCTGGGGTAGACGGCCCGCCCGCCAGGCACGTACAGCCCGACCCGGTCGACGGGCAGCCACCGCTCGGTCACGGTGCCGCCAGGCACCACCACCGTGGCGACATCGACGCGCCGCTGGTCGGTGTGCACCAGCCGGACCCGCCGGATGGCCTCTTCCAGGGCAGCTCGTACGGCCGGGTCCAGCGCGGCCACTGCGGCGTCGATCGCTGCCTGCGGCACCCGCAGGGCGGGCGGGCGGACCCCGTCCAGCCGCTCACTCCAGTCCAGCACCGCGGCGGCGCCGCGCGCACGGACATCGGCCACGATCGGGCGGACCGCCTCCAGGGCCTCCTCGACGTCCATCGCCGCCCGGGGCAGCGCGGCCCGCGGGTCGCTGGTGGAGCCGCGAAGGTCCAGGCGCCTGATCACGGGGCTGAGTCTACGAGCGCCCTGCTGGCCGGTCCGGCCACCGGCGCGCCACCGCAGTCCACTGCCCGCCATCGCCCGGCGCGTGGCCCGACCGGGATGCCGGGGGACGCACTTCGGCCTAGCCTGAGGCGGCGATGACCCAGGCGACGACCGTGATCCCCCTGTTCCCGCTGAGCACCGTGCTGGTGCCAGGACTGGTGCTGCCGCTGCACATCTTCGAGCCGCGCTACCGGACGCTCGTGGAGACCCTGCAGGCCCGTCCGGAGGACGAGCGAGAGTTTGGCGTGATCGCCATCCGGGAGGGGCACGAGGTGGGTCCGGAGGCCGTACGCGGGCTGTACGCAGTCGGGACGACCGCCGTGCTGCGGCAGGTCACCGCCTTCGACGACGGCCGCTACGACATCGTGAGCACCGGGACCCGCCGGTTCCGCCTGCACAGCATCGATCACGACCAGCCCTATCTGCAGGGCCACGTGACGTGGCTGCCCGAGCAGCTCGGTGATGCCGCGCAGATCCTCGGCGGCGCTACGCTGCGCCGATTCAGCGCCTATCGCGGCATGGTCACCGGCGCCGGGATCGACGGTGACGACCTGCCCGAGCTCCCGGACGACCCGACCGTGCTGTCCTACCTCGTCGCCGCGGCCATGATCATCGAAGTGCCGGCCCGGCAGCTGCTGCTCGAACTCCCCGACACCTCCGCCCGGCTGCGCGCTGAGCTCGCTGTGCTGCGCCGGGAGACGGCGATCATGCGCAAACTGCCCTCGCTGCCGGCGGTCGACCTGATCCACGCGGTGTCGGCACCGAACTGACCGCTCCAGTGCGGCGCCCCGGGTGGTGCTGGCCAACGGGTCCTTGGCCCTCGGCCCCTTGTGTGGGTCTGGGCCCCGTGTTGAGCCCTGGGCCCCTTGTTCCGGGACGTACGGCCCGGGTGAGCAGGATCACCGGGCCTATCGGAGCAGTCGGCGCGCTAGGTGCGCGTGGACAAGTTACCGGTAGGTAACCTGCGACCATGAAGGTGATGGCGCGTTCGTCGAAGGGGAGCACCGGGACTCCGGCCACCACCGCCCTGAGCCGGGCGGGCATTGCGTATGTCCTGCATCCCTATGACCATGACCCGGCCGCGGAGTCCTACGGGACCGAGGCCGCGCAGGCGCTGGAGGTGCCCCCGCACCGGGTGTTCAAGACGCTGCTGGCCGAGGTGGACGGCAATCTCACCGTCGCTGTCCTGCCGGTGTCGACCGTGTTGGACCTGAAGGCGCTGGCCGCGGCGGTCGGGGGCAAGCGGGCGGTCCTGGCCGAGCCGGCGACCGCTGAACGGATTTCCGGCTATGTCATCGGCGGGATCAGCCCGGTCGGGCTGCGCCGGGCCCTGCCGACCATCGTCGACGGCAGCGCCCTGGACCTGCCCACGGTGTTCGTCTCGGGCGGCCGGCGCGGTCTGGACGTCGAGCTCGATCCCGAGGACCTGATCCAGGTGACCCGCGCGCGCACCGCGCCGATCGGCCGCGGCCGCTGAGCGTTCTCGCGCCGTCAGTCGGGGATCAGCCCCAGCGTTCACCGATCCAGTCCCACAACTCAGCCGCCGCCACCATGCCCACCGCCACGATCGCCCACAGCACCAGCACCCCAAAGACATGGATCTGCAGCGGCCCGTCGATGACGGTCCCGTCCGGGGCGCTAGCGGCATAGCCGACCAGGTCGACCGAGCCCAACCGCGTACCGACGAGTGCGGCCAGCCCGGCTCCGCCCAGTCCGCCGATAGCACCGCTCCACACCAGCGCCAGCGGCCGGTCCCGCAGCCGGGACAACCCGGCCAGGGTCAGGACGACGCCACAGCCCACAGTGATCAAAGCGAAGATCGCGTCAGCGGCGATGTAGCCGCGCGGCTGGAACTCCTGCGGGAAAAGGTCCCCCCCGCGCGCGAGCAGCGGCACCCGAGGGCTGACGCGCCACCACACCAGGCCCGCCACGACGCCGACGGCCAGGGCGAGGCCGATCCAGCGGGTAGCCAGGCGTACGGCGGACACCGGCGCCGCATCGGCCGGCCGATGCAGCGGGTCGTCATCCTCGCGACGCCGGGTCGCGGTGTCCGGGCCGGAGTCAACCAAGGCAGGCCGGCCCGAGCAGCGCCTTGAGGTCGGCGTACAGCGACGGAGAGGGTGTGACCCGCAACCGGTCGTCGATCCGCAGCACCGTCGTCCGCGGGCCGTTGCGCAGGTGCAGGTGCACCTCGGTGACGCCAGGATGCATCGCCAGGGTGTCCTTGAGGGTGGCGACCACCGAGGGGACGCAGCGCGCCGCCGGCAGTGTCACCCGGACGGGGCCGGTCGGGCCCTCGGACAGATCCGGGATGGTGATCTCCATGGCGATCAGCTTCGGCGCCTCGTCCTCCCGGCGGTCCAGGCGGCCCTTGACCAGCAACACGGCGTCCTCGGCGATCATCGGCCCGACGAGCTGGTAGGCCTGCGGGAAGACCATCACCTCGACCGCGCCCTCGAGGTCCTCCAGCCCGACCACGGCGTACAGCGACCCTGCCTTCGTCGTCTTGCGCGCCACCGAGGTGACCAGGCCGCCGACGGTCAGCACCGCACCGTCGGCATAGCCCTCCCCGAACAACCCGGAGATCGGCGTGTCGGCGCTGGCGGCCAGGACGTGCTCGACGCCCGCCAACGGATGATCGGAGACGTACAGGCCCAGCATCTCCCGCTCGTAACCGAGCAGGGTCGTCTTCTCCCACTCCCCCACCGGGATCGCCGGGGCGTCCCAGCTGGTAACCCCAGCGGGCTCGTCCATCCCGCCGAACAGCGAGTCCTGCCCGATCGCCTCGTTGCGCTTGATGTCCAAGATCGCGTCGATACGCGCCTCGTGCACGCTCAACAGCCCCTTGCGGGAGGCACCGAGGGAGTCGAAGGCACCAGCCTTGATCAGCGATTCCACGACCCGCTTGTTGCAGACCGCGATCGGGACCTTGTCCAGAAATCCGTCGAAATCGCCGAACCGACCACGGGAGCGCCGGGCCGCGATCAGCGTCTCGACCACCGCCCCACCCACGTTGCGTACCGCCGACAGCCCGAAGCGGATGTCGGTGCCGCGGGGGGTGAAGTCGGCGTCGGAGTCGTTGACGTCGGGCGGCAGGACCTTCAGGCCCATCCGGCGGCACTCGGCCAGATAGCCAGCGAGTTTCCCGTGGTCGGACTTGTCGTCCTTGACACTGGTCAGCAGCGCCGCCATATATTCCGCGGGATAGTTCGCCTTCAGGTATGCGGTCCAGTAACTGACCAGGCCATAGCCGGCGGTGTGCGCCTTGTTGAACGCATAATCGGAGAACGGGACCAGGATGTCCCACAGTGTCTTGATCGCGTCGGCGGAGTATCCGTTGGCGCGCATGCCGTCGGAGAACGGGACGTATTCCTTGTCCAGGATCTCCTTCTTCTTCTTGCCCATCGCCCGGCGCAGCAGGTCCGCCGCACCCAGGCTGTAACCCGCCAACTGCTGGGCGATCGCCATGACCTGCTCCTGGTAGACGATCAACCCATAGGTGTCACCCAGGATGTCGGCCAGCGGTTCGGCGAGTTCGGGATGGATCGGCTCGACGGGTTTGCGGCCGTTCTTGCGGTCGGCATACTCGGTGTGCGACTTGGCGCCCATCGGGCCCGGCCGGTACAACGCGAGCACCGCGGAGATGTCGTCGAAGGAGTCCGGCACCATCGAACGCAGCAGCGAGCGCATCGGCCCACCGTCGAGCTGGAACACCCCGAGCGTGTCGCCGCGGGCAAGTAGCTCGTAGGCGACCGGGTCGTCCAGGGTCAGTTTCTCCAGGACGATCCGTTCACCCTTGTTGGCCTCGATGTGTGCCAGGCAGTCGTCGAGCACCGTGAGGTTGCGCAGGCCCAGGAAATCCATCTTGAGCAGGCCGAGCTTCTCGCACACCCCCATGTCGAACTGGGTGATGATCGCGCCGTCCTGGTCGCGCCGCCACAGCGGGATGACGTCGATCAGCGGTTCCGCGCATAGGATGACACCGGCGGCGTGCACCCCAGGCTGCCGCTTGAGGCCCTCCAGCCCGCGGGCGGCATCGACCACCCGACGAACGTCGGCGTCGGCGTCGTACATCGCCCGGAACTCCGCGGCCTCGCCATACCGCTCGTGCTTGGGGTTGAAGATCCCGGCCAGCGGGATGTCCTTGCCCATCACCGGCGGTGGCATCGCCTTAGTAATGCGGTCGCCCATCGCGTACGGATAACTCAGCACCCTGGCGGTGTCCTTGATGGCCGCCTTGGCCTTCATGGAGCCGTACGTGACGATCTGCGCGACGCGTTCTTCCCCGTAACGTTCGGTGGCGTAACGGATCATGTCGCCGCGGCGGCGCTCGTCGAAGTCCATGTCGATGTCTGGCATCGACACCCGCTCGGGGTTCAGGAACCGCTCGAACAGCAGGCCATGTTTCAGCGGATCGAGTTCGGTGATGCCCAACGCCCACGCAATCAGTGCACCGGCCGCGGAACCTCGACCGGGACCCACCCGGATGCCGACGGATTTGGCATGCCGCACCAGGTCCGCGGTCACCAGGAAGTAGCCGGGGAAACCCATCTGGATGATGACCCCGACCTCGTACACCGCCTGGTCGCGGTGGGTCTGCGGCACCGGGTCGGGTGCGAACCGGGCAACCAGGCCGAGCTCAACCTCCTTGACCAGCCAGGACTCCTCGGTTTCCCCCGCCGGGACTCCGAACCGCGGCATCAGATTGGCGCCCTCGTTGAAGGACACCTCGCAGCGCTCGGCCACCAGCAGGGTGTTGTCGCAGGCTTCGGGAAGTTCCGACCACAGGCTGCGCATCTCGGCGGCCGGCTTGAGATAGAAGTCCCGCGCATCGAAACGGAAACGTTTCGGGTCGTCCATCGTCGCCCGGGTGCCGATGCACAGCAGCACGTCGTGGGTGTCGGCGTCCTCGGGCCTGACGTAGTGCAGGTCGTTGGTGGCGATCAGCGGCAGGTGCAGGTCCCGGGCGATCCGCAGCAGATCGTCGCGGTGCCGCTGCTCGATGGGCAGCCCGTGGTCCATGAGTTCGCAGAAGAAATTGCCCGGCCCCAGGATGTCCTGGTAGTCCGCGGCCGCCTGGCGGGCCTGGTCGTACTTGCCGGCCTGCAGCCACCGGTTGACCTCACCGGACGGGCAGCCGGTGGTGGCGATCAGACCCTCGCCGTAGGTCTGCAGCAGTTCCTTGTCGAAGCGCGGCTTGAAGTAGTAGCCCTGCATGCTGGCCAGGCTGGACAGCCGGAAGAGGTTGTGCAGGCCGGTGTTGTTCTCGGCCCACACGGTCATGTGCCCGTAGTTCTGTTTCCCCTTGCCGGCGCTGGGATCCTCCCCGGTCTCGTCCCAGCCGCCGCCGTAGTCGAAGGGCCGCCGTTCCCGCCGGCCTTGCGGGGCGTAATAACCCTCCATACCGATGATCGGTTTGATACCCCGCTCGCGCCCGGCCTGATAGAAGTCGTACGCGCCATACAGGTTGCCGTGATCGGTCATCGCCAGCGCCGACATGCCCAATTCGGCGGCCGTGTCGAACAGATCATTCACCCGGGCGGCGCCATCGAGCATGGAGTACTCGGTGTGCACATGCAGGTGGACGAAATCGTCGCGTGCGCTGCCCACCAGTCAGGCCCGCGGCTGCTGAGTCGGAATCGACCCCGCCAGCGCCGACAGCGCGGCGATCGTCTCCCCGTCCAAGTCGACCTGCGCCGCCGCGACGTTCTCCTCCAGGTGGTCCACCGAGCCGGTGCCGGGGATCGGCAGCATCATGGGTGAGCGGTGCAACAGCCAGGCCAGCGCCAACTGCGCCGGGGTGTGCCCGGTCGAGGCGGCCAACTCCTCCAGCGGCCCGCCCGGGGCGGCCAGTTGCCCGGTGGCGACCGGGAACCAGGGGATGAAGGCGATGCCGTGTTCGGTGCAGTGGTCGAGCAATTCCTCGCTGCTGCGATCGACCAGGTTGTAGAGATTTTGGACGCTGACGATGGGAGCGATTCGCTGCGCTGCCTGTAACTGCTCGACGCTGACCTGAGACAGGCCCAGATGCGCGATCTTGCCCTGCTGCTGCAGCTCGGCAACGGCACTGAGCTGGTCCTCCAGCGGGTAGTTGGCGTCGATCCGGTGCAGCTGCCACAGGTCGATGCGCTCCACCCCCAGCCGGCGCAGCGACATCTCCACGCACTGCCGCAGGTAGTCCGGCTCACCCAGCACCGGCCAGGCGTTCGGCCCGGTCCGCAACAGCCCACCCTTGGTCGCGATCATCACGTGGTCGTAGGGGTGCAGGGCCTCGGCGATGAGGTCCTCGCTGATGAATGGCCCGTAGGAGTCAGCGGTGTCGATGAAGTCGACACCGAGCTCGACCGCTCGACGCAGGACCGCAATTGCCTGGTCGTGGTCGCGGGGCGGTCCCCAGATGCCCGGCCCGGTGATGCGCATCGCCCCGAACCCGAGCCGGTGCACAGTGCGGTCGCCGATCGTCAGCGTGCCGGCGGCGTGAGCGGGTGGAGTCGTCATGCCTGGATCCTCTCAGGTGGCCAGCCGGGCGGGACTGGCCCTAGCCGACAGTTCTCAGCCGGCGGCCAGAACGTCGAGGGCGTGCTGCAGGTCATCCGGACAGTCCGAGGTCAGGCGGATCCGTCGGCCGTCGCGCGGGTGGTCAAACTCCAGCCGGGCGGCGTGCAGCCACTGCCGGGTCAGGCCGAGCCGGGTGGCCAGCACCGGGTCGGCGCCATACGTCAGGTCACCGACGCAGGGATGCCGCAGCGCGGACAGGTGCACCCGGATCTGATGCGTACGACCGGTCTCCAACGCAACCTCCAGCAGACTGGCGTGCCGGAAGGCCTCCAGGGTGTCGTAGTGCGTGATGCTCGCCTTGCCGCCGGACACGACGGCCCACCGCCAGTCCGACGTCGGGTGCCGGTCGATCGGGGCATCGATGGTGCCGCGGCTCGGGTCCGGGTGGCCCTGGACGAGGGCGTGGTAGGTCTTCGTGACGCTCCGTTGCTTGAACTGCCGCTTCAGATCGGTGTAGGCGCGCTCGCTCTTGGCGACCGCCATCAGCCCGCTGGTGCCGACGTCGAGGCGGTGCACGACCCCCTGCCGCTCAGCGGCACCAGAGGTCGACACCCGATAACCGGCGGCCAGCAATTCGGTGACCACCGTCGGACCGGTCCAGCCGGGGCTGGGGTGCGCGGCGATGCCGACCGGCTTGTCGACCACCACGACGTCGTCGTCGTCCCACACCACCGGCAGGCCGACCACCGGTGACGGGCCGCCGTCGCGTCGACCGCCGGGCGTCGGCGGGTCGGGCAGCTCGACCTCCAGCCAGTCCCCCGCGCTGACCCGGTGGCTCTTGATCGGGACTGCGCCGCCGACCCGGACCTGACCCTCGGCGACCAGGTCGGCCGCCCGGGTCCGGGACACCCCGAACAGCCGGGCCAGGGCCGCGTCGATCCGTTCGCCCTCCAGACCATCCGGGACGGACAGCTCGCGGTGCTCAGCCATCGGCGTCTGCACCCGCTGTTGTCGGCCGGTCGATCGGCTGGGCCGCCAGGCGGCCATCGTCAACCGGACGGTGATCGTCGGTCGGTCCGTCGGTGCTGGCCCCGTCAGTGTCTGTCGGCAGGTGGCTGCCGCGGCCGATCCGGGTCCCGTCGTACTCGATGCCCCGCATCGACAGCAGCACCATCAAGATCGCGGACCCGACCACGCACATGTCGGCCACGTTGAAGATCGGGAAGTCCCTGGGAATCATGATGAAGTCGACGACGTGGCCACGACCGGGTCCCGGGGCTCGCACCAGCCGGTCGATCAGATTGCCCAATGCCCCGCCGAGCAGACCGCCCAGGGCAATCGCCCAGCCCAGGCTGTCCAGCCGTCGAGCGGTTCGCAGGATGACCGCGGCCACGGCCAGCGCGATGATGCTGAAGATCCAGGTGTAGCCGGTTCCCAGGCTGAACGCCGCGCCGGGGTTGCGGGTAAAGGTGAACTGGACCAGCGTCCCGATCACCTGGACGGGCCCTTCGCCCGCATCGATCCGCGGCTCGAGGTATGCCACGGCGAGGGCCTTGCTGACCTGGTCCAGGATCAGGACGGCCACCGTCATGATGCCCAGCACCCACAGCAGCCGTCGCCGTTGCGATGGCAGCGACTGATCGTTGACCTGGGTCGATGACCCGGCCGCCGTATCGACGTCGGCATCCGGATCGGTCACGGGCGGGAAGCCTACGGCAGCGCGGCCGCCGGGCTCGCCGACGCACAAGCGGCTCCGCAACGCTCCGACGCCGCCGTGACGAAGCCGATCAGTACCGCTCCTCCAATTGCTTGCACGTCAGGCACATCGTCGCCCGGGGGAACGCCTGCAGCCGCAATTTGCCGATCGGTTCCCCGCAGCTCTCACAGCGGCCGTACGTACCGTCGGAGATACGGCGAATGGCGCGGGTGACCTGCTCGTACATGTCCCGGGCGTTGTTCGCCAGGGACATCTCGTGCTCCCGCTCGAAGGTCTTGCTGCCCGCATCGGCCTGGTCGTCCCCCGCGCCCTCGCCGGAGTCCCGGATGAGGTCGGCGATGTCGTCCTCCGCCATCTGGATCTCGTCGGTCAGCCGAACCAGGTCCTGCTCGAGTTCGCTGCGGATCACGGCCAGTTCGGCGCTGGACCAGGGCTCCTCATCGGCGCGGACCGTGAGTTCTTCGGCCGGGGCGGTGGCAGGGCTGGTGTGGGTGGCTTCGTTGCCGGTCGGCGCCGGCTCGGCAGCAGACGGCTGCGGCCGGGTCGACGGTTCTTGCAGCCCGGCCGGGGTCTTCTTCGCCGCGGACGTCGCTGTCGCCGCGGATGTCTTTTTCGCTGCAGGCGCCTTCTTAGCCGCAGGGGCCTTCTTGGCCGCGGCGGCCTTGCTCGTCGCGGGTGTCTTCTTCGCCGCAACAGCCGCTTTCGTCGCAGGGGCAGCCGCTGTGCTCAGGGTTGCCTGCTTGGTCGCAACTGACTTCTTCGCCACCGCCTTCTTGGCTGCAACCGGCTTCTTCGCAGCGGCTGCCTTCTGGGCCGTGGCCGGCTTCTCAGCAGGTGACTTCGTGGGGACCGAGTCGGGGGTGTCGGCGGCGGCTGCGCTGTTCCCCCCCGGCGCTTCGGGCGCTGCTTCGGCCAGACCAGTTGCGGCGCGTGCCTTGGGGAGCCGGGCTGAGCCAGTGATGACGGCCTCCTTCGTCGTGGGCTGCGCGTCGGTCCGTGCCGACTCCGACTCCGACTCCGAGGCCGGCCGGCTGGACGGCAGGGCAGCCGACGTCACCGCACTGGCGGCACCGCGGACCGCGCGGACCAACCGACCACCCATGCCGAAACGTGTCGTACTCGCGGTGGCCTGGATGTCGTCCTCGACGCCGCCGGGGCCACTCGCCTGGTCGGCCCGCTGCGCGGACCTGCCCTCCGCCATGACGCCCGCTCCCGTCCATGAGACTCGTAAGCCTGCGGCCTACCCTGCGAGGCGCACGCCTCGGGCTCAAGTCCAGCGAGGATAGGGACGCTACGCAACGCAATCAATTCGGCGCGCCGGGTTCCTGGTCGCACGCAGCCGCACCAGGGCCGCAGGCCAAGGATCGCAGCGGCTTCGGCGGCCCACCACCCCCCTTGCCCTCGGCAGCGCGCCCTCGGCAGCGCCCCCCGCCCTCGGCCAGCCTCGGTTCTCATGCAGCTCCCCCGCGCCTCAGCCAGTCTGAGCAATAAGCCCGGCGAGCCGGGTCGCCAGGCCGGGCAGCGGCGGATCCACCTCGATCGTTTTGGTTCGGGCAGTGGCGCCATGCACCAACCGCAGTCGTCCCGGACGTACGCCCAGCGCCGCGGCCAGCGCCGTCAGTGCGGCAGCATTCGCCCTCCCGTCCACCGCGCGGGCGCCCACGGCCACGACGAGGACCGGCGGATCCCCGTACGACCCCCCCACCCGTACCGCAGACGCGCCCGGCCGCACCCGGATCTGCAATCGCTGGGCACGCCCCGGCTCGGCTGCGTCGCGCCGGGACCCGTCGGGCTCGGCCCTGCCCCGTGGGACGGATCGGGGCGCGGGGCGTGGGCGACTCACCCGTCGAGGATGCCGGACGGCAGCCGTACACCGGGGCAGGGACGGCGTTGCTGAGCCCGTGCTGGCTCGTCCGGGCTACTCCGGGCCGGGTCGCCACGGCCCGGGCGTGACCCCTCCGCGACTCGACGATCGCAGCGGTTATCGTGTCTACCGCCGGGCCGCATCGTCGCTTCGGTGGGACCGTCCGGGCGGGTCGCCCGGATCGATGCGGAGGTGCCCCGTGTACGCCGACGTGCCCGCGTCCGTCGACCTGCCCGCCATGGAACGTGACATCCTCGCGTTCTGGGCGGACCGCGACGTCTTCCACGCCAGCATCGAGGCATCCGCCGGTCGACCGCTGTGGGTGTTCTACGAGGGCCCGCCGACCGCGAACGGGACACCGGGCGCCCACCACGTCGAGGCCCGGGTGTTCAAGGACGTCTTCCCGCGGTACCGCACGATGAAGGGCTACCACGTCCCCCGCAAGGCAGGCTGGGACTGCCACGGGCTGCCGGTCGAACTCGCGGTGGAAAAGGAACTGGGTTTCACCGACAAGGGCCAGATCGAGTCGTACGGAGTCGCAGAGTTCAACGCCCGGTGCCGGGCATCAGTGCTGCGCCACGTCGACGAGTTCACCGCGATGACCGAACGGATGGGTTACTGGGTCGACTTCGACCAGGCGTACTGGACGATGAACCCGTCCTACATCGAAAGTGTGTGGTGGTCGCTGAAGCAGATCTGGGCCAAGGGATTGCTGGTTCAGGACCATCGGGTGAGCCCGTACTGCCCCCGCTGTGGAACCGGCCTGTCCGACCACGAGTTGGCGCAGGGTTACGAGACGGTCGTCGATCCGTCGGTGTACGTACGGTTCCCGCTGACCGACGGACCGCTGGTCGACGAACACGGCGCCGTGTCGCTGCTGGTCTGGACGACGACGCCGTGGACTCTGGTGTCGAACACCGCCGTCGCGGTTCATCCGACCCACGACTACCGCGTCTGGCAGACCGCGGACGGGGAAAAACTCGTCGTCGCCGATGCCCTGGCCGCAGCCGTCCTCGGGGAGGACGCGTGGGCGCTCACCGAGCCGATGCCCGGGTCCGCCCTGGAGGGGATGCATTACCAGCGACCGTTCGCCCTCGTCGAGTTCCCGGCGGATGCCGATCCGCGTACCTGGTCGGTGCTGCTGGCCGATTACGTCACGATCGACGATGGCACCGGCATCGTCCACCAGGCACCGGCTTTCGGTGCCGAGGACCTGGTGACCTGCCGGGCTTACCAGTTGCCGGTCGTCAATCCGGTCCGTCCCGACGGGCATTTCGAGGACGGCATCGAACTGGTTGGCGGGGCCTTCTTCAAGAAGGCCGACGAGGCACTGGTTGCCGATCTCGTTGCGCGTGGCTTGATGTTCCGGCACGTCCCCTACGAGCACTCCTACCCCCATTGCTGGCGCTGCCACACGCCGTTGATCTACTACGCGCAGCCGTCCTGGTACATCCGTACCACCGAGATCAAGGACGCGCTGCTGCGGGAGAATGCCGCGACGCACTGGCATCCGCAGACGATCCAATGGGGCCGTTACGGCGACTGGCTGACCAACAACGTCGACTGGGCGTTGTCCCGCAACCGTTATTGGGGCACTCCACTGCCGATCTGGCGGTGCGAGCACGACCATCTGACCTGTGTGGGATCTCTTGCCGAACTCGGCGCTCTGGCCGGGCAGGATCTGGACGCCCTCGACCCGCATCGCCCGTACGTCGACGATGTCGTCATCGCCTGCCCCGAAACAGTCGACGGCGCTGTCTGCGACGCGCCTGCCCACCGGGTTCCGGAGGTGATCGACGGGTGGTACGACTCGGGGTCGATGCCGTTCGCGCAGTGGGGTTTTCCCCGGACCGGGGAGGCGGAGTTCGCGCAGCGTTATCCGGCCGATTTCATCTGTGAGGCGATCGACCAGACTCGCGGCTGGTTCTACACATTGATGGCGGTCGGCACGTTGGTGTTCGACCAGTCTTCCTACCGCAACGTCGTCTGCCTCGGCCACATCCTCGACGAGGAGGGCCGAAAGATGAGCAAACACCTGGGCAACGTGCTGGAACCGATTCCGCTGATGGACACCCACGGCGCGGACGCCGTGCGGTGGTTCATGCTCGCCTCCGGCTCCCCCTGGCAGTCGCGGCGGGTGGGCCACAACTCGATCAGCGATGTGGTGCGCAAGACGCTGCTGACCTACTGGAACACCGTGTCGTTCCAGGCGTTGTACGCGCGCGCCGCGGGCTGGAACCCAGCCACTCAACGGGCCAACACTGGCCCGACCGAGAATGACCCGACCGCGAATGACCCTGCCGAGAATGACCCTGCCGAGACCCCGGCTCCCGCGGACCGCCCGGTCCTGGACCGCTGGGCGCTGTCCGAGGCTGCGCGCTGCGCACGGGACGTGGACACCGCCCTCGAGGAGTTCGACACTCAGCGCGCCGGTCGGCTGATCGCGGCCTTCATCGACGACCTCTCCAACTGGTATGTCCGCCGCTCCCGGCGCCGCTTCTGGGACGGTGACCCGGCTGCCCTGGCCACGCTGCACGAGTGCCTGCGTACGGTGACGCTGATCATGGCCCCGTTCACCCCGTTCGTCACCGAGCGGGTCTGGCAGGACCTTTTCCGGGCCACCGAGCCGGCCGCCCCCGAGTCGGTCCACCTGGCGTCCTGGCCGGCCCTCGACCCGGCGCTGCTCGACCCGGACCTGGCCACCGACATGGCGCTGGTCCGCCGCCTGGTCGAGTTGGGCCGGGCTGCCCGGGCCGCGTCCGGGGTCCGCACCCGGCAGCCGCTGGGCCGGGCGCTGATCTCCGCGGCCGGCTGGTCCCGGCTGACTCCCGAACTCCAGGAGCAGGTCAGCCAGGAGTTGAACTGCCGTGAGTTGCTGCCGCTGGGCCAGACTGAGGGTGACCTGGTCGACGTCAGCGTGAAGGCCAACTTCCGCGCGCTGGGAAAGCGGTTCGGCAAGCTGACCCCCGCGGTCGCCCAAGCGGTCGCCGCGGCGGACCCAAGGGCGCTGTCCGCGGCGTTGAGTTCGACCGGGTCGGTGAGCCTGGACGTGCCCGGCCTCGGCGAGGTGAGCGTTACCGACGACGACGTCGTGCGCACTGAGACGCCCCGCGAGGGCTGGGCGGTGGCGGCCGACAGCGGCGAGACCGTGGCCCTGGATCTGCACCTGACGCCTGAACTACTGCGAGCCGGGCTGGCCCGGGAGGCGGTCCGCACCCTGCAGGAGGCGCGGAAGGCCGCTGGGCTGCGGATCAGCGACCGCATCCAGGTCTGGTGGGACACCGACGAGGCCGACCTCGCCCGGGCGCTGGTCGAGCATGCCGACCAGGTCGCCGGTGAGGTGCTGGCCACGTCCTTCGAGCGCGGCGGCGGCCCGGTCGATGCCCCGTACCGCCGCGCCGAGGCCGCCCTGCGCTACGCCCTGCGCCGGGTCTAACTGCGTCTGTCACATCGCACCATGATCACCACAACAGAGATCTGGTGCGCAGGCGCTCGGCCTCAGGCCTCGCGCGGCGGTTCGGCGGGCGGCTGACCGCCGAATGGTGACTCGAACGGCGCCAGCCGCGGTCCGTCGTCAACACCCTCGACTGTCTCCTGGGCAGTTGCAGCTGCGTCGTCGCCGCCGCCGTCGGTGCCCGCCGACGATGATTCGGACGGCACCGATGCGGACTGCTGCAGGTCGAACCGGGCAGTCGGCAGTGGCGGCGGCCCGTCGACCTGAGCCCCGGCAGGCGCCCCTGCAGGTGCGGTACTGGCAGGCGCCCCTGCAGGTGCGGCGTCGGCCCGGGTGTCCAACTCGTGCAACTGGGCCTGCAGGTAACTGCGCAGCCGGGTGCGGTACTCCCGTTCGAAGGCACGCAACTCCTCCAGGCGCCGTTCCAGATCGATCCGCTGCTGGTCGCTGTCGCGGGCGATCGCGGCTGCGCGGCCCTGAGCGTCGGACAGCAGTTTGTCGGCCTCGGCCTGGGAGACGGCCAGATGCTCATCCGCGGTCTTCTGAGCCAGCTCCAGCATCCGTACCGCCGCGGCGCTGGTGTCCATCGGCGCCGCCGCGGGAGCCACCGGCTCGGTCACCTCGGCCGGCGCCGGAATGGGCGCGGGAATCGGAGCGGCGTCCATCGGCGGCACGGTCACCTGGGCGACAGCGAGCTGCTGACGCAGCCCGTCGGCGTCGGCGTGCAGGCGTACCAACTCGGTCTCGACCTCGTCGAGGAAGCGGTCCACCTCGTCCATGTCATAGCCGTTGCGCATCCGCACGGTGGAGAACTGCTTGGCGTGCACGTCCTCAGGGGTCAGGGGCATCGGGTCACCTCTTGAATCGACGGCGGACGGGTACGGATCGCAGGGGGCACGGCAGTCACACCGAGGACAGCACGGCGATGAGCAGGCCGATTGCCAGGAACAGCGCCAGGAACGACAGGTCCAGGGAAACCTGGCCGATCCGCAGCGGCGGGATGAAACGGCGGAACAGGCGCAACGGCGGGTCCGTGACCGTATAGACCGTCTCCACGATGATCAGCAGGACACTTCGGGGCGCCCACGACCGGGCGAACATCTGCACGTAGTCGAAGACGATCCTGGCGATCAGGACCAGCGAGTAGAGCCACAGAACCGTGGCGAGCACCTGTCCCACGCCCTGCACGCTGCGTACTCCTGACTGTGAATGTCGACGAACGGCCATTGTGCGGATGGGCTTGCCGCGATCCAAGCACGACCCCGGACCGGGTCGCTCGGCACCCCGTCGCCGCAGCGACTGCTCAAGACTGGTTGAAGAAGCCGTCCTCAGCCAGTTGGGCAGCCACCTCGGCTCGCACGTCAACGTTCGCCGGGGAGAGCAGGAACACTTTGTTGGTGACCCGCTCGATGCTGCCCTGCAGGCCGAAGATCAGGCCGGCGGCGAAGTCCACGATGCGCTTGGCGTCCCCGTCGTCCATGTCGATCAGGCTCATGATCACCGGAGTGCCGGCACGGAACTCCTCGCCGATCCGGCGGGCGTCGTTGTAGGCCCGCGGATGGATGGTGGTGATGCGGTACGGCTCCGCCGGGGTTACCGGGCCGGACCGCACCGGCGCCCGCGGGGTGTCACGAGCCGCTGTGCGCGGTTCGTCCCGGAAGGTGCGCACCGCCGGTGGCTCATCGCGGACGGCCACCGGGCGCTGGGCCCGGGTCTCCTCCAGCCGGCCGCGGTCCTCGCGCACCCGCACGTCCGAACGCCCACCGCGGTCGTCATAGTCGTCGTAGCCGTCGTCCCGCAGGTCCGGGTCGTCCTCGACCAGCCCGAGGTAGACCGCCATTTTGCGCATCCCGCCGGCCATGTTGTCGTGCCCCTCGTTCGGTTGATACGGACAGTGCGCCTGCGGCCTGGCGGACCCCCGGGTACGAGGGGCGCCGTCGAGTCGGCTCTGAGCAGCGGGGCGTACCGGATGGGGACCCGCAATACCACTGCGTCGTTGTGCTGGCGTGACGCTACCGGAGCGGCGGGCGTGGACCGAGTACTGCCGTGCCGACGCGTACGTGTGTCGCGCCGGCCGCGATGGCGGCTTCCAGGTCTCCGCTCATCCCGGCCGAGATCATTGTCGCCTGTGGGTGACTCGCTCGGACGGCTGCCGACACCTGCGCAAGCAGGTCGAACGCCACCCGTGCCGCCTCGATCGGGGTCCTGGTGGGATCTGCCGGCCAAGGGGCCACGGCCATCACGCCGGCCAGCCGCAACTGCCCGCTCGCCGCGACCTGGTCCGCCAACTCCAGTACCTGCTCCGGCCGGACACCACCGCGGCGACCCATCCCAGCGGATTCGTCGGATGCCTGCGAAGGGCCGAGATCAACCTGCACACACACGTCGAGCCGGCGATTGGCGCGCTCTGCGGCCCGGTCCAGGGCGGTGGTCAGCTCCACCCGGTCGAGGGAATGCACGACGTCGGTATAGCTGGCCACCGAGGCGGCCTTATTGCGCTGCAGCTGCCCGACGAAGTGCCAGCGCAGGGCCAGGTCAGCACACTGCTGATGTTTGCCCCGGGCGTCCTGGTCACGATTCTCCCCGACATCCCCGACGCCGAGACCGGCCAGCAGGCGTACGTCTTCGGCCGGAAACGTCTTGGTCACCACGATCAGGGTGACCGCGCCGGGATCCCGGCCCGCCGCGGCACACGCAGCGGCGATCCGGTCGTGCACCCGCGCCAACCGATCGCGAAGGTCGCTCCGGCGATCGACAGACGGCCCGCCGGTGTCGTGACCCGGCCCCTGATCAGTGCTGCTCACGGCGTGCTCACGCCGTCGGCAAGGGCGTGCTCAGCAGCACCACAGCGCCGCCCTGACGCCCGGTCACACCGTCGCGACGAAAGGAGAACAGGTCCGGGTTCCCCGCCGTACAACCGCCGAGGAGCCGGGCGCGGACCCCGACCTCGACCAGTCGGGCCACGATTCCCACCCGCAGGTCCAGGGCTGGGTCACCCGTGCCGGTGACGGCCCACGCCTGCGGGGCGACCGCCGCCACCGCGGCGCGCCGCTCCTCGGGCACCGGGTAGCAGGCCGGGCAGATCGCTGGTCCGATCAGGGCGTGGGTACGGTCTGCGCGGGCCCGAAGGTCGGCCATGGCGGCCAATGCGGCACCGACGGTGTCGCGTAGCACGCCCCGCCACCCAGCGTGTGCCACGGCGATCACGCCGGCCTCCGGGTCGCACAGCAGCACGGGCACACAGTCCGCCGCCTGCACCAGCAGCGCCAGGCCCGGTTCGGCGGTCACCAAGACGTCCACGTCGGGCACATCGACGGCCGGTGCCTGGTTCAGGACCGCGACGCAGTTGCCGTGATCGGGACGCATCCCCACCAGTCGGTCCGGCGGCACGCCCACCGACCGCGCGACCACGGCACGGTTGCGGGCGACCTGGTCGGCGTCGTCACCGACATGCTCGGCCAGATTGAGGCTGCCGTACGGCGCAGCGCTGGTCCCCCCGGTGCGGTCGGTGAGTACCCAGCGGGCCACCCCGGAGATCAGGCCGGCGCTACGGCTGAGCTGGGCGCCGTCGTGCGGGTGCAATTCGGCCGCCCCCGGGCGCGCCGCGAAGGCCGAGTCGGTCACCGCGGCGGGCTCACTTCAGGAAGTCGGGGACGTCAAGATCGTCGCTGTCGTCGAACACGATCGTGCGCGGCCGAGGTTGGGGCTGCGGATCGAACGGCCGGGCGCCGGGGATGTCCGCCGGACCGGTTCCGGCGGCCGGGACCACGGGCGCCTCGCCGGTGGGCGCGGCAGGGGGCGTGCCAGTAGCAGCAGGCGCCGAGGCATCCTCGCGCTTGGGCGCCGGGCGGCGCTGCTGCGGGGCGCCGCCGTCGAAACCTGCGGCGATGACGGTCACCCGCACCTCGTCCCCGAGGGTGTCGTCGATCACCGCACCGAAGATGATGTTCGCCTCGGGGTGCGCGGAGTCGGAGACCAGCCGGGCCGCCTCGTTGATCTCGAACAGGCCGAGGTCACTGCCTCCGGCCACCGACAGCAGCACCCCGTGGGCGCCCTCGATGCTGGCCTCCAGCAGCGGGCTGGAGATCGCGGACTCGGCCGCGGCGACGGCCCGGTCCTCACCTCGCGCCGAGCCGATGCCCATCAGCGCCGAACCGGCGCCCTGCATCACGCTCTTGACATCGGCGAAGTCGAGATTAATCAGCCCGGGCGTCGTGATCAGGTCCGTGATCCCGGAAACTCCTTGCAGCAGAACGTGATCGGCCTGCCGGAAGGCGTCGATGATGCTGATGTTGCGGTCGGTCAGCGACAGCAGCCGGTCGTTGGGGATGACGATGAGGGTGTCGACCTCATCGCGCAGTTGATCGATCCCGGTGTCCGCCTGGTTGGACCGGCGGCGTCCCTCAAAACCGAACGGACGGGTGACCACTCCGATCGTCAGGGCCCCCAGGGTACGAGCGATCCTGGCGATCACCGGCGCACCACCGGTCCCAGTCCCACCGCCCTCACCGGCAGTGACGAACACCATGTCGGCGCCCTTGAGAACTTCCTCGATCTCGGTCGAATGATCATCGGCCGCCTGTCGCCCGACCTCGGGATCGGCACCCGCACCCAGGCCTCGGGTCAGCTCGCGACCGATGTCCAGCTTGACGTCGGCGTCGCTCATCAGCAACGCCTGGGCGTCGGTGTTGATGGCGATGAATTCCACGCCTCGAAGCCCTACCTCGATCATCCGGTTGACGGCGTTGACGCCGCCACCGCCAATCCCCACGACCTTGATAACCGCGAGGTAGTTCTGCGGTGCCGCCACGTGTTTCGCCCTTCGCCGAAACCCTCAACCTCTACACAAGGATGAAAGTTATGTCAACCTGGAGTCGCGGGTGACAGTAGGCGCCCGGCCGCCCGGCCCGCAAGCGTGTCGCCGGGCGTGGTGCGGATCCGTCGGCGAGTCGCCCCCCTGAGCCGGTCAAGGTCACGCTCACGGGATGCACCCCACTCGACCCTCGACGCGATCACTGTGGCGCCGGGTCGGTCTTCTTGCTCGGACGCGTGGTCGGCAGTTCGGGCGCCGACACGTCATACGCAAGGGCGTCCTGCGGCAGCAGGGCGACCAGGACACGGGCCTTGAGGTCGCCACGCTCGACACTGCCCCACACGACGGTGGCCCCGTCCCGTAGCCGCAACCGCACGTCGTCTCGGGTCGTCGCCGCCACCTGAACAACCTGCGCGCGGACTCGGGCCGGTAGTCCGGTCAGCACGTCCAGCGCCGCACGGCGTACCTCAGAACCGCCCCGTGCGTCGACCACCAGCAGCCCGGCGGGTGGCGCAGCGACAGGGGCGAAGGCGACACCGGAGCCGTCGACCAGCTGGAAGCCACGGTCCGCGGGCAGCACGGCCACCGGTACGCGTTCGGTGACGACCAGCACCACCTCGTTGGGCCAGCCGCGGCGGACCTCCACGGACTGGACCGGTGCCAGGGCACGCACCCGGTCCGCGGTCGCGTCGGCCTCGACCCGGATCAGGGGCGTGTCCAGCGGCACGGCCGCGGCCTGGCGTACCTGCTCGGGACTGAGCATCGCCGTGCCGAGCACCCGGACCGAGCGGACCACCAGCAGCGACGACCAGCCCACTACCCACACCAGCACACCGATGATCAGTCCGACCGCCATGCCGGTCAGCCACCACCGCCGCCGGGACGGGCGTCGGGGGGCGAGCCCGGAGTCAGCGTCGGCGCCGTGATCGGTCCCCGTCGGCGCGGGCCGGGCGCGCGGAGCCCTGGTGGTGCTGCTCACGCCGGGCCACCCGTGTCCCGCTCGCGCTGCCGCAGCAGGTCCAAGACCTCCGGGCCCAGCATCGCGATGTCGCCGGCACCGAGGGTCATGACGATGTCCCCCGGCTTGGCCCGCTCCGCAAGGCGCGCCGGCACCGCCGACCACGAGGGCTCATAGGTCACCTGGTCCGGCGGCAGCGGCACATGGGCGGCCATCAGCTGGCCGCTGGCACCGGGGATCGGTTCCTCACCGGGCGCGAACACCTCCAGGACGACGACCTCATCCGCCAGGCCCAACGCCTCGCCGAACTCCCGGACGAACAGCGCCGTGCGGTAGTAGTGGTGCGCTTGGAAGGCGACGACCAGCCGGCCGGCACCGACCACATCGCGAGCGGCCCGCAGGGTGGCGGCGATCTCGGTGGGGTGGTGGGCGTAGTCGTCGTAGACCCGAACGCCGTCGGCCTGGCCGCGGAACTCGAACCGGCGACGGGTGCCGCTGAACGACTCCAGCCCGGCGCGCAGCGCGGCGGCCGGGAAACCCAGCCCGATTCCGGTCGCCAGCGCCGCGGTCGCGTTGAGAACGTTGTGCTCCCCGGGTACGGCCAGGGTGGTCCGACCCAACCGGACCCCATGGTGGGCGACGTCGAAGGCGAAACCCTGTGCGTCGCGAGTCTCGATGCGGACCTGGAAATCGGCGGTTGGGTGCACCCCGTACGAATGAACGAGGACCCCGACCGCCCGGGCCGCTTCGATCAGGCGGCGGGCGCCGGCATCGTCGTGGCAGGCGACCAGAAACCCGCCGCGATCACGCAGGCCGGTGGCGAACTGCAGGAAACCGGCCTCGATCGCCTCGAACGTGCCCCAGTGGTCCAGGTGGTCGGCCTCCACATTGGTGACGATCCCGACCGCGGACGGCAGCCTGAGGAAGGCGCCGTCGGACTCGTCGGCCTCCACGACGAACAGCTCCCCGCTGCCCCAGTGCGCATTCGATCCGGACTCGTTCAGCTCGCTGCCGATGGCGAAGGAGGGGTCGGCGCCACAGTGCTGCAGGGCCACGGTCAGCATCGACGTGGTCGTCGTCTTGCCGTGGGTGCCGGCCACGGAGATGCCCCGGCTGCCGGTCATCACCGCAGCCAGCGCATCGGCGCGGCTGAGCACCCGGACGCC
>JBBQYX010000042.1:0-26313 GCA_038208295.1 Candidatus Nanopelagicales bacterium | reverse complement strand
CCGGACTGACCCCGCCGGTCGGGGAACTCCCCGACCATCTGGCGGTCGTGTTGGAGTTCGGTGCCACCGCCGACCCGCAGACCGCCCGCCGGCTGCTGATCGAGAACCGGGCCGGACTGGAACTGCTCCGGCTCGCGCTGCGGGACAGCGATTCGCCGTGGGCGCCCATCCTGGCCACGGTCAGCGCCACGCTGCCTGACCTGGCTGGCAACGAGCGGGAAGCCGTTGCCAGGTTGGCCGCGCAGGGCCCACCGGCCGAGGAGGTCGGCCTGGAGCCGTACGGGCCTCCGGTCAGCGCCCCGGTCCCCACTCCATCCACTCGCACGAAAGAAGGGTTCTGACGGTGAGCGAGGCCTCGACCACATCCATTCTGCTGTGGGTGGTCTTCCCGTACGTCTGCCTGGCGGTCTTCGTACTCGGCCACATCTGGCGATACCGGTACGACAAGTTCGGCTGGACCACCCGGTCCTCCCAGCTGTACGAGTCCAGGCTGCTGCGCCTGGGGAGTCCGCTGTTCCACTTCGGCATCCTGATCGTGCTGATCGGGCACGTCATGGGTCTGCTCATTCCGGCGTCCTGGACGCAGGCGGCGGGGATTCCCGAGGGGCTCTATCACTTCTCCGCCGTGGCATTGGGAACGATCGCGGGGGTCTGCACGGTCGCCGGAATGGCCATCCTGATCTACCGGCGGCGCACTGTGGGCCCGGTGTTCAGTGCCACCACCAAGATGGACAAGTTCATGTACGTGGTGTTGGCGACCGTGATCGTCCTCGGCCTGGTCAACACGATCATCGGCAACGTTACGCACTCGACCTATGACTACCGAGAGGGCGTCTCCGTCTGGTTCCGCGGCATCTTCTTCTTCGACCTACGTCCGGAGTTGATGGCCGAGGCGCCGCTGGGCTTCCAGGTCCACGCCATTGCGGCGTTCTCCCTCTTCGCGCTGTGGCCATTCACCCGGCTGGTGCACGTTTTCAGCGCCCCGCTGGGATACCTGTGGAGGCCGTACGTGGTCTACCGCTCTCGCGCTCCGCGCGAGGCTCCTGGGAACCGCCCCAGCCCACGCGGCTGGGAGCGCGTGGGGAGTGGCGATCGGCAGTAGCGGGGCTGACGGAAGCAGGCCGCTCGGGGATGGTGGCGGTCTCAGCGAATAGCCCCGGGACCTAGGTCCGCCCTTGGCGTGCCGGGTGGAGGTATTTGTACGGCATCTGACGTGTCAATGTAGCGGCACCGCCCCGGGATGCGGGGCCAGGCGAGTACGGATGGCTCTTGATGTCGACACCTGCCCAGCACAGTGATGACCTCACTGGCGACACCAACTCGTCGGGACGCGGCCGGGTCCTGACGCTGTCCACGATCGCGTTCACCCTGATGTTCGCGGTGTGGCTGATGTTCGGCGTGTTGGGGGTGCCGATCCGCGACGAGTTCGGCCTCTCCGACGTGCAACTGGCCTGGCTGACCGCGGTCGCGGTCCTCAACGGCTCGATCTGGCGGCTGTTCGCCGGCGTCGCGGCCGACCGCTTCGGCGGGCGGATCGTCATGACAGCGATGGTCGCCGCAACCGCGCTCCCGGCCTACTTGGTTTCAACTGCAGGGAGTTTTACGGCACTATTGTTTTACGCTTTCCTCACCGGATTCGCCGGGAACTCGTTCAGCGTAGGCATCGCCTGGAACTCTGCCTGGTTCCCGCGCAATCGGCAGGGGTTCGCGCTGGGCCTGTTCGGCGCTGGCAACGTCGGCGCATCGGTGACCAAGCTCATCGGTCCGGGCCTCATCGTGCTGGTGCCGGCCGCTGGCTACTTCGGCGGATTCATCCCTGGTGGCTGGCGCTTCGTGCCCTTCCTGTACGCCGTACTGTTGTTGATCATGGCCGTGATCCTGTGGGTAGGGACGCCCGCGCACGACCGCCGTCCAGGCCGGGACCGACCACTGGGGCAGATGTTCACCCCGCTCAAGCAGCTGCGGGTCTGGCGCTTCAGCCTCTATTACGTGGTCGTCTTCGGCGCCTACGTGGCGTTGTCGGCCTGGCTGCCCAAGTACTACGTCGACGTCTACGACCTGCCGCTGTCCCAGGCCGCGCTCCTGACGGCGTTGTTCATCTTTCCCGCCTCGCTGCTGCGCCCGGTCGGTGGTGCGCTATCCGACCGGTATGGCGCGCGTCGCATGATGTACGTGACATTCGCGACCATGCTGGTCGCCAGTGGAATTCTGGCCATGCCGTACGGCCATGTGGTGCTGTACGGCCCCACCGGAGAGGCCGATCCTGCGACGCGCAGCGTGCTGAATTGGGCGCCCAGCGTGTGGCTGTTCACCATCCTGGTCTTCTGTATGGGTATTGCGATGGGCATCGGCAAGGCCGCCGTCTACAAGCACATCCCGGAGTATTTCCCCCACGATGTCGGGGCGGTGGGCGGCCTGGTTGGGGCGTTGGGCGGACTCGGCGGCTTCTTCCTGCCGCTGCTGTTCGCCTACACCCAGGCCTTCAGCGGAGCCCCGCAGTCCACGTTCGGGGTGTTGTTCGCCGTCACCCTGATAGCCGCCGTGTGGATGCACCTCACCGTGATGCGGATGCTGCATGCGCGAACTCCCGAGGTCGCCGACCAGTTCGACACCAAGGACGACCCGGACGACGAGACGCGCCTCGTCGGCTCCAGCCGCCAACGCTGAATTTAGCCGCACCTGACCCCCCGCACGAGAGGCGATCGAAGACATGACAACGACGCAACAGCCGACCCGGTCGGGCAAGGAGTGGTTGGAGCACTGGGATCCGGAGGATCCTGATGTCTGGGACTCCAAACTGGCCTGGCGGACGCTGAGCATCACCACGTACAGCCTGCTGCTGGCGTTCGTGGCCTGGTTCCTCGTCTCGGCCATCGCGCCCCGGCTGAACAACGTGGGCTTCGATCTGTCCAAGGAGCAGTTGTACTGGCTGACGGCGATGCCCGGCCTGGCGGGTGGCTTGCTGCGGCTGGTGTGGATGTTCTTGCCGCCGATCCTGGGCACCAGGAAGATGGTCACATACTCGTCGATGCTGATGATCCTGCCGTTCCTTGGGTGGGGCTGGGCCGTCCGTGACCCGAACACCTCGTATGTCACCCTGTTGCTACTGGCGTGCCTATCCGGCCTCGGGGGTGGCGTCTTCAGTGGTTTCATGCCGAGCACGTCATATTTCTTCCCGCGGTCCAAGCAGGGAACGGCGCTGGGCATACAGGCCGGCATTGGCAACTTCGGCGTGAGCGTCGTCCAGTTCCTGGTGCCCTGGGTCATCGGTTTCTCCTTGCTGGGAACCGCTGCGCTGGCGCCGCAGGACTTCGTCGACCCGACCAAGGGGGTGGAGAAGAATATCTGGCTGCACAACGCCGGAATCGTGTTCATCCCCTGGGTGGTCCTCGCCATCATTCTCGCCTGGTTCTTTCTCAAGTCGGTGCCGGTCCAGGCGAACTTCCGACAGCAACTGGACATCTTCAAGAACAAGCACACGTGGATCATGACCGCGTTGTACATCATGACCTTCGGGGCCTTCTCCGGGTTCGCTGCTCAGTTCGGTCTGCTTATCAACGACCAGTTCGGTGCCTTCGAGGGTGCCCCTGACCCCTTGCGGTACGCGTTTCTCGGGCCTCTGGTCGGGTCGGCCGCCCGGGTGGCCTGGGGGCCACTGTGCGACCGGTTCGGTGGCGCCATCTGGACCCTGGTGGCCGGCGTGGGCATGACGGTGAGCACGGTGGCGACCCTGTTCTTCCTCAACCCGACGTCCATGGACGCCTTTCCCTGGTTCGTGGCGGGGATGCTGGGCATCTTCCTGTTCGCCGGAATCGGCAATGCCTCCACCTTCAAGCAGATGCCGATGATCTTCGAGCGGCGCCAGGCGGGCGGTGTCATCGGCTGGACGGCCGCCATCGCCGCGTTTGGCCCCTTTGTCTTCGGCGTCGCCCTGGCGACCATCGCGCCCCGGTTGTTCTTCATGTTCTGCGCGGTGTTCTTCGCTGCCTGCGTCGTGCTCGCCTGGTACTACTACGCCCGTAAGGGCGCGGAGAAGCCGTCCTAGATCTGGGCAGTCGCGAGGATCAGGGCAACCGGATGAGTTTCACCGTGCCGCCGGCGGGACAGCCCCCCGGCGGGAGCACGGCCAGCGCGTCGGCCAGCGCGATGCTGCGCAGCATCGCCGGGCCGATGTGGCGCAGCACGGTCACCCGGGCCGGACCAGCGCCGGGCGGAGTCACCTCGACCGGCACCAATCGGGTGTCGATCGGATGCCCGACAGCAACGTGGGCGAGCACGGCGGTCGCGTACGGATGTGGGCGCTCCGTCGTGCCGGCCAACCGGGCGAGGACGGGTGCTCCCAGCGTCAGCAGCCCGGACATCGCGGCAAGCGGGTTACCGGGGAGCCCGACCACGACGGGACCGTCCGGCAACGCCGCGAGCAGCATCGGATGACCCGGCCGCACGGCGACCCCGTCGACGACCCAGTCCGCGTCGGCCTCATCCAGGATGTCGTGCAGGTGATCGACCGGTCCGCGGGCCGTCGAACCGGTCGTGACGATGACGTCCGCGGCGACATCGAGCAGCGCGGCCTGCAGATCTTGTTTGGTGTCGGGAACATGCACCGGGGGATGGCAGCGACCGCCAAGGTCGGCGATCCACCCGGGCAGCGCGGGCCCAAGGGCGTCGCGCACCTTCCCGCCGTGGGGCTCGCCCCGGGTCAGCAGTTCGTCCCCGAGGATCAGCAGCGCCACGGACGGCGGCGGCACGACGAGGATCGTGTCGTGTCCGGCCGCGGCTGCCAGGCCCACCGCGGCCGGCGCCAACCGCACGCCCTTCGCCAGCAGCAGGTCGCCCCGGCGGCATTCCTGGCCCCGCGGTCGCACGTCGGTGCCGGGGTGCAGGTGGCCGGGTCGATTGCTGGGCTGTCCGCCGCCGTCGGCCACTGACAGACGCTGACCGGACCGAGTGGGTTCGGTGCTGCCGTGCTCCGTGCGCAAGACTCCGGTCGTGCCAGCGGGTACCGCGGCTCCGGTCGCGATGGACAGCGCGGTGCCATCGTCGAGAAAGGGTTCGGTGGCTCCCGCCGGCAGGCTCCCCACCACCTCCCAGGGCCCGATGCCGCTTACGGCCCAGCCGTCCATCGCAGCGGCCGCGAACGGCGGTAGGTCCGTACGCGCGATGAGATCGACGGCCAGCACGCTCCCAACGGCTTCGGCCAGGGGCACCTCAAGGGCAGCCAGCGGTCCGCGCAGACTCGCCGCAATGGCCCGGGCTTGTGGCCACGAATGCGTTGTCACGCCGGATTAGTGCGGCTGGCAGCCAGCTCGGTGGCGACGGCGGCCGCAGCCCGGACCGCCTCGTCCGGGTCCCCGCCGCGCTGGGCCGCGGCATAGCCGATCAGGAAAGTGGTGACCGGCGCTGCGGTCCGCTCGACGGCGTGAGCCGCATCTCGGGCGACATCCAGGAGCAGCTGGACGTCGACCTCCACGTCGAGCCCGAGAGCGGCGCTGAGGTCATCGGTCCACGTTTGCAGGGCGGAGGTCTCGGTCATGCGCTAGTCCTACCGCCTCGCAGCGAGAGCGACCAATCGCCACGCTCCACAAGGACAAGCTGCCACTGGCTATTCGCACGGAGTCCCGCGGCGCCGAACTCCTCAAGCAGTCGGACGTCTGTGTCTCCGGGGGACAGAGTCTCAGCGGTAGTGACCGGCGGTTCGGGTGAGTTCGTGTCGGCTCAGTTCAGGCGAAGCCGAGGGCGATGGCCTCGGCGGGGGTATCGAGATCCCGCGCCCAGGCACCGGAGTCTTGGACGCGGGCGACGCGGAGCCCGGTCAGGAGAGCGCGAGCCGGTCGGGCCGCCGGGTCGCCGAGGCGTGCCTTTGCGCGGAGCAGCGCGGATCGAGAGTAGGCAGCGCAAAGCGGCTGCACGAGCCCCTCGGTATCGACCAGTGCGGCCACATCGACGTCGGAATGGTCGGCGAGTGTGGACAGCAGGGCGGGGATCGCTCCCGGACCGTACGGAGAATCCCCGGCCAGAACCACGACCGTCGCGGCGTCGCTGGCGGCTATGCCAGTAGTGATGGCAGCCGCCGGCCCGGTACCCGCCGGTTTCTCCCGGGTCCACAGCACGGAAACCGGCACGGTTGCGGACAAGGTTCTGCGCGGCCCAACGATGACGATCCGACCCGGGGTCGGGACCGCCGCCGCGCACCCGAGCAGCACGATGTCCAGCAGGGTTGATCCGTCTCGGACGAGCGTGAGTTTGTCCCGACCGCCCATTCGCCTTGAGTTACCCCCGGCCAAGATCACGACATCGAAGTCCGTGAGCCTGGTCGCGATCTTGGTCACTCCGGTCCAACGTACGTTGACAGGGGCGTTCCCGCCGCTGACCCAGGCTCCTGACGCGCGTCAGTGACCTCATCGAAGGAGTTGCGAATGCGCCGAATCGCCATTGCGTCATCCTGACACTCGACCGTGACACACCGACCCTCTTGACGTCCATGTCAACTTGACACTAGCGTCAAGTGACAGAGCGTCCGATCGCGTACGGCGACCGAGCCAGCATCCGGAACCCAGCAGATGGAGGCTTCATGGCGGCGGTGCTCAAGACTCGTCTCGACTCACGATCGGGGGAGTTTGCGGACCGGTCGGACCAGATGGCTGCGGCCTGGCGGGCGATCGAGGACCTGCAGCGCCAGGTCGTCGCCGGTGGTGGGCATGCCGACCCCGCCAGGGCTGCGGCCAGCGTCGCCCGGCACCGGCGGCGCGGCAAGTTGCTGCCTCGAGAGCGACTGGCCTATCTGTTCGACCGGGACAGCGCCTTCTGGGAGTTGAGCCCCCTGGCCGGCTGGGGGAGCGAGGACCCGTTGGGCGGCGGACTGGTCACCGGCATCGGGCGCATCAGCGGTACGCAGTGCGTCGTCGTCGCCAACGATCCGACCGTCAAGGGGGGCTCCCAGGGGCCGACGGCGGTGCACAAGGGCTTGCGGGCGATGGAGGTGGCCCGGGTCAACAGGCTCCCGCTGGTGAATCTCACTGAATCTGGCGGGGCGGAACTCACCAAGCAGTCAGACATCTTCGTCCCCGGCGGGGAGAGTTTTCGCAACCTGACCCGACTGTCCGCCGCGGGCATCCCGACCGTCACCCTGGTGTTCGGCAGTTCCACCGCGGGGGGCGCGTACGTCCCCGGCATGAGCGACTACGTCGTCCTGCAACAGGATGCGGCGCGGGTCTATCTGGGTGGTCCGCCGCTGGTGAAGATGGCCATCGACGAGGACGCCGACGAGGAGTCGCTGGGCGGTGCCGAGATGCACGCCCGCACCAGTGGGCTGGCCGACTACCTAGCCCGCGACGAGCTCGACGCCCTGCGCATCGGCCGCGAGATCGTGGCCCACCTGCGCTGGCGCCCGGCCGGTCCGGGCCGTGACCGCTCGCCGCGAGCACCCCTGCTCGATCCGGGCGAACTGCTCGGGGTTGCCCCGGTGGACGTACGGCTGCCGTTCGACGCCCGGGAGGTGCTGGCCCGGATTCTGGACGGCAGCGAGTTCGAGGAGTTCAAGCCGCTGTACGGAACCACGCTCGTCACCGGTTGGGGACACCTGGACGGCTTCCCGATCGGGGTCCTGGCGAACAACGGGATCCTGTTCAGCGAGGAGGCCGAGAAGGGCGCGCAGTTCATCCAACTGTGCAACCGCATGTCCGTACCGATCCTGTTCGCGCAGAACATCACCGGGTTTATGGTCGGTACCCGATACGAACAGGGCGGGATCATCAAGGACGGCGCGAAACTGATCAACGCAGTGTCCAACTCGACCGTGCCACACCTGACGCTGATGATGGGTGCGTCCTACGGCGCCGGGAACTATGGGATGAGTGGACGTGCGTACGACCCGCGTTTCGTGTTCACCTGGCCCAACCACCGGATCGCGGTGATGGGGCCGAAGCAACTCGCCGGTGTGCTGACCATCGTGGCCCGGCAGAAGGCTGGTGACGCCTTCGATGAGGCCGCGTTCGCCCCGCTCCGGGACGCCTTTGAACAGCAGGTGGAGTCGGAGTCCACGGCTCTGTTCGCGACCGGGCGGCTGTGGGACGACGGCATCATCGACCCGCGCGACACCCGAACGGTACTGGCACTGGCCCTGGCCGCCTGCCACAGCGCGCCGGTCGCGGGCACCACCTCCTACGGCGTCTTTCGGATGTGACGCGACGATGACCTCGACCCGCCCAACTCCGCGGCCGATCCGTCGGCTGCTGGTGGCCAACCGTGGTGAGATCGCGCTGCGGGTGCTGCGTACCGCCGAACTGCTCGGCATCCAAACGGTCGCCGTGTCCTCGGAGGCGGACGCGGACGCCCCGTTCGCCCGGGCGGCCGACCGGGTGGTGGTCCTTCCTGGGGTCAGCGCGACGCAGACCTATCTCGACATCGACGCCGTGGTTGCCGCGGCGCTGGTCGCCGGCTGTGACGCCGTACATCCCGGCTATGGGTTCCTGAGCGAAAACGCGGCCTTCGCGCGCGCGGTCCAGACGGCTGGGTTGACCTGGGTGGGCCCGCCCGCCCGGGCCATGGAATCCATGGGATCGAAGGTGCAGTCGAAGCGGCTGGTCGCAGCCGCCGGGGTACCACTGGTGCCGGGCGCGGAACTGCCCGACACAGGGCTCGCTGACGAGACTGACCCGCTACAGGTAGCCGCGACCGTCGGCTATCCGTTGCTGGTCAAGGCATCTGCGGGTGGCGGTGGGAAGGGCATGCGCTCGGTCGCCGCCCCGGACGAGCTCGTCGAGGCGGTGGCGACCGCGCGCCGCGAGGCGGCATCCTCCTTCGGCGACCCCACGGTGTTCCTGGAGCGCCATCTCGATCCAGTCCGCCACGTCGAGGTCCAGGTGTTCGCGGACATGCACGGCAACATCGTGCACCTGTTCGAGCGGGAGTGCTCCATCCAGCGGCGGCACCAGAAAGTGCTGGAGGAGTCGCCGTCGCCGGGGGCCACTCCGAAAACCCTGCAGGGCATGTATGCGGCCGCCGTGGCGGCCGCGCGGGCAGTGGACTATGTCGGAGCCGGCACGGTGGAGTTCTTGGTTTCCGGGCAGGGAGATGCCCAGGAGTTCTTCTTCCTGGAGATGAACACCCGCCTGCAGGTCGAGCACCCGGTGACGGAACTCATCACCGGCTTGGACCTGGTGGAATGGCAGTTGCGGGTGGCCGCTGGTGAGTCCTTGCCGTTGCAGCAGGACGAGATCCAGCGCAGCGGGCACGCCATCGAGGTCCGGTTGTATGCCGAGGATCCGGCTCGCGGCCACCAACCCGCCACCGGCCCGATCCACTGCTTCGATCTCGACACCGACCGTTTGGCGGGTGTACGTCTGGACAGCGGGGTCGACGCCGGATCGATGGTGACTCCGTACTACGACCCCATGCTTGCCAAAGTCAGCGCCGCCGGTCCCACCCGCCGGGTCGCCGCGGCCCGACTCGCAGCCGCTCTACGGCAACTCGTGCTGCACGGCCCGGTCACCAATCGTGGACTGCTCGTGGCCCTGCTGGCGGACCCGGAGGTGCTGGCCGGGAACACCACCACCGACCTGCTGGACCGCCGGCCCGAACTGAACGGCGTGGTTCCGGCCGAGGTCGCCCGGGCACATCTGGTTGCGGCGGCGGTCGGCTCAGCCGCGCTGGCCGACAGCGGTGCGGGGACAGCCGTGCCCGCCGGATGGCGGAATGTGCCCGCGGTGCCGCAGTGGCGCGCGTTCGGCGACCCGAGCAGCGGCGCCACTACCTGTGTCCTGTACGGACAGGGCCGCGACGGAATTCGTGTCGCCATCGTCGATGGCTCGGAACCGAGTTTTGCTGACCTGCCGGATCTGGTACCGGCCGCGGGTTTGGGTGCGGCATGCAATCCGGGGGACGGCCGCTCGGGACGAGTGACAACAACTGTCCGATACGTCGAGAATGGTGTACGAGTCACCGCGCGGGTGCACGTCCACGGCGACGACGTCTATGTCGACGACGGCTGGTGGTCCACGGGCTGGACGGCAATGCCGCGGTTCGCCGAGTCCGGCGCCGACGCTCATGCGGGCGGCCCGGCGACTGCAGTTCCGGGGACCGTCACCGCGGTGCTCGTTGAGGTCGGCGAGACCGTCGAGGCCGGACAACCGTTGGTGTTGCTGGAGGCCATGAAGATGGAGCACCGGATCGTGGCCGAGTCAGCCGGTGAGGTGGCGCGGCTGTTCGTGGCCGTGGGCGATGCGGTGGACGCTCATGTCGTGGTCGCCGAGGTGGTCTCTGCGTCGGATGCACCGGCGCCGGGGTCCGACGGGCTGTCAGTGCATCCAGCCGAGCAGACGACGGAGAACCCCGCATGAGCAGGCGCCCCCTCCGCATCGCCAACTGCTCGGGTTTCCTCGGTGACCGTCAGGCCGCCGCCCTCGAAATGGTCGAGGGCGGTCCCGTCGACGTACTCACCGGGGACTGGCTGGCCGAACTGACCATGCTGATCCTGGCCCGGCAGCGGCTCAAGTACGGGCCCGGGTCCGGCTGGGCGCGGCCGTTCCTCGCCCAACTGGAACAGGTGCTCGACCACTGCCTCGACCGCGGGATCAAGGTCGTCAGCAACGCCGGTGGCCTCGATCCGCAGGGGTGCGCCAGCGCCGTTGCGGAACTGGCCGAGCGGCTCGGCCGGCAGGTGCGCATCGCCGTAGTGACCGGGGACGACCTGATGGGCACCCCCGTTCTCGCCGAGTCGCCGCTGATGAACCTCGACACCGGGGAGCGGTTGTCCGACCTGGGGTTGCAACCGTTGACCGCGAACGCCTATCTCGGTTCCGACGGGATTGCCGCCGCGTTGGCTGCGGGCGCGGACGTCGTGGTCACCGGTCGCTGCACGGACGCGGCGCTGGTCGTCGGACCGGCTGCGTGGTGGCACGGCTGGACCTTCGGACAGCATTGGGACGCCCTCGCTGGCGCCGTGCTGGCCGGGCACGTGATCGAATGCGGCGCCCAGGCGACCGGTGGCAACTACGCGTTCTTCACCGACGTGCCCGGTGCGGAGCATGTCGGGTTCCCCATCGCGGAGGTCGCCGCTGACGGCTCATCGGTGATCACCAAGCACGAGGGCACTGGTGGGCTGGTGTCGGTCGGGACCGTGACCGCGCAGTTGGTGTACGAGATTGCTGGCCCGGCCTACCGGACCCCCGACGTGGTCGCTCACTTTGATACCGCAGTCGTGGAGCAGGTGGGCCGGGACCGGGTACGGATCTCCGGTGTGAACGGCACCCCGCCGCCGGAGGACCTCAAAGTCTCCGTGACGGCACTGGCCGGGTTTCGCAACTCCGTCAGCGTCGTACTCACCGGGTTGGACATCCGGGCCAAGGCCGACCTTGCGTTACGTACCGTCCTCGGGATCACCCTGGAACAGGCGGAGAACTCGGCCTCGCCCGTCGAACTCGCCGCCGCGTCGACGCTGGCAGTCCGGGAACTCGACGTGCAGTTGTTGCGGCACGACCGCGACGACCCGGCAACCACCGACGAGGCACAGGCGCAGCTGCGGGTGGTCGTGAAGGACTCCGACCCTAAGTCGGTCGGCAAGCCGTTCACTACTCGGTGGGTCGAATCGGCGTTGGCCGGTTACCCCGGCATGTTTCCCACGGCCCCGCCGACGCAGGGGGCGCCGTACGGGCTGTTCTGGCCCGTCGCGGTCCCGCGCAACGACGTAGCCGTATCGGTGACACTCGACGGAGTTCCGGTTGTCCTCGGGAGCGCGCCGCGGGACGAATCCCCCGCCGAAACTCCAGCGCAGCCGGCGTCACCTGCGGAGTTGGCCGCAGGAGTACCGGCTGAGTTCTCGGAAACTCGGGATGGCTCGACAACCCGGGTTCCATTCGGTCGGGTGGCGGGTGCCCGCAGTGGTGACAAGGGCGGTTCGGCCAATGTCGGGCTGTGGATCCCCGACCCGGCCGAGCCACGGGCAGTTGCCCTGGCCTGGAGTCGGACCGACGCAACCCTCGTCCCATTGGTCGCCACCGAACCGGACACCGCCGCTGCCTGGGCGGCCGACACGGTCCTGGCAGCCGACGAGCACTCGATCGCGCGGGTCGCTGCCGCCTACGACTGGCTGCGTGCCCTGGTGACTCCCGACTGGATCCACCACATGCTGCCGGAGACTGAAGGCCTGCGCGTGGAGGTGCACGCACTCCCATTGCTGCGAGCGGTGAATGTCGTGATTCACGGACTGCTCGGGCGTGGGGTGGCCGAGTCGCACCGGCTCGACCCGCAGGCCAAGGGTCTCGGGGAGCACCTGCGGGCCCGGCTGGTGGACGTGCCCACTGCCCTGCTCGCCGATCGCCGATGAGAAACTCCGCGCCGCTGACCGCCCGCGGGGAGCGGACCCGCTCCGGGCTGGTGGCGGCGGCTCGCGAGGTGTTCGAACGCGACGGTTTCGCCGCCAGTCGCATGGGTGACATCAGCGTGGCAGCCGGGGTCAGCCACGGGTCGGTCTACACCTATTTCCCCACCAAGGAGTCGGTGCTGGCTGCCGTCGTGGATGCGGTTGTCAGTGATCTGTACGCCGCCCTGCGAGTTCCCGACGACGTCGACCCGTCCCAGCGGGTGGCACGCGCCAATCGGCGGTATCTGGACTCCTATCGGGCCAACGCCCGGCTGCTGGAGGTGGTGGAGGAGGTCGCCACCACCGATCCGCACTTTCGACAGGTGCTCGCCAATCTGCGGGACACCCACGTCGCCCGCGTGGCCACCACCATCGAGAACGCCCAGGCCGACGGAACCGCGGCGACAGACCTGGACGCGCACGCCAGCGCCGCTGCGTTGTGCGCGATGGTCGAGGGCTTCGCCCGGCACTGGTTCGGCCGCGGCGAGCAGCACGACGAGGCCGTCGCCGTCCAGACGCTGACCACCTTGTGGATCAGAGCATTGCACCCCGTCCGACCCACGCCGAATGCCAACGAAACCGCTGGAGAGTCGTGATGCAGTTCACCGAGGAGCACGACCAGTTTCGCGCCCTGGTACGTAGTTTCGTGGAGAAGGAGATCAATCCGTACGCCGATGAGTGGGAGGAGGCCGGGACCTTCCCGGCGCACGAGTTGTTCCCGAAACTCGCCGCCATCGGGGGTTTCGGACTGGAGTACGACCCGGAGTACGGCGGACAGGGCGCCGATCACTCGTACACGCTGGTGCTGTGCGAAGAACTGGGCCGGGCGGATGTGGCCGGGGTCCCGATGGCGATCGGTGTGCAGGCGGCGATGGCGACGCCAGCACTGGCCCGGTTCGGCAGCCACGAACTCAAGAAGACCTACCTCGAGCCCGCCATGCGCGGTGAGATGGTCTGCTCGATCGCGGTCTCCGAGCCGGACGCGGGTAGCGACGTCGCCGGCATCCGGACGCGAGCGGTCCGCGACGGTGACGACTGGGTCATCAACGGGCGCAAGATGTGGATCACCAGTGGCACCCAGGCTGACTGGCTCTGCCTGCTCGCTCGTACCTCGGACGAGGGCGGCTACCAGGGCATGAGCCTCATCATCGTGCCCACCTCGACGCCCGGATTCAGCGTCGGACGGGCGATCAAGAAGATGGGGAACCGATCCAGCGACACCGCCGAACTTCTCTTCGAGGACGTACGGGTGCCGGTGTCCCACACGATCGGCGAGCCGGGTCGAGGCTTCCAGCAGCAGATGGCGCAATTCCAGGACGAGCGGCTGGTCGGTGCGTACATGGCGGTCACCGGAGCACGCCGGGCCCTGGACCGGACTGTGGAGTATCTGCGGGTTCGGCAGGCGTTCGGTAAGCCGCTGCTGGCCAACCAGCATCTGCAATACCGGTTGGCCGAACTCACCGCCGACATCGATGTGCTGCATGAATACTGTCGCAGTGCTGCCGATGCCTACCTCCGGGGTGACGACGTGACACGGCGGGCGACCATCGCGAAACTCAAGGCGGGCCGCCTCATCCGCGAGGTCGCCGATGCGGCCGTGCAGTTCCACGGCGGCATGGGATATGCAGAGGAGATGTGGGTCGCGCGATACTTCCGGGACACGCGGCTGGTGAGCATCGGCGGCGGCGCCGACGAGGTCATGCTCCGGGTGCTCAGCCTGCTGGAGGGTTACACCCGGCGCGCATAGTCCGACGATGAGGACACCAGCGGAGAAGGGGCGTGCAGATGAGTGAGGACACGGTCGACGAGGTCCGCTCCGACGTGATGGGCGGGGTGGCCACCATCACCCTGGACCGACCGGCGGCACGCAATGCGTTGGACGCTGCGTCCCTGCTGCGCCTGCGGGAGTTGCTGGCGGCGGCGGCCAGTGATGACGACGTGCGCGTGGTGGTGCTCACCGGCGCGGGGACGACATTCTGTGCGGGCGCGGATCTGCGGGCGACCAGCAGCGGCTCGGCGCAAGGTTTCACCACCAGCGGGCCGCAAGCGCTGGCCGACGTTCTGGTCGCGTTGCTGGACCACCCGAAACCCACCATTGCCCGGGTGCAGGGCCACGTTGCGGCCGGCGGGAACGGGTTAGTGGCCGCCTGCGACCTTGCCGTTGCCGTTGAGTCCGCACGGTTCGCGTTCACCGAGGTACGGATCGGCGTCGTCCCCGCGGTCATCTCGGTTGTCTGTCTGGCCCGGATGAGACCTCGGGATGCAGCCGAACTATTCTTGCTCGGCGATCGGGTGTCCGCGAACAGGGCGCAGCACGCCGGTCTGCTGACCGCCGTGGTGCCGGACGACGCGCTGGACGATCAGGTACGCACCTGGGTTTCGGCCTTGACTCGCGGCGGCCCACTCGCCCTGCGCGGCACCAAGGAACTGCTGCGGACCGTGCCGTCGATGAACCGCGCCGCCGCTTTCACCGCGATGATCGCCGCCTCCGCGGAGTACTTCGCCTCCCCCGAGGCCGCCGAGGGCATGACCGCGTTCCTCAGCAAGCGGAGCGCCTCCTGGGTGCCGCCGACCTCAGAGGACGACGCGCATACCCACTGACTCTGCGGCAGCTGCCAGGCGTAGGTCGAAGGTCAGCATCTGTGTCGCCCCGAGGATGACGGCAGCGGCAAGGTGTATGGCATCTAGCGAACGCAACGACGCCGGGCCGACGTGGTGCGCACGCTCGATAACCCTGGAGTCCAGCCGGTGCCGTGCGATGCCCGAGCAGGCACTGCCTACTGCGCTGTCTACGTCTAAGACACCGACTCGCCGAACCGCGCGGGCGACCTCGACCCACGCGAGCTCGGAGGAGGCAATCACGACACCCTGGCCCGTTCGGTCGGCCAAGAGGGCGCGCACCGCGCTCGACTCCTCCTCCGGGAAGAGCCGCTTCAACAGCGCGCTGGAGTCGACATAGAGGGTGCTCACACCCGGTCGTCGCGTTCGAGGAGGTCGATCGAAGACCGGCCGGGCGGCAGCGTCAGGGACGGCTCGAAGTCCTGGAGCGGCTCAGGTGCTTCCACTCGACCCTCGCGTATGGCCTTCTGCAGAGCGGTCTCGTCGGGCACCAGTCCCAGCCTGGAGGCGATCGCTTCACGGACGATCTCCTGCTGCGAGCGTCCGGTGCGCGTCGACTCCTTGCGCAGAGCGGCGGCGAGTTCCTCACTCAGTCGAAGATTGGTACTCACAGGTCGACGGTACCAGTCCGTGCGCCTTGCGGTACCGCTGCGTGCTCCGAACTCGTGATGGGGGGTAGTAGCGAGACGGCCCTCGACGCGGAGGCGGTGGGATTCGAACCCACGACGGTTTTACCCGTATCCGCTTTCAAGGCGGACGGGGATGGCCACTCCCCAACGCCTCCAGCGGGGAGGCTACCGGGGCCACTGCGATGCGCAGTAAGGACGCCCCGTCCAGGGCCGGAAGACCCCGTACAAAAATTCTTCCAAGATCGTTCCGATCCATCGTGTGCCCGCCTCCGAATGTCCCCATGTGAGCCGCAACGGCGGCGAGCACGACATCGCAGACACAGATCTCATCCGCTGCAACGAAATCTCATGCGGATGACAGACCACGGAGGTTTCCCGATGAAGGCACGCAAGGTTCTTGCCCTGGCCCCGATCGCTCTGCTCCCGCTCACCTTCGCCGCGCCCGCGGTGGCTGCCAGCAGCGGCGAGACGACCTACCAGGCGATGCTCAAGCCGGTCGCACTCAACGGTCAGGACAACGCCACCGCCGAGGTGATGATCAAGCTGAACGGCAACACCGCGACCATCACCGAGCAGGCATCCGGCCTGGCGAAGACGTTCAACGGCGGCCCGTTCCCGCATGCCCAGCACATCCACGGTGGCGCCGCGGGTAGCTGCCCGGTCGCATCCGACGATGCGGATGGCGACGGCGTCATCGCGACCGGAGAGGCGGGCGGGAACTATGGCCCGATCCAGACCTCGCTGACGGTCTCCGGCGACACCAGCCCCAAGGCGGCGCTGGCCATCACCAAGATGCCCAGCGGTGACAGCTTCAACTATTCCCGGACGATTGAGCTGAGCGACGACGCCGTCAAGGCCCTGACGGGCGGCACTGCGGTCATCGTGGTGCACGGCCTCGACCCGGCCACGGCCCCGGCGGCCGCCGGGGAGAAGATGAGTGAGTTGGCCCCCGACCTGCCGCTGGCAGCCACCGCACCGGCGCTGTGCGGCGCTGTGCAGGCGACCCAGATGACCACGATGCCCAGCGGTGCTGTGAACACCGGTGGCACCGCACCCACGAACACCAACCAGTTGCCGCTGTATGTCTTCGGTGGCACCGCCGTAGCCGGCGCCGGTGCGCTGCTGTTCGCCCGTCGGCGCAGCACCGCTGTGGCCGATAACCGCTGACCCGCAGCAATGACCACAACCTCATGACCCATCTGCAGGGGTGGACGCCCGCCCCGGCCTGGAAGAAGTTCCGGGCCGGGGCGGTGCTCGTCGGCGTTCTCGCGATCGCCGGCTGCGGGTCAACCCCCGACCTTCCCACTGCCCCACCCATCGCCACGTCCGCGTCGACCAGCAACTCGACGGCCGAGGGCACTGGTGCGGCGGAACAGACACCGCCCTCGGCACCGCCGGAGCCACCAGCCTCATCGGTTCCGGACCCGACTCCCTCGGCAGCTCCGGCCGTGGCAGCCGGCTTGCCCCGCAGCATCCCCACCCGAGTCTCGATTCCTGAACTCGGGGTCGAGTCCACGCTGATCAAGCTGGGCTTACAGAAGGACGGCAGCATGGCGGTGCCCGAAGGCGCCGACCCGGTCGGGTGGTTCACCGGAAGCCCGACGCCGGGACAGTCCGGGCCGGCCGTGCTGGCCGGGCATGTGACCTGGAACGGAGAGCGCGGGGTGTTCTTCTACCTCGGACAGATGGTGCCGGGGCAGCGGATCAGTGTGGACCGGGCAGATGGCCGCACCGTCGCCTACGCCGTGACCCGGGTGCAGACGTACGCCAAGGACGCTTTCCCCACCCTGGCCGTCTACGGCAACACCTCAGGCCCGGAGCTGCGGCTCATCACCTGTGCGGGGGACTACGACCCCAGCGCCGAGCAGCCCTACGACGCCAACGTCGTCGTCTACGCGCGGGCGTTGGCATGAGACGTGCAATGCCATGAGCGCTAAAGCCAGTCCGGTGAGCCAGGAACGAATCCGCTCGATCGTCGGTTCAGGTGGTATGCCCATACCCGCAGGTGACGAACGACCCGCCCAGTCCGTGCTGTCGCAGCGCCCCAAGGAGCCGGCTCGGCGAGGCAGGTGGGCCGCATCCGGTTGGCCCGCGGCCGTCGGCGTCTCGCTCACACTGGTGCTTGCGGCCTGCGGGAGCACCGCGTACGACAACAAGCCGGACGGCACCGGTCAGCCGGCCGACTCTCCAGCCAACACCGCACCTGCAAGCCCCGCGCCCGATGCGAGTAACCCCCAGCAGGCCCCGACCGGAGCCGGGGCTGACACCACGCCGCCGGTGGAGCCTTCGTCCCCCGCGAGCGTCCCCGAGGCGCTGGCCTTCACCGGGACCACGGTGGACGGCGCGGCCTTCGACGGCGCGACGCTGGCGGGCAAGCCCGTGGTGATGTGGTTCTGGGCGCCGTGGTGCAGCGTGTGCCGCGCCGAGGCTCCTGACCTGGTCGCTGCCCAGGCGTTGTACGGGGACAAGGTGTCC
The DNA here is from genome assembly GCA_038208295.1 of Candidatus Nanopelagicales bacterium. GTDB lineage: Bacteria > Actinomycetota > Actinomycetes > S36-B12 > JBBQYX01 > JBBQYX01. The sequence goes on along the minus strand of JBBQYX010000042.1, from coordinate 8,232 downwards.
TTCGTTGGCATCGCCGGCCTCGGCCCCGTGAATGACATGGCGGACTTCGTGTCCCAGACCAAGACCGGGACCTTCCCGCACCTAGCCGACTCCGACGGCTCGTTGTGGTCGCGGTTCGGGGTGGTCTCGCAGCCGTCCTTCGTGTTCGTGCGAGCGGACGGTACGGCCGAGACCGTGCCCGGCGGACTGTCCGAGGCCGAACTGAAGGATCGCGCCGACGCCCTGATCGCCGGCTGAGCCACCGGTGGACACCGGACTGCTCGCCCTGGCCCTGGTGGCCGGGGCGGTGGCGGCGTTTAACCCCTGCGGGTTCGCGCTGCTCCCGGCTTACCTGACCGTCCTGTTGGCGGACACCTCTGCGGCCACCGTGGCGACCCCGCCCGGCGGCAGTGCCGCGGCACCCTCGGCCTCCGCACGTCTGGCCACGAGCTCGCGGGCACCCACGAGTTCGGCGCTGGCGACCCGGATCTGGCGAGCGCTGCGGTTCGCCGCCGGGATGACCGTGGGTTTCGTCGCCGTCTTCGGGCTCTTCGGTCTGATCGTCACGCCGTTGGCACTGTCGATCGAGCGCTATCTGCCGTACGTCACGGTGGTCATCGGGATCGGTTTGGTCGTGCTCGGCGGCTGGCTGACCGCCGGGCACTCCCTGGCGATCCCCGGGCTGGCCGGGCGCGGGTCTGGGCCGACCCGGCGCTGGGCCTCGCAAATCGGTTACGGCGTGACCTTCGCGCTGGCGTCGCTGTCCTGCACCATCGGGCCGTTCCTGGCCGTCACGTCCAGCAGTCTCCGCGGCGGATCGGCGGCCTCGGTCGTCGGCGCGTTCATTGCGTACGCCCTGGGCATGGGCACGGTCGTCCTGATCCTGGCTCTGGCGGTCGCCACCGCCAGCGGCTCCTTGACGACCCGGATGCGGCGCGCCGGACCGGTGATCACCCGGTTCAGCGGGCTGCTGCTGGTGATCGCTGGTGCGTACGTGGCGTGGTACGGCTGGTTCGAGATTCGTATCCTGCGCGGCGAGGCCATCGACGACCCGATCGTGGGGGCGTTGGTGTCGGTGCAGGCGCAAGTGACCCGATTCGTGGCCACCCTGGGCGCAGGGACGCTGCTGATACTCACCGGCCTCGTGGTGGGAGCCGTGATCGCTTTGCTGCTGGGGACTCGGCGACACCGCCGACCTCGCTGAACGCAACCGAGCAGACCGGGTGTTAGAACTCGCCGAGTTCCCGCAGATAATCCAGTTGCGCGAGCACCGACAACTCTGCCGCCGGCCAGAGCGCTTGCGGCACAACGGCATACACCGTCGCCACGACCTCCGGGGCGGACCGGCACCCGTGGGCAACGGCTGCTCGGATCTGGTCCAGTCGTGCTGCCCGGTGCACCAGATAGGCGTCCAACAGACCGGTGGCGTCGTCCATCGCGGGACCGTGCCCAGGCAAGACCCGCTGCGCGCCGGCGGTTTCGGCCAGGTCGCGAAGTCGCCGCAGTGACGCGAGGTAATCCGCGAGTCGGCCATCGGGATGCGCTACGACGGTGGTGCCGCGGCCCAACAGGGTGTCGCCGGTAAGCAGGGCGCCATCGCCGGTGAGCAGGAACGTCAGGCTGTCGGCAGTGTGCCCAGGTGTGCCGACCACCCGGATCTCCAGATCATCGACTGTCACGACGTCGCCGGCGGCGAGACCCTCGGAGCCCAGCCGGTGCGCGGGGTCGAGGGCGCGCACCCCTGTCCCGGTGAGGGCGGCGAAGGATCGCGCCCCGGCACTGTGATCGGGGTGCCCGTGGGTCAGCAGGGTGGCCACGATGTGCAGGTCGAGCTGCTCGGCGGCGCGGACGACGGCCCGCAGGTGCTCCTCGTCGTCCGGGCCCGGGTCGAGGACCACCGCTCGGTGGCCGCCTGGCTCGTGCAGCAGCCAAGTGTTGGTGCCGTCCAGGGTCATGATCCCCGGGTTGGGGGCCAGGACGCAGACGGCCCGCTCACTGGCGCGACCGCCGCTCCAGGGCGCGGTGGAGCCGATCGCCGGCAGCGGGGTGCTCATCGGTGGCCCTCGAAGCGCTGCAGTGCCGGGTGCTGCACGGCTCTCACCCGTCGACCCCGCGACTTTCACTGCCGGCGGGCGGGGCACCGTCGCCCTGCTCCAACAGCGTTCCGTCGTAGGCGTCCACCAGCGTCCAGTGCACTTCGTCCCCGACCAGCACTGGGCGGGGCAGCACCGGTCGGGGGGTCCGCAGCGGTGCCGCAGCCAGGACATCGGCTACGCGTGCATAGGCGCTCAGTTCGGTGACGGTGGCAGAGGTGGGCGGCAGCATGGCCAACTCCCCCGCCTGGTAGGCCGCGATCGCGTCGTGCGGCGTGCTCCAGTGCACCCGGTCCGACTCGCCGCCCACGTCGACGGTGTACTGCCCGGCCGGCAGCCCCGCGACAAAGAATCGGGTGTCGTAGCGTCGGTCCTCGACCTCAGGCGTGACCCAGTGCGTCCAGATCTCGATCGCATCGGGCTGGATTGCCAAAGCCTTGCGCTGCAACAACTGCGCGATGCTCAACGTCCTGGCCAGCAGTTCCACGCGGTCGGCCTCCCAGGTCAGGTCGGCAGGGTCGCGCACCGGTGGCTGACCGTCGGGGCCGACGGCAAGGAGCACCCCGGATTCCTCGTACGTCTCCCGCACCGCAGCCACCAGCAGCGCGCGCAGCGCGTCGGGGGCGATAAAGAACCGGGCGGCCTGCCCGGTCAGGTCGTAGCGGGCATCAGGCGTCCAGGGCACGCTCGGATCGGCGTCCTGCTCCTCCACCCGGCCGCCGGGGAAGACGTGCATGCCGGGAGCGAAGGCCATCGTGCGGGTCCGCCGCAGGAGGAACACTTCGAGCCCGGCAGTGCCGTCGCGCAGCAGCACGATGGTCGCGGCATCGCGCGCCAGCGGCGGCACGTACGACCCGTCCCCGTGGGCCTGGGCCAGAGCCCGACGGGTCAGCTCGGCCGGGAAGCGCGGCGTGGCGGTCACGCGCTCATCCTCCCCCCGAGCACCGCGGCGTCAGTCGGTGACTTCGACGATCATCTCGACCTCGACGGGGGCGTCCAGCGGCAGCGCCGCCACTCCCACCGCGGACCGGGCGTGCCGGCCGGCGTCGCCGAACGCGGCACCGAGCAGTTCGCTGGCGCCGTTGACGACCTGCGGCTGCCCCGTGAAGCCCGGTGCCGTGGCGACGTAGCCGACGACCTTGACGACCCTCGAGATCCGGTCGAGGTCACCGATGACCGCTTTGATCGCGGCCAGTGCGTTCAGTGCGCAGGCCCGGGCGCACTCGTACGCCACCTCCGGGCTGACATCAGACGCACCCGTCCCTACCTTGCCGACCGCAGGCATCTCGCCGTCGATCATCGGCAGCTGCCCGGAGGTCCACACGTGGCGACCGGTCTGGACGGCGGGCACGTACGCCGCCACCGGGGGGACCACCTGCGGGATGCTCAGGCCGAGACCGGCCAGTCTGTCTTCGACACCGGACATGGCTCAGGCCTCCTTCGGGCGCTTGAGGTAGGCCACCACGTTGTCGCCGGAGGGTCCGGGCATGACCTGGACCAGTTCCCAACCGTCGGTCCCCCAGGTGTCCAGAATCTGCTTGGTCGCGTGCACCAGTAGCGGCACGGTGGCGTACTCCCACGTCGTCATGGCCGGGACTGTAGCCGCGCTGCGCGCCGTTGTGTCCGGGTCAAGCAGCCTGCGACGGAGTTTCGACGATCATGTCGGGGGATACGCTCGGTTCGTGGCAAATGCTCCCGACCCGGCCTGGCCCGGGGTCCGACTACACGTCGTCTCGGGCAAGGGCGGCACCGGCAAGACCACAGTGGCGGCGGCACTGGGGCTGGCACTGGCAACCGACGGCAAGCGAGTGCTGGTCATCGAGGTGGAGGGCCGGCAGGGGCTGGCGCAGTTGTTCGACACCGCCCCGTTGCCCTACGGCGAGCGCAAGATCGCGGTGGCGCCGGGCGGCGGCGATGTCTACGGCCTGGCCGTGGATGCCGAAGAGGCGATGCTGGAATACCTGGCGATGTTCTATAACCTGCGCCGGGCGGGCTCGGCGCTGCGTCGCATGGGGGCCATCGATTTCGCAACGACCATCGCTCCGGGGCTGCGCGACGTGCTGCTCACCGGGAAGGCCGGCGAGGCAGTCAAGCGCCGCGAGGGAAACCGGCCGGTTTACGACGCGGTCGTTCTGGATGCACCGCCGACGGGTCGGATCACCCGTTTCCTCAACGTCAACCACGAGATCGCTGGGCTCGCCCGGGTCGGCCCGATCCACACCCAGGCGGATTCGGTGATGGCGGTGATCCGCTCGCCGCAGACCGTCGTCCATCTAGTCACGCTTCTGGAGGAGATGCCGGTGCAGGAGACCGTGGACGCGATCGCCGAGCTGACCGCCGCGGGTCTGCCGGTGGGTGGCGTGATCGTGAACATGACCCGCCCACCCGTCCTGGACGACGAGGTCCTGGAGGCGGCCACGCATGGCTGGCTGCCCCGCAATGGCATCGAGGAGGGTTTAACTGCTGCCGGATTGGTGACCAGGCACGCACCGACGGCGGTTGTGGACGCGCTGCTCGGTGAGGCGAGGGACCATGCCGTACGGGTGAGCCTGGAACGCCAGGAACGGGCCAGGATCGACGAGTCCGGGCGGCCGGTGTACGAATTGCCGCTGATGCCCGACGGCATCGACCTGGGTGCGCTGTACGACCTGGCTGCGTTGCTGCGACTGCAGGGGATGCGATGAACACGTCGGACGCTGCCCCGCCGCGGCTGGACGTCGACGCCCTATTGGACGACCCGGCGACCCGGATCCTGGTCTGCTGCGGCAGCGGGGGCGTCGGAAAGACCACCACGGCTGCGGCGCTGGCGCTGCGGGCGGCTGAGCGCGGCCGAGACGTCGTCGTCCTGACGATCGATCCGGCCCGGCGGCTGGCTCAGGCGATGGGGCTGAGTGAGTTGGACAACACTCCCCGCGTCGTACCGGATATCAGCGGCCCGGACGGCCGGGGCAGCCTCGCGGCGATGATGCTGGACATGAAGCGCACCTTCGACGAGGTTGTGGAATCCCAAGCCGATCCGGAACGGGCGCAACAGATCCTGTCCAACCCGTTCTATCAGTCGCTGTCGAGCTCATTCGCCGGTACCCAGGAATACATGGCCATGGAGAAACTTGGCCAACTGCGAGTTCGCGGCGATGCGCAGGGTGAGTGGGATCTCATCGTGGTGGACACCCCGCCGTCCCGTTCGGCGCTGGACTTCCTCGATGCACCCAAGCGTCTCGGCTCATTCCTGGACGGGCGTTTCATCCGCATCCTGACCGCTCCCGCCCGGGGTGCGGGACGCGGCATCGGGAAGGTCATCGGTGTTGGCTTCGGGTTCTTCACCAACGTGTTGACGAAGGTTCTCGGCGGGCAGGTGTTGCGGGACGTCGGCACCTTTGTGTCTGCCATCGATACCGTTTTCGGCGGTTTTCGCGAGCGGGCGGATGCGACGTTCCGGCTGCTGCAGGACGAGGGCACGTCCTTCTTGGTCGTCGCTGCTCCCGAACGTGATGCGCTGCGGGAGGCGTCCTATTTCGTGGAACGGCTGAAGTCCGACGACATGCCGTTGGCCGGGCTGATTCTCAACCGGGTACGCGAGGTCCGGGCGCCGGAACTGTCCGCGGAGCAGGCGCTGGTCGGAGCCGAGCGGCTCGATGACCTCGGGGGCCACCCGGTCACCGCGGAACTGCTGCGGCTGCACGCGGCGGGCTCCGTGCAGGCCGCCCGGCAGTGGCGGGTGGCCGAGCGCTTCACCGCCGCCCACCGGGCTGTCCCGGTCGCCACCGTGCCGGCCCTGGCCGAGGACGTGCACGACCTGGAAGGCCTGCGCGAGGTCGGTGCGGCACTCTCGTCGGACTCCAGGCACTGACCCGGGCGCCGTCCTGCCAGTCGTCAGGCCCTGCCCATCACCCGCGTCAGGAGGCGCGACGAGGCTGGGAGACCTCGGCGACATCGCGTTCGTACTCCTCCTTGGCGGCATGTAGCAGCGCCGCCCAGGAGGTCACCTGCGGGCGGCGGCGCAGTAGCGCGCGGCGCTCCCGTTCTGTCATCCCGCCCCACACGCCGAACTCCACCCGGTTGTCCAGGGCGTCAGCGAGGCATTCGGTACGGACGACGCAACCGCGGCAGATGGTCTTCGCTCGGTTCTGGGCAGCACCCTGAACGAACAACAAGTCCGGGTCGCTGCCCCGGCAGGCCGCCTCGGCAGTCCAATCGGTCGACAATGCCATCGCTGCGATCCTCCCCGTTCGGGCGCCGAACGACCCTGAGTCGGTCGACGGCGATTGCTGTCGTCTGGCTGTATTGGGTCGTTCCGTTGAGCGGCAGATTGCGGTGCGTGTGACGGTGCGGCGTGCAGTGATCTGGATCACTAGGAACACCTTGACGCTAAGGGCGACCGTCACTTCAGAACAGGCTAAGAAGGACTAGCATATGTAGTCATTTGGAACTATCACGGCCTGTTCCTGTCGAGGAGGCTCGTGGTGCGGGGAACCGCGGCGCCTACCCTGGACGTCATCATGGCCGTGCCTCCCACTCCGCGCCGGCGGCGAAGCCCCCTCGGCGTCGGTGCCCGCCTGCTGCTATTCGTCGTCGTGGCGGTCGTCGCTGGGCTGGTTGCCGCCGGGATGGCACTGCCCCTGGTCGGCGGCGCCGGGGTTGCCGCCCGGGCCACGGTGGATGGCTTCGAAAGCCTGCCCACCCAGTTGGAGACGCCGCCGTTGCCCCAGCGCACCGTCATCCGTGCTGCCGACGGCTCACCGCTGGCGACGATTTACTACCAGAACCGGGTCGAGGTGCCGCTGAGCAAGGTGGCCCTGGTCATGCGCGAGGCGATCGTGGCGATCGAAGACTCGCGGTTCCTGGACCACCGCGGGATCGATCTGCGGGGCACCCTGCGTGCCGTCGCCACCAACAGCGGGGCCGGCGGCGTCCAGCAGGGTGGTTCGACGTTGACGATGCAGTACGTCAAGAACGTGCTGCTGAACAACGCCAAGACCGATGAGGAGGTCCGCGATGCGCGGGCGCGCTCTCCGCTGCGGAAGATCCGGGAAATCCGCTACGCGCTGGCGCTGGAGAAGCGCTACACCAAAGCGGAGATTCTCGAGCGCTACCTCAATATCTCCTACTTCGGCGCGGGTGCCTACGGGATCGAGGCGGCCTCCCGCCGCTACTTCAGCAAGTCCGCGAGCCAGTTGACCTTGCCGGAGGCGGCAACCCTCGCCGGCCTCGTACAGCAGCCGGTGAGTTACGACCCCACCCGCAACCCCAGCTTGTCGACGGTACGCCGCGATGTGGTGCTCAAGAGAATGGCCGAACTCGGCTACATCACGGCCAAGCAGCGGGCCGCGGCGGTTAAGGTTCCGATGGCCAAGCTGTTGAAGCCGTCGAAGGTACGCAACGGCTGCACCACCTCGTTCGCGCCGTTTTTCTGTGACTACGTGCTGCAGGTCGTCCGCAACGACCCCGCCTTCGGTGCAACTGACGCAGAACGCGAGGCGCTGCTCAAGCGCGGCGGCCTGACCATTCGTACCACCATCAACCCGACCAAGCAGCGCATCGCCGACAAGACGGTCAACGACTACATCCCGGCGACGGACAAGAGCCGGGCGGCCACCGCGATCAGCATGGTGGAGCCGGAAACCGGCAACATCCTCGCGATGGCCCAGAACCGCACGTGGGGGACGTCCGGACGTGGCGCGACCACGTACAACTACAACGTGGACCGCGCCTACGGCGGCACCATCGGTATGCAGGCCGGTTCGACGTTCAAGATCTTTACACTGGCCGCGGCGCTGGAGAAGGGCATCTCCCCGTACGAACGATTCGAGGCTCCTCAGTACAAGGTCTTCAAGGACTTCAAGAATTGCACCACCGGAGTGCCCTTCGGAGACATCGGGGTCAACAACTCGACCGGCTCGGGCACGTTCGACATGCGCAAGGGAACCGCGTACTCGGTGAACACCTTCTTCTACGCCTTGGAGGAGAAGGCGGGCCTGTGTCGTCAGGCAGAGATCGCCGAGGAGATGGGCGTCCGGAAGGCGACCGGCGACGCACTGGATCGGGTTCCCTCGTTCCCGCTCGGCTCCCTGGAGGTCTCACCCCTTTCTCTCGCCGGCGCCTATGCCGGGTTCGCCAACCACGGCGTCTTCTGTAAACCCACCGCGATCACCGCGGTGAC
>JBBQYX010000041.1:0-26336 GCA_038208295.1 Candidatus Nanopelagicales bacterium | reverse complement strand
GACATGGAAGCCGACCTCGGCATCGACACCGTCAAGCAGGCCGAGACGTTCGCCGCCATCCGGGCCGCGTACGACATCCCCCGCGACGACAACCTCGCCCTGCGCGAATACCCCACCCTGCGCGCCGTCGTCGGATTCGTCTACGAACGCGCTCAGGGACTCACCCCACCCAGCGCAGCACCAGCAGCGACATCGGCGGCGGCAGCTGCACCAGCACCGGTGGCAGCGACCAGTGATCCCGTCGTCACCAAGGTGCTGGAGATCGTCGCCGCGCAGACCGGCTATCCCGAAGACATGCTCGACCTCGACCTCGACATGGAAGCCGACCTGGGCATCGACACCGTCAAGCAGGCCGAGACGTTCGCTGCCATCCGGGCCGCGTACGACATCCCCCGCGACGACAACCTCGCCCTGCGCGAATACCCCACCCTGCGCGCCGTCGTCGGCTTCGTCTACGAACGCGCCCAGGGACTCACCCCACCCAGCGCAGCACCGGCAGCAGCAGCGACATCGGCACCGGCATCGGCATCGGCATCGCCTGCGGATGCAGCGGCCCCGGCGGGTGACGCCGACCCGGTGATCGCAACGGTGCTCGGCATCGTCGCCGCGCAGACCGGTTATCCCGAGGACATGCTCGACCTCGACCTCGACATGGAAGCCGACCTGGGCATCGACACCGTCAAGCAGGCCGAGACGTTCGCCGCCATCCGGGCCGCGTACGACATCCCCCGCGACGACAACCTCGCCCTGCGCGAATACCCCACCCTGCGCGCCGTCGTCGGCTTCGTGCATGAGCGGGCGCCGCACCTAGCGGCGAGCACACCGGCCGCGTCCGGCCCGGCAACGACCGCGGCACCGACCGCTGCCAGTGACCTGATGGTCGGCGACGACGAGGCGGCCGCGGCGATCCCCCGGCGCATCCCGACCCCGGTCCTGCGGCCGTGGGTCGGCTGGACACTGCCGACCGGCGTCAGCCTTGCCGAGGCCCGGGTCGTCATCGGCTCGGACGGCAACGGGGTCGCGACCGCGTTGGCGGACCGGCTCGTCGGGGACGGCGTCACCGTTCTGGTCCTGGACACCACCCAGGACACCGACGCTCTGCTCGCCCGGCTGGGCGAGTTCACCTCCGACGGAGGCGTCACCGGCGTCTACTGGCTGCCCGCCTTGGACGTCGACCACGGCATCGAGGGTGTGGACCTGGCTGGCTGGCGTGAGGGTCTGCGTCGCCGGGTCAAGGTGCTGTCCTGCGTCATGCGCGACCTGGCCGAGCACGTGGACGGGCCCGGCACGTTCCTCGTGTCCGCCACCCGGCTGGGTGGTCAACACGGCTACGGTGACACCGGTGCACACGCACCGATGGGTGGCGCGGTGACCGGCTTTACGAAGGCCTACCACCGCGAACATCCCCAGGCGCTGGTCAAGGCCGTCGACGTGACGGCCGATGCCGACGGCGACGCGGTGGTCACCTCGCTGCTCACCGAGACGCTGCAGGACCCCGGCATCGTCGAGGTCGGGCACGTCGGGCCACTGCGCTGGACGATCGGGGTGGCCGAGACGCCGCTGCCCCCGGCCCGTACCGACTCCGCCCAGGGACCCGAGTTGAGCCCCGAGTCGGTGTTTGTGATCACCGGCGCAGCCGGTGCGATCGTCTCGGCGATCACGGCCGACCTGGCCCGGGCCGCCGGCGGCGGGCAGTTCCACCTGCTCGATCTGGTGACCGAGCCCGACCGCACCGACGAGGATGTCCTGCGCTTCGGACACGACCGCGATGGCTTGCAGCGCAGCGTGTTCGAACGGATGAAGACCACGGAGAAGCGCGTTACCCCGGTCATGGTCGAGAAGGAGATGGCCCGGATCGAACGGGCGCACGCCGCACTCGCCGCGGTCCTCGCCATCGAGGAGGCCGGCGGGACTGTCCACTGGCACCAGTGCGACCTGCGGGACACCGACGCCGTCGGGGCTGCCGTGGGAGCCGCGCTGGAGCACTCCGGCACGGTCGATGTGCTGCTGCACGCGGGCGGCCTGGAGATCAGCCGCAAGTTGGCGGACAAGTCCCGGGACGAGTACGACCTGGTATTCGACGTCAAGGCCGACGGTTGGTTCAACCTGCTGACCGGCCTGGGCGATGCTCCGCTGGGTTCGGTGGTCGCGTTCTCCTCGGTCGCTGGCCGGTTCGGCAACAACGGGCAGACCGACTACAGCGCTGCCAATGACCTGCTCTGCAAGAGCGTGTCGGCGTTGCGCAACCAGCGGCCGCAGACGTTGTCCGTGGCGATCGACTGGACCGCGTGGGGCGACATCGGCATGGCGACCCGGGGTTCGATCCCGGCGATCATGAAGGCGGCGGGGATCGACATGCTCCCGGCGAAGGCCGGGGTCCCGATCGTGCGCCGGGAGATCACCCTGCGGGAGGTCTCTGGTGAGGTCGTCATCGGCCTGCGGATGGGCATGATGATGGCGCCCGAGCACGAGTCCGGTGGGCTGGACGTCTCCGACGCCGGTCCGCTGGTCGACCTCACTCGCGACGCCGGCGCCCTGCCGTGGCAGATCATCCGGTTCGGTGTCTACGACGGGCTAGTCGCAACGGTCACCCTGGACCCGTCCCAGGAGCCATTCCTGGATCACCACCGCATCGACGGCACCCCCGTCCTGCCGGGTGTGATGGGGCTGGAGTGCTTTGCCGAGGTGGCTCAGTTGGCCTACCCGGACCTGTCGGTCGTGGCGCTGGAGAACGTCGACTTCCGGGCTCCGGTGAAGTTCTACCGGGACGAACCCCGTGAGCTGATCGCCTCCGCCGTATTCACCGTCGACGGTGCCGACGTCCTCGCCCACTGCCAGCTGGTGGGCGAACGGCGGCTGGCGGGCCAGGACGAGCCGCAGCGGACGCTGCACTTCACCGGCACCGTCCGACTCGGCATTCAGCCGCCCAGCGCCGAGGCCATGACCCCGGTTGGACGGCCCGCCGAGGGCACCCCAGCAGCGAGCCCGGCCGACATTTACGCGGTCTACTTCCACGGGCCGGCCTACCAGGTGCTGGCTCAGGCGTGGGCGCACGATGGTGGGGCGGCCGGTGAACTGTCGGCCGATCTGCCGCCGAACCACTCCCGGCAGGACCGGGCCACCATCACCCACCCGCGGTTGACCGAATTGGCCTTCCAAACCGCGGGAATCCATGAGATCGGCACCACCGGCGTGATGGCGCTGCCGATGCACCTAGACCGGGTAGTTTCCACTGGCGATCTGAACGCGGCTGCGCAGCCGGTGGTGGCCGTGGTCGAGTCGACCGAACGCGGGACCGACGCGGTCGTGACCGATGGGGATGGCCGGGTGCTGGTGCACCTGCACGGCTACCGCACCAGTCCCATGCCGGCCGGCGTCCCCGACGACTTGGCCGCGCCCCTGCAGGCGGCTATGCAGTCGTCGACGGACCGGGGCGCCGAGTGAGCGCTGCCAGCGTTCACACCCAGTCCGAGAGGATCTGATCGAAGGCCTGCCCATCGCCGGTGTCCCACACCGGCGGTGGGCAGGCCGCTGACTGGCCCCGGTACCAGCTGCGGCCCGGGCAAGCGATGAGTCGAAGGAGTGCGAGGGTCATGACGTTTCATCGCATCGCGGTGGTCAACCGAGGCGAGCCGGCGGTACGTCTCGTGCACGCGGCCCGGGAGCTGAGTTTGGAGGAAGGTCGCGAACTCCGAACCATCGCGCTGTACACGGATGCCGATGCGGACGCGATGTTCGTCCGCGAGGCCGACGAGAGTTATCCGCTGGGGCCCGTGCACGTGCCCGGCCCGGTCAGCGGTTACCCGGTCCAGGCCTATCTGTCCCTGCCGATCCTGAACGAGGCGATGACCCGATGCGGCGCCGACGCCGTCTGGGTCGGCTGGGGCTTCGTCGCCGAGCGGCACGAGTTCGCCGCCATGTGCGCGGACCTCGGCATCGCATTCATCGGCCCGGCCGCCAAGGTGCTGCGACTGCTGGACGACAAGATCGCCGCTAAGCGAGCGGCGGAGGCTGCCGGGATCGCCACGACCGCCTGGAGTGGCGGGCCGGTGAACAGTCCCGAGGACGCCCGGCTGCACGCCGGGCGGCTGGGATATCCCCTGATGGTCAAGGCCGCCAGCGGCTCCGGGCCGGCGATCCGGCGGGTCAACCGGGCCGAGGAGCTCGAAGCGGCCCTGCAGGCCGCGCGCGAGGAAGCCGTTGCGCACTCGGGCAACCCGGCCGTCTATCTGGAGGCGATGGTCCGCCGCGCGCGCCTGATCGAGGTGCAGATCGCCGGTGACCAGGAGGGGACGGTCTGGGACATCGGCGTACGGGACTGCACCGTGCAGCGGCGGCACCGCAAGGTCCTGGAGGAGGCGCCCTCACCGGTGCTGACCCCCGAGCAGGACGCGGAGGTGCGTGCCGCCGCGGTACGTATGGCCGAGTCGATCGGCTACGACTCGGTGGGGACGGTGGAGTTCCTGTACGACCAGGACTCCAAATTGTTCACCTTCAAGGAGTTCAACGCCCGTCTCCAGGTTGAGCACCCGATCACCGAGGTCACCACCGGTCTGGACCTGGTCAAGTTGCAACTGCGCATCGCTGCTGGGGAGCCGCTGGTCGGGCCGCCGCCGGTCACCTTCGGCCACGCGATCGAGGCCCGGCTGGCGGCCGAGGACGTTCACAACGGGTTTGCGCCAGCACCGGGGTTGGTCCGCCGCCTGCACTTCCCGGCCGGCCCGGGCCTGCGGATCGACACCGGGGTCGAGGAGGGCGACACGATCCCGACCGAGTTCGAGCCGGTGATCGGCAAGATCGTGGCGCACGGCGTGGACCGGGCCGAGGCTCTGGCCCGGCTGCGCAGGGCGCTGACCCAGGGCTCCGTCGTCATCGCCGGTGGCACCTCGAACCGGGCGCTGCTGCAGGCCCTCACGGCCCGGCCGGAACTGCAGCACAACGAGATCGACACCGGCTGGGTGGATCGACTGGTCGCGACCGGCGAGACACCGTCGACATCCCTGGAGGGGCTGGACGTCGCCCTGTGTGCCGCCGCACTGGAGGTGTACGCCAGCGAGGAGGCCAAGTCCCGGGCCCGCTTCTTCACCACCGCCGAGCGGGGCCGGCCGGAGGTCAACGCGTCCAACGGGCACCCAGCAGCGTTGGTAGCCAACGGTCAGCGCTACGAGTTCACCGTGCTGCGGCTGGGGCCGACGACGTACCGCATCAGTGAGGCAGCCGGACCGGCCGTCGAACTCAAGCTTCGTAACACCGGGCCGGCAGAGAGTCGGCTGTCCTTCGGGTCGACGACCCACCGGGTGCTCACATCCACCACCGACGGGACGTTCCTGATCGAGGTCGACGGGGTGCCGCACACCGTGGTTCGTGACGACGGCGGCGTGGCGCGCGCACCGATGCCCAGCGTGGTCGTGGCGGTCCCGGTCCAACCCGGTGACGTGGTTGCGGTGGGTGATCCCCTGGCGGTCGTCGAGGCCATGAAGATGGAGTCCGCGGTCCGGGCCGACACCGCCGGCCGGGTCCGCGAAGTCCTCGTCCGTCCCAATGAGCAGGTGGGCGCCGGTGAACCGCTGGTGGTGCTCGAGCCGATGCATGCGCCGGTCACCGGTGAGATCGCTCCGCGGGTGGACCTGAGCCGGTTGACGATTCCTGAGCTGGGCGTGCAGCACATCGCCTGCCAGCACCGGCTCACCCGGATGCGTCGGCTGCTGCTGGGCTACGACATCGCACCGGACCTGCCCCCGTCACAAGCGGTGGAGCTATGCCCGGACGAGGCCATGTCGCTGGACGAGCGACGACCGATGGAGGACGAGATCCTCTCGACCTTCATCGACATCATCTCGCTGTATCGCCGCAACGGACTCGGTGACGACCTGGCCCCCACCGAACGCCGGTCGGCCGAGGAATACCTCGGGTCGTATCTGCGGGACATCGATGCCCAGGGCCGCGCCCTGCCCGCACCGTTCCTGGTGCAACTGCTCACGTCGCTGAAGCACTTCGGGGTGGACTCGCTGGAGCCCACCCCGGCCCTGCACAGCGCCTTGTACCGGATCGCCAAGTCTGGGCAGCGCCGGGCGCAGCAGTCCACGCCGGTGGTGCAGTTGCTGCAGCGGCGGCTGGAGCGGCCGTTGCAATACCGCGACAGCAACTGGCGCGCCCTCCTCGACCGGATCACCGAAGAGACCCGTAACCGGCTCCCGGTCGTCCACGACTTGGCCCACGAAGTGCGTTACCGCACGTTCGACCTGCCCATGCTGGAGGACATCCGCAACGCGACCTACGCGACTGCGCAGGACCACATCACGCTGTTGGCGGCCGACCCGGACGGCCCACAGGCCGAACGTCACGTCAAGGCCCTGGTCGACTGCCCGCAGCCGTTGAAGAGCACCCTGTCGGCGGCATCCCGTGCAGGGAGTCCGCGGCTTCAGCAACGCATGCTCGAGGTGATGACTCGGCGGTACTACCGGATCCGGCCGATCGGCCTGGTCGACACCTACGAGCGTGAGGGCATGCCCTTCGCGACCACCACGTACGACCTCGACAACCAGGTCATCCACGTCATCAGTACCCACGTCGACCACGACCGGCTCGCCGACGCCTGCCGGGTCATGGGCCCGCAACTGGCGGCGCTGCCAGCGGGGCACGACGCGATGGTGGAGCTGTACGAGTGGCGGGACGAGGCTGGCGACGAGGACGCGGCTCGGGCGGAACTGCTTGCCATGGTGGAGGACACCATGCCGGCGGGCTTGCGCCGAGTCGTGGTCGCGACGTCGGGACTGTCCAGCGATCCGGGCATCGGCGGGGTGCGGCATGTGACCTTCCGCCCCGGTGCCGACGGGCACTTCGCCGAGGACCGGGTGGTTCGCGGCCTGCACCCGATGATGGGCAAGCGACTGCAGTTGTGGCGGTTGAAGAACTTCGACATCACCCGACTGCCGTCGGTCGAGGATGTCTACCTGTTCCACGGGGTTGCCCGCACGAACCCACGCGACGAGCGACTTTTCGTGCTTGCCGAGGTCCGCGACTTCACTCCGATCCGCAACGATGTAGGCCGGGTCGTCGCCCTGCCGGAGTTCGAGCGGATCTATCTGGCAGCACTCAATGCGCTGCGGGAGGCGCAGAACCGGCAACCCGGCGGCAAGCGCCTGCCGTGGAACCGATTGATGCTGCACGTCTGGCCGGTCATCGACCTTCCCTCGGACGATCTGCAGGAACTCGCTCAACGCCTCGCCCCAGCCACCGAGGGTCTCGGCCTGGAAAAGGTCGCGGTGTACGCCCGTCTCGCCGTCGCCGGCGCCGAAGCACGGCCAACGGTGCTACAGATATCCAACCCCGAGGGCCGGCAGGTTGTTTTTCGGGTTGGGGCACCCAACAATCATCCGCTGGAACCGCTCACTCCGTACACCCAGAAGGTCGTACAACTGCGGCGGCGCGGCCTGGTGTACCCGTGGGAGTTCCTCAAGATGCTGGTTCCCGCGGAGGCGACCCCTGGTAGTGGGGTTCCTCGGGGGACGTTCGTCGAGATGGACCTGGACGAGAACAATGAACTTGTCGAGGTCAATCGCGAGCCGGGACTGAACGCGGCGAACATCATCATCGGTATTGCGACGAACTACACCGCGCGGTATCCCGAGGGCGTGCAACGCGTTGCGATGCTGTCCGACCCGAGCCGCGGTATGGGGAACCTGGCTGAACCCGAGTGCCGCCGCATCATGGCCGCCCTCGATCTGGCCGAGGAACGGGGCCTACCGGTGGAGTGGTATGCCATCTCCTCCGGTGCGCTCATCGCCATGGACAGCGGCACCGAGAACATGGACTGGATCGCCGACGTCCTGCGAGCGCTCATCGAGTTCACCCAGCGTGGGTTCGAGATCAACATCATCATTGCGGGTATCACGGTCGGCGGCCAGCCGTACTGGAACGCCGAAGCCACGATGCTGTTGCACACCAAGGGCATCCTGGTCATGATCCCGGGTTCGTCGATGGTGTTGACCGGCAAGCAGTCGCTGGACTACTCCGGTGGGGTATCGGCGGAGGACAACCAGGGCATCGGCGGGTACGAACGCGTCATGGGGCCGAACGGCCAGGCGCAGTATTTCGCGCACGACCTCGCCGACGCCTGCCGGATCCTGCTCGCGCACTATGACCATGCGTACGTGGCTCC
The DNA here is from genome assembly GCA_038208295.1 of Candidatus Nanopelagicales bacterium. Classification (GTDB taxonomy): domain Bacteria; phylum Actinomycetota; class Actinomycetes; order S36-B12; family JBBQYX01; genus JBBQYX01. The sequence goes on along the minus strand of JBBQYX010000041.1, from coordinate 18,175 downwards.
CGGCGAGACGTTCCCCCGCCGGGCGGTCACTTCGGACCCCATCGACCGGGACGTCTGCACCGCACCGCACGGCGGCGAGTTCGCCACCGTCGGGGAGGTGTTCAGCATGGAGTCCAACCCGAACCGGAAGAAGCCGTTCGAGATCCGGCGGGTGATGGCGGCCGCGGTGGACGCTGACCATCCCACCCTGGAACGGTGGTTTGGGATGGAGGACGCCGAGGTCGCGGTGGTATGGGACGCCCACGTCGGCGGCTACCCGGTGTGCATGCTCGGGTTGGAGTCCAAGCCGATCCCCCGGATGGGCGTCCTGCCCGCCGATGGACCGGACACGTTTACCTCCGGCACCTTGTTCCCGTTGGCCTCGAAGAAGGTGGCCCGGGCGATCAACGCAACCAGTGGCAGTAGGCCGTTGGTGGTGCTGGCAAACCTGTCCGGTTTCGACGGATCGCCGGAGTCCATGCGCCGGCTACAGTTGGAGTATGGCGCGGAGATCGGGCGCGCTGTCGTGAACTTCCAGGGACCGATCGTGTTCGTTGTCGTGTCCCGCTATCACGGCGGTGCATTCGTAGTGTTCTCCGCGGCGCTGAACAAGAACATGGAGGTCGCTGCGATCGCCGGCTCGCATGCCTCGGTGATCGGTGGCGCACCCGCAGCGGCTGTGGTGTTCTCCCGCGAGGTCGACAAGAGAACCGCTGCGGATCCACGCGTGGTGGAACTCAAGGACGGCATCGCGGCAGCCTCCGGGGCCCAGAAGACCGCGCTGCGCAGTGCGCTCGTGGACATGACCGCTGCCGTCCGGTCCGAGAAACTCGGCGAGGTCGCCAGCACTTTCGACGGGATTCACAACATCCAGAGAGCGGTCGAGATGGGTTCGGTGCACCGGATCATCGATCCGCACAACCTGCGCCCCTACCTCGTCGACGCCCTCGAACGAGGAATGAAGTCGTACGAGGCGAAGGTCAACGGCAAGCACTAATTCTCGCCCCGCAGCGGCCCCCCGGACAGCTCGTGTCCGGGGGGCCGCTGTCAGCCTGGCGGCACCCGGGGTGCCAGCAACCATGAGTGCACCGGCGTCGCGCTGGCCAGCGCGGGTGGCTCGACGAGCGCCACGGGCGGCTCGGTCTGTTCCTGCGCGGCACAGGTGAGGATGAACTCCCCGTAAACCCGCCACCAGCCCGGAAAGACGTCACCCTCGGCAGCGCGGACCGTCAGCGGCTGCCAGCCAGCGGCCTCGGTTCCCGGCTCCGTCGATCCCACCGTCACCTCCACGCTGCGGGTGTCCCGGCGTAGCCCCGTACGTAAGACCTTCAGCGCGCTCTCCTTGGCCGACCAGATCATGTTGGCCAGCAGGTTCCAGTCGAAGGAATCCCGGGCGGCGGCCATCCGCTGCTGCTCGGGCGGGGTGAACCAGTCCTGGACGAACGCCGGGCTGCGCGTCTCAACCAGTTCGAGGTCACAGCCGACCTCGAAGCTGGCCGGGGACACCAGGGTGACCGCCCAGCCGGCCCGGTCCGTCATGGACATCCGGCGGGTCTGCTCCTGGCCCGCCAGGCGCGGGTGCGGCGCGCCGTCCATGGCATGCCCGACCTCGATCTCGTCCCAGCCCAGGTGTCCGGCATCGAAGGCGAGGGCCAAGGCCTGCTTGGCGGTCCACCGCGCCGCTAGATACTCGATCCGCCGCTTGGCGAACCGCATTGAGTCGTACCGCCGACGCTCCATCGGACTGAGCCAGTCCAGGCCGTCCGGCAGCTGCGGCTCACCGGCGGAAAACCATGACGCGCTACCCATGCCGCCGCACGCTACCGGCGAACGGCCGGATGCGGCTCTCGAGCAGTTCGAAGCTGCAGCCCAGCGCCTCGTACGTCCGCGCCGCCCGGGCACCCAGGCCGGCGGCACGGGACGCATCGTGCGGCAGAATCCCCGCGTGCCTGAAGCGTCGCAGCGAGATCCCACAACCACCTGCGCTGAGTGGGCAGTGGTGACCGGGGCGGCAGGGGGCATCGGGTCGGCGACCGTCGCCCGACTGGTCGCCGACGGCTGGTCGGTGCTGGCCATCGATGCCCCCGTTGGGCTGCAGATCCCGGGTGCGGCCGGACGGCTGTCGCCCGCGGCGCACCTGGCGGCGCTGTCGAATCAGTGGCCCGATGTCGTGACAACGGCCGTAGTGGATGTCCGGGATGCGACAGCACTCGAGTCCGTGGTGGCTACCCACGCCGAGCGCCACGGAACGCCGGTTGCGGCCGTGGCCGTGGCGGGCGTCGTCGGCGGGGGGCAACCGCTGTGGCTGGAATCCCCACAGACGCTCACCGCGATGTTGGAGGTGAATCTGTTAGGCGCCTGGCACCTGAGCCAGGCGGTCATTCCGGCGATGCTGACCGCGCCGGAACGCAACGGACGGTTCGTCGTGGTGGTGAGCACCGCGGCCGAACACGGCCTGTTCCACCTGGGCGCGTACGGCATCAGCAAGGCCGCCGCCGCGGGCTTGGTCCGCGGCCTGGCCGCCGACCTGGTCGGCACTGGGGTGACTGCCAGCGGCGTCAGTCCGGGTTCCACCGACACCCCGATGCTGGCGGCCACTGCTGACCTGTACGGCGTACCTGCTGCGGATCTGGTTGCGCGGCAAGGCATCCGGCGAGTTCTGCAGCCCGAGGAGATCGCCGACCTGATCGCGTACGCCTGTTCTCCGGCCGGTGCGGCGCTGCACGGCACAGTGGTCGAGGCGGGCGGCGGGTTCGGCCTGTGACTCCGCTGTCCCCACCGTCAGCAACCCGGCTGCCCAACGGCTTCGTGATCCGACTGGCACGGGGCCTGCAACGACCGGCCCCCGACGTGCTGCTGACCGACGCACCGGCTCGATTGCTCCGGCTTTCCCCTGCGGCGCTGCCCTACCTCGCGGGGGTCGACAACGGCCAACTCACGGTGCACGACGACGTGTCTGCGGCGCTGGCCCGGCGACTGCTGGACACCGGTGCGGCCCACCCCGTACCGACCCAGCGGGAGGCTGATCCCGCCGAGGTCACCGCCCGGGTGACCCTAGTGATCCCGGTACGCGACCGAGCCGACCAACTGGCAACACTCTTGGGGGTGGTGGCCGGTGTCTGCCAGGTCGTCGTGGTCGACGACGCGTCAGGGGACCCGGTGCCCATCGCCGGGGTGTGCGCCGGGGCCGGTGCGCGGTTGATTCGGCGGGACGTGAACGGCGGTCCGGGCGAGTCCCGAAACACCGGACTGCAGTACGTAGAAACCGAGCTGGTCGCGTTTTGCGACAGCGACTGCCGACCGCAGCCGGACTGGTTGGCCCGGCTCATCCCGCTCCTCGACGATCCGGCCACCGCTGTCGTCGCTCCCCGGGTCCGCGGCGACTGTGCGGCGGGGCGGGCCAGCCGCCGTGACACTGCGACGGGTACGCCGCGGGCTGACCGGTGGGCGGATGTCCTGCACCGGTTCGAGGCGCTGCATTCACCCCATGATCTCGGCGCCGTGCCCGCCCGCGTGCAACCGCTGGGCCGGGTGTCCTACGTGCCGAGTGCGGCCTGGCTGGCCCGCCGCTGCGCACTCGGCGACGGGTTCACCCCGGGGCTGCGGGTGGGTGAGGACGTCGACCTGGTGTGGCGATTGCACCGAGCGGGGTGGACCGTCCGCTACGAGCCGTCGGTGTCAGTGCGGCACCGGGGCCGCGGTGCACTGGGCCCCTGGGTGTCGCAACGGGTCGGCTACGGCCGGGCGGCGGCGCCGCTGTCCCGTGATCACCCCGGCTGGGCGCCGCCGCTGGCCGCGCACCCAGCGACGGTGGCCGCCTGGGTCGCAGCCGCTGGACCGCTGCCCTGGGGACCGCTGCTGGCGACCGGCATCATCGGTGGGTCGGTCGGACTGCTGGCCCGTCGGCTGCCGCTGGCCACCGCGGCACAGCGGTATTCGTTCGCGCTGCGCTACGCCGGCCTGGGCTCGTTGCGCTCGGCCCGCCAGGTGCCGCATGCCGCCGTGCGCCAGTGGTGGCCGGTTGCCCTGCCACTGCTGGGCCTAGCGCCCCGTCGCGTACAGGTGGCACTGGCCGGCGGCTGGCTGTGGGACGCACTGCGCGACCGCAGCCGCGAATCCGGTGAGGTCCCCGAGCCGCTGGGCCTGGGCCCTTACCTGGCGCTACGGCTGGCCGACGACCTGTCCTACGGAACGGGCCTGTGGGCTGGGGCGCTGACCGCGCGCAGCACCGCGGCACTGCGGCCTCGCCTGGACGCCGGGCGGATCGCCGGCCCGGCACGCCAAAGCTGATCGATGCCCCTGCTGCTGCCGGCCGTCCGGTCAGTGACTGACGCCGCAGAACTCGACCAACTCCTGCGACCAGCGGCGCAGCAGAGTCTCTCCCTCGGCGGCGCTCGCCCCGGCCGGGTCGCCGAGGACGCCGGAGGGGCTCACCGCGGCCACCCCGCAGGCCTGCAGCCGCGGCATCAGGACCGCAACGGGATCGGTAACCCCGTCGATTGCGTCATACGGTCCAACGAGTTCCGGGTGCAACGCCAGCATCAGCGAGGTTTCCGTCCGTCCGGCATGCGCGTCCCGGTATCCCGACGGGGACCAGGCGCGCACGTTGCGGTCCTCACTGCGGAGCAATTCCACGGCAGCCCGGACCGCGTCGGCGTTTCCGCCGTGGCCGTTGACGAAGACCACTCTGGCGACGCTGGTCACTGCAGACCGGCCGAGTTCGATGAGAAAGAGTTTCAGTGCGGGAGTTCCGATGGACAGTGTCCCCGGAAATTGCGCGTGTTCACCGCTGGCCCCGTACGGGACGGCCGGGGCGACGAATAGTCGTGAGTCAGCTTCCGCGGCCCGGCGGGCGATTTCTGTCGCGATAACCGTGTCGGTGCGAAGCGGAAGGTGCGGGCCGTGCTGTTCGGTAGATCCGAGGGGAACCAGCAGCGTGCCCACCCCTGCGTGCGCGCTGTCCGCGACCGAACGTCGTTGGCGGTGATCAGCAATGACCGTCGGCCTGGTCAACTCCTCGACCCGCTGCCAACTCAGCCGGTCCCATTGGCTCATCGGGGGTCTGCAGCCGACCCGGCGGCCGATGGCCGATCGGGCAGGGCATACCCCTGCTCGGCCAGGAAACTCAGTAGTGCATCCGCCGCTGCGCCGGCATTTGCCGGATGCACCACGGTCGCCCGCGAGTGTTCGACCAGCGCACCGGTCAGCGTCAGCAACCGTTCATGCGGGCTGCCGACCGGCGCAGCAACGGGCGTCGTCACCGGCCGAAGTGCTGCGGCATGGCGCAGTCGAACAGTTTCCCGGGCGGGGAGCAGGCCGAGTTCGGTACGGGTCACCGCCGGAATCACGCTGCGCTGGGCGGTCAACTCGGCACCCAGCGATGCTCGTCGCAGCCGCTGCCCACCCTCCACCGATACCACGGCCGGCATCGGGACGGCCAGGATCTCGCGGCGACCGTGGTCGATGCGCCGCTGACCGCGTATCCCGCTCGTCGGGGAAGCCGAGACCGGCTCGGCTTCAACCAGCCCCAACGCTTGCGCTGCAGCCAGTTCCGCGGCAACGTAGGCCGGGAGTGCACCCGTGCCGCGGTCGCTGGACCGGTCACCGCACACGACGACAGCGGGCGCACCACTGCGCTGAAACCGCGATGGGAGCCACTGCAGGATCGCCGCGACCAACGCTTGGGCCAACAGGCGCTCGTCGTGTGCGAGGTCCTCGAGGTATTCATGGGGAGTTCCCAGTGGCTCGGGATCTGTACCGGTGTGGACCTCGGTGCGACTGCTGAGGTCTACCCGCAGCGTCGCGGCCCCGAGCGCGGCCGCCAGCCGCAACGTCGCGGCAGCCGCGGGCGGCCCGGCCGTGACCGCCAGCACCGGCCAGTGCCACTGCTCGGCCAAACGCAGCGCAGTTTCCAACGCGGCGATGTCCGCCGGTGACGGCCCGGCTGTTCGGGGATCTCGGTCGGCTGCCCCGGTGACCGGGTCGACGTACGGCCGCTGGTCGGCGTGACGCAGCAACGCGACGATCACCGGCAGATAGTCGGCGGCGGCGGGACTACGGTCCGGCTCAGCCACGCCGGAACACCACCCCGTAACCGCCGTCGGGATACGTCCAGGTGATCGCGCCCGCGGAGTTGCAGACCATCGCGCAGGTCCCGCACTCGAAGCACTGCTCGTAGCTGAACAGGATTCCACCGTCGGAGGTCGGAACGAACAGGTCCGCCGGGCAGGCCGTGACACAGGCCTGCGTGGTGCAGGATCGGCACACCTCGGTGTCCACGGTGATGTGCGCCCGCTCGGACACCCGGAACTCGACCGTCGCCATCCGGTCAGCGAAGGAAACCGTGTCCCACGGTGACTCGATGGCTTTCATCGGAAAACTCGCAGCGCGGTGGCGGTGTCGCGGGCCAGGTGTCGCATGCGGATGCCCCGGGCTCGCACGCCATCGCGGGCCAGTCGTACAAGGCCCGGCTTGGGTCGCGGATTGGTCACGGTGAACATTCCCTCCACGAGGTCACACAGGAACTGTGGATACTCACGCTGAACGCGTTCCGACAGGACGAGCTTCGGGGCCCGGCGCAGCCGTTTGTGGTCGGCCAGAACGAAGGATTCCTCACAGGCAGACCGGTATCCAGCCAGCCCCATAGCACTCACGTCGCCAACGGCCACCGCAGCGGCGGCGGTGCGCCCCGCCGCCAGTCCCGAACCGATCGCGAAATTGACCCCCTCCAGCCAGATCCCGGCAGCCAGCGTGAGCATCGCCGCGTCTCCGGTGACGAGCATCCCGTCGACGGCGAGTTCCGGGACGATGTCGTACCCACCTTCGGGGATCAGGTGCGCGGAATATTCGGCCAGCTGGGCGCCACGCAGATATCCCGCCAGGGCCGGGTGCCGCTTCAGATCGGCGATCACCCGCTCGGGACGAAGTTTTGCCGCAGCCAGGTGGGTCAGGGACAAAACGGCCCCGATACTCACCGACTCGCCATTGGTGTAGAGGAAACCACCGCCGGGAATGCCGCCCGTCAGCCCCAGCATCTCGATGTCCACACCCTGCCCCGGACCCACGCCGAAACGCTCTTCGATGGTTCGCGCCGGCAGGCTGAGGACCTCCTTGACGCCGAGGGTGTGATGCTGGGCATCGGCCGGTGGGAGCAGGCCCATCTCCTTGGCTAGCAGGGAGTTCACCCCATCGGCCGCAATCACCACCCGAGCCGCGATGTCCCCATCCGGTCGGTCCGTCCGCACCCCGACGACGGCCCCGCGGGAGTCCCGCAGCAGACCGGTCACCACCGTCGACGTCAGCAGTTGCGTCCCGGCGGCGACCGCGTGATCGGCCAGCCACGCGTCGAAGTCGGCCCGGAATGTTGTCATCCCGTTGTACGGAGCCTGCGCCCAAGCCTGCGTACGGAAGTCCACACTCAGCGCCTGGTCCTGCGTCAGCACCATGGTCGAACGCCGGACGACCCAGCGCTGCACTGGGACCTCCTCCCACCACCGTGGGATCACCGAGTCCAGCACCCGGCCGTACACCACTCCCCCGTACACGTTCTTGCTGCCCGGATAGGGACCGCGTTCGATCAGCAACACCGACGCACCGGCACGGGCCAGTTCCAGGGCCGCCGAGCTGCCGGCCGGACCGGCCCCCACCACTACTGCATCCCACACCTGGTTGCTCATCGAGCGACCCCTTGCCACTGATCGGTTTGGGGCGCCACCCGTACGGATGACCCCGGGTGCGCCGACGTATCAAGGCTTCGGACGCGGGGTGGCACGGTCACGCCCAATCGATCGGCCAGCGCGATCAGCAGGCCCACGGCATCGGTCACCAGACCCAGGCCAGCCAGCTCCGTCATCGGACAGGCGGGGTCGGTGTTGACACTCACGACCGTCTGCGGCGCACCGAGTCCGCCCGTGTGCTGACTGGCGCCGCTGATCCCGACGGCGACGTACAGCTGTGCTGACAGAGCGACCCCGGTCGTGCCGATCTGCCGGTCGGAGCCGATCCAGCCGGCATCGGTAGCCACCCGAGTGGCTCCCACCGAAGCCCCGAGAGCGGTTGCCACCGACGTCAGCAGCGTGAACACCTCGGCGGCCACGTCCGGTGGGGTACCGGGCCGGACCAGACCGGCGCCGCCGGCGAGAACCCGGCCGGCGTCGGCGAGTTCCGCCGTCTCCGGGGCTGGTTCGACGACCGCCACCACCTGCGGATCCCGCCGCTGCGGCAGGACCAAATGGATCACTTCCAGCGGATTGGCCTCATCGGCGAGCGCAGTTTCCGCTGCAGCGTCACCGTCAACCGTGGCTGACACCTCTGGCAGGGCAGCGAAATGACCGGCCAGGGTCACCACGACCGGACTCATGACGTCGACCTCAAGACCGACCCGGTCGTCCAGTCGGGCCAGCCGGGCCCACCAGCCGGCACCGTCGCGACGCAGCGCAACAGCCCGGGCCAGCAGTGGCCGATCCAATTCAGCCGCCAGTCGCGGGGCGAGGTCCCGACCGTCGGCCGAGGCGGGCAACACGATGCAGTCCGTCGCATCGAGCCGCCCGGCCGGGTTCACGGCAAGGGCCGAGGCAAGGGTGGCGGCAAGGGCGGCGGCAAGGCCTCCCGGCTGCAGACCGGGCGGCAGCGGGCAGGCGCCGATCGCCATTCGAGTGACCGAACTGCGCCGCAACCGGACCAGCAGCGGCAGGGCTGTCCGCAGCGCGCGAGCCGCCTCGACCGCACCGTCGCCGACAACCCAGAACTGCCCGGACACCGAATCGGCGAGGTCGAGCACGAGTTCCACGGTCGCCGCGGACCCGGGTGCCAGCACGCCGGCTCGACACGGCAGCACCGCCACCACCGCCGACCGGTGCTGCGTCGAGGACGCGGTCATGACACCCGCACCTGGCGCTGGGCGTGACCGGGTATCAGCACCGGAATGTTCAGTGGCGAATAGCGATCCGAGCCAACCGCGCTCAGAACGGTCGGTACCCGGGCGCCTTCGAGAACCGCGGCATGTGCCCGGCGCGGGGCGAGCGCGTCCCCGATCCGCAGCACGATCGACGGCGGCTCATCCGCCAGTTCCCGCCAAATGCCGTCCTCGGGATCGGCCTGGCCCGCGCTGACGACCCAGTCGCAGCGTCGCTGCCGCATCATGCCGGTGGGGTGGTGCAAGAACTCCAGGGTGATCGAGGAGTCATCACCGCTGGACATCCCCAGCACGACCAGATCAGCCGAGCTCACGATGCCGCGGTGATGCGCGCGAGCTGTCCATGTCTCCAGATCCAAGGTGATGCCCAGGTCCTGACCGACCAGCATCGCGCTGGTGACGATCTCGACCGCGCAGCCACGAACTGCAAGGAGTTCCGCAACCGACGTCGCGTGATGGAAGCCAAGATCGTCGATGACCACAACGTCGCCGGTGGGCTGCGCCGCCCCGGTCAGGACGTCTCGTACATCAACCACCCGCGAGTTCCCGCCGGCCCAGTGCGGTAGGCGGGCGTGGGCACCGGTCGCCAGGACCACGACGTCCGATGCGAGTTCCCGCAGTGCCGATGCGTCGAGTTCCACACCGGTTTCCACCGTGATGCCAAGCCGCCGAACCTCCGCAGCGAGATTTCGGGTCAGATCGCCGAACTCCGCCCGGGAGGGCACACTGGCCGCCAGCCGCACCTGACCGCCGGTTAGCGGTTCCCGTTCGTAGATGCGCACGTCATACCCCGCGGCCACCGAACTGACCGCCGCCTGGAGGCCGGCCGGTCCGGCACCGACGACGACCATTCGGTGGCGTCGGGGGCCGACCGACAGCACAGTCGGCGGCACCTTGGCGGGACCGACTGGCGTGGCCTCCTGTCCCGTACGCGGGTTCTCGATGCAACCCAGCCAGCGGTTGAGACCCATCCGGCCCACACATTCCTGGTTGCAGGACAAGCAGGTACGGATGTGCTCGGCATGCCCGGCGCGAGCCTTCGCGGCGAACTCTGGGTCGGCTATCTGCCCCCGTACAACACCCACTAGGTCGCAGTGTCCAGCGGCCAACGCCCGTTCGGCCTGTAGCGGATCCTTGAACCGGCCGACGCCGACCACCGGCAGCGACACCGCCGCCCGGATGGCCGACGGGATATAGGAGGCATAACCGGGCGGCACCTGCATGCTTGCCTCGATCATGAACAGGGTGGCGGTGGCCACCCCGATGGACGTGTTGATGTAGTCGACCCGCCGCCCGGCATCCAGCATCCGCGCCACCTCAACCGCCTCGTCGATGGTGGTGCCACCATCGATGAGTTCATCCCCACACAGCCGAACTCCCAACGCCAAACCCGGCCCGATCGCCTCGCGGACCGCCGCCACGATCCGCATGAGGAGCCTGGCCCGGTTCTCCAAGGAGCCGCCGTATGAATCTCTTCGTATGTTCGTAGCTGGAGACAGGAAACCCCGGACGATAGAGGAGTGCGAGCACTGCAGCTCCACACCGTCGAATCCTCCGGCGCGACAGTGTTCCGCCACGCGCGCATACCCGGCCACGATCTCGTCTATCTCGTGCAGATCGACCGCTTTGGGCACCTCCCGGAACAGTGGGTCCGGAATCGGGCTGGGCGCCCACACCGGTAGCCGCGAATACATGCCCGATGCCTGACCGCCGTTGTGATTGAGCTGAGCGAAGATCGGCACATCGTGGACGTGTACCGCCTCGGTGATGCGCTGATAGCGCGGAACCACCGCCGCGTCGAAACCGTGCACGAGTTTCTCGTACGGCCAGTCCGTCGGGTGGGTGGAGTGCTCCTCGGTGATGATGAGGCCAGTGCCGCCCGCCGCCCGTGCCGCGTAATAGGCAGCGTGCTGCTGCGTCGGTCGGCCCTGCTCGGCGTAGTTGGTCAGATGCGCGCTGAAAACGATCCGGTTGGCCACCGTGACCGGCCCGATCCGCAACGGGGTGAACAGATGCCGGTAGGTGCCGATCATCGGACCACCGCCGGCAGCACAGTTACGCCCGCATCGGTGGCCCGGTTGGCTTCGTCTCTGCCGGGCAACGGGTCCCTGCTTCGGGTCGATAAGCCAGGCGTCGTCGAGGTATGCGGCCCGGCGTGCGCCAGCCTGGTCAGCACGTCAGCGGCCCGACGGCTCCCCTCCAGGACCGCCTCCGCGACGGTGCGTGGTGCCACTGCATCCCCCGCGGTCAGTATCCCCGGTACGGCGATGTCGTTGCGCGGCAACCGATGCCCAGCGTCAACAATGACGCTGCAGGGCAGCTCGTGGGTCTGGCCGGTCCAGACGTCCTGCGTCGTTGCGCTGCCACCCGAGGCCGAGCGAAGCCGCGCCCGAGACACGCGGGTGACACCGGCCTGCTGCAAGCGGACGGCCGATGCGGCAAGGTCCCCCGTCCGGGCCAGTTGCGAGCCCGTCACCGGGTCAGGCGTCACCAACGACACCGATCGCCCTGTCCCCGCCAGGACTTCGGCCAGCCCGATACCGACCGGGCCACCGACCGGGTCGTCGATAACCACCGGTCCCTCACCCAGCAGCGACGCGGTCGCCGCGTGACCGGCCAGCAAAGCCAGCAGCACGGTCGCGGAGTCAACGACGGGCGCCTTGTCTTCGGCGTCGGCGTCGGCGTCGGCGTCGGCGTCGGCGTCGGCGTCGGCGTCGGCGTCGGCAGCGTCCAGTCGCGCCGGCCAGCTGACTCCCCGCGGGCGGGATCCGGTGGCGACCACCACCCATTCGTCGTCGAACTCGGCTAGGTCCGTCACCGGCGCGTCCGTCCGTACAACCACGCCGACCCGGTCGCATTCGGCCTTCAGCCAGTCGGCCAGCAGCGCGAACCGCTGCCCGCCGGGAAGAGCGGCGACCAGCCGGAGGTTCCCACCTGGTTCGTCCCCCGCTTCCCGGACGGTGACGGACACCGCATGTTCCGCTAGAACCCGGGCACACTCCAGACCCGCGGGTCCCGCGCCGACGACCGCGACGTGAGCCCGCGGAAACCCGGGCCGGACTGCCGGGTCTGGCTGCACCGATTCGTAGCCCGCTCGCGGATTCGCGACACAGCTGACCAGCGGGTTTCGTACGTCGCGCACCTGGCACTGCTGGTTACACAGCACGCACGGTCGGATCCGTTCGGGCGTACCGGCTCGCACATGGGCGACGAGTTTCGGCTCGGCGATCTGTGCGCGGGTCATCTCGACCGCATCGCACACCCCAGAGTCCAATGCCGCCTGAGCCTGCTCCACGTCGACGACGCTGCCCTGCAGAACAACCGGGAGCGTGCCGCCGACGGCCTTCCTCATCATCCGGCACAGCTCGACATTGAACCCGGGCTCCGAGTGCCCGTCCGGCCGGTACGCCTGTACGGAGAACGGCCCACCGCGGACGGTCGTGAGCAGGTCCAGGTCGTCGGCCAGTTCGAGGGCCTGGGCTACCGCCTGCTCGGGCGTCACGCCCGCCCAGGGGGCCAGCTCGTCACCGCACAACCGCAGCGCCAAGACCCGGTCGTCACCGAGCTCGGCACGTACTGCGGAAACAACCTGCCGCGTCAACAACCACCGATCTTCCCCGTACGTATCGGCGCGCAGATTTGTCAGGCCTGAGTGAAACTGCCGCAGCAGGGACAGCGGGCCCGCATCGATCTCGACGCCGTCGCAGCCGGCCATCACTGCCGTCCTGGCTGCCGTAACGAACCCGGCCAGCACAGCATCGAGTTGTGGTTGTTCCATGACCGCAGGCAGTTCGCGGCTCACCACGTCGGCGACCGCGGACGGCGCCCACAGCACCGACTGGCTGTATGCGCTGGAACCCTGGAGCCCGGCATGCCCGAGACCGGCGAGCACTGCGGTGCCGTACGGGTGGCAGGCATCGACCACCGCAGACCAGCCCGGCTCGCACTCGATGGCCAGCGGTGCCCGTTCGTACGGCCAGTCATCGGGGGTCACTGACGCCGTCTCGGTCACCAGGATCCCCGTTCCGCCGGCTGCCCGGGCCGCGTAGTAGGCGACCTGCCGCGGGCCGATTGCGCGCCCATTGCCGAGATTCGTCTCGTGCGGACCGAACAGCACCCGGCTGCTTGCGGGGCGACCGGCAAGCGTCCAGGCATCGGTCAGCCGGGGCGGTGGCACGGCAACCTCCTGCGTCACGCGTCGGCCCCAACCGAGGTGAGCGCCACTCCCGCCAGCGGGTCCTCGTCGCAGCCGTGCACCGGCGGGCGGTGCCGCCCGATGGTGACGGGCACGATCCGGCGAGAATGATCCACGTCGCTGCGCGGCGCGGCGCCGACTGGCACCGATATCAAGGCCTGCTGCCCGTGCCCCACAACACATTCGGGATCCGGTCCGTCGAGTGGCAGACCGGTGAAGAACTTCGCCGCCATACACCCGCCGCGACAGGCGTCGTACGCCCCACAGGATCCGCAGGCACCCGGTGACGACGGTTCCCGCAGGGACCGAAATAGATCCGATCCGCTCCACACGCCGCGGAAACCTCTCGGCTCCAGCACCGAGCCGGCTCGGAACGTCTCGTGGATCGCGAACGGGCACGCGTACACATCCCCGACCGGGTCGATCAGGCACACGACCCGACCGGCGCCGCACAGGTTCAGCCCCGGCAGCGGCTGCCCGTAGGCGGACAGGTGGAAGAAGGAGTCCCCGGTCAGAACTCCCTCGCCGTTTCTTACCAGCCAGTCGTACAGCTGACGCTGCTGCTCCGGCAGCGGATGCAGGTCGACCCAGGTGTCCGCCCCGCGCCCGGAGGGCCGCAGCCGCGTGAGCCGCAGGGTTGCGCCGAACTCCGTGGCTAGCGAGGCGAACTCGTCGAGTTGCGGGATATTGTGCCGGGTTGCCACCACCGAGATCTTGGCTGGGCTGCGACCCTGGCGACCCATGCCGGCGTGCTGCAGCCGGCGTAACGCGGCGATCGCCATGTCGAAGGAACCTGGGCCGCGGACCGCGTCGTTGACCTCCGCAGTTGCCCCGTCCAGCGAGATCTGCACATCGACGTAGCCGTCGGCGGCGATCCGGGCGGCCACTTGGTCATCAATGCGAACTCCGTTGGTCGAGAACTTGACCCCAACCCCGGACGCCGTTGCGTAGTCGACAAGTTCAAAGAAGTCCGGGCGTACGGTCGGCTCACCACCACCGATGTTGATGTAGAAGACCTGCATCGCGGCGAACTCGTCGATCACCGCACGCGCCTGCTCGGTGGACAGTTCCCGCGGGTCACGCCGACCACTGCTGGACAGGCAGTGGATGCAGGCAAGGTTGCAGGCGTAGGTGAGTTCCCAGGTCAGGCAGATCGGTGCGCCCAGCCCCGACTCGAAGGTCTCCACGAGACTGCCCACCGCGGACGCGGACGGCGTCCCTGATTCGGGCTCCCGGGCCGGTTGGGACTGCGCCCCGGATGCGGACGGCGCAGCCGCCTTCGCCACGGCGACTGATCCGGCCAGCACGTCCGATCCGGCCGGCACATCAGATTCGGCACTGCGCGGCACCAGGACCCCGGACCGGGTCAGCGTCGACAGCGCAGCCGCGTACGCCGGCCAATGCTCCTGGGCGACGCCGACCGCGCACAGGGCGGTCTCTACGTCTGGATGCTCACCCAGCGACAGCACCACGTCGCGCAACTGCGGGGTCTTCAGGAACGACAGGCCGCGCGTGTCGTAGTCGTACACCAGCGCGCCGAAGACCTCGGCCCGCACGGCCACTCCTGGGGCAGGCGCGTAGGCGCCGCGCAGGACGTCCATGGTTGGTAGGGCGTTCATGCGATGAGGGTGCTCTGGTCTAGTAGACGCCGCACATGCCGTCGATCGAGACCTCCTCGACGAGGAGATCGGTGGCAACCTCGGTCTCGTCGTCGGCCGGGCCAGGAGTGGTGTCGGTAGCGGGGTTCGTCATCACCGGTCTCGTCTCTGTCGCAGCGGTCGGGGGGTCCACCGGCCTTCAGCCGGAGGTCGCATGTGTGACATGGGCGTGACGCCCGTCACGTGGACGTGAGAGCACACCGTAATGGCACACGGTGCCGTTGTGGAAGTCGGACTTCAGACTCCGGCACTCGACCGGTCGCCGACTAGTCTGTTGCCATGCAATCCACCGTGGGCGCCTACGACGCCAAGACCCATTTGGCGACGCTGCTCGATCAGGTCGAAGCCGGGGCGTCGGTCGTCATCACCCGGCGCGGACGTCCCGTCGCTCGCCTGGTTCCGGTTGGACCCCGACGTCAGGACGTCGGCGAGACCATCGCCGCGATCCACTCTTTGGGCCGGGACGTGGGGCCCGGAGCCGCGCTTGAGGCTGCGACGATCCGAGACATGATCGAAGAGGGCCGACGGTGACGCCGATCGTCCTCGATGCATCCGTCACCATGTCGTGGGTCTTGGCGGAAGAAGACCGGGAGCGCGGTGCTCTCGTTCTGGACGCCTTGCAATCACGGGGAGCCGCGGTCCCCGCATTGTGGCGCTTGGAGATCTGTAACGTCCTGCTCGTGGCGCAGCGGCGGCGGCGGGTGACGGAATCCGCGGCGCTGCGATTCCTGACTTTGCTCCAGGACCTTCCCATCGAGATCGACGACGCACCGCCCGACATGGTCGAAGTAGTCGCCGCCGGAGGCCGACACGGGCTGTCTGCCTATGACGCTACCTATCTCCTCCTTGCCGAGCGACTGGGGGCGCCGCTGGCCACGTTCGACGACCGCCTCGCCAGAGCCGCCATCGACGCTGGCGTACAGATCTTTCTAGCGCCATAGCTTAGCTACTTTGACCTGAAAGAGTCTGGCGCGGCGAGGCTCCCCGTGTTCTTCGCGCCGTTCGTGCCGTTCTTCGACCCGCGGATGGGTCGCCCGTCCACGCCGATGGACAGCAATGTGGCGGTTGGTGTTCTTGAAGTTCCGGTACGGGCTGGGGTAGGTGACCCTGTGCCAGCAGGTCAGCGATTCGATCACGTGGCGGCGGTTCACCCGGATCGGGGATCGAGGGCAAGGTTGCGCAGCCGAGGCCGCTGAGGCGAAGCTGCTGCGCACCACCAAGATTCGTATGGACACCACGGTCCTTCCCGCCAACGTCGCCTACCCGGCAAACCGGTCGAGTTCGGGCACAAGGCCCAGATGGGTTGACCAAGTTCATCGGAGGGCAGGCGAAGAAGGCATTCGCCCCGGACGCACCAAGCGAGCATGACGGCGGAACCATACCCGGAGGCATACAGCGCGACGGTGTGAGCGAACGGTGGCAGGATCGGGCGGGTGACGATCCCTACGGTGGCGCGACGTGGCGGCCGGCCGCCCGTCACGACCCATGCCGAGTTGGCCAACATCGCCTTACAGTTGTTCTCCGAGCGGGGCTTCGACGAGGTCACCGTCGACGATGTCGCCGCGGCGGCGGGTATTTCCCGCCGGACCCTGTTTCGCTACTACGACTCCAAGAACGACCTGGTTTGGGGCGAGTTCGAGGATCAGTTGCAGCATATGCGCGACCTGCTTTGTGCTCGACCAGCCACCGAGGCGACGATGGAGTCATTGCGGGTGGTGATCGTGGACTTCAACACAGTGCCCGCCGAGGCGTCGGATGCACACCGGCGCCGGATGGCCCTCATTCTCGAAACCCCTGCCCTGCAGGCGCACAGCGCCTTGCGTTACCGGCAGTGGCGTGATGTGGTTGTCGCTTTCGTTTCCGAGCGTACGGGGACTGACCCAACCTCCTTGACCCCCCAGCTCACGGGTCATGTCCTGCTCGGCGCGGCCGTGACCGCCTACGAACAATGGCTGTCACAACCGGGTACTGAACTTCCCGAACTCATCGACGCCGCAGTGCGCGCGGTCAGCGCCGGGGTAGTCCCAGTCGCGCTGCCGCTGAGCTGAGCGCGTAGCCGGTTCCCAGTCGTGGGCGAGCGCTGGCCGCCTGAGTTGAGCCGACGCTGCCCAGCGCGTGGGTTGCATGCCCGCCCCGTCCACGACACCCCTGTGCGGGCCGAACGGCACAGTGCCGCGCCGCAGCGCTGATAGAACTCCGCGCCGGTGCCCCGGCTACGTGCCGAGCCGCTGCAGGCAGGCCGATACCGAGCGTTGCGCACGTTCAGGAGGCTTGCTGGTGAGCCGTTGCCCGGTGTCGCGATGCTGCAGGACGAGCACTGCGTCCGCGTTACCGGTGATCGTCCATAGGCCGTTGTGGGCTTGGTGGTGGTGGAACCAACAGAAGCCGGCGCAGTTGGCACTGCTGGTTTCGCCGCCGTTGGCCCAGTGGATGATGTGGTGGGTTTCGTCGATGAGGTTGCGGCAGCCGGGCCAGCGGCAGTGCCGGTCGCGGTGCCGGACGGATACCGCTAGCGGGGTGGGGATGCTGCGGCCGGCACGGCCGACATTGATGACCAACCCTTGAGGGTCGAGGACCAGTCGGCGTATGACGCTGTCGCAGGCCAGCCGCCGGGCGGTTTCACTGGATACGGGGATCGGTGCCCGGCTGGCCGGACCCGTCATCGTCGCCGGGCACGTCCCGGGATGGTCGCGGGCGGCGAGCAGGGTGGTCAGGTCGACGGTGACGTGGACCACGGGTCGTGAACCGCGGACCAGTGCCATGGGCTGGCCTTGGATCAGGCCGGACTCGGCGAAGGCAATCAACCGCTGGAGTTGATCGAGATTGCGCTGCCACTGCGGCCGTTCGGGGACTGGCGGGTCGGCGGCGTAGCTGTCGGTGCCGTCGGTGTTGTCGGTGCCGTCGGTGCCGTCGGTGTTGTCGGTGCCGTCGGTGTTGTCGGCTGCGTCGGCGTCGTCGGCTCGGTCGGTGTGGCTGCCCGGGCCGGCGGGCTGTTCGCTAGTACTGCCCGGGTCGGCGGGCTGGTCGGTACCGCGTCCCGGGTCGGCGGCCTGGCCACTGGTCCGGCTGGTCCGGCTGGTCCGGCTGGTCCAGTCGGTGTCGTCGATGTCGTCGATGTCGTCGAGGTCGTCGAGGTCGTCGAGGTCGTGGCTCGCATCAGTGCTGTCGTAGGTTCCCTGACCCGGGGCGGCGCCGTCGTCAGCACAGTCGTCACCGCCGTCTCTCGGCGTGCTCGACTGGCTGGCACCACCTCCTGCTTCGGCCGTCCGGTCTGTGTCTTCCCTCGACTCGGTGGAACCCGGGTCGGCGGAACCCGGGTCGGCGGAACCCGGGTCGGCGGAACCCGGGTCGGCGGAACCCGGGTCGGCGGAACCCGGGTCGGCGGAACCCGGGTCGGCGGAACCCGGGTCGGCGGAACCCGGGTCGGCG
>JBBQYX010000040.1:0-26750 GCA_038208295.1 Candidatus Nanopelagicales bacterium | reverse complement strand
GGAGTACGGACGGTGACGGGGACGACAGGCGGTTCCCAGCCACAGCAGGCCGCGGCGCAGCAGCCCGGAGGTGTCGCCGGGCGGGCCAAGCAGACCGTGGCCGGGCTGTCCCGGGCGTTGCCACCCAAGCGGGCCCAGGCGCTGCGGGACGGCGCCCGGGCCGCCAAGGTGCTGGTGACCGGACGCGGGACCCCGCCGTCCCGACTGGTCCGGGCCACGGTGTCCGCACCGGGCGGGCGCACCAACGGGGTGGGTGTCGGGCGGGCGGTCGGTCCGAAGGTGCCCCGCCCCGACCTCCCCGACATCGACTGGGTCCCGGCGCCGGACATCGCGACCTACGGCGTCATCGACAGCCTCTACCCGCGCGGCGGAGATCCGATCGCCTTCGATGTCGAGCTGCTGGACTCCCTGAATGCCGAGTACGCGCCGAAGAAGGTGGTCGCCAACCCACCGTCATACGGCGGATCGGTGCTGGACACCGCGGCCCGGCGGCGGGTGATCTGGGCGGACCGGATGGTGGGCCTGCGTGGGCAGCGGGTGCTGGAGATCGGCTGCGGTTCCGCGCTCGAGGTCTGGAACATGGCCCACAACCTCGGCAGCGACGCCGTTGGTGTCGATGTCATCGAGTACGGCACCTGGCAGCACCTGCGCGACGAGCACGTCGACCTGCGGATGGTCGACCTCACCTATGACAACCCGTTCGAGCCGGAGTCCTTCGACCGGATCGTCTCGTTCACGGTGTGGGAGCACATCCCACGCCCGTACGCGATGCTGGAACGCGCCTACGACCTGTTGAAGCCGGGTGGCCTGATGTGGATGCGGGTGAACCTGTTCGCCGGGCCGCAGGCATCGCACCGCTACAAGGACATCCACTTCCCTTGGCCGCATCTGCTGTTCAGTGACGACGTCGTACGCGCCTGGGACGGCTCCCACGGCCGGGTGCCGCGCAGCTTCGCCTGGGTGAACCGGCTGTCGTTTCGGCACTACGAGGACTATCTGCTCCGGGTCGGATTCCGGATCCGCGAATTGGGCTTCACCCAGACCCCGATCGACGAGGCGTTCTACGCCCGTTTCGAGGACATGCTGGGTCGCTATCCCCGCTGGGACCTGGAGACCGACTACTTCCTCGCGGTCCTGGAGAAGCCTGCCCGCTGATTTGATGGTCATTTGTAAGCATGTCCGTCGAGTCGTGTCAATCCGCCGATCGGCCAAGGCTCCATGGTTGATCGTCGAAGAATTGGTCGGCGGAAACCCTTTGCCACAACCTTAGGTTGCCCTAACCTGCGCATGTCCTCGCGGGCGCAAGGCGCCGGTGGGTCGTGGCCGGTTCGAGGGGGCATGGTCACGATCCACCGGTCGCCGATAGCGGCCGCCGGGGGGCCCACATGGGAGCGGGAGGGAACATGGCACGGGTCCTTGTCGTTGACGATGATCCCGGCATCCGGGCACTGCTGCGCCGGGCGCTGGAGTCCCAGGGGCACGAGGTCGCAGTGGCGCCCACTGGGATGGAGGGGCTTCGGCGGGCCCTGTCGGACGATTTCGGGCTGATCATTCTCGATCTCGGCCTGCCGGACCTGCCGGGCCTGGCGGTCCTGTCCGCACTCGCGGACGCCGGGCGGGCGCAGCGCGTGCTGGTCCTGTCCGCCAACGGTGGCGCCGATGACCGGGTGACCTGTTTCGAGCGTGGCGCCGTCGACTTCGTGCCGAAACCGTTCGCGCTACGGGAACTGCTTGCCCGGGTGCGGTCGCGGGCGGCCGGGCCTGCACTGCCGCCCGGCGACCGGGCCCCAGACATACTGGTAGCCGGCTGTATTCGCCTGGACCTGCTTCGTCGGCAGGCGCGGGTGGACGGAACCACCGTAGAGCTGTCCCCGCGGGAGTTCCGGGTGCTGGAGCACCTCATGCGGTCCGGCGGCCGCATCTGCTCCCGCGAGGAACTGCTCACCGAGGTCTGGGGCTACGCCTCCGGTGCCGGCAGCAACGTGGTCGACGTGACCATGCGGCGGCTGCGTACCAAGCTGGGCGACCGGGCGAACATCGAGACGGTGCGCCATGCCGGCTACTGCCTCGCCTGAGGGATCCGGCTTCGCGGCCGGCATCGACCTGCTCCCGACACCACGTCGGGGAGCGGACCCGCAGAGAGCGAACCGGCAGCGAGCGGTCGGTGCGCAGGCCACAACCGCGCAGACAACGGCAGGGCCCGCGACCGTCGCGTCCGCGGGTCACCTCGGTCCGGACGCACCCCCGGTCTCCCCGGACGCCAGCAGCACCGCTGCGGCGCAGGCCCACCCGGTCGACCCCGGACCAGCCATCCGAGCGGTGCACACGGCGAGGTGGACCCGGGGCCGGGTCGTCGACGCGCTGACCGCAGTGGTGCTTGTGGGGCTGTTCGGCTGGATGGTCGCCGAACCCCAGCTGCAGGCGGTGCCATACCACCTGATGTTTCTCACCCTGATCGGGGTGTACGGCTTTCGGGTGTGGCCGTTGCCGGTCACCGTTGTGGTGATCACGCTGGTGGTGCTGTCCACCGGCGCGGTGATCGTCGATGCCTATCTGCGCGGGAGGCTCGAGGTAGACGAAACCTTCGAGGTCATGCTCATGCCCGCGATCCTGGTCGCCATGGTGTGGCACGCGCGCCGGCGGGACACCGCCAACCGGGCGCTGGGCGAGGCGTGGCGCCGGGCCGAGGACCGGCGCGCCGCCGAGACCCGGTTCTTGCGGGACACCGCGCACGCCCTGCGCAACCCGGTAGCAGTCGGCCGCGGCTATCTGGACCTGGCCACCGACCGGCTGGGCGCGGACTCCGAAGCCTGCGAGTTGGCCCACCACGTCCGCGGTGAGTTGGCCCGCATCGACCGGATGGCGGCCAGCCTGCTGGACGTCGCCGAACACCCCGACGCCGACTTGGTGGCGGCGACCACGGTGGACGCCACCGCCCTGGCAGCTGAGTTGTTCGACCGCTGGTCGGCTACCGAGCCGCGCCGGTGGTTGCTGGACATCCCCGCCGAGGCCGCTCCCGTCCGCGTGAACGAGGACCGGCTGGGCGACGCACTGGATGCGGTGGTGGACAACGCTCTGCGGTTCACCGGCGAAGTCGACACGATCCGCATCGTGTGTGCGGTGGACGACGGCCGGGTCCTACTGGCCGTCGCGGACTCCGGTCCCGGAATCCCCGCCGACGACCTGACCCGGGTGTTCGAACGCTTTTGTCGTTCACCGCGCCCGGACGGTTCGTTGGGTACGGGCCTGGGTCTGGCGTTCCTGGCCACCGTTGCGGCGTCACACGGCGGGACGACGGTGGCGGATCTGTCCCGAGAGGGCGGCGCCCTCGTGGGTGTGCTGCTGCCGCTCGCCGGAGGCCACACCGCCCCGCACAGCTGACCCGACGCGGAAGTGAAACTGCTTATGGGGCAGGGGTTTTCGCCGCACTCCACGTCGAAAGCGACATCGGTGGCATTGGTCGAAGGTCCCACCGTACGAGGTCCGAAGGCCCGGTGCGGCCGGGTCGGATGACAACCTGCATGACAGGTCGATGACAGCCCTGTCATCTTCGGCCCACCCGCTGCTGACGCTGCGAATACTTCACCGCGGCGACGCCTGAGGGGGCCCGCCACCCGGTGAATCAGTCCCGGGACGCGTCGGTGGGAGGGGATCCGGGATGTCGCTACGTGCCGTGTGGTCCAGCCGCCGAACCGGGGTCCCGGTGGCCAGTCACGTGGCCCGCCCCGGCTTGCTGGCCACGGTGCTGCCGGGCCTTTTGGTCACGGTGCTACTGGGCCTACTGGGCCTGCTGGCCGCCCCCGCGGCCGGCGCGCACGCCACCGTCATCGCCACCAGCCCGGCGAACGGCAGCGCGCTCACCGCGGCCCCCAGCCAGGTGCGACTGGTCTTCGACAACCCCGTCGTGGTGACCGAGGCCCGCGGTGAGGTCTCGACGTCGGCCGCGGATGTGCTCGGCCCCCTGGTATTCACCCCGGCCACGGGAACCGGCCGCGAGGCGACCGAGATCGTCGCGACCCTGCCGAAACTCGGCACCGGGGTCTACCGGGTCTCCTGGCGGACCGTCGCCGCCGACGACCGGCACAACCTGTCCGGCACGCTCACCTTCGGCGTCGGCACCGCCGCGGCGGTCACCCAACCGGACCCGCCCAGCGGCGCCGACCCGTGGGAGAGCCTGTCCCGCGGAGTCGCCCTGCTTGCCTTGACACTGCTGTGCGGCGGACCGCTGGCCGCGTTGCTCATCCGCCGCCGTCTCGGGGACACCCCACCGGCGGGCCAGTGGTCCCGTGCTTGCCTCGACCTGGCCTTCGTCGGTGGCCTGGTGGCTCTGGCGGCCGAGGTCGCGATGTTGTTGTCCACCGGCCTGCTGCTGGGCGAGAACCTGACCGACGGGGTCGCCACCGTGTTGGGATCGGGCTACGGAACTCGCTGGCTGCTGCGTGCCGCCCTCATCACGGTGGCGATCGTCACGGTGCGGGCGCTGCGGCGGGCCACCCCGAGGCGGGCCGCGCTGGTGGTCGCCGCCATTCTCGCCGTGGTCGTCGTCGAACCGGCGACCAGCCACCTGGCCGGCCACCGGGACCTGCTCGCGGTGCCGGCCGCCGCCGCACACCTGGCTGCGGCCGCCGGCTGGGTGGGCGGCCTGCTCTGCCTGGGCCTCGTGGTGCTGCGGGGCGGGCGGGCGACCTGGCCGCAGGCACGCGTTGTCCTGGCCGGATTCGCCTGGATCGCCGCCCCTGCGGTGTCCGTCCTGGTGATCAGCGGCTTGCTGTTGACGGGCTGGGAGATCGCCGCGGTCGGTGACCTGGTCAGTACTCCGTACGGCGTCCTGCTGCTGGTAAAGGTCGGTCTGGCCGCGCTGGCCGGGCTGTTCGGCCTGCACCACGCCCTGCGGCTGCACGCCGGCGGCCCGACCCGCTCGGTGCGTCGCGGCACCCTGATCACCGAGGCGGCGCTGGCCGCGGCGGTGGTCATCGCCGCGGCTGCCGTCGGATCCGCGCAGCCGCCGCGCGGTGCCGCCTTCGAACCGGTCGAGGCGGTCGCCGCGCCGCTGCCGGTGACCACCCAGGTGGGCGACCTGCTGCTGACCCTGGGCCTGTTCCCGGCCACCATCGGCGACGACCTCATCAGCCTGCGCGTACTGGACACCTCCGTCCCGCCCGGGCCGGCCCCAACCGCCGTCACATTGACGCTGATCGGCAGCGGCGAGCCAGCCGCCGCCATGCGACGCAGTCCGGATGGCTCGTGGTTGCTGGCCACCCACGTCACCCAGGCTGGTCCGCTGCGGATGCGGGCCGTCGTTACCCGCCCGGGGGCACCGGATGCGGTGATCGACGCCGCTCCACAGATCTCCGCCGTCGCGGCGAACGCGCGCAGCGGGGTGCGGTTGTCCGGCTGGGCCTTCGGCGCGGCCGCGGCAGCCCTCCTCGTCGGTCTGCTGGTCGCTGCCGGCGTGCTGCAGCTGACCCGGCGCCGCCGGCGGGGCTCGCGCCGCGTCCTCGACCTGGCCGATCCGGTCCTCCCCCGCCCATCGGCGGGACCCGCCCATGCACCCCCGGGCACCGCCCCGCCTCCGCAGCTCGCACCCGAGCCCGTCCCCCTTCACTCCGCCGACTCCGGAAGGCAGCCATGACCGGAGCGTCTCGCCCCGACCGTCCGTTCCCGCCCATCCCGATCTCCCGCTCAGCGCGGGTGGAGGGGGTTTCCATGTCCGATTCCCGTCAGACCAACCGATCGCGGTCACACCGCAGTACGTCCTGGCGCCGTCCGCGGCTGCTGGCCGGCCTGGTCGCCGCCGGCATGGTGGGTGGCCTGCTGGCCGCCGTGCCCGGCAGTGTTGCTCAGGCTGCCGCCCCCGCCGCGGTGGTCATCCCCGCCGCGACGTCGCCCGCGACGTCGTTGGGGCTGTCGGTGGTGTCGAAGCGCAAGAGCCTGGCGCCGGACGGCCCGAACATCGGCGACCCGGTGTGGGCTCCGGCGGACAGCGGCGATCCGACCGTCAAGGGCGCCGGGTTCTCCGAGGGATACAAGTGGCAGTTGCAGGAGGACAACTCCGGCGACCCGGACCCCAACAACACCTATGACACGGAATGTCACCCGAGCACCAACTCGAAATTCCCCGAGGGCTGCCCGTGGCCGTCGGTGCACGGCATGGCGGCCTCCCCGGTGGTGTCCAACGGTGACCAATCCGACTGGAACACCCGGGCGGCACTGCAATTATGGGACGGCACCCGTGGTCTAAAGCCGGGCCGGTACGTCCTGTCCGTCACTGCCCACGGATTCCAACTCGGCGGGACCCGGTTCACCTGGCCGCTGCCGACGTCGGCGGCGAACGGGCAGGCCACCCTCTCCGTGGGGATGAACCCGCTGCCGATCCCGTTGGGCACCATCCGGATCCAGATCTTCGACGATATGGCCTCGGCGAACGGTCAATGGGATCAAGGCGCCGAGGCGGTGCCGGGCACGGACCTGTCCGGGTTCAAGGCGCAGCTGGCCGACTACCTCGGCGGCGTCACGGTGGACTACTGGAACAACCCGCTGTGCACCACGTACAAGAGCGACGCCAACGGCTCCATTCAGATGAACTCCGACGGCACCCCGGTGGCCGTCGTCAAGCGTGGCAACGGATGCATCAGTGACCGGGACGGCCTGATCGAGATCCCCAATCTGGCACCGAACCGGTATGCGTCCACCGTCACCCCGCCGGACGAGTCTTGGGTGCAGACGACCACGCTGGAGGGCAATCGGGATTGGGACATCTGGCTGATGCAGAACGACACCGGGAACGACACCGAACTGGTGGTGGGCGGCGAGCCGGTCCCGTGGGTTACCTTCGGATTCGTCCGGGACACCACGCAGGTCCGGGTCCGCAACCCCCGCCGCGGCAGCGGCGCGGTCAAGGGCGTCCTGACCGAGGGCCAGTCCTACATTCCGGGTATCGGCGGGCTGGCCGGTAACGGTGAGTTCACCGGAACCTCAGGCATCAAACTCGGCGAACCGATCTCCGACGGCTACGTGGCGCTGTCCGACCTGCAGGACGGGGACCGGACGATCATTGCGCAGCCAACGAACCCGGACGGCAGTTTCAAGCTGACCGGTCTGGCGTCCGGGGATTACACGCTCACGGTCTGGGACAAGAACCTGGTGCACATTCTTGATCTGTTCCAGGTCAGCGTGAAGGGAAATCGCACCACCGACGTCGGGGTGCTGCCGATTATCTCCTGGTTCACCAAGATCAGTGGCTCGGTGTTCGTGGACCGCAATGCCAACGGCCGCCGGGATCCCGGTGAGCAGGGTGTCTCCGACTTCCCGCTACAGAACCTGGACCGAACCAACAACCTGTTCGAGCAGGGCCAGAACACCGCTCTCACCCAGAAGAACGGGAACTACACCTTCGAGTCCGCCTACCCGTTCAGTGCGTTTAACGTGCTGCAGGCGTTCAGCCCCAAGTACAAGACCACCGGGGTCACCTACGGTGGCTGCAACGACCCGAAGAAGCACACGGTGCTCACCGGAGCGGTGGACGTCTCCTATCTGCCGATCATCGCCCAGTGCGGAACCCTGGACTGGGGCGTGCAGCTCTACGACGAAACGGTCGGGGAGAATGGCGGCGTCGCCGGCACCGTGTTCTACGAGGCCGAGCGTGCGAACTACGCCGAGAACCAGATGGCTCCGCCGTCGTACGCCGTCGGCGTGCCCGGCGTGACCACGAAGCTCTACCACCCGGCCGCGCAGAATGCCGACGGCTCATGGCCGACCAATTCCGACGGCTCCATCCAGGTCACCGAGGCCGGCGGCAACCCGTACACCGGGACACAGGCGGAGACCTACAACTCCGAGTCGTACGCCCGGCCGAAGGGGTGCATCCCGCGGACCGCGTCCGGCACCCCGCTGCTGGCCCCGAAGGACCAGGACGCCGCCGGTACCAACCCCGATCAGACCTGCGTTGAGGGCCCGTTCGTCGGGGTGAACTTTGGTCTGAGCGACGGCGCCGACGGCCAGTCGGTGGACGGAAACTACGCACTCACCACCCCGATCGACGAGGGCCCCGGCTACTACGTCGCGTCGATCGACGTGCCCAAGGACACCGTGCTGGCCAACGGAAACGCTGGGCACGACCTGTTCCAGGTGGTCACCGCGAATGACGCCAACTTCGCGCACGGCGAAGCCCTGGTCCCACAGGTGAACTCCCCGACCGGGTATGCCGGGCTGTCCTGGGCGGACATCATCGCGCCACCGGACGCGGCCCAGCAGCCGCACGTGCCGGACTCGCCCCGCTATCAGGGCAGTGAGGGCACCGCAGCCGCTCCGGCCGCCCCCCAGGAGAAGTGCGTCGGCGCCAACTACACCGTGGCGCCCACGAACAGCCTGAGCTCGCCCTCGTTCATCTCCGTCGGCGGCTCGCCGTTCGCCGGGGACAGCCGCCCGAAGTGCGACGCGAAACTGTTCTACGTCCCCGCCGGCCAGGCGGTGGCCCCTGCCTTCCACATCTGGACCGAGGTGCCGCTGGCCACCAAGTTCTTCGGCTACATCGTCGACGACGTGTCGGTGAGTACCGACAAGAAATCACTGGTCTACGGAGAGGTCGCGGGTGTGCCGAACGCCCCAGTCGGGATCTACGACTGGAGTGGCGACCTGGTCGACACGGTCACCAGCGACTACAACGGCATCTGGGAGGCGCTGCTGCCCTCCTCCGACATCTACAACTGCCCGACCCCCGGTGGCATCTGCCCGCTGGTCTACCGGTTCGTCGGCAACGACCCCGGTCGGATCGGGCACGCCAACGCCAACTACAGCCCCGGCTACCGGACCATCGCGGCGAACTTCCAGGCCTGGCCGGGCAACTTCGAGCCGGCCGACGTCGCGCCGACTCAGTCCGTGGTCGGCGTCCGGGCACCCTCGGCCACCTTCAATGCCGTGGCCCGCTGTCAGCCGACCGGTGACCCGCAGTTCTTCTCCGCCAGCGAGGTGCTCTTCAAGACCACCACGGCGACCTCATTCGGCAGCAACGACCCGCGAACCTCGCTGAAGGCGCTGGCAAACCTGACCATCGAGGGGAAGAGTTTCGGGACAGCGACGGGGGCGAAGCTCGACCTGGTGCAAGGCGACATAGACAAACCCGACAAGCACTGGGATCTGTTCAACGTCACCTGGACCGACTCGAAGATCAAGGTGGGCTCGGCTCAGGTCGTCCCGCCGGGTGCCTGGCAGCTTCGTATCACGAAGGCGGACGGAACTCGGGTGCGCAACACGGTCACCATCCACGTCCTGGGTGATGTCCGCACCGGCCCCAGCGAGCGGCGCGGGACCTATACCCCCAACGTCATCAAGGTCGGTCCAGGACTGAATCGGGCCGCCGCGGACGCCAGTCACTTCGTCGGTTTCGATCCAGCGGTGCACTACGGCGATCCGACAAACCCGGGCAGCGACGCCGCGGCCGGTCTCGGCGCCATTCAGCACGCGCTGGAGAAGGCCACCGACCAGGCCAGTTCTCGGGGCGGCAACCGCGACCAGCTCGTGGTCGTCTACCCCGCTCCGGCGGCGGCGTTCGCCCCGTTCGGCACCTACTACGAGAACCTGGTCCTGCACTGGCCCATCAAGATCCAAGGTGTCGGCCCGGGTGGCGTCCAGTCCGACGGCACCACCGTGCAGGGCACCGTCATCGACGGCCGCTACTTCTGGAGTACCACCACTTTGGTGGAGTCCACCGCGAACCCGCCCGACCTGGGCACCATCGGCGACAACCCTGCGTACGAGCCGTACTCCTCGGCGTGGCTGAACTTCACCGACCGGCTGCAGGCCAACGGCTGGGACGGTGTGCAGACCGTGTTCGAGGGCGCCGACCTGACCGTGTTCGCCAACCGGTACGGGACTCGGGGCGAGGGCGGTGCCACGGTGCCGGCCGAGCCGGTCGGTTCCTTCCGCAACGGCGTGCTGAACCTGACTGCGCCGTCCTTCCGGGCCGGTATCGACGGGTTCACCCTGCAGGGCGGCGACCAGCACGACTTCCCCGGCAATACCAACGCACTGGCCGGCCGGCAACCGACCGCACCTGACGGCGCGGCTGCCGGGGCGATCAGCACCCAGGGCGGCGCGGTCTTCCTGAACGCCTCCGTCGACTGGTTCCGCGTCGCCAACAACCTGGTCCAGTCCAACTCGGCGTCCTACGGGACGATCCGGGTGGGCACCCCGTACACAGATCTCGACACCAACGCCTCGGTACGCAACCAAACCAACCGCGGCGTCGAGATTGCCAACAACCAGATCCTGGCCAACGGCGGCACCAACCTGGCCGGCGCGGTCGGCATGTTCGACGGCTCCGACGGATACCGCATTCACCACAACACGCTGTGCGGCAACTCCTCCACCGAGTACGGCGGGGCTATCAGCCACTACGGGCTGTCCAATCCCCTGTACGGAGGCCTCGGTGGCAAGTCCCGGATCGACCACAACACGGTGACGATGAACACCTCCATCGACGAGGGCGGCGGGATCATGGTCGCCGGCGAACTGCCTCCGACCAGGCGCGGTGGACAGGCGGGGACCTCGAAGGGGTCCGGGCCGGTCGACATCGACCACAACGTCATCGCGGCGAACGTGGCCAACGACGACGGTGGCGGAATCCGGCTGCTGCAGACGATGAAGGCGGCTATCAAGATCGAGAACAACACGGTCACCAACAACGTCTCCACCCACGAGGGCGGCGGGATCGCCATGGACGACGCGGCGAACGTGACGGTGCGGTTCACCACGGTGGCCCGCAACATCACTACCGCCACCGCGGTGACCTCCGACGGCAGCCCGGCACCAGCCGGCCTGTCCACTGCCCCGAACAGCCGGGAGCTGCAGGTGGCCCTCGGCGGCCAGGCGCCGTCCAACGGGATGTCCGCGCCACTGATCGAGCGGTCGCTGTTCGTGGACAACCGGGCCGGTTCCTGGACCGCGTCGGGCGTCAAGGGCATTGGCGCCCGCGGTGACACCACCGGGATCACGGTGTGGGACCTGGGCATCTCCGGGGGCGGCGTGAAACTCAGCGCCACCAACTCACGGATCTCCGCCGACCCGGCGGCCAATCCCACCGGCTGGACGGTCGGATCGGGCAGCGCCCGGATCACCACGACGCCGACCTCGATCTTCCAGGCGCCGTACGAGTTGGCTGTGGACATCTTGCCGTGGCGTAACGCCATCCGGTTCCGGCCTGCGGCCATCGTCAGCGTCTCGCTGCCGAACAACCCGGCGGGCGGCTATCGCCTCAAGGGGACGTCCGGCTCGGCGAACCCGGCCATCGACGGGGCAGGCGGATACGTGTTCCTGTGGTCGATCGACGACATCGACGGTCAGGCCCGGCCCGACGGCCGGACTGGTCTCCAGCTCGGTCGCAAGTACGACGCCGGATCCGACGAGGTGGCCAAGTGAGCGCGACGAATTCGACCCGATACTCCGAGAACGAGGAGCGACCCATGAGTGTCACGGACACGGCCGGTGCGCGGAGGGGGTTCGACCGGCGCAGCTTCCTCAAGTTGGCGGGTGGCGCCGCTGCGGTCGGTGCGATCGGCGCGGTGGGCCTCGGCAACGCCGGCAGCGTGGACGCCGCCGGCACTCACCCCAGCACCAACGGCCACCGCTTCATCGCGCTGACCGGTGGTGACGGCTGGGTGTCCATGCCCGAGCAGGCCGTGCCCATCTCGCCGATCTGGCCTGACGACTACGCACCCGCGGGTACCGACCTCTATGTGTTCGGGTTCCGGGACGTCACGGCCATGCACAACGCCCAGTACCTGTCCAACGGCAAGGGTCTGGGCAAGGTCACTCTGAAGCCGGGCACCAGCCTGTCCAGCGTGCAGGGGCAGGCCGTTGCCTGTGCGCCGCTGCTGTGGTGCAACGCCCACGAGGATGTCTTCGTCCGGCTCTACAACACCGGCCTGGTGATGCGGCCCGACCTGGGCGACAGCCATACGTTCCACTGGCACGGCTTCCCCAATCAGGTGCCCTATTTCGACGGGGTGCCAGAGCCGTCGCTGTCGGTACCGGTCGGCAACTATTCCACCTATCGCTATATCCCCACCGAGCCCGGTACGTACATGTACCACTGCCACTTCGAGGACGTCGAGCACGTCCAGATGGGCATGCAGGGCATGGTTTTCGTGAATCCGAAGAACTGGGCGGCCGGCGACGTGAGCACCTACTTCGCCTACGACGGCACAGGTCCGATCAAGGACGACACCCGTTATGCACGGCAGTATTCGTTCATGCTCAATGAGTTCGACGTGAGGGCGCACTACAACGACTCACACCTGCAAACCACGAACTGGATCGACTACCACCCGACGTTCGGTCTACTCAACGGCCGGTCCTACCCGGACACAATCGCGCCGAACACCGATCCCGACAATCCACCGGCCGAGGCCGACCCGCTGTATCGACTTCGGTTCCAGCCGTTGAGCTCCCTGGTCCAGGCACAGCCGGGCGAACGGATACTCATTCGAATCGCCAACCTGGGTTTCCAGACACACAGCCTGGTCAGCCCCGGAGTCGAGATGCAGATCGTCGGCGTCGACGGGAAATACGTCGGCCCTGGCCGCGCGGTCTACCAGAACCTGGCGAACCGCCCGGTCGCCGGCTCCCGCGTTGACGAGCGCTGGCTCACCAACCGCATCGACGTCGCCGCGGGCGAGTCCCGGGACGTGATCCTCACCGCGCCGAGTGCCGAGGGCACCTACGAAATCTACGACCGCAACGTGCACTTCGCCCGGTCCAACGACGGTTCGTCGATGGTCGGCTCGATGCGGACGCACCTGCAGGTGAGAGCCGGCCTGC
This sequence comes from Candidatus Nanopelagicales bacterium, assembly GCA_038208295.1. Lineage (GTDB taxonomy): Bacteria > Actinomycetota > Actinomycetes > S36-B12 > JBBQYX01 > JBBQYX01. The sequence goes on along the minus strand of JBBQYX010000040.1, from coordinate 13,934 downwards.
CCACCCAGACCCGCCCCAACCAGACCTTCTGACGACGGAGAGAAGACGATGAGAAGTTCACTCCGCCCCCAGGGGGCGCGGCCGCGCCGCAGCCGCTGGGGCACTCGCTCGGCAGGGGCCGCTCTCGTGGCGACCGCCGTCGCCGGCGCGCTGTTGGTGCCTATCGGCGCGTCCGAGGCCGTCGCGCCGCCGAAGGTCTCCGAGGGCCTGGCCTGCACCCCGGCCGCGTATCACACCGATACCGATGGCACCCGGACCGCGACCTTCGTATTAACTGCCAAACCCGGCCGGATCATTACACCGGATGGAAACTCGGTGGCCATGTGGGGCTTCGCCAGCGGTAAGGGCGCCTTCCAATACCCCGGACCGGTGCTCTGCGCCACGGTCGGGGACCACGTCAGCATCACCGTCCGCAATCAACTCCCCGAACCCACGTCGGTGTATCTGCCGGCGATCTCCGGAGTGCACGTGGGTGCCGACGCCGCCGCGGTGGACGTCACCAAGAACACGCTGATCCAGGCAGCCGACCCGGGCAAGACGCTCACCTACGACTTCTACGTGCCCCGCCCGGGCACCTACCTATACACCTCCGGCACCAACCCGCAGGTCCAGAAGCTCATGGGCCTGATCGGCGCGCTGGTAGTCCGTCCAACGGGAGCGCCGGGTCGGGCGTACGGCGCCGGCACCGAGTTCCACACCGTCGCCAACGGGGACACCGGCAACTGGGAGTTCCTGCACATGCTCAGCGAACTCGACCCCAACCTCAACCACTCCGTCGAGCTACAGGCCAAGGCCGGCACCCTGTCGGCAACCCACCAGGCCACCTTCGACATGGCCACGTACGAGCCGCGTTACTGGTTCATCAACGGCCGCAGCTTCCCCGACGCAATCCAGGACAACTACGCGCAGTCCCTACCCGGGCAGCCGTACGGCAGTCTGGTGCACATCTGGCCGAACGGACCGAACAACCCCCGGCCGGCGCTTATCCGCTACGTGAACGGCGGTCCGGTGTCCTATCCGTTCCACCCGCACAGCAACCACGAACGCATCATCGGCCGTGACGGCTACCCGGCGGTGAACGCCAGCGCCGCGGACGCCTCGATCGACCGGTACGGCATCGTCGTTCCGGCCGGCGGCAGCGTCGACGCCGAGTTCGGCTGGGACGACTCCGACTCGCAGGACTTCTCCAGCCCCGACTCCTCCACCACCGGGATCGGCGTGCCGATCCCCAACGACCGCGACCGCACCGACGGCACCTATTGGAGCGGCTCACCGTTCCTGGGTGGCAAGGGTGTGCTGGCCGTGGGCCTGGAGTCGTTCAACGAATGCGGTGAGTACTACCACGTCGCGCACTCCCACGCGATCTTCCAGGCCACCACCAACGGAGCCACGATGGGCGGGATGCTCACCATGATCCGCATCGATCCACCCGCGGACCCCACGAGCCCGACGGCTCCCCGCGCCAGCTGCGTTGCGAATGGGGGCTGACATGTTCACCAACCGAACGCAGTCGCCGACCGGCGGAACTCGACGGCGCGTGATCGCGCTGGCCGTCGGCGGCCTGCTGGTCGCCGGCGCCGTCTCCCCGGTCGCCGCCAGCGGGGCCACCACCCCGAAACCGACGCCCGCCAAGGCGAGCGCGGCCAAGCCCAAGCCGGCTGCCAAGCCCGCCGCCAAGCCAACTGCCAAGCCCGCGGCCAAGCCGGCTGCCAAGCCAGCCGCCAAGCCGGCGAAGAAGGCCAAGCCCCGGGTGCTGAACGTGCGCCCGAAGGTCTCGACGGCGCTGAGCCGGCTGCACACGGCCAAGCCCACGGCCGCCAAGCCGTCCACCCGCCGACCCCGCGCCTCTATCACCACGATCAGTGGGTCCGTCGCGTTGTGGGCCCGAGGTGGCGTCGTGGCTGTGCCGGGAACCCCCGGCATCCCGGTGTGGGGTTTGTCCACCATCGCCGACGGCCCGTTAGAGGTCCCCGGTCCGCAGCTCGAGGCCCGGTCCGGCGATGCCGTCACCATCACCGTGTACAACGACTTGCCCGGTACGCAGAACCTCGCCCTGGAGTTCCCGTCCCAGCAGGCACTGCCGATCGACCCGACCACCGGTGACGCTGCCGGTGCGGTCCCGGTCGGCGGCACCTGGAGCACCACCTTCACAGCCGGCGCCCCCGGCACGTACATCTACAACGCCGGTGGTACCACCGGCAGCGCCCGTCAGGTCGCGATGGGTCTGTCCGGTCTGTTCGTGGTGCACCCGGCAACCGACCCGGCACCAGGGGTCGGCGTTCGCAGCCTGTATGGCACCAGCAGTGCGACGCCGTTCGATGACGAGCTCAGTGTGGTGCTCAACGAGTTCGACCCGGCGTTCAACAACGACCCGTTCGGCCGCGACACCCGCGAACTCAAACCCAGCGTGTTCCTGCTGAACGGCAAGGCGTTCGACCCGGCCAACCCGGCCGACTCGACATTGCAGCTCATTGCCGGGCACGTAACCGCGGTGCGGTACGCCAATCTCGGCACCGTCGACCGGTCGCTGCAACTGGCCGGAATCGACCAGAACCAGGTCGGTCTGGACGGCCGGGCGCTGGCCATTCCGCAAGGGGTCTCCGCGGTGGAACTGGCCAGCGGCCAGACCGTCGACACCCTCACCACCGGCGTCGACCCTGACCTGGTCGGGCACGACACCGTCGTGGCCGAAGGCGGCTGGCACCTCAACAACGTCAGTACCCCCGGTATGGGCGGCGCTATGGCGCTGGTCCACGTCGGCGCGCTCAACTCGCTGCCGTTCACCGCTCGAGGCCCGGCGACCACTGACGTCACGCTGACCGACGAGGCCGGCAAGGCGCCGGTACTGTCCGATACCGCGAGCGCCCCGGTGAAGAACCTCACCCTGACGTTCGCGCTGGCCACCGGCGCATCGGCCAGTGGGTTCCGGGTCTCCGTCGACGGCCAGCCGCCAATCGATGCGGTTCCGTTGGCCGGTACCGGCCCGTACACGTTCACCGTCCCGGCAGCACAGATCCTGGCGGCGGCCTCCGCGAACGCCTCGGCCGGTGGCGCGCCGGTTGACGGCCCGCACCTGCTGTGGGTGCAGGCGCAGAACGCCTTCGGCTGGGGTCGCCCGGCCGCGGACACCTTTGACATCGACTACGACGGGCCGATCGTGTCCGACCTGTCGCTGTCGCCGAACCCGCAGAACGGTTCGACGGTGCAGGGTCTGGACCTCGACCCGGCGCTGCTCGGCGGAGCCACCGTCGTGGACGGTGACACCGTGCTCACCGCGGCCGGCGACGCGTCGCTGCCCGGCTGGAGCGTCGACGCCGCGCAGGGCTGCTTCGTCGCCGACGTGCAGGTCGACGGGTCCTGCTCGGCGCCGATCACCCTGACGGTGCACGAGGCCGGTCCGGTCAGCCTGCCCGGCTCGGTCGTCGCGGTGGCGGGGATCCTGCCCAAGGCGAACGCCGACGTGGCCGTCGAAGGGGCATACCCGGTGGCCGTGCGGCTGCACCAGGTCGCCGGCGTGGACCAGACCGCGGCGGATGCCTGGAGTGCGTACACCGTCCCGGCGGCGCGGACCACCTGGTTCATCGACAAGACCGGCCCGGCCGTCACCGGACCGAGTTCGGTGGATCCGCCGGCGAACAACGGGTTTACCTCCGCCCCCGGCAACCTCGGGTTCCTGGACTCGTTCCGGGTGGACACCACGTTCACCGATCCCGGTGGCGTGGACGTGGCCGAGGCGTTCATCGGCGCCGCTCCGGCACCGGAGGACAACGGGACCGGGGCCGAGATGACCCCGAACGACGCCACCTGGGGCGGAACCACGGAGACGACGCACGCGCAACTGCCGCTCGCCGAGATCCGCAGCCTGCCCAACGGCGCGACCGTCCACGTCTGGGTGCACGCCCGGGACCGGGCGGGCAACTGGGGCACGGCGGCCGAGGTCACCTTCCTGATCGACAAGACCGCACCCACGGTCACTGCGGTCCGGTCGAGCAGCAGCTACTCGACCTGGTCGTTCACCGCTACCGGCACCGACGCGGTGGCACCGATCGACACCGCCGAGTACGTCACCCGGACCAACGCCCAGTGCCCGACGCGGAGCATCACCTGCTTCGCGAATGTGCCCTACGGCGACGGTACGGACATCCCGGTCAACACCCCGGCGCTCACGGCGACCCTGCCGGTCGGGGTCTCCGGGAACGGCGTGGCGGTACTCGCGGTGCGGGTACGGGACGCGGCGGGGAACTGGAGCCCGTTCGTCATCCCCACCCGGGGGCCGGTCGTCACCAGCGTGCAGCTGTCCGGTAGTGGCCGGACGGTGCGGGTGCAAGCGGTCGACGGCAACCCGCCAGGCCTCGGCGGCAACATCGTGGCCGCGGAGTACGCGGTGTCCACGACGTACTGCCCCTGGTACCGGCCCGCGGCCCTCTGCCTGCCGGCCGGAACAGCGGGACTGTTGACGCCGTTCAGCGTGGCCCCGGGCGGGGCCAGCATCAACGTCGCGGCGGCCCTTCCGGGGTCACCGGCGGCATCGGCCCGGGTCGTCGTGGTCCGGGTACGCGATGCCGCGGGACGCTGGAGCGCTCCGGTGTGGGACAAGAACTGACCCGATGCACGGCGAGCGGGCCCGGCTGACCAGCCGGGCTCGCTCGCTCCGCCCCCCGAGCCGCGACCAAGGAGAGAACATGACGACCGTGACCAGCAGCCGGCCCAGCCCCACCCACCTGCCGCCGTCCGGGCAGGCATCGCCATCGTGGCGACGCACGGTGATCCTCGCCGTCCTGGTCGCAGTGCTGCTCGCCGTCGGAGTGCTCGGGACCCGGCTGATCCTGCACCACACGGACGCCGCGGCGGAGTCGAACGTTGCCGCCGGTGTCGCAGTCGCGCAGGCCGGGGACTCCGGTCCGGCGCTCACCCCGGCTGCGCCGCAGATCGAGTCGACCTGGGGCATCCGGATCTCCGGCATCCAGGTCGCCGCCGCCCGCGGCCTGGTACTCATGCGCTATCAGGTGCTCGACGAGGGCCTGTCGGGCAAGCTGCACGTTGCGGACAACTCCGGCGTCCCCGAGCTGTACTCCGAGGACGCCGACGGCAGCGTGACCACGGTGGCGATGGGCCACAACCACTACTACGGCAACGGCTTGGTGCTCGGCCGTACGTTCGTCATCATCTACGGGAACGCTGGCGGCCTGCTGAAGGCCGGCGACCACGTCACCGTCCGCATGCCTGACGGCCTGGAGCTGAACCACGTCCTCGTCCAGACCTGAGCCGGATACGCGGGGCTGGGCCCAATCGCCTGCGTCCTTCGACTGTCCTGGGATCCGCTCAGATGTCCGGCTGACAGTCACCGCGGCCAAGTTGGGCGAGCCCGGCGAGGTCGCCAGCCTGGAAATCGGTCAACTGGGCAGAGGCTCGCGGCCACATGAGCTGTTGCGGATCGTTTACGTGGCCCAGCCCCACCAGGTGCCCGAACTCATGCAGCAGCACCGACCGCGCGGCTGGCTCCCCGTACGCCAGCCGCATGGATTCGATCTTCGACGGGTCCAGGTAGACGACGCCTGAGATGTACGCGGTGTCCCCGCTGGGCGTCATTGCCCGCGCAGCCGAAGCCTCGCCCATGATGTCGATACCGAAGTCCGGAACCTCTGCGGCGCTCGCCCAAGCGACCAGTACTGGCGCCCAGCGATCCCCGTACCGGTCAGGTTGGTAGGCCTCCCGGTCGGAGGCGGGACTCTCGGTGGTTGCGCCGTCCGCGACGAACCGCAGGCCGGTGGTCCTGGACATCTCAGCGAGCGTGTCGCTGAGCATCCTGTTGCCCCCGACCGGTGCATGGTCCGGCCGCACCACGACGTGAATCGGCCGACACGGCGACCACGTCACCGGAGTCGCCCGGTCGGACTGCAACGCGGCGAAACGGTAGGCGTCGGAGTGGAGGTTTCGCCAGGTCTGCGGCGGCGAAGTGCGTTCGCCTTCCTCGTAGCCGGGCGGCGGTCCCTGCTGCTGCTGGCCAGCCGCGATCGTCGGCCCGGCACCAAGTCCCAACTGGCGGCCGACCCCGGCCCAGCTGGCTACCGCGACGAGTCCGATGACGCCACCCACGACGGCCAGATCTCGCACCCGGTGTCGCCAGCGGGGAGCTCTGGGTCGCGGTGAGTCGCCCAACGCGCCGTCCAATAGGGAGACCGAACTGCCTCTAAACGGCACCTGGGGTACGGGTTTCCCGTACGCCTCGTTCAGCGCCCACTGCGGAATGCGTCCGGTGGGCGAGCGACGCACGGCTCGGTTCAGTTTCTTGCGTGGATCTTCGTTGCTGACCACAGTGCTCCCCCGTGCGTGCGCCGGCACACGCAGGTATGGACGTCGATGCCAGATCAGCACCACTCATCGGCAGCGTCGTGCACCTCGGTTGAGCCGTATGTCGTGGACTGACCCGAATGGCCCAGTCAGTCACGGGGTTGTTTCGGCAGCCAGCGAAGGCGCCCCGGCAGGCGAACCCGACGCGACGGGCATCGCGACGAGGCCCGGGTACCCGCTCCCCGCAGGGGGTCGGGCCCGGGCCTCGCGGCGGGGCAGACGTCAACCAGATGTCAGCCGATCAGAAGGAGCCCTCGGGCAGTTCCATCAGGGCGTTGTCGGTGGCCTCGGCCACCGCGCGCTCGGCGGCCAGCAGCGGCAGCCGGTTGCGGACGAACCACTTCGCGGTGGCCACCTTGCCGGTGTAGAAGTCCTTGTCCCGGGCGGAAGCGTTGCCCTCGAGGGCGGCCAGCGCCACCTCGGCCTGGCGCAGCAGCAGCCAGCCGATGACCAGGTCGCCGGTCGCCATCAGCAGCCGGGTGGAGTTCAGACCGACCTTGTAGATCTCCTTGCTGTCGCTCTGCGAGGCCATCGCCCACTGGCCCATCACACCGATGATCGACTGCACGTCCTCCAGCGCACTGCCGAGCAACTCCCGCTCGTGCGCCAGGACGTCGCCGCCGGCCGAGGCCTTGACCGTTTCGGTGATGTCAGCAGCCAGCCGGAAGACTGCCTTGAACTGGTCGCGGACCATCTTGCGGAAGAAGAAGTCCAGGCCCTGGATCGCGGTGGTGCCCTCGTACAGGGTGTCGATCTTGGCGTCGCGGATGTATTGCTCGGTCGGGTAGTCCTGCAGGTAGCCCGAGCCGCCGTACGTCTGCAGCGACAGCGCCAGCATTTCGTACGACCGCTCCGAACCGACCCCCTTGACGATCGGCAGCAGCAGGTCGTTCATCCGCTCGGCCATGTCGGTCTCCTCGCCCATGGCGATGAGGTCCTGCCAGTACGAGGTGTAGGACACCAGCGCCCGCATGCCCTCCGCGTACGCCTTCTGCAGCATCAGGATGCGGCGGACGTCGGGGTGATTGATGACGGCGACCCGCGGCGCGGTCTTGTCGGTCATCTGGCTCAGGTCGGCGCCCTGGACGCGGCCCTTGGCGTACTCGAGCGCGTTGAGGTACCCGGTGCTCAGGGTCGCGATGGCCTTCGTGCCGACCATCATCCGGGCGTACTCGATGACCTTGAACATCTGCGCGATGCCGTCGTGCACGTCGCCGATCAGCCAGCCGATCGCAGGGCCCTTGTCGCCGAAGGTGAGCTCGCAGGTGGTGGACACCTTCAGGCCCATCTTCTTCTCGACGTTGGTGGCGTAGACGCCGTTGCGGTCGCCGAGTTCACCGGTCTCCAGGTTCACGTGGAACTTGGGTACGAGGAACAGGCTCAGACCCTTGGTCCCCGCGCCGGCGCCCTCGGGACGGGCCAGCACCAGGTGGATGATGTTGTCGGTCATGTCGTGTTCGGCCGAGGTGATGAACCGCTTGACGCCCTCGATGTGCCAGGTGCCGTCGGGCTGCTCGGTCGCCTTGGTGCGACCGGCGCCAACGTCGGAGCCGGCGTCCGGCTCGGTGAGCACCATCGTGGCGCCCCACTCGTTCTCGATCATCAACTGCGCCCAGCGCTTCTGGGACTCGTTGCCCAAAGCGTCCAGGATGCTGGCGAAGCCGGGGCCGGACATGAACATGAACGCCGCGGGGTTGGCGCCGAGCAGCATCTCGGCTGCCGCCCACCGCAGCGAGGCGGGGGCGTCGACACCGCCGAGGTGGTGCGGCAGGTCGAGGTGCCAGAAGCCGGAGTCCATGAGCGCCCGGAACGACTTCTTGAACGACTCGGGCATCGTGACGGTGGTCGTCTCGCGGTCATAGACCGGCGGGTTGCGGTCGGCGTCGGCGAACGACTCTGCCAACGGCCCGCTGGCCAGGCGCTCGACCTCTTTTAGCGTCTCGCGCGCCGTCTCCAGGTCCATGTCGTGGTAGGGGCCGTTGCCCAGCCGCTGGTCGGTGCCGAAGACCTCGAACAGGTTGAACTCAAGGTCACGCAGGTTGCTGCGGTAATGCGTCATCTCGGGTCTCCCATTGCTCTGGCCGCTGGACGGGTGGGCCAAGTGGATTGGCTCTGGCTGCTGGCTGATTCCCACCGGCGGAACATGATCAACGGCCGTGGGGGACGAGCAGCCATCCGTCCCGAAGGATGGGTGCGCTCGGACACCGACGGGGTTACCGACCGGTAACTCAATGATGCTACCGACGAGTAACAAACGCAAGAGGTTCCATCGCCAGTCGTCGCGGGACCGGTCGAGGGGGCCGGCCGGCGCCAGGGAGGCCAGGATGTGCGCATGACCGAGCCGCACTGGGCCGACGAGCCGCAGCCCATGTCCGTCACCCCGATCGACCCGCCGGAACACGCCACGCCGACGTACACCGACATGCTGAAGGCGGGGATTGTCACCGGGGTCAGCGCCGGGCTCGCCTGCCTGCTCATCTGGGCGGTGGCCCGGCTGGCCGGGGTGTCCTTCGACGTGCAGGCGCCGGGTCGCGACGTCTTGTCGCCAGTCCCGTGGTACGTGGTGGCGCTGGTGCCGCTGCTGGCCGCCCTGCTCGGGGTCGTGGTGGCCGGCCTGTTCCTGGGGGTGCGCCGCGGGTCGATATACGTCCGTGGGGGCGGCTTCGTGGTCGCGGTCGTCTCGCTGGTCTCACCGCTGGCGCAGCCTGTCGAGGTGTCGTGGGCGACCCGGCTGGTCCTGGCGTCGATGCACCTCGTGACCTACCTGATCGTGGTGCCTCAGGTTGCCCGGGTCGTGGCTGATTCCGATCCGGCCCGGCGGGTCCGGCACACGCCGGCCGAGCGGGCCTGACCCTTCGTACGGCGCGGCAACAGCCCCCCGACCGGAGCGGTCGGGGGGCTGTCGTTGGGGTCCGAAGTGCTGCAGGCTGGGTGCTATCCGATGCGCGAGGCCACCGCGTCGGGCAGCAGGTCCTTGAGGTCCTGTACGTCGGGCAGATGGTCCTTCAGGGCCTGCATGTCCGGCAATGTGACCTCGGCCAGCCGGTGCGCCAGCTTCATCTCAGGCATGGACACGGAGGGGAGCGCGTCGACGAGTTGGTGGCCGGTGCGGTGCAGGACACCGCGGCCCATCTCCCGCGGGCGCTGCTGCTCGCCGTGGATGGAGGTCATCACCACGACCGCGCCGGTGCTGGCGGGCAACACGTAGCGCAGGACACCCATCCGCTTGCGGGCCGCGGCCACTTTCTCCTTGGGTACGTCCTCACCCGTACGGGCCTTCTGCAGTGTTGCGCCATCCCGCCAGGTGAGCACGGTGGCCGCGACGGCGACGCCGGTCAGTGCGGCCTTGATGCCGGTGGTGGTGGCCACGCCTTCCTGATGCTGGATGCGCTTGCGATTCCACACGACCAGCCCGGCCCCGCCGATCAGGTGCGCCGCCATGGACGCCGCCTCGACCGGGATCCAGCGCTGCCACACCCCGGACTCGGCCGAGCGGGCCTGCGTCTGGCTGATGTCACTGCCCTCGAGGCTCGCGGCAGAACCGCCGCTGGAGTTGTCGGTGGCGTCGTCGACCCCATGGTCGAGGGCGATGGTCCCGAAAACCGATCCGCCGAACCAGCTCGCGAGGCCGACGTCGTGCAGCGAGCGCCAAACGGTCTCGGACTTGGACATGGTGAACTCCCGCAAAATCGGTGAATGTGTGACCTAGGGCTACCCGGACGCGCAACGCCCGAAACGCCGCGCACGTACCGGCCGTTGTTGCTGTCTTCGCTCGCTCCAACACGGCAACAACGGCCGGTAGGGCAATCGGGCAGCCGGCCCTTATCGCGGCGCCATCCGCAGCGCGCCGTCCAGCCGGATAACCTCACCGTTGAGCATCGGGTTGGCCACGATGTGCGCGACCAGGGCGGCGTACTCGCGCGGGTCGCCCAGCCGGGACGGATGCGGCACCTGGGCGCCGAGGGAGTCCTGGGCTTCGGTCGGCAGCGCGGCCAGCATCGGCGTACGGAAGATGCCGGGCGCGACCGTGACCACCCGGATCAATGACTGGGCAAGGTCGCGGGCGGCGGTCAGGGTCAGCCCGACCACGCCCGCCTTGGAGGAGGCGTACGCGGCCTGCCCGATCTGCCCGTCGTAGGCGGCGATGCTCGCGGTGCACACGATCACCCCACGTTCGCCCGCCACGGGCTCGGTCGCCGCCATCCGCTCGGCCGCCAGCCGCAGCACGTTGAAGGTGCCGATCAGGTTGATGCGGACCGTGCGCTCGAAGACGTCCAACGGGTGCACGCCCTTGCGGCCCATGATCCGGATGGATGGCGCGACGCCCGCGCAGTTGACGGCCACCCGCAGCGGCGCGCGCTCGACCGCGGCGTCCAGTGCAGCGCCGATCTCGTCCTCGGACGTCACGTCGGCCGCAGCGAAGGCCGCGCTTCCCGGTCCGGCGGCGCTGAGTTCGGCGGCCACCTCCGTACCGGACGAGCCGGGCAGGTCGACCAGCACGACGTGCACACCGTCGGCGACCAGCCGCGCCGCGGTGGCCCGGCCGAGTCCGGAGGCGCCGCCGGTCACGATCGCCGATGCGTTGCTCAGTTCCATCTGTGCTCCTTCGTCCACCTGCCTGCCGTGCGGTCCGCCGGACAGCCTGCCCGAGACTGTGTCGAGTCGGTACGGGGTTGCCGGGGTGAGCCTGGTCGGCTGGAGTGGGCCAGTGCGGCGTAGCGAGGTGGACCCGACCTGCGACTACGAGCGTGTTCTGGGGGTCGGCCGCGGTGCCGAGCCGGGTGAGGTGCGCACGGCGTGGCGGCAGCAGGCCCGTCGGCTGCACCCGGACACCGGTGGGGACGCCGCCGTGTTCGAGCGGGCCCGGCAGGCATACGAGGTGCTGGTCGACCCCGAGCTGGCCGCGCACTGGCGATTCCTACGGGCCGCGCACGCAGCGGCGAACCCCCCGCCTGGCCGCGCGCCACGGGGGCCCCTGGACCCGATGCCGATCCCGGCTGCACGGCCCCCGCTGCGGGCGGTCCTGCGCATCGCCCCCGACCGGTCGGCAGGTCCAGCCGCCGCGGACACAGGCTGCGCGAGGGGGACCCGACTGCTCCTGCTCATGCTGGTGACGCTGGGTGCAGTGGCGCTGGGCATGGTCCCGGCCGCGGTCGGTACGCAGGTGCCGCTCATCGTCACGGGGATCCCGGCCATGGTCGCAGCGGCGCTGGGCGGGTGGGTGGTCGCCGTCACGGTGACCACGCAGCACGCGGATGCCGCCCATCGGGTGCAGGTGCTGGGGATTGTCTGGGCGCTGCTGAGCGCCGCCCAGCTGCTCGTCTCGTGGCTGGCCGGGGCGCCGCTGCTCGGGGTGCTACCGATCGCGACGATCCCCCTGGTCATGGTGACCACCGTGGTGCTGTTCCCGCGTTCCGGCTGACCCCACCCAGCCGCGAACGACTGCTGGGCGGAAGACTGGCCCGGTCGATCACATACGCACCGACTCTGGTCCCAGCAACAGACCCCGCAGGGAGTTCCCATGCCCAAGGACCGCACCGCTGCACCCGCAGAACTGGTCCACCTGACCGGCGGCGGGGTGAGTGTCCTGCTGGACGCGCGCGGCCCTGGGGTTCCCGCGGTCGTGCATTGGGGTGCGGCATTGGGGGAACTCGACGAAGCCCAGGCATTGGCGATCATCCGCGCGAGCGTGCCTGCAGTGCCGCCGAGTTCCTACGACGAACCCACCTCAACCACTCTGTTGCCGGAGTACGCCCTCGGCTGGTCGGGAACGCCCGGCCTACTCGGGCACCGCGAGGGCGCCGACTTCTCGCCGCTGTTCCGGCTGCGGCACGTGCACCGCGACGGCAACACGGTCACCCTGGACTGCTCCGACGACCGGGCGCGGCTACTGCTGACCACTCGGGCCGAGTTGACCGAACAGGGGCTGTTACGGCTGCGACACACCGTACGCAACGACGGGACGCAACCGTATGCGCTGCAACAACTCGCCGCGGTCCTCCCGATTCCGCCGCGGGCCCGGGAGGTGTTGGACCTGACGGGCCGTTGGTGCCGGGAACGGCATCCGCAACGCCATGAACTCGGCCAGGGCCGCTGGGCGCGGGAGGGCAGGCACGGACGTACGGGAGCCGACGCCACCCTGCTGCTCACCGCCGGGACTCCTGGGTTCGGGTTCCGACACGGCGAGGTCTGGTCGGTGCACCTGGCCTGGAGCGGGGACCACGCGTCCTGGGCGGAGCGGCTGCCGACCGGCGCCGCCACCTTGGGTGCCGCGGAACTGCTCTGGCCCGGTGAGGTACGGCTGGAACCGGGTGACGGCTACACGACACCGGAACTATTCGCGGCCTGGTCGGACAACGGTCTGGACGGAATGAGCGCTGCTTTCCACGGATGGCTGAGGGCCCGCCCGGAACACCCCAGAAGTCCGCGGCCGATCGTTCTGAACACCTGGGAGGCGGTCTATTTCGACCACGACCTCGCCATGCTCACCGCCCTAGCCGATGCCGCCGCCGAGGTGGGGGTGGAGCGATTCGTCCTGGACGATGGCTGGTTCCGGCACCGGCGCAACGACTCTGCTGGTCTGGGGGACTGGTATGTCGACGAGGGTGTCTGGCCGCAGGGGCTGCATCCCCTTGTCGACCACGTTCATGAGCGTGGCATGCAGTTCGGGCTGTGGGTTGAACCGGAGATGATTCAGGTCGACTCCGACCTCTACCGGGCGCACCCCGACTGGGTTCTTGGCACCCCGGGCCGGCCACCGCCGCCCTGGCGGCAACAGCAGGTGCTGGACCTCACCAGGGATGCGGCGTTCGATCATGTGCTGCAACGGCTGGACGCACTGCTGAATGAATACCGCATCGACTACCTGAAGTGGGATCACAACCGCGACCTGGCTGACGCGGCACGGGGGGGCGAGTCGGGGGCGCCCGCGGGAGTGCACGCCCAGACTTTGGCGACCTATCGGTTGCTGGACGAGCTGCGCCGTCGGCATCCCGGCGTCGAGATCGAGTCGTGTTCGTCTGGCGGCATGCGGGTCGACCTGGGGATTCTGGCCCGTACGGACCGGGTCTGGGCCAGCGACTGTAACGATGCGCTGGAGCGCCAGACGATCCAGCGCTGGACAGGTCTGCTGCTGCCGCCGGAACTCGTCGGGTCCCACGTCGGCCCGGAGCATTCGCACACCACCGGACGGGTTCATGAGTTGTCGTTCCGCGCCATCACGGCGCTGTTCGGGCACGCCGGCATCGAGGCGGACATCACCGCCCTCGATGCCGGCCAGCGCAAGCAACTCGCCTCCTGGATCCGGCTGTACAAGCAGGAAAGATCGTTGTTGCACAGCGGCTCGGTGGTTCGCGCGGATCTGGCCGACCCCGCGCTGCAGGTCCACGGGGTGGTCGCTGCGGACCGGCGCCGGGCGTTGTTCGCCTTCGTCCGGCTAGCGACGTCCGCGGACGCCACCACCGAAATCGTCCTGCCGGGGTTAGACCCCGATCTGCAGTACCTGGTCCAGCCGGTGCTCGACGCCGGTGCCGCGTCGGGCCTGCAGCGCACCCCACCGCCGTGGTACGCCGATGGTTCGGTGA
>JBBQYX010000039.1:0-27553 GCA_038208295.1 Candidatus Nanopelagicales bacterium | reverse complement strand
CGTACGTAGTCCCCGGCGGCCTGCAACGACTCGAAGGTGCCCGTGTCCAGCCAGGCCGTGCCACGCTCCAGCACCGTGACCGTAAGCCGACCCTGGTCGAGGTAGGCCTGATTGATTGCGGTGATCTCCAGCTCGCCGCGGGCGCTGGGCCGGACCTCGCGGGCGATGTCCACCACGTCCGGGCCGTAGAAGTAGAGCCCGGGCACCGCGTACGAGGATCGCGGGTGTGCCGGTTTCTCCGCCAGGGACAACACGTTGCCCGCTGCGTCGAACTCGACCACCCCGTAGGCCGTTGGGTCGGCCACTCGGTAGGCGAACACGTGGCCGCCGTCGATCCGGTTCAGGGCACGCAGTCGACGGCCTAGCCCGGATCCGTGGAAGATGTTGTCCCCCAACACCAAAGCGGCAGAGTCCCCGGCCAGGAATTCGGCTCCGATCAGGAACGCCTGCGCCAGTCCTTCCGGACGCGGCTGCTCGGCATACTCGATCCGCATGCCGAGTTCACTGCCGTCGCCGAGCAGCCGATGGAAGGCCGTCGCGTCCTCGGGGGTGGTGATGACGAGCACCTCACGAATGTCGGCGGCCATCAGCGTCGAGAGGGGGTAATGCACCATCGGCTTGTCATAGACCGGCAGCAGTTGCTTGCTGACACCGCGGGTGATCGGCCACAGCCGGGTGCCGGTCCCGCCGGCCAGGATGATTCCGCGCACGGGATCGAGGCTACCGTGACGGTCCGACGGAGGTGGGTCATGGCACGTACGGCGGACGTGGTCGTCATCGGTGGCGGCGTGGTGGGCCTGGCCCTGGCAGATGCGGTGCTGGGTCGCTGGCCGGATCGCAGCGTCGCGGTCCTGGAGAAGGAGGACCACCTGGCGGCGCACGCCTCGGGCCGTAACTCCGGGGTCCTGCACGCGGGTTTCTACTACGCGCCCGACAGCCTCAAGGCGAGGCTGACCCGACGCGGCAACATGCTGCTGCATGAGTTCTGTGCCGAGCGGGGCGTCGCGGTGCGCCAGGCGGGCAAGGTCGTGGTGGCCAGTTCCACGGATGACATCCCGGCGCTGGACGAACTACACCGTCGCGGTATCGCCAACGGGGTTCCACTGGAGATGGTCGACGAGGCAGGCCTGCACGAGTTGGAGCCGCTAGCACGTACCGTCGAACGGGCGCTGTGGTCGCCCACCACGTCGGTAGCCAGCCCGGTCGCCGTCGTGGAAGCCCTGGCCGGGCGAGTCCGCCAGCGGGGCGGTCAGGTTTGGCTCGGAACCGAGGTGCTGGCCGCGCGAGCGGGCCAGGTCAGAACCGCCTCCGATGACTGGTCGGTCGGGCACATCATCAACGCCGCCGGATTGCAGGCGGATCGGGTGGCGAACTGGTTCGGCATGTGTGACGACTACACGATGCTGCCGTTCAAGGGCCTGTACTGGTACGGCTCGTGGGAGCCGGGCCGCTTGCAACGACACGTCTATCCGGTGCCCGACTCGCGCAACCCGTTCCTCGGCGTGCACCTGACGGTCACGGTGGACGGGCGGGCGAAGGTGGGACCGACGGCCATTCCCGCGTTGTGGCGGGAGGACTACGGACGCGGCTCGGGCTTCTCCGCCCGTGAGGTCGGCCAGATCGCCCGTAGCTACCCGGCGTTCCTGCGCAGCCCGCATCACGACGTACCAGGCTTGATCCGCAGCGAGCTCCCCAAATACTCGCGCAGACACCTTGTCCGGCAGGCACAGCAACTCGTCCCCTCGGTGCGCGCCGAGGATTTCCGGGAACGCGGCAAGCCGGGCGTCCGCGCTCAGTTGCTCCACACCCCAACCGGGAAACTCGAGATGGACTTCGTCTTCCGTGGCGACGCCGACTCGACCCAGATCCTCAACGCGGTGTCCCCGGGCTGGACCACCAGCCTCGCGGTGGCCGCCCACGTCGTCGACGACATGGCCACCCGGCTCGGCTGACTGGACCCCTAGGCTGATGCCATGCGCTACGTGGTCACCGGCGGCGCCGGCTTCATCGGCTCGCACTTCGTCCGCACTTTGCTGACGGGCGGCTACGACGACATCGGCCTGAATGCTACCGAGGTCGTGGTCTTCGACGCCCTGACGTACGCAGGCAACCTGGCCAACCTGGCCCCGGTGTCCGACGACCCCCGATACTCCCTGGTGCACGCGGACATCACCGACCCTGCCGCAGTGGACGGGACGCTGCGTACGGGCGACACCGTCATCCATTTCGCGGCCGAGAGTCACGTCGACCGGTCCATCGAGGGCGGCGCCAACTTCGTCCACACCAACGTGCTGGGCACCCAGGTGATGCTGGACGCGGCCCGCCGGTCGGGTGTCTACCGGTTCGTGCACATCTCGACCGACGAGGTCTACGGCTCGATCGATACCGGTTCCTGGACGGAGACCTATCCGTTGGCGCCGAACTCTCCGTACAGCGCCAGCAAAGCTGGTTCCGATCTATTGGCGCGGGCCTATCACCGTACGCATGGACTCGACACCGTCATCACCCGCTGCAGCAACAACTACGGGCCATACCAGTTCCCGGAGAAAGTCATCCCGCTGTTCGTGACCCGGTTGATGGATGGCGGGAGAGTTCCGCTGTACGGAGACGGGCACAACGTGCGGGACTGGTTGCATGTCGACGACCACTGCCGCGGCATCGCGCTGGTCGCCGCGACCGGCCGGGCGGGTGAGATCTACAACATCGGCGGTGGCACGGAACTGTCCAACAGGGAACTCACCGAACAGATCCTCGCTGCCCTGGGCTGCGGCTGGGACCGCGTCGAGCACGTGCCCGACCGCCTCGGCCACGACCAGCGCTACTCCGTCGACATCACCAAGATCGGTACAGAGCTCGGCTACGCACCACGGCACTCCTTCGTCGACGGCCTCGCCGAGACGGTCGCGTGGTACCGCGACCGCCGTGACTGGTGGGAGCCGCTGCAGGCCCGCGCCGCGTTGTAGGTGCGACGGCAGATCAGTGCAGCGCCGGTGGACGGTCAGGGCAGCGCGGCGGCGAGGAAGCGAGAGGTGGGAAGGTCACCGCAGCGTCGCCTACAGTGACAGGCGTGCGCTGGATGGTAACGGGGAGCCGCGGCCAGCTCGGTCATGAGCTGATGCTGCGCCTGGCTGCGCCCGCTGGTGATCCGACCCCGCCGGGCCCGATTCGGACCGACCTGGGCAACCAGGCGCCGGACCTCGCGGTCGGTATGGACCTGCCGGAGCTCGACATCGCCGACCGGGACGCGGTCACCGCGGCGCTGAGGGAGCACCGGCCCGAGTTCGTGCTCAACGCCGCCGCCTGGACGGCGGTGGACGAGGCCGAATACCACGAGGACGAGGCCTTCCGAGCGAACGCGGTCGGGCCGCGGGTGCTGGCCCGGGCCTGCCACGATCAGGGCGTCGGGCTGGTGCACATCTCCACCGACTACGTCTTTGCCGGCACCGCGACCGACCCATACGAGGTCACGGACCCGACGGACCCGCAGACGGCGTACGGGCGGACAAAGGCGGCCGGCGAGCGAGCGATTCTGGCCGAGCACCCGGGCGCGTACATCCTGCGAACCGCCTGGGTCTACGGCGCGCATGGCGGCAACTTCGTTCGCACCATGCTGAGCCTGGCCGCCACCCGCGACACGGTGGACGTCGTGGATGACCAGATCGGGAGCCCCACCTGGACCGGCGACCTGGCCGCGGCGATGCTCACGATCGCGCGGTCGGATGCGATACCGGGGATCTACCACGTCACCAATTCCGGCCAGACGTCCTGGTTCGGCTTCGCCCAGGCGATCTTCAAGGAGGCCGGGCTGGACCCCGCGCGGGTGCGGCCGACAACGTCCGCGCAGTTTCGTCGGCCGGCCGCCCGGCCCGCCTACAGCGTCCTGTCGGATCGCGCTTGGACGGGCGCCGGCCTCCAGCCGCTACCACCGTGGCGCGAGGCGTTGGGGAACTCCGGCGTAGCCCACCAGGTCCGGTGACGCCGATGCGGATCACGCTGCTGGGAATCGGCGCGTTACCGTCCGGGTCCGGAGGCCGGGATACTGCCGCCGAGGAGATCGGCAGCCGATTGGTGAAACTTGGCCACGAGGTCACCGCATTCGTCCGTGATTTCGGGCCGGGCCTGGTGGAACACCGGGGGATGCGAATCGCCCACCGGGTTGGAACTCGCCACTACGGCGCCGCCGAACTTAAGGCCACGTCGCGGGCGATTTCCCGGGGGAACACCGACGTTGCGATCGTGTTCGATACGGGCGCAACACCGATCACGCCGTTGTCGAGGGTTCTCGGCGCGCCCGTAGCCATCCATCTGGACAGCGACGAGTCCCGCCGCGCCCGGTGGCGAGGTATCGGTGCGCGCTACTACGACTGGTCGGAGTCGATCAGCGTACAGCGTGCCGATGCGGTCATCGCCAACTCGTGGCGGGTCGCGGAGGACATACAGCAGCGGTACGGACGTACCTGCGCTTATATCCCCTACGACGCCTCAACAATGACGTCGACATCGAACTGGCTGCGCGAACTCGATCTGACACCCGGTAGTTTCCATCTCGTGGTGGCCCGGTTCGAGCCGGAGAACCAGGTGTTGGAGATGATTCGCGCCTATCAGGAATCTCGTTCTGCGTTGCGACTCGTCGTCGTGGGGACCTCGCCGCATTCCCCCTGGCATGTGGATGCCGTCCGAGAGGTCGCGAACGCGGATCGGCGGGTACGTTATCTGGGTGGGGTGTACGACCAGGACCTGCTGGACCAGTTGTACGCCGGCTGCGCGACTTACCTGCACGGCGGCTCATTGCACGAGGGCAGCCAAAATCTGTTGCGGGCAGTGGGCGTTGGCGCCCGTATCCTGGCATTTGACGTCGACTTCCATCGTACGGTGACCCGCGAACGAGCTGAGTTCTGGTCCACTCCAGGGGAACTGACCTCACTGCTCGCCTCCGCGGACATGCTCACTTCGACGGGAACCCGTAAAGCTGTCGCAGATGATGCTCTAGAGCGGTCCATGTGGGATGACGTGGCCGAGGACTACGAGCACTTGGCGTTTGCGATGTCGGGGCGGACGGGGATCCGTGCTATACCGCAGAGTTTCGTACCACGGCTCCCGGCGGAGACGACTCCTGCAGCAACAACAACGGGTCATCTAACGGTATCGACGGCGGCGTGGCCGATGTCGCAGCCGGCGAAGTCGGCGCCACCGGTGGCGAGCGACACTGCAGCAGTCGTCATCACCCAGGACGGTGAGCGGTGGCTGGAGGAACAACTCGACTCGATCCTCACCCAAACCGTCCTGCCCGCCGCGATCCTGGTAGTGGATGACCATTCTCGCGACGGCACCCTGGGTCTGGTGCGAGAGATTGCCCGCTCGGCGGCGGTGCCGATCGAATGGAGACGGGTCGATCACGGCCATGCCCCGGACCTGAAGACGCGGATCGCGCGTACGGTCGGGGTGGGCCTGGCCTGGGCCACTCAGGAACACGACATCGCTCTGCTTGCCGATCATGATGACTCCTGGCTCCCCGAACGACTTGCCTCGCAACGCCAATTGCTCGAGGAGACGGACGCGCTGCTCGTGGCCGGGGATGCCGTGCTGATGGATGAGGCGGGTCGCCCGTTGGATGGGCGGCTGCGCGACCACTTCCCGCTCCCCGGCGACTGGGGACTGCTCACCCCGGCGGGACGCATGGCCGCGCTACTGAGGGTTCCGTTCGTCACCGGGGCCGCGATGGCGGTGACGGCGGAATGCGTACGCCTGATGACCCCCATCCCAGGAGGCTGGCTGCACGACCGCTGGGCCTCCCTGGTGGCGACTGCCCGCGGTCGACTCGCGGTGCAGGTGGCCCCGGTCATCCGCTACCGCATCCACGACGCCCAAGCGGTCGGCCACCGGCATGCCTCCACCGGCGCGGAGAAGGCCCGCTGGCAGCAGGTTCTTGCCCGCGGGGCATCCCCGCTGGATGCCGTCGTGCGCGCGCGGCATGTCGAACATCGCCTGCGCCCGTTGGCGATGGACGCTTCGGTGGCCGCGGAGTTGACCTGGCCAGCGTTGGTACGCAGCGCCCGTCGGCGCACCGACACGCTGCCGTTCTGACTGCGGTCCCGTTCTGACTGGGGTCTACAACAGACTGGTCCCCACCGCGAGGGTGCGGACGGTTCAGCGCTGGGTGTTCACCCGACCGGAACGCAACGACGTCGGTCGAGGGTGTTCCCCGCTTCGGACGGTACGTCGAGTTCGGGCGGCCCGGTGATCACCCGAATGCACAGCGCCGAGGTGCTCGCGATGGCCCGCCGGACGTTCCGCCGGAACGGCCTCGTGAACGGTGGTCACCGGTGAAGCAGCCCGCAGAGTGACATCTGCAGCCGCAGCCAGGGTTACACCGGGAAGTACCGTGGCCACCGCACCAGCCACCGCGCCGCGGTAGTTCTGCCGAGAGAACCTTCGGGAGGCCTCCAGGCGGCCGCGCCGGGCCAAGCGCAGCGCGCGCGGCCAGTCGTCCATCAGGCTCCAGATGCGCCCGGCGAGGGCCGTGGAGTCGCCGGGGGGGACCAATTCTCCGGTGCGCCGCGGATCGACGATCTCAACCAGCCCCTGAGTCGCTGACGCCACGACGGGCCGCTCGGCCAGCATTGCCTCCACGGCGGTGTTTCCGAATGGTTCGACCCGCGAGGGGACCAGGGCAATGTCCGCGGCCTGGAAGGCGCCCCACTGGTCCGGGGTCTCCCCGCACCAGCGAACTCGGTCTGCCAGGCCGGCCGCCGCGATCTGCGCACGGACGTCGCGTTCGAACCACTCGTAGCCGGGGAAAACCCCCCCGACCAGATCCAATGTCACGTCGCACCCGAGGCGAACCAGTTGAGCGACGGCCGCAACGGCTACGTCAGTTCCCTTGCGGGGTGAGATCCGGCCCAGCAATATCAGCCGGGTCGTGCCGGTCAGGTGCTGGCGCGGAGACTTCGCGCGCGCCGGTCCGTCGAATCCGTTGTACACAACCAGCATCCGATCCTTCAATCGCGGCAGATCCCGCAGGATGACGTCTCGGCTGGCGGCGCTGTTGGCGATGATCAAGCGGGCGAGTAGCAGCGGCAGAACGAGTGCCAGTCGGACTAACTTGGGCTCGTCGGCCTCCGCCTCGTGGACATGGCAGACCACCGGAATCCTGCGCAGCCGCGCAACTGTCAGCCACAGCGGCACGGTGAGCGTGTTCACGAACACCACATCCACCTGGCGCGGGTCGACTTGTCGCCAGACTCGCGGGAGCGCTTGCAGCAGGCTCCACGCGCACCTGATAAGTCCGAACAGGCTCAGGTAGGCCTTGCGCAAGACCGGGTTCTCTATCACTCGCACTTCCGCCCCGGTCTCCGCCAGGTGCGGCACCAGCGGGCCGTCGTTCGGTACCGCCACGATGACCCGCCAGCCCTGGGATAGGAAGGCGATGACCGACTCCAGCAGCATCCGGTCGGCGCCGTACAACTGAACCGACGGCTGTACTACCAATACTGACCGGGATGCTGCTGGAGCCATGATCTTCTGCGCCCGCTCTCCTCGCGTCGCGGATAGAGGTTGGGACAGTTACTGAACCGGGCCCGCTTGCAGATCGTCGTAGCTCTGCATGACGGGACTGTTGGTCGCCGACCCCGACAGGTAGCCGATGACCCCGAGACCTCCTGGGCCCTGCATTCCGGCGGTTGCGTCACTGGCCGAGACCAACCACGTCGTTGGCTCGCTGGTTCCCGCCTTCCAGACCCTGGCGCGCAGGTTCGTCGGCTGGGTCCCATCGACCTGCAGGCGGATCCGCAGCACCGTTCCCGGCGTGAACGTCAAACCTGAGACGAAGACCTCGGGGGTGAGCACGTTCTGCACCCCGGCCGCAGTGACCTCTGCCACCGATACTCCCACTCCACCCGTCGACGTGATCCGGACCTTGGCCCGGTAGTCACCCGCCCCGATGATTCGGCGGCCCACCAGGCTGGCGTAGATGCCGCCACCAGTGGGTGGCTTGTCGACTGTGACGCTGACCTGAACGTCGGAGCTATCGGATGAGACGCCGGTCAGATAGATCGACGGTCCGGATCCGGCCCGCGCCATGGTGAGCGAGCCGACGCTGCCGTTCACTGCGAAGGAGCTCGCTGCCGTGGTGCTCCATCCCCCACCGACATCGGCCGTTCCCCACCCATTGCCGAAGACCCGGGCGAAGGTGTCCGAGGCGAAGAACGGGGACGGTCCGGGTGGGGCGGTCACGGTAACCTGCGCTTCCGCACTACCGGTTGCCGCATTGTTGTCAGTCACCATTAGCGTCACGGAATAAGAACCTGCGGTTGCGTAGGTGTGCGTTGGATTAGCGGCTGATGCCGTCGCCCCGTCACCAAAGTTCCACGCGTACGCGGTCACCGTACCGTCACTGTCACTGGAACCCGACCCGTCGAACGAGCAGGACAGACCCGTGCACAGCGGCGTTGCGATGACGGCCATCGGGGGCACATTCGGCGGTGGCGTTGTCACCGTGACCGACCGGGTGGCGCTGCCGGTGGCGGCGGCGTTGTCGGTCACAGTCAACGTCACCGAGTAGCCGCCTGCTGCCGCGTAGATATGGCTGGGCTTGACCGTGGACGCCGTCGCCCCGTCACCGAAGTTCCACGAGTACGCGGTCACCGTTCCGTCACTGTCACTCGAACCGGACCCGTCGAACGAGCAGGACAAACCCGTGCACACTGGAGCGGCAATGACCGCCGTCGGGACCGCATTCGGCGGTACGGTGCCGTCGACCGGAACTGCCAGCAGGTCGTCATACCGCTGGGTAACCGGGCTGTTGGTGGCAGAACCGGAGAGATACCCGATGATGCCGATCCCGCCGCGGGCCTGCATCCCGGCACTGCTGTCGGTGGCCGTGGCCTGCCATGCGGTCGGCTCGGTGGTGCCCAGCATCCACACCTTGGCGCGCACCGTCGTCGGATCGGTCCCTGTGACCTGCAGGCGAATACGTAGTGAGGTCCCGGCGGGGGCGGTCAGACCTGGGACGATGGTTTCGGTTGTGAGCGTCGTCTGGGTGCCGTTCCAGCCGACCTGCGCCAGAGAGATTCCGACGCCGTTGGTGGAGGTGATGCGGACCTTGGCCCGGTAGTCGCCAATTCCCGTGACACGACGCCCGACGAGGCTGGCGTAGATCCCGCCGCCGGTACTGGCCTTGTCAGCCGTGACCGTCACCTGGGCGTCGGTGCTGCTGCTTGAGACGTTGTTCAGATAGATGGACGGTCCGGAACCGGCGCGTGCCATGGTCAGGGACCCGACTCCGCCGTTCACCGCGAACGAGCTGGCCGCCGCGGTGCTCCAGGGGCCACCGGTCTCCGAGGTTCCCCAGCCATTGGTCACGCTGCGGGTGAACGTGTCCAGCGCCAAGAACTGAGCCGGCGGTGGCGTCTGGGTCACCGTCACCTGCCGCGTCGCGCTGTCACCGACACCGGAGTTGTCCGTCACCCTCAAGGTCACCGCGTAGGTACCCGACGTGGTGTAGGCATGCGTCGCCGTCACCGTGCTCGCCGAACCGCCGTCACCGAAGTCCCACACATACGACGCGATCGTCCCGTCCGCATCCGTCGACGCCGACCCGTCGAACGTGCACGACAACCCCACACACTCCGGATCCGCGATCACCGCAATCGGCGATGCGTTCACCGGCGGCTTCGTGCTCACTGTCACCAACCGGTTCACCGTCCCCGTCGCCCCCGCATCATCGGTCACCGTCAGGGACACGAGGTAGCTGCCATCAGTAGCGAACTCATGCGAGGTCGCCTCGGTGCTTCCGGCACCGCCATCACCGAAGTCCCACACATACGACGCGATCGTCCCGTCCGCATCCGTCGACGCCGACCCGTCGAACGTGCACGACAACCCCACACACTCCGGATCCGCGATCACCGCAATCGGCGATGCGTTCACCACCGAGGCCGGCGAGGAGCGGTAGATAGTGTTGATCTGCTCGACGCTCAGGGCGGTGGAGTTCCAGATAGCGACCTCGTCGATAGTGCCGTTCAGGAAGGCGCTGTCACCTCCCCAGTCGCTGTCGCCTCCCACTCGCCAATAGCCCGTGTAGGCCTGAGCCTGGGTCTGGGGATTGGTCGCCACCAGGGCACCGTCGACGTACAGCTTCATGCCGGTGGCGTCCTGGGTGGCAACCACTTGGTGCCACTTCCCGTCGTTGTAACTGAGCGACGTGGTAGCGATGTTGGCGGCTCCGGTCCAGACGCCGAACGTCAGTTGGCCGGAGTTCTCCATGTAGACGTGCCGGTCGTAGTTATTCGAGTATCCACTCTGCTCGTTACCGAATCCGATGATCTTGCCGCCATGGGTGGTCGTGGTGGTGAACCACGCCGACTCGGTATAGACGGTCGGGTTGGTGAATGTGCTGGCGGAGCCGATGGTGCCGTCGACACCGTCGAAGCCGACCGCGGTGCCCGTGCTGGCCGCCACCGGGCTCGCCTCGCCGAGTGTCACGCCGCCGGCGTAGACCCCCGGGTTCTCGTTGCGAGAGGTGTCGGCCACCGTCGGAGTCGCAAGGTCGTCCAGCCGCCAGAACAGGTCCGGTTCGGCTGCATACACCGCCGCCCCGAAGACGTCCTTCGGTGCCGGCGCGATGGTGAGGGTCCGGCCGCTGTCCAGGAAGTGCTGCTGCACCGTAGCCAGGCTCACGGCAGTTGGGTAGACCGCGACGTCGTCGATCGTCCCGGCGAAGGCGTTGCTGGCGGGCCCGTCCGGCCAGCCATTGAGGTTGTCCTGACCCAGCCGCCAGTAGCCGGCGTAGGCCTGTCCCACGGACGTACCACCGTTGCTACCGATCTTGACGCCGTCGATGAACAGGGTCAGCCCGCTGGGTGCGAGCGTTCCCACCACCTGGTGGTAGGCACCGTCGTTGTAGGTCTTTGGGCTGCGAATCGTGTAGACGCCGTTGTTGTAGACACCGAATGTGATGTGCCCGGTGTTGTCCATGTAGATGTGTCGGTCGTAGCTGCTCGAGTTTCCGCTGGAGGCGTTTCCGAACCCGACGAGCTTGCCGCCCCGCGTGGTTGTGGTGGCGAACCAAGCCTCGATGCTGAAGAGGTTGGGTCCCTCAACCGGCGAAGTCGTGGTCGCCATCCCGGCACTGGTTCCGTCGAAGGTCGAGGCACCGTCAGCGTCGCCGTCGATGGCACCGTTGTCGGCATGTCCGACGCCGGTGGACTTGGTCAGGTTCGTAAAGCCAGAGTAGTTGTACCCGGTCGTGCCGGTCGGCTCCCCCAACCGCCAGTAGTCCATCGCGCCGTCGGCAAGGACCTGCTCCGCGTACGGACTCAGCGATGCGGATGTGATCGTGATGGGGTCTGAGTAGGGACTGGTAACGCGATTGCCGAAGGGATCGACAGCCTGCACCCGGTAGGTATGCGTCAATCCGGGTGTCAGTCCGCTGTCGGTGAAATGCATCACCGGCAACTCGAAGAACGACGAGTCCGCCGTGGTGGTGTAGATCGGGGTCAGGGAGGCGTCGCGCAGGAGCTTGTATGTAAGGTTTCGGTTGTCCTTGTCCCACCCGGCTCGCCAGGAGATCCGCGCCGTTCCCTTGGAGATCGAGATCCCGGCGGGGGCGAGGACGGCGGAGTAGACCGGGCCCTGCTTGTTCGGGGCGATGTTCGTGGCCGGGAACCGCACCAGCCCCTGCTGGGCGACCCCGTTGACATAGGGGAACTCGCCGCCGAACGCGACGTAACTGTCGTTTCCGGTCAGGGACCAGCCCGCCTGACCCTGGCCGGTGTACTTGCCAGTCACCAGCGAGGGGTACCACGTCAGCAGCGACGAGGCCGGCAGACCGGAGTAGTCCCAGCCGTAGTCGTCCGGGCCGGTGTTGACCGTGGTGGCACGGGTGAGGAAGGCATTGGCAAAGTACAGCGTCCAGGGATCGGTGTTCTTGAACGAGCCGATCCACTCGCACGTGTGCACGTGGCTGGCCGTGTAGAGCACCTCACCGCTGGGGAACACGTCATACGTGTCGCCATGGCAGTCGTTGACGAAGTTGATAACCCCCGTATAGGGGTCGACACCAAAGGTTCCTTCGAACTTCGCCCCGGTCCCAAAGGCCCAGGCCGAGCCAAAGATCTGCGTCCCATCGGTGCGCAGCGAGGTGATCGCTCCCTGGTCTGCCGCCGTGATCCGCTGGTTGGCGTCCCAGCGCAGGACGATACCGGACTGCGCGTCGACCGCTCCCATCCCCCAGGCGTACTGGTCGTTGATGGTGGTGAATCGTCCACCGATGATGACCCGGCTGTTGTCCGGCGCCATCACCATCGACTCGACCGCGTCATTCGCCTGCGGTGTCCAATCCACCAGGGCCCCGGCCGAAGCGGTGACCGCGCCCAGATACGCCCGGGAAGCCCCGTTGATTCCACTGAGGAATCCGCCGAGATAGACCGTGTCTGCGCTCACCGCGATCGCGGCGACCCGGGAGTCGGCGATCGGCTTGAACGATGCGACCAGGGTGTTCGTCACGGTGTCGAAGGCGGCCACGTGCGAACGCGTCACCCCGTCGACGGTGGTGAAGTCCCCTCCGAAGTACACCCGCTTGCCGTCCGGCGCCGCCCGGACGACATTAGCCTGCGCATTCAACTGTGGCTGGAAACTCGCCACCCGGTTGCCAGTGGTGATGTCGTAGGCGAATGCATAGTTGGCATCCACCTCCCCGACACCGCCGACCGCCACGCCGGGCGGGCGGGCCTTGGTGAAGTTCCCGGCCACGTAGACCGTGTTGCCGACGATCGCCTGGCTCCACACCACCCCGTTGATCTGCCAGGTGGGCAACCCATCGGCGCTGACGGTGATTGGTTCGGTCCAACCCGGCCAGGTCTCGGCCGCCGCGGGAGCCGCGCTCAAGCCCATCGCCACCAGGGCCACGACGCTCACCAAGGACAACCATCGAACCGTCCGGGCCGCAACCGTCGCTGTAACCGAGGGCTTGATCTTCACGGCCGTGCCTCCCCGCTGCCTCCCGGGTTCGCGGCCCTACCCGTGGCCGCGTGAACCATGGAGTTCCAACCCGAGTGAATCACTGAGAGCGACAGGAACCAATATCGGCCCCGAAATACCAACCGAACGTACGATGGCCGAATCAGCGGCCAGCACATACGGGTGCCGTCCGGTGACCCAACGTAGCCATCCGACGGTGGCCAGACCCACGGACCGGTGCTGCGTGGTCTGGATGACAATGGTGGATGACATGACGATGCGACTGCTTCGTGCCGCTGCGGGGAGGCAGGACGAGATGAACCGGTCGACCGTCGTGACCTCGCTACCGCAACCGCCCAAAACCGAGGCGCAGACCCCGATCACGCCAGAGACGCCAGCAGCCCAGCCGGGCGGCGTCGGTCCGACCAACCACGAGAACCGATCACTTCGGGTGCGTGTGGCCGTCCTCACATTTCACCGGCCACAACAGCTCGAGGCGCTGCTTCCGGCGCTCGTCGCGCAACTAGTCGACCTGCATGCCGGCCACGGCGAGCCAGTTCAAGGTGACGTCCTGGTCGTGGACAACGACCCAACTGGCACCGCACGGAACACCGTGCAGGCGGCGTCCGGGGAGTTCGTCTACGTGACCGAAGCCGGGGCGGGGATTGCGGCCGGCCGCGAACGCGCCCTGGCCGAGTCACCTGATGTGGACCTGTTGGCGTTCATCGACGACGACGAGACGCCCTGCCCGAGCTGGCTGCAGCGGCTCGTTCGTACCTGGTCACAACATGGATCCGCGGCGGTCGCCGGTCGAGTTCTGCCCATCTTCGAGATCGATCCTTCGCCGTGGATCCGCGCCGGTGGTTTCTTCACGACCCGCTCTCTGCCGACCGGGACGGCAGTGTGCTCGGCCGCAACAAACAACCTCCTGCTGGATCTGAAACAGATCCGGCAACTCGATCTGCACTTCGAGCGACGCCTGGGGCTCAGTAGCGGCGAGGACACCCTGTTCACCCGCACCCTGACGCGGGCGGGCGGGCGGATCGTGTGGTGTGAGGAGGCCTGCGTGCGCGACGTCGTGCCCGCCGATCGGGTCACGCGAGCGTGGGTGCTGCGGCGACGGCTCAGTCACGCCAACACCGACACCGTCGTGGACCTGGCGCTGAGCGCGTCGCCGGGTGGGCGGGCCGTTGTCCGCTTGGCAGCGCTGACCAGCGGACTCGGCCTCGTGGTGGGCGGCCTCGGGCTCGCCGGCTTGGGATCGCTCAGCGGATCGCTGCGGGACCAGGCGGCCGGCATGAGCGACATGGCGCGCGGCGCCGGGCGCCTCGCGGGCGCCGTTGGCGCGCATTATCGAGAGTACGCATCGCCGCGCTGAAGCGGCCCCGTCCTCGGCAACTGCACGCCGAGCCCCGTGGAGGCACCGGCCCCAGGGGTCGGTATTTCGGTTCGTGAGCTATGTCCTGGCGAAGGAGCGCATCTCCCGGTACCACTTCGGTAGGGCGGCCAGGAGGAACAGCGCATAGCCGCAGAGCAGCAACGAGTAGACCGTGAAGAACACCGAAGGCCACGGCAGAGTCAGGAATGCCAGGCACAGGACCCCATAGTCGGTGGGCAGCACAAGAAGTGAGCGCACCAGCGGGGCGGTTGTCGTGGCCGTGGGCATCGGTTGACCGGAGGCAACCGAGTGGGCGCGCCGCAACTGATCGGTCAGGAAGACTGCGAAGAACCATGTGGCAGCCACCCCGGCGAAGGTGACCGGTACGAGCAGTGGCCAGACCGACTCGAAGTCGAAAAACCGGAACATGCTGATGAGAACCGCCACATGGATCGTGCTGGTCTTGATGCTGTCCACGACGTGGTCCAGCCACTCGCCGGCGGCTGACCCGCCGCCCCGCAGCCGGGCCAACTGGCCGTCCGCGGAATCCAATGCATACCCGATGACCAGCGCGGCAGTAACGAGAGCCGCGAGCAGCAGCGTGGGCGGGAATGTCGCCAGGGCCGCGATGCCGGCGAAGGTGAAGCAGGCGCTCACCGCCGTGACCTGATTCGGTGTCCAGCCCCAGACGTACGCGGCAGCCGCCAGCCGTCGACCGAGCCAGCGATTCACGAACCGGGAGTAGGCCGGAGCGCCCTTCGCCGTCTTCTGCACACCGCTCAAGCGTGCCAGGGCCGCTCGATACCCGGGATCGCCATCGGTCGCCGGATTCGCTGGATCGCTCCGCAGCGGTTGCGTGTCGGCCATGGCAGGTCCCCTCGGTCGGGGTGTCCGCACACCTGAACGGCAGGCGGGCACATCCACGCTAGACCGAAGGGAGCCGTGATGGCCGGACACGATCGGACGAGCGGGGACGGTCGAACGGACGATGGCCGTTACCACTGCTCGGCTTACACTCGAATGACTCTGCGGAGTTGGGGGTGCTGCTATGACGAGACCGCTGCTGGTGTCGCTACTGATGGGTGGTGTGCTGCTGACCGGATGCAGTGCACAGCAGGTGATAACTGATCCCCCCGCTAGCCCGCCGCTGGTTTCCTCATCATCGGCCACGCCCAGCTCCGCAGCCGGATCACCTACTGCGGCACCGACGCCCTCGGCCAGCGTTTCGGTGTCCCCGCTTCCCGGGATCACCGGCGCCACCCCGGGCGCGCTGGCGAGTCGGCCCGGCGGGCTACCCCCCGATCAACGGGTCTCCGCCGCACCGGCCTCGATCAGTTCCCGGGTCGAGTATCCCGATGGGATCCAGGTGCGCATCGTCAAGGTGACCCAGCGCCTTGTCACCGCACAGGGTCCGGGGGCCTTGACCGGTCAGCCCCTGACGACGTTCACCATCGCACTGACCAACGGCGCCAAGAAACCCCTGGACCTGAACCAGGTGGTCGTGTCGGCCTTCTACGGGCGGCCACCTGTTCTGGCCCAGGCTATCTACGAGCCCGGCGTCGCCGACTTCGCCACCGTGATCGCGCCGGGGGGCACCGCCAGCACCACGTACGCCTTCTCGATCCCGGTCGATCGGCGCAGCAACCTGACGGTGGCCGTCGACTTCAACGGCACCCACACCGCCGCAGTGTTCACCGGCGAGGTCACGCTAGAGACCTCCTGACGCGAGAACGCCCCGCCGTCCTGCGACCCCGGTCCCAACCGCGGACCCGGCGCAGATCTCCGCTGCGCAACTGTTGGCTCATCCGCTCGTATGAGTCGGCCACGTCATCCCAGTCATACCCGTCGGCACGAACCAGACCCAGGGCTCCGCGAGCGGCCGTGGCCTCGACGTCGCGTTCGGCGGCCTCGACGGCTCGGGCAACGTCCGTGGCGGTGCGGAAGTACACGCCGGCCTCGCCGAGGACCTCCCGGTTGAAGGTGACGTCGAAGGCGATCGTCGGCGCCGCCGCACCGATGGCACGCAGCAGCGAAGGGTTGGTGCCGCCCACGGAATGCCCGTGCAGATAACTTCGTGCGTGCGCGTATAGCGAATCGAGTAACTCCTGGTCCCACAAGGCCCCGGTGAAACGCACGCGGCCATCGGCCGCAGAGTGGATCGCCCGGGTGTGCGCATCCGCGTACGGAGCGGCCCCGACGACGACGAGGGGCAACGCAGCAGCGCTCGCCGAGTAGCCAGCCACGATGAGATCGACGTGGTTTTCGGGTTCGAAGCGTGCCACGACGAGGTGGAACTGGTCCGCGGTGAGGTCGAGTTCGCCCAGGCGATCGGAAGCCGCCGAGATCTGGGGGGCGCCATAGGCAATCAACTCGGTGGGCGCCTGGAACTCAGCTGTGTAGTAAGCCTGAATGCCTTGCGCGTCCGCGATGAGCGCGTCGGACCAGCGAACGGCCATCGCCTCGGCCATCCGGTAGTAGCGCTGACCGACCGGTCCCCACTTGGCCCGCTGCCACTCCAGACCATCCACATGCGTGGCCACCGGGATGCCAGCCGCCCGCAGCGCCGGGAGGAACGGTGCGTTCGCGGCGTTGAACACGATCGCTACGTCGGGGCGGTGTAGGACCGCGTGGCCGACCGACAGTGCGGTGTGGCTGAGCGTCTCCAGGGAGCGTCGGTGCATGGCCGGCAGTTGCACCAGCGTCATCCCGGCGAAGGAGTCCGGCGCCGGCAATCCCGCGGTGAGCCGGCAGTAGACCGTCACCCGGTGCCCTCGGTCGGCCAGTCGTCGCCCCACCTCCTCGACGCACGTCTCAAATCCGCCGTAGCGGGCGGGAACACCTCGAGTGCCGACCAGTGCGATGTGCATGACTTCCCCGGTAGGGACGAGGTACTTGTGGCGCAACGGATACATTCGAAGCCACTGCGCACCGTCAGGCTTCGGCACCCGATCGGTGACGAAGTTCGCGGCGGGCCCATCGTATGCCGTCCCAGGTGCCGCGCAGAGCCGCCGACACCGGCGGCCACGGTCGCAGGAACTGCCGCCGACCGCCCTGCAGCAGGATCTCTCGCCCCACCGCGGGCGCGGTCCGGATCCACGCCCGGATGTCCTGCCCTGATAGGTTCCGTGCCGCGAAGACCAGCCGGTTACGAGTGTTGTAGTAGTAATAGGTCGCAGACTTCGCCGTCCCCGCCGAGGTCAGACCGACGCCCTGCGTGCCGCCCTCCGCATGCGTTGCCACGGCGCCGGACTCAACGCGCAGAGACCCCCCGGCCGCCGTGACGCGGTGAGACAGTTCGACGTCCTCCCAATAGAGAAAGTAGTCGTCGGCGAAACCACCGCACAGATCCCACAACTGCGCACTGAGCAGCAAGCAGGCGCCGCTGAGCCACAGTTCCCTCCGACCATCGAGCTCGTCCCGCCGGCGCACGGAGCGCATCCGGCCTTCGGCCAGATACAAATCGACACCGCCCGACCACAGGGTGCCATCGGGTCGCAGGATCCGTGGAGTCACCAAAGCCATGGGCTCGTCCCGGACTCGCCCCAGCAGTCGCTCCACGTCGAGGCCGCCGATGCTGACGTCGGGATTGAGAAGCAGGAACCACCGGGCACCCAACTCGCGGGCGCGCGTGACCCCGGCGTTCATACCGGCCCCGAAACCAGCGTTGCTGCCCATCTCCACACAGGACCAGCCCCGGACGCGGCACAGCGTGAGTACGGCTGCTCGCTCGGAGTCACTACTGCGGTTGTCGACGACCACAATCTTCGCCTGAGGGAACTCCGTTGATGTACGCGACAGGTTGCTGTGCAGTAGGCTGGAAGAGGCGTAATTGACCACGACGATTGCGAGTGAATTCGCATCCAACTCGGCCACGAGCCCTCCCATCCTCCAGCGTTCATCGCTCCGGCGTTAGAGACCTCGCCCGAGACACTAGCCCGACGGACAGCGGCGTGCGGGATCGAGGGCTGCGGGCACGATGGAACAGCACAGTGCGACGGAACAGCATGCTGGCGGACAACGACCGCGCGTGGTCTTCGTCTGCACGGGCAACGTCTGCCGGTCTCCCGTGGCAGAACTTGTGTTCGAAGACCGCTGGGGGCCACAGTCGCCCTGGCGACCACAGTCGGCAGGGATGGCGGCGGAGGTCGGCGCCCCGATCGACCCGCAGATGGCGTCTCTCTTGGCGACGGACGGCATTGACGCCGGGAGGTTCGCGGCCCGTCAACTCGACGATTCGCTGGTCGTCCCGGCAGCGCTCATTCTCACCATGACCCGCGAGCAGCGCAGTGTCGTCGCCACCCGCTTCCCCGCGGCAGCCCGGCGCACGTTCACCCTGGTCGAGTTTGCTCGGCTCGCCGTGCACTGCCCCAACCTGAACGGCTCGGACGCCACGCAACGGCTAGGGGATCTGCGGGACTGGGCGATGGTGCATCGAGGCCCCTTGGCGGTGCTTGCGCCCGAACGGCATCCGGACATCGACGACCCCCTGGGGCAGAGCCCGGCTGCCTACCGGACCGCGTACGAACGAATCTGCGACGCACTGGACGCCATTCTCCGCTCCGTCGCTCTGGTGCCCTGAGCATCCGTGCTCTGACCATAAGCGGTACAACTCGATCACGGTGATCAAGTCGCCGACGCCCCGGGGGGGCGGAGCATCGCGACCAGCGCCCACAGGTCCCTGGCGTCACGCCGGATCGCAGGCACCAGGGCCGCCGCGAGGACATTGGCAGCCACGGTGACGACGAGATCCGCACCGAGCTGAGCGAAGGGAGCCAGGCTCTGGGTCGCACGTACCGCCAGCCATCCGGCAACACCGGCCACCCCCGCCATACTGGCCAAACGCACCACACCCCAGACCAGCCGGGCGACAGGAACCGCAGTGGTCCGGGCCAGCCACCACAAGGAAATCGGCCAGGCGAGAGTGCTCGACAGCGCGAAGCCCGCAGCGACGCCGGTCACGCCCCACTGCGACCCGATCACCACCAGTGTCATCTTCATGGCGACGCTGATCAGCGAATACCGGAACAGGGTGGCGGTGAGTCCTAGGGACACGTATACCCAGTATCCCACCATCGCCAGCGTCTGGAAGACGGCCGCGACCGACAGCAGTGCGATGACCGGCGCGACGGCCGTCCACTGCGGTCCCAGCAGGATCGAGGTGAGGGGCTGGGCGGCACTGACCATGACCCCGAGGCCCGCAACGAGTGTGTAGCCCAGGGCGACCTGGCCACGGCAGACGAAGTCGTAGTAGCGGTCGCGTTCGGCCTGCAGGCGCGAGAGCACCGGGATCGCGACGCTGCTCACCGGTGCCCGCAATTGGTTGACCGGGTTGAAGACGAGTTGGAAACCGCGGTTGTAGATGCCCAGTGACGCGGCGCCCAGTTTGGTGCCGATGACGAAGGCATCGGTGTTGTTCCCGACATAGTTGACTAACTGTGTAGCGACGAGATTCCAACCGAAGCGCAGTAAGCCGGCCATCGGTTCATGCCGGGTCGGCATACCGGGCCACCACCGGGAGAACGCGACGAGCAGTAAGAGAAGGGCACCTGCCTGGGCAAGGAGTTGCGCGGCCAGTGCCCAGTAGCCCGCGCCGAGTATTGCCAGGACGACCGCAGTGATGAGCCCGGTGGCGGTCGCGAGGACGTCACAGGCAGCCAACGCCCGAAAGCGCAGCGCGCGGTTGAGCTGGGCGCGATATTGGGTCGCGAGGCCGTTCAGGATGAACACGACACAGATGACCTGGGTCAAGGGAACGAGTTCCGGTTTGCCGTAGACTGCCGCGATCAGGCCGGCGCCGGCGAATACTGCCCCGGCGAGTACGACGCCGATGCCGGAGTTGATCCAGAACAGGTTGTCCCGCTGCCGGCGAGAGAGCGTGGGCGCCTGGACGGCCGCCGAAGAGAGACCAAAGTCCCGAAAGATCTCCGCGACTCCGGCGATAGCCATGACCATGGCAACCAGGCCGTAGTCGGTGGGGGTCAGCAGCCGCGCCAGGATGACGACGGAGGCCAATTGCAGAGCAATCCGGGTCAGTTGTGCGCCGACGGTGTACGCAGCGCCGCGGGCGGCCCGTCGGCCGAGACCCGCTGTGCTGAAATGCGTGCCGTCCTCGCTCACGAAGACGGGCCCCGGACCGAGCGGTACTGCCGTCTGGCTCGCCGTAGGGTGCGTACGAACGGCCTCGGACGGGTCCGCCGCAGCAGGCCGAAGCCGCGAAAATGCGGGATGGTCGCACGGGTGGACGCCTGACCGGCCAGCCGCGCGGCAATTGAGTCCCGCCGATGCAACTGGAACTGTTGGACCCCTTCCAGGTCCGACAAGTTCAGTTCGGCACCGTCGATGACCCCGGCATCCAACGCCTCCTGCAGCAGCTTCGCGCCGCGTTCGGTGCGAGCAAGGAGCGCGCTGAGGCCATCGTGCTCGGTGAAGTCCGGCTGGCCCGAGGCGTCCCGTTCCCACAGGTCCGCGGCCACCAGGTCAGCGCTCTCCCCGACGCCGTCGGGGCAGATCCGGCAGCGCCACTGCAGAGCGCGGCCCAGGCTCTCCCCCCAGGCCACGTCGTACGAGGCGGACACCGAACGTCCGGATTCCGTCACCGCAGTGAACCGGCCCGGCCATCCACGGCCGCGGTACCACAACTCGGTCAGAGGCTCGTCCGGAGCTAGCCCCAGATCGGTCACCAGGTTGTTGGTGGCGTGTTGGCTCGGGGTCCCGGCACAGAAGAACGACAGCAGCAGCGGCGAATCGTCGGCGGGGCCGGATGCCCTGACGGCGGACACCTCGCACGGCTTGCCGACAAACACATCGCAGGCGTGCAGGTTCACGGCCAGGGCGGCGTTGGCGACCGGCGCGTACCGGGAACCCGCGTGGGAAAGCACCTCTTCCGGGGTACGGATCCGACTGGTGCGCGTCCGCCGGGGTTCCTCGGGGTCCATCGCCGCGGCGACAACCCTCGGGTCGGCCGCGCGGGAGAGCAGCCAACCGGACAGCGCGCTGAGCACGCCGCCGCTGGCACCCGCATACCGGAGAGCCGGGTCCCGCGCCCAGCCCGCGAAACCACGTACGACCGGTCCGAAGGCAGGGTGCCGCCGCGCACCGGGCGGGTGCGCGGCGTTGACCCGCCGCCCTGGGCAGGAACGCTCGAACCGCACCACCGCATCGGCCGCCGAACGCGATCCGGTCGGGCCTGCCCGGGTCGGCCGCAGGAACCCCGCCGCATCCAGCCGCATCTCGTAGCCGGTGGCAAGCGTCACGCACAGGCCGCAGCCTGAACAGTTCCCGTCGGCCACTACCGCTGCGATGGCGGTATCGAGGTCAGAGTTCTTCATGGGCACCGACCAGCACCATCCCACGCAGGGCATCGGCCGCAGCGGTCAACGATGCGCGGGCCCGATCGCCCGCTTCGACTGCGGCCGCACCCAGACCCGGCTCCGCAGCCAGCCGCGCAACCTCACCAACCGGGTCGGCGGCAGTGCGCAGGTCGACGACCGACGACCAACCGAGGTCGCCCAGCAGTCCGGCGAACTTTCGCGAATAGGCCAACGGGATCGTGGGCACCCCGCAGGACAACGCATTGAGGCAGGCGTGCATGCGCGAACCGATCACCAGCGAGGCGCCGGCGACAATCGTCCGGGCGTCCTCGAGACTGGTGGGCACCAGGACTTCCACCGACTCGGGAAACTCCGCAGCGAACTCCCGCAATGCGGGGACGTCGTTGTCGGGCTCGGTCGAGTTGAGGACATGGGCCAGCAACGTGACCGAACGCCCGGAGTCGACCAGCGCCCGGTGAAGCCCGGCGACGGTGCGCCGGTAACGAGCCGCGTCGACGTGCGAGTTGTTGTGCCACAGCAGGCCGGAGACGTTGAGCAGGACATCGCGACGGACCTCGATGACTGGCCTTTCGAGAGCGAAGACGACGTCGGAGGAGCGCACGTCGACCGGACGCCCGAACTTCGCGGAGCAACGGGCGCTGGCACTGTCGCGGGCCATAACGATGTCGGCCTGCCGCAGCGCACGCCGGGCTAGCAGCCGAGAAGTCCGCGTACGGAAGGGGCCGATGGTCTGCGGGCCTAGCACCAGCGGTACGGCGGCCTGTGCGACCAGATCCGCCACCTGGCTCATCACCGTCAGCCGCCGCAGGCCGTAGATGTCGCTGAAACTGTCACCGGACCGGGTGTCCACGGCCAGGTCGAACTCGCCAAGCCAACCGACCGCACCCCTGGATCTGGTGATTCGCTCTCGGATCAGGGCGCGCACGCTGCCGATCGGCAATTGCGGGACACGGCTACCGTAGTTGTAGAACGTGACCTCGGAGTCCGGCCACACCTGGCGGACAAGCGCTGCCGTGCCGCTGGCCAGGGCCCGCAGCCCCAGGTTCGTCGAGGTGTGGTCGGCCCACAGCACCAGAACTCTCATCGGTCGGTCACCATCCTCGTGCCCGGCGACGACGTCGGGCGGTTTCCGGCCGGATGGCGCGTGAACTGGAAAGGGCGGTCATGATGGTTCGCTGTCCGTCTCGTGCTGGTGGTAGTACGCCGCCCCCGAACCGTCGTCCTCAATGCGGTTCAGCACGGTTCCGAGCACGACCGCGCCCGAGGATCGCAGGGATGCGATCGTGTGCTGCAACTGCGGCCTACGAATCTTGGTCGCGTCGGCAATGACCAGGGCACCATCGGCCCGTTGGGCCAGGATCGCGGCGTCTGCGATCGACAGCGCCGGGGGTGAATCGATCAGGATCACGTCGTAGTCGGCGACGACCTTCTCGATGAGATCGCTCATCGGTTGCGCAATTAGCAGTTCACTCGGGTTCGGTGGGACCGTCCCGGCGGTCAGGATGTCCAGCCGGGTGTCTCCCCAGTGCTGGAGGACATCGCCCAACTGTGCCCGGGACGACAAGACCGTGCTCAATCCGGCGGCCCCTTCCAGCCCAAACACGTCCGCGATCGTCGGCCGCCGCAGGTCCGCGTCGATGACCAGGACCCGGGAACCGGCCTCGGCCAGCGCCAGCGCCAGATTGGCCAGAACAGTCGACTTGCCCTCCTGGGGGATGGAGGAGGTGACCACGAAAACGGCGCAGGGGCGGTCGACGGCGACGAACTGCAGGTCCGCCCGCAGCTGCCGGTACTTCTCCGCGGCCGCCGACAGGGGAGTCTCTAACAGGACCAGGGACGACGCATGTCCCCGCGCCGAGGTGTTGATGATCGACCCCAGAACGGCCGTGTCGACAGCGTCGACCAAATCGCTCTTGTGCCGGATTCGGTTGTCGAACCGGGCCCGCAGGAGCACAAAACACAACGACGCCAACAGTCCCGCGAGCAGACCGAGCGCGGTGTTCAGCAGCACCTTCGGCGACGACGGCGAGGGGGGGATGGGCGCCGGGGTGATGACGCGGTAGGTCACGTTGCGCACCCCCGCCGAGGTGCGGGGGGACAGGTCGACGATCGCGGACCCGGCGCTGGCCGCGACGGCATTGGCGATCCGCGCGGCACGCTCAGCAGACAGGTCGCTGGCAGCGACCTGCAGGATCGTGGTCTCCTTCGGGATCGCCACCGCGATCGAGGATGCCAACGTCGTTGCACTGACGCGCAGGTCCAGCGACGCGATCACCGGGTCGAGAGTGATCGGCGCGGTCACTACCTCGGCATACGAGGCCATCTGATTCTGGGTATACGTACCACCGTTGGCAAGTTCACCGGCATTGTTCCCTTGCGCCAGGGAGATGAACAGTTCCGACGTCGCCGTGTAGACCGGGGTGACCAGCCGGGACAGTCCCCAGCCCAGCAGGATGCCGACGAGGACTCCGGCGACGACGAGCCACCAGGAGCGACGTAGGGCCGTCAGGTAGTGCTGGGTGTCCATGGCGTCCTCTCGGTCGCAGTGCCGATCCCGTAACCGCCGACGCAGGCGGGCAGCTGCACAACGGTGGACTGCGGATCCTGCACGGCTGGGGAGTCTCGACGGTCGGTTGACGTCTCGACCGCGCGTCGCCGCGCGGCCACCTGGCTGGTGACGGCCAGACCGGCCAGGAACCACACCAGGGCGGCGTACTGCGTGATGAGTGCCACCGCCATGAACGCCGGGATCTGCGCGACTATCGCGATGGTCGGCGCGCTGCCCTGACCCCGCAGCACGACGATGACGGCCGCGGCCAGCAGTCCCGCGACGAGCAGCAACGACAACCAGCCGAAAGTAAGACCGAGCAGGATCATTTGGCTGTCGATCGACCGGAAGTTGCTAAACACGACCTCACCGGTGGGTGTCCGTACGAAGGACGACGCCAGCCCGATCGGGTTCATATCGCCCACCGTGGAGAGCAGGTCACTGCGGTACGCGGCACTGTTAGCGGCTTCCGAACCGGCGGCCTCGAAGACCGAGTCCACCAGGGGCAGGGCCGCCGCCGCGGCAACTGTGAGCATGGTGACAAACAAGGCACGGCCGCGCCGGCTGAGACCCTCGCGCAGAAATATCACCGACAGCAGCAGGGCAAGGACCGCACAGACCATGCCGATCCGGCTGAAGGTCACGACCGTGGCAGCCAGCAAAGCGGCCACCATGCCGAGCTTCACGGCCTCCCGGGCTCGGGACGCCATCGCCAGCGGGACGCCGATCGCCAGGGAAGCGCCGAGGGCGATGGAGTGCCCGAAGCCCCCCTCCGCCCGGAACACGCCACCACGCGCCTGGAGTTCACCCCACGCAGCGAACTGACTGTTACCCATTGACAACCGGACGAACGGATTCCATCCGGTCGCGAACTCCAGCAACGCCAGGATCGCGGCGACCGTGAGGACCGCGGCGACCGTGCCATAGATCCTGCGCAGGCTCATCGCACTGGCCAGCAGTCGCCCTACGACATAGGCCGGCAGCCACTCGGCCATCAGGGTGAAACCCACGGAGAGCGTGCTCATGCCCACCAGCGACGCCAGCGCGAAACCCACCAGGAGCAGGGACAGCAACGCATCGACCGGGTGCCACCGGAAGTCCGCAACCGGCAGCAGCGCCAGGACGATGACCACTGCGACGAGGGTTGTCGGCGGCAGGAACACCTTGACGGTGGGTCCCAGCCAGTAAGGAACGAAGGCGACCGTGGGGGCCCACAACAGCACTGCCCCGCGCGGCCAATGCCGCAGCAGCAGGACTGCCAGCGCGGCGCAGGAGACCCCGGCAGCGAGCAGCAGCAGCGCCTCGAGCCCTCGTGATCCCATCTGCGCACCGCCTTCGGCCGTGGCGCTCGCGACGGTGACATCGGCACTTGTCGGCGCCGAAACGCACCCCGTGGCTACCTGTCGTCGATGCTAGCAACCGGGGCCTACGCAAGGCCGGACGAGGCGGGCCCGCGGCACCGATGAGGTGCTGCGGGCCCGTCCGGACTTTCGGGGTGGGTCAGACTCAGTTCCAGGCACCGATGCTGCGGGTGCCCGCCGGTTGACCTACCAGTGCCGCGACCGCCGCGGGCAACGGTCGGGCCATCGCCGTCACGGTGGCCGGGCTCAGCGGACTGGCCGGACCGTCCTGGGACACCGAGTGGGAGTCCTGCCCGGTGGCCGCGGTGAACAGCGCGACGGAGTTGTAGACCGCTGGGTTACCCACGCCCCGCGACCAGACGGTCGCCCAAGTCGGCGCGTTCGTGGACGCGCGCCGATAGACGTTGCCGTCGGTGGTGATCCGCAGATCGGCAGCCGAGTAGCGGTGCGAGTAGTCCTCGACCGCCAGCATCGCATTGCCGGTGCTGTTGTCCATCTCGTTGTTGCGGATGTCGATGTCGGCGCACAACCACGGGACAGTCGCGTCCGGCAACGTCTGCCGCGGGTCGTGGCCGGCATCGGACAGGTTGAACTGGCTACGCGCATCCTGGTTGATATCGATGTTGCGCTTGTTCCCCGCGAACGAGTTGTTCCAGATCTGTACACCGCCGGTGTTGATGATCTTCGCACCGGCCAGGGTGTTGTCGACGGTCACGTTGTCGGCGAGGACGACCTTCTGGCTGAGTTCGACGACGATGCCGTTGCCGACGTTGCGGCTGGTGTCGTTGCCGGTGATGGTGATGTCGTAGACGGACTCGTCGAACCACAGGCCCTGACCGAGGTTGTCGGAGATGACGCTGTCCCGGACGGACACGTTTCGGGAGCGCGTGATCTTAAGGCCGCCGGAGACGGGGGCCCGGTTGAACAGTTCGGTGTTGTTGCCGGTCGCCCGCAGGCCGACCACGCGCATGCCGTCGGCGCTGTTGGACTGCACGCCCATCAACCCGTTGCCGCTCGCGGTGACGTTGCGGACCGTGCTGCCGGCGCCGCCGCCCACGAAGATCCCCTGCGTGGCGTTGTCCTGCACCACCAGGTTCTCCAGGGTCGCACCGCTGTTGAAGATCCGCACGGTACCCATGCTGGGTACCGAGGTCGCATACCGGTGCACCCCGAACCCACGCAGCGTCGTTCCGCTGGCGCTGGAGTGGATCGCGACCGACAGGTCAGCGCTGCGTACGGTCTGGCCCTGCGGATCCGAACCCAGGTAGATCCGCTGCGCTGCGGTATCCACGAAGAACGTCCCGGGACCCACCTGGGCTAGCGATCCGACCTGAGCGAGCGCCGTCGAGCCGATCCAGACCATGTCCGGGTAGGCGGCCATCGGGTGCTCGGCGTTCACGAACGACCATCCGGGTGTCGTGCTGTCCGGCTGGCCCGCGGTGTACGTCGGGGAGTGGTCGAACGCCGCCGTCCAGTTGTCGACGCGCCAGCGGTTGCCGTCCCTGACCGGGGTCACGACCGTGCTGCCGTCGAACCAGACCGCCTCGTTCGGGTAGGACTGGATCGTCAGTTGCTTGCCGGCCGCCAGCATCACGCTCTGGTGGTAGGTCCCGGCCCGCAGCACGATCGTGCCGCCCGAGGGCGCCGCAGCTACCGCCCGGTTGACCGTGCCGAAGGGCTGGGCCGCCGAACCGTTGCCGTTGTCGCTGCCGGTCGGGGAGACGAACACCGCACCCGCGGGGATTTCGTAGCTGGTCGAGCCGATCTGGGCCGAGCCGGCATTGTCGCTGGCGCGTCCGCTGGTCGGCACGGGAGTCGGCGTGGTCGGGACCGGGGCCGGCGTGGTCGGGACCGGGGCCGGCGTGGTCGGGGGCACCGCAGCGGTCGGGTTGGTCGCGCTGAGCCGGTCGACCACGAAGGTCACCGGTGCGTTCGTCGACGACGACGACAGATAGCCGTTCACTCCGACCCCACCCGG
>JBBQYX010000038.1:0-27600 GCA_038208295.1 Candidatus Nanopelagicales bacterium | reverse complement strand
TTCGCTGCGCCACCGCCGACACAGACCAAACTCGCCCGCCGTCCTCGGCGGGGCGGGAAGCTTCGGCAGATGTCGACCTGCGAGAGGCGGTCGTCGCCCGTCGCGGTTCGGCCCTGAGCAACGGGCGACGACCGTGACGTGCGTCGCGGTCGTCGCGCACAGCGGCAAGTCGTTCGGCGGCGGACTGCCGAAACTGCGCCAGTACCTGACCGACGCAGGGGTGACCGCGCCGCTGTGGTACGAGGTGCCGAAGAGCAAGAAGGCACCGAAGAAGGTGCGGGACGCGTTGGAGCGCGGTGCCGACCTGGTACTCGTCTGGGGCGGCGACGGCATGGTGCAGCGCTGCATCGACACCCTGGCCGGCAGCGGCGCCACCGTCGGCATCCTCCCGGCTGGTACCGCGAACCTGCTAGCAGGGAATCTCGGTATTCCGACCGACCTGCGCGAGGCGGTCGACATCGCACTGCACGGCAGCCGCGTACGCTTGGACACGGCCACCATCAACGGTGAGCACTTCGCTGTCATGGCCGGGGCGGGTTTCGATGCGGCCATGATCCGGGACGCCGACCATGGTCTGAAAGACCGTCTCGGCCGGGTGGCCTATCTGTTGACGGGTGCGAAGAACCTGCCCGCGGAGACTGTGGCCGCACGAATCGAGGTGGACGGCAAGAGGTTCTTCGAGGGGCCCACTTCCTGCGTCCTGATGGCGAATGTGGGGCGCTTGTTCGGCGGGGTGGAGGCATTCGAGGCGGCCCGCGCCGACGACGGGCAGTTGGAGATCGGGGTCGTCACGGCGGCGACGTATCTGCAGTGGGCGCGCACGCTGGGCCGGACCGCCATCGGCTCCGCGCAGAACTCCCCGTTCGTGCAGACCACGTCCGGGTACAGCATCGACATCAAGTTCGACGAGAAGGTCGCCTACGAGTTGGACGGCGGCGACCGCGAACCCACCAAACGGCTTCATATCGAGGTCGAACCCGGCTCGATCACAGTTTGCGTACCGGCTAACGCCGCCGGAAACCCGTCCGAGGCGGCCACCGACGCCGTTGGAGCTTCGGCCGTCGTGCGACCCGATCCGGTCCCATCCGCGCCAGCGTCCCCTGATGGAGGGAATGTATGAGTACGGCAGCCAAGGTGCCGGAGACGTTCGACCTCGACTCCGACGACGCCCGGGAGACGTTGCAGCACACCGGTCGGGCCCAGTTGTTGAAGGATGCCTATCTTCGGCTGCGGGTGGCGGACGGTTTCAGCCATGCCCGATCCCTGGCCTTCGTCACCTCTCTCGTCCTGATTCAAGGGGTGATCGCGGTCGTTGGTCTGGCGAGCGCACTGGGCAACGGCAGCGTCGGGCAATCGGTCGGCAAGGCGTTGCGCGATGCCGCCCCCGGCCCGGCCGGCGACCTGTTGACCCAGGCCAGCAACCAGGCGACGAATGCGGGCAGTACCGGTCAGTGGATCGCGCTGGGGTTCGGTCTGGTCGGTGCGCTGATCGCGGGAACCACGGCGATGGGGCAAATGGAACGCGGCCTGAATCGAATCTACGGAGTCGAGAAGGATCGGCCGACCCTGCAGAAGTACGGTATGGCCTTCGGTCTGGTCCTGACCGCCGGAGTGCTCATCACCGCGGCGTTTGCATCGTTGGCGCTAGGGCGGGCGATTGCGGCCTCTTTCGGCGACTCCGTCTGGCTGACCGTCTGGAACCTGGCTCGCTGGCCCGTGGGGATTGCGGCCGTTGTCGGCGGTGTCGCCTTGCTGTTCAAGTGGGCACCCCGCCGCCGACAGCCCGCCTGGTCGTGGCTGGCCTATGGGGCGGCCGTCTCGGTTGCCGGGTGGACCGCCGTGACGCTGGGGCTGGCCCTATTCTTCCGGCTGTCCGGGACCTTCGGAGACACCTATGGCCCACTGGCCGGGATCGTCGGGCTACTGCTGTGGGGCTTGCTGTCCGCGGTGGCCGTGTTGTACGGCGGTGCCGTGGCTGCGCAACTGGAAGCCGTACGGGCGGGTGTCCCGAATCCCTGTGGACCGGAACTCAACGCCGCCGGCAACGAAGCAGGCGCCCTGCTGCGCACCGGCTCGGTGTTCGCGCGGGAACGCGCCGACGACGCCCGGCCCCAGCGCAACCGTGCGGACGGCGCGCGTCCGGGAGTCCCTGCGCAGATCGACAAGCGGGAACAGGGCCCAGTTGATCGTGACTCCGTTGCTGCCATCCGCCGGGAGGGAGATCGATGACAATGACCCAGCCCGACGAGCACCAAGGGTCGGACACCGAGGTCTCGCGGGCGTCCGGACATGTCCGGTTCCGGCGACTGCTGGAGGGAGTTCTCGGGGTGCCGGCCACCGAGGGCAATCACATCGAGATCCTGCGCAACGGAGTCGAGATCTTTCCGGCCATGCTGAGCGCGATCAATGCGGCCGAGCACACAGTCGACCTCCTCACCTTCGTCTACTGGGACGGCGAGATCGGAGAGCGCTTCGCTAGCGCATTGGCCGAACGGGCTCGGGCCGGGGTCCGCGTGCGGGTCCTGATCGACTCGTGGGGCGGCCACCCGATGAACCACGAGATGCTGGCTTTGATGCAGGACGCCGGGGTCGACGTGCAGTGGTTCCGGCCCTTGCGGGCGTGGCGACCGCTACGGCTCAACCACCGTACGCACCGCAAGGTTCTCGTGGTCGACGAGGAGGTCGCGTTCACCGGCGGCGTCGGAATTGCGGACGAGTGGGACGGCGATGCGCGCAACGCCGACGAGTGGCGAGACACGCATCTGCGGGTGCGCGGACCGGCCGTCGACGGATTGCGAGCCGCGTTTCTCGACAACTGGTTGGAAGCCTCACCGGTGTTCTACGACGAGCGAGTCGACCGCTTTCCGGAACAACCGCAGCCGGGTAGTTCCACCGTGTTGTGCGTACGCGGTGCGGCCGAGGTCGGGCAGAGCGATGTGGCGACCCTGTTCCACGCGTTGATCCAGGCTGCCCGGCACCGGATCAGGATCGCCACCGCCTACTTCGTGCCCGATGAGGAAATGATTCAGTTGTTGTGTGATGCGGCCGCGCGAGGCGTCGAGGTCCAGATCCTGCTGCCCGGCGACCATGCCGACAAGCGCTTTGTGCAGTTGGCGTCAGAGCACGCCTACGAGTCTCTCCTGGAGTGCGGTGTCGGCGTCTGGGCCTTCCAGCCGTCCATGTTGCATGCCAAGATCATGACGGTCGACGGGGAGGTCGCGAATCTCGGCTCGGCGAACGTGAATCGACGCTCCACCCAGTGCGATGAGGAGATCAATCTGGTGGCCCTCGATCGCGACATCGTGGCGCGCCTCGACGAGCAGTTCGAGGAGGATCTGGACCGTTCGCTTCGCATCCGGCACGGCCGGTGGAATCGTCGGCCCTGGCGCCAGCGA
Organism: Candidatus Nanopelagicales bacterium; assembly: GCA_038208295.1. Classification (GTDB taxonomy): domain Bacteria; phylum Actinomycetota; class Actinomycetes; order S36-B12; family JBBQYX01; genus JBBQYX01. Next base: position 24,205 of record JBBQYX010000038.1, on the reverse strand, counting down.
ATCCAGGAGGCCGTCGTACTGCCGATCCGCAGTTTCTTCTGAGCGGGCGTCCGGCTGAGCAGGGCAAGGCAGGGCAGGCCAAGTCAGGGCAGGGCAAGTCAGGGCAGGGCAGGTGCGTTCCGCTCAGTGGTGCGCTCGGATGGGCGGAAGATCCCTGGACACCTAGGCTGCGCCGGTGAGCGGGCGAAGCAGCACCCATCCTGCGGTGCAGCAACGACCACCCCTGCGAATGCTGGTGGTCCTGGGCATGCTGTCCGCCTTCGCTCCCATGTCGCTGGACCTATATCTGCCGGCGTTCCCGAGCATGGCGGCGCACTTCGGTACGACCACCGGCACCGTTCAACTCTCCCTGTCTGCGTCGTTGGCGGGCTTGGCCATCGGGCAGGCGTTCTACGGACCCATCTCGGACCGCTATGGGCGGCGCAAGCCGCTGCTGGTGGGGGTGGTCCTGTTCACTGTGGCGTCACTCGCCTGCGCGGTGGCGCCGAGTATCGGCTGGCTGATCGCGCTGCGATTCATCCAGGCGCTGGGCGGCTGCGCCGGGATTGTTATCTCCCGCGCCATGGTGCGCGATCAGTTCCACGGCTCCGAGGCCGCTCGGGTCTTCTCGCTGCTGATGTTGGTCTTCGGCCTCGCCCCGGTGCTGGCGCCGTTGATCGGCGGGCAGTTGTTGCTGGTCTTCGAGTGGCAGGCGGTGTTCGTGCTGCTCGCCGCGTTCGGCGTCGCATGTTTCTTTGGCGCCTGGACGCTGGCTGAAACCCTGCCGCAGGAACGGCGCCGGGTCGGCGGTTTCGGTGCGGCGCTGCGCACCTACGGCGAGGTCGCCCGGGATCGGTCCTTCGTGCTGTACGCGGCGATCGGCGGTCTCGGATCCGCCGCGCTATTCACGTACATCTCCTCCTCCCCGGCTGTGATCATCGACGAGTACGGCGTGGGCGCACAGTCATTCGGTCTGGTGTTCGGCCTGAACTCGTTGGGTTTCGTTGCCATGTCGCAGCTGAACGCCCGGTTGCTGCGTACGCAGTCCCCGGCCCGGCTGCTGCGTTGGGCCGTGATGTTGCAGGCCGCCGCCGGCACCGCGCTGCTCGGCGTGGCGCTCACCGGCGTGGGTGGATTGGCCGGCCTGATGGCGCCCATGTTCCTGACCGTGGCCTGCATCGGCGCGATCAACCCCAACGCCGCAGCGCTGGCATTGGAGCCGTTCCCGCACGCCGCCGGCTCCGCTGCCGCCCTGTTGGGCACCTCCCAGCAAGTGCTCGGCGCCTTGGCGGCCGCGGTCGTCGGCTGGCTGGCGTGGGCGCCTGCCCGGGAGATGGGCGCCGTCGTCTTCGCCCTCACCCTGACCGGTCTGGGCCTCGTGCTCGTGGCGGTGCCGCGGCTGCGCTCGGTGGCTGTAACGGGCTGATGCGGTAGGCATAGGACGTGCACGTCGAGGTGATCGCGGGCGGGGAGGGGGTCAGGCGGACGACGCATGTCCGACCGGGCATGACATCCGTACCGCTGCTGGCCGTCGTCCCGTTGACCGGCGGTATGGGCTGGCTCCAGATCGGGCGCCTGATCGCGATCAACATGGTGATCGTTGTCGGCTGGAGCCTGCTGGTGGGCGCGACCGCCCCGCGCTGGCCGGATCGCTGGCTCGACCGCGACCGCGGACCGCTGCGGCTGACGCAGTGGGACCGCTCGACGGTCTACCGGCGGATCGGCGCTGTGCGGCTGTCGAAACTCGTACCCGATGGCGGAACTTGGTTCGGCGGTCGCAGCAAAGATGCTGTCCCGCGCCGTGATCCCGACGCCTTACGGAGGTTCCTGCGCGAGTCCCGCCGGGCCGAATGGGTGCATCTGCTGTCGCTGCTCGGGTGGCTGTTTCTGCCGTGGTTCAATCCGTGGTCGCTGTCCTTGATCTTTGCGGTGGCGGTGCTGCTGGCGAATTTGCCCAGCCTGGTGATCGTGCGGCACAACCGACTTCGGGTGACCCGCATGCTGCACCGGATCTCCCCGCCCCCGCTCGACCCCGGTTCCGCATCCATCCGGCGATAACGTCGAGGCATGACCGACACCACCATCACCGCTGCCATTGAGGCGATGCGCGGCACCATCCGGGACGACCTCGCTGCCCTGGTCCGGATCCCCTCGGTGAGTTTTGCGGGGTATGACCGTGCTCACATCCACACCTGTGCGCAGGCCGCCGCCGATCTGCTGACGGCCGCCGGCGCCCCACACGTGGAGTTGCTCGACGGCGGCGACGCCCCGGTCGTCCACGCTGAGGTGCCCGGTCCGCCCGGAGCCCCGGTGGTCCTGATGTACGCCCACTACGACGTCCAACCTCCCGGCGACGAGAGCGCTTGGCACTCCGAGCCGTTCGAACCTGCCGAGCGGGCCGGTCGCCTCTACGGCCGAGGCGCTGCCGACGACAAGTCCGGTGTCGTGATCCACGCGGCCTGCGTGCGCGCCTTCGGGGGCCAACCGCCAGTCACGCTGCGGATCATGCTGGAGGGGGCGGAGGAGTGCGGCGGTGAGTTCGAGGAATGGCCGCACACGCACCCCGAGTGGTTTGCCGACGTGGCCGCGGTTGTGGTGGCCGACGTCGGCAATGTGCGCATCGGTGAGCCCACCCTGACCACCGGCCTGCGCGGGACGGCTGATGCGATCGTGTCCGTCCGCACCCTGGATGGCCCGGTCCATTCGGGCATGTTCGGCGGCCCGGCGCCCGACGCACTGTTGGTCCTCATCAAACTGCTCGCGACCCTGACCGACGAGCACGGGAACGCGGCCATCGAGGGTGTCACCGGATTCGACTGGGCCGGTGCAGACTATCCGGAGGATGACTACCGCACGGTCGCCGGGGTCCGCGACGGCGTCCCCCTGATCGGGACGGGCAGTGTCTCCAGCCGGCTGATGTCGAAACCGTCGGTCAATGTCGTCGGGCTGGACGCCCCCGCCGTCGCCGGGGCGCCAAACGCACTCATCCCGGCGGCGCGCGCCAAGGTCAGTCTGCGGCTGCCTCCCGGGGTCGAACCGCACGCTGCGCTGGACGCCCTGTGCGAGCACCTGCGCTCGCATGCGCCGTGGGGTGTCACGGTCGACGTCGAGCCGGGGCGCCCGGCGCCGGGTTCCCAGGTGCCGACTGACGGGCCCGCCTACCGGGCGGCCACCGCCGCGATGGAGCAGGCGTACGGGCGACCTGTACAGCAGATCGGTTCCGGCGGCTCGATCCCGTTCGTCGCGAACCTGCGGGCGGCGTTTCCGCAGTTGGAGGTGCTGTTGCTCGGAGCCCAGGACCCCCTCGCCGCCATCCACGCACCCAACGAGAGCGTCGATCTGGGCGAACTGCAGTCAGCCACGCTCGCGCAGGCGCTGTTCCTCGCCGAGTACGGGTCGGCCAGCTGATCCGGTCCGCTCGGGTATCCTCTGCTGCGCTGTCGGGAAACCGCCGGCGGGGAGGCGTCGCCTAGCCCGGTCTATGGCGCCGCACTGCTAATGCGGTTGGGGTCAACAGCCCCTCGAGGGTTCAAATCCCTCCGCCTCCGCTCGTGGTACACGAAGGTCCCTGCGGATGTTTTTCCCGCGGGGTCCTTTGTGTATCACGATGATGGGTCTGTGGGATTTGGGAGGAGTGGGCGAGGTACGAGCCGGCGACGGTTCCCTCCGCCTCCGCCGTGTTGACGAGAAAGTTGGGGTATCGGCTCGGGACGTGCAACAGCGCCCTGACCACGGGGATCAGGGCGCTGTCGGATCGAGCTGGTGGGCCTCAATTACAAGCGGCTCATTCCCCGCCGATGTCCACGAATAGGGCCTCGTACAGCGCATCGCGGCTGCGGCCCTCGTGGGCGTGCATGCGCGCCAGCAGATGCCGTACGGCGGTCTTGACCAGGTCGGCCTGGCCGGTGTCACCGGCTGCGCGGCCGAGCAGGATGCGGGTGGCGCGCAGTTCGGTGGCGAGTTCGGCGTGCTCGCGCTCGAGGCGGCGTACCTCGGGGGCCAGCCGCGGCTGCTCGGCCAGGATCTGCCGGTGCAAGCCGTCCGGGCCGTCGGACTCGGCGCAGTGCAGCCACAGGCGGTCCGCGAGCAGGTCCAGGCTCTCGGCGAGATCGGCCCACCACAGGCCGGTGGGGTGGTCCACCCGCAGCAGGTCGTCGATGCTGCTGCTCGTGACTCGCGGCGACGGCAGCGGCAAGTAGCTGGCCTCGGGAGCGGCGTAGTCGGGAGCCGTGTAACCGGGGGCGGTGTAGCTGTCGGCCGTGAGCGTCATGATGTCTCCTCCAGTCGAGGCGGCCCCGGAGAGCGCGAGTGATCGGCGGGCTGAGTTGACTATCGGGCCGGGACGCCGATCGATCCATGGACCGTCGTTCGCAGTCGTGTCGTATTCATGTCTCAGTGTCGGAAAGCCGTGGCGTACGTCACAGTCCGGCGCCCCGAACTGCCTTCGGCCCGGGCAACTGCGTGCGACCGGGCCTCTCATGAGCGATGGCGCCCGCTCGCCGATCACCCTCTCGACACGGCCGACCACCGAAAGTGAGCAGGACACCGGTATCCACGGCCGTCTGCTGTCTAATGGGCGGGTGGCCCGATCAGTGCTGGTGGTGGAGGACGACCCGGGGATCCGACTGGTGCTGCGGGTGGCGCTGGAGGACGAGGGGTACGAGATCCTCGAGACCGAGAACGGCGAGCAGGCCTTGTTGATGGCCCAAGACGATGCCCCCGATATAGCCTTGGTCGACCTGCGGCTGCCGGGCATCCACGGCCTGGATGTGGTCCGGAGTCTGCACGCGTCCAGCCGCGTACCGATCATCATCGTCACCGCGCAGACCGACAGCCACGACGTGGTCGCCGGCCTGGAGGCGGGGGCGGATGACTACGTCACCAAGCCGTTCGTGACCAAGGAGTTGATGGCGCGGATCCGCGCCCAGATCCGGCGTACGCAGGAGGTCGACACGCCCGAGTCCGTGCTGCTCAGCGGACCGATCCAGCTGAACCTGGAGACCACCGAGGTCAGCGTTCGCGGTCGCCCGACCCCGTTGTCCCGCACCGAGTTCAAGGTCTTGCACACGCTGATCACCGCGCATGGCAAGGTGCTCAGCCGCGACGACCTGCTGCGTGAGGTGTGGGGCTACCAGCACGCTGGCGACGGCCGGGTCGTGGACAACCTCGTCTACCGGTTGCGCAGCAAGGTCGAGGTCGATCCGGCCGATCCGCAATACCTCATCACCGTGCGCGGCTTCGGTTACCGCATCAAGGTCGACTAGATGCCTCGGGCACTGTGCTGATGCTCGGGCTGCGGCACCGGGTGGCCTTCTGGTTCGGCGTGCTGTCCCTGTTGGTGTCGATGGTCGTGGCGGTCTCGGTGTACGCGTTCACCCGTACCTATCTGGTCAACCAGCGGGAGTCGACCTCGCTGACCCGGGCGCTGCTGGACGGCCGCGCCGTCGACGCCGCCCTGACCGGCGGCGCCGCACCGGGCGACGCGCTGTCCAGCGTGCCCGCGGTGGGGTCATCTCAGGCGCTGGCCCTGGTGGGTGGGCGGTGGTTCACTCGCGGGGTCACCCTGCAGCCGCAGGATCTGCCGGCCGGGTTGCTGAGCGAGGCCGAAGGGTCCGGCGGGTCCCGGCAGTGGTTCGCGGTCGCCTCGACCCCCTACCTGGCAATCGCGATGCAGATGGACGACGGGCTCTACCTGGAGGTCTTCCCCGTCGACGATCTGGACTCCGGGCTGCGCTCGGCCGGTTGGCTGCTCGTCGGGCTGGGCGTGGTGGCCTTTCTCCTCGGCTCGCTGGTCGGGCGGTACGCCGGCAGCCGGTTGCTGCGCCCGCTGCAGGAACTCGGCGCCGGAGCCCGCCGGTTGGCGCTGGGCGATCTGCGCGTACGCCTGCCCGAGCGCAACGACCCTGACCTGACGCCCATCAGCGCAGCGTTCAACGAGATGGCCGATGCGATGGAGGTACGGATCGCCCGCGAGCGCCGGTTCGTCGCGAACGCCGCCCATGAGTTGCGCTCCCCGATGACCACCATCGTCGGCACGGCCGAGCTGCTCGAGGCGCACACCCAGGAGATGCCCTCGCGTGATGTGGCGTTGGTGACCGGCCTGGCCGCGCAGTCCCGCCGCATGGCGCAGACCCTGGTGGACCTGCTTGAGCTGGGTAGTGCCGGGTCCTTCGTACCGGCGCAGTTCGAGTCCGTGGACCTCGCCGGCCTGGTCGAGTCGATCCTGCGCAGCCGCGATCTGCCGTTGAATCTGCTGCACGGGGACCGACCGGATCTGCGTACGGATGCCCGCCGGGCCGAACGTGTCGTGGGGAACCTCATCGACAACGCGAACCGGCACGGCGGTGGCGTGACGTCGATCTCGATCGAACGCGAACCGGGTTTCGCCACCATCCACGTCGACGACGCCGGGCCCGGACTCGGTGACATGGACACCGCCCGGCTGTTCGAACCGTTCGTCCGCGGCGGTGCCACCGCGCACGGTTCCACGCAGGGTGCCGGGCTCGGCCTGGCCATCGCCACCGAGCAGGCGCACGCCATCACGGCGACCCTCACCGCCGGCCGATCGCCCGACGGCGGGGCCCGATTCAGTCTGCGGCTGCCCGAGGGGATCGGATGAGTCGGCGCGTGCGGAGTCGAACAGGACTGGCTCGGGTCCGAGTGGGTCGAGTCGTGGCGCTGGCCGTGCTGGCTGTCATGGTGACCGGATCGATCGCCGGCTGCGGGGTCCCCACCCAGGATGTGGCCGAACCCATCGCCGGGCTGCCCAGCCCGGTCGGTTCCAGCGCCACCGCCAAACCCGACGCGACGCAGGTGCGGCTGTGGTTCGTCCGCGACGAGCGGCTGGTCCCGGTGTACGAACCCCTCGATACCGCAGTCTCGCCCCCCAGGCTCGTCGACCTGCTCGCCGCCGGGCTGCCCACCAGCAGCGACGGCACGGCCAGTTCGCTGCGGACGTTGGTCACCGACCCGGTGGGTGGCGGCTCACTGGTCAGCGTCGCGCCCCGGGCGCCGGGGGACCCATCCGGACAGGTCACCGTCGCGGTGAGCGAGACGTTCAACGCCTTGCCCGCCATGGAGCAGGTGTTGCTCCTTGGCCAGTTGGTGCTGACCCTCACCGAGCAGGATGCGACCACGGTCCGCGTTGTGGATGCGGCCGGGAACTCCCTGGCGGTGCCGCTGCCCAGCGGCGCGTTGCGGGAGAGCCCCGCGACCCGCTCGGACTATGCGCCGCTGACCCTGCGCACCCGGTCGCCGACCCCAACTGCCGCCCCGACAGCCAACGTCCTGCCCGTGACCTGAGACGACTATCAGCCGCGGGTGAGATACACCGGCAGCCCAGTCAGCTGGATCATGGTTCCCGGCGCAGAGGGGTAGCACGACTTGCTCGCGGGGCAGGTGGTGTCCGTACCGCGCGGCACCTCGATCTGGGTCGATCCAGATGTCGTCCAGGCGATCATTTGGATTCGGTTGCCGCGCTGCACCTTGCACCGCACCACGGTGCCGGAGGTGTTGCAGCCCAGCCAGGTGGCACCGACGGTCCAGGCCTGGACGTCGGCGAGTGCGGCGGTCGGCGCGGTGCCCGGATACGTCGTGATCCCCAGGAAACTCTCGTCCTGCCAGGCATACCAGTAGGTACGGTCGACACCGAGCCGCAGCGAGTCCAGGTAGGCCTGCCCCAGCCAGGCGGCCTGGGAATAGGACGACAGGCTCATCCGCGGCACACTTCCCGGCCCCGCGAGGCCGAAGTTGATCTCGGTCTCCCATAGCGGTTTCGCCGGTGCGCCATAGCGCTGCAGGGTGTTCTGCATCTGTTGCACGTACTGGGTGTGCGTGACCGGGGTGCCGTTTCCGGCGGGGTAGGCGTGCACCGCGAACACGTCGACCGGCCAGCCGTACGCCTTCAGCGACTTCAGGAACGGCGGGTAGAACCGGCTGAACGGGTCGTAGTTGGTGATGCGGCGGACCGTCGTGCTGGGAGCCACCACGATCGCAGTCGGGTCCACCTCCTTGATGATCTTGTACGCGCGATCGGTGAGCGCGGCCATATATGCCGGGGTCCCGCTCCAGAAGTTCCGCAGGTTGAACTCGTTCCAGACCTGGTAGTTGTGGATCCTGCCCCTATACCGAGTAGCCACTTCCCGGACGAAGGAGTCCCAGTAGTTGATGCTGCGCGGCGGTGAGGCGAAACCCGGATAGAAGTAGTCCCGGGCGCTGGGATAGGCGGCCGCCCAAGCGGGGGTCCCGGCCAGAACCATCAGCACGTCCGAGATGCCAGCGGTATCCGCTCGGTCGAGTTGCGCATCCAACGGTGCCCAGTTGTACGCACCTTGCTGCGGCTCCAACTCACCCCAGCTTGTGCCGGTGTCCCACAGCCGCAGACTGCCGAGCTTCGGCAGGGCGGCCGACTGAGTCCCCCCCGGATGCATGCCGAACAGCGTGTCGGGAATCGGGGCGTCGGCGCTCCGGACGGCCGTGGGGGCAGGCATTGTCGCGGCGCCAGCTGGGGCGCTGCCCAGGACCGGGATCGCAAGGGCGGCGGCAGTAGCGGTGGCCGCGGCGGTGAGCCAGCGACGCCTGGACCGGGAACGGGGCGGCAGGGAGCCAGTCGGTAAACGCATGGGCCCCAGTCTCACCCACAAGTCGAATCGGGCAAAGGGGACACCCGTCACCGGCGCGGCTACTCGCGCTGGACCGCTGGACCGCTAGACCGCTAGACCGCTAGACCGCTAGACCGTCGGAGCCGGACTCGTCGGCGTCGGCCTTCTCGGTGCTCACGATCGGCAGGGCGGGCCAGTCGGAGCCCGCTGTCCACATCCGATACCCGGCGTCGGCGGCGATGACGGGCAGCCAGCTGCGCAGGGTCGCCATCCCGGCGACCCGCGGCCACCACCCCCGCAGCGCGGCCAGCCACACCGCGCCCCCAACGATCGCCGCGGATTCGTAGCCATCGACCCGCAACGCCTGGTCCGCACGTTCCAGCCAGACGTTGGTCGCGGGCTCCACGCGCTGTGCGGTGGGGTCTTTGGTGGTCCGGTCCACGGCCGACAGCACGTCGTGAACGGTGTCGGCCAGCACCCGTGCGTCGCCCAGCTTTCGGGAATTCAGCACCGTACGCGGGAGCCGGCGGGCGGACTGACTGGGTGGGTCGGGCCAGCGCGCCGGATCTGTCAGCGCCGCGAACTCCGGGTGGTCCGCGCCCACCAGGTCGGCGACCCAGGCGACGAAACCCTCGTTCGGCCCGTACATCAGATCGGCGACGAGGTGTGCCCGGGCGATCCGCTCATCGGCGACCGGAGTGCCCGCCGCGGTCGGCGTCGGAGGACCATCACTGAGCACGGCGGTGCCGGCGCTGGTTCGTCGACCCATGGGACTGCTCATCTGCACCGCTCCTTGTGGCCCCCCATTACTCACACCTTCATCGGCCGCGGAGGACCCGGCGACCATCCACCGAACGGTCCCACGTGGCAGCGCCCGACGCCAGAGTTGCGCGCTCAAGCGGCGGCCGGATGAGCGCGAGTCACCCGTTCGTACCTCAGGCGATACGAGCCGCAGCTTCCCCGCGCGACGAGCGCGGCTGCCATCCCCTACGGAATCAGGACAGGCGCCTCTGACGTCCGTACTAATCCTCAGAAAAGCGAGCGGATGGCCGATCGCGGAGATATGGCCCCCATGTCCACTGCGACAGTGCCCGCCGGGACACCGGCCGCCGCGTTGTCGCCCGCCCTGACATCCGCGCCCGGGGGCGTGCGGATCTCGCGGCTGCTGCTCGTCGTCTTCGTCGTCGTCGTCGTGAGCATGGCGTCGGTGGTCGCTGCCCTGTCGCTTTCCCACGGGCGTACGAGCGCGGCGCAGGCCACGGTGACCGCGCTGCGCTCGGCCCAGCTGGCCGCCGCGGAGGCCACCGTGCTGGCAGTGGACTCCTACGCCCAGTTGCTCGGCGGTTCGGGTGCCCTGGCCAATGGGCCGGACCCGATGGCCCAACTGACCCAGGCCGATCTCGGCGACACCAGCCGGGACGCGTTAGGTCCGGCCGCCGCGTCGGTCTCGGCCATCGCGAATGCCGCTCGGTCGAGCACCCCGAGAACGAAAGGCCCGGCTGCCACAGCCGCTGGGGACACCGCAGCCGCGCTGGCTCTGCGGGACAACGCGGTCACCCGGTTGGCGGCGCTGAGTGTCGCGTTGGCGGTAGAGGTGTCCGAGGCGGAACAGGAACTCGCCCGCCTCGACGGAATCCAGTACGGGATCAGTGTGATCGGGGTGGTGCTGTCCGGGTTGGCCTGCCTGGCGGCAGCAGGGTGGGTGAAGAACCACCTCACCCAGCGGCTGGAGCGCACCCACGAGATCGCCCGTCGGATGGCGTCCGGCTCGGCCGAGCGGATCGGCGATCACACCCCGGACATCATCGGCGCGATCGCGCGCCGGTTCGACGAGAGCGCGGACCACCGCGACCACATGATGTCGCGGATGGTGGCCGCGGCGCAGCGCTCGGAACTGTCCCGGCAACTGGCCGATGCGCTCGACATGGCCGACGACGAGTCCGAGGTCGCGGCGATGGTCGAACGCGCTCTCGGCCAGGTATGCCCGCCCGGCAGTTCCGCACAATTGTTGGCGGCCGACGACTCCGGGGTGCTCGGTTCACTGGTGGAGGTGATCGGCGACGTGGCGACCTGCTCGGTGACCGACGCCACCCACTGCGTGGCGATGCGACGCAGTTCTTTGCAGACCTATCCCGACCCCGATGCGATCAACGCGTGCCTGCGCCTACAGGGCCGCGGTGCCGGTGGCTGTAGCGCGGTCTGCGTACCGGTGACGTTCATGGGACGGCCACTCGGGGTGCTGCACGTGGTCGACCAGCCCCGTGGCAGCACGGGCGACACGGATCCGGCGAAGGCGAGCGATATTGCCCGGGTGGAGCACGCCGGTGTTCTGGTGGAGGCCGCAGCCAGTATCGGCAGCCGGCTGGGAACCCTGCGCTCATTCGCCCACGAGAAAGCCCGCGCAGCCACCGACGGACTCACCGGCCTGCCCAACCGACGCGCCTTCGAGCAACTCGTCCCGGGGATGCTGGCCGCCGGTGGTGCGCTGGTGATGGCCGACCTCGACCACTTCAAGCTGGTCAACGACTCCTATGGTCACGACGCCGGAGACCGCGCGCTGCGCTCCTTTACCGATGTGGTCGGCTCCACGATCCGGGACGAGGACGTGTTCTGCCGCTGGGGCGGGGAGGAGTTCACGTTGTTCCTGCCGGGGGCCGATGCCGGTGACGTGACCCGGATTCTGGCACGCATCAAGGCCCGGCTGGCCGAGCACACTGCGACCAACCCGCCCGGCGTCACCGCGTCCTACGGGGTTGCCTTCGCCGACGGTTCCTCGCTGCACACCCTGATCGCTGCCGCCGACCGGGCGCTCTACCGGGCCAAGGAGTCCGGCCGGGATCGCTGGACGTTGGCGGACACCGCCGCGCTGGCCACGATGACCAAGATGGGAGAGTCAACCGAGCTGCCCGTCTCGGACCCGGCGTGATCGACCATCTGACGGCGCCTACTGAGAATGTGGAACAAGGCCGGGCTCCTCGATGTGGTTCGGGTGGTCCGCGCGTATTCAAAGCCGATCATGTCGAGATCGCTCTGAGCGCCCTGATCGACCGAGGTACGCCTTACGACCCGCGTACGAATCGGCGTGATGTCTCGGCGGCAAGTCGGGCCAATCAGGCATGAATGATGCCTTCGCTCTCACATCGCACCCCGCCACCAACTCGATGGTGGGAACTCACGAAAGAGGTGTATAACTGGTGTATGGCACGCACCAACATCGACATCGATGACATCCTCGTTGCTCAGGTCATGAGTCGCTACCACTTCAAAACGAAGCGTGAGGCGGTCAACTTCGCTCTGCGTCGCGCCGCCGGATCCACGGCCACGGCTGAAGGTCTGCTGAGTCTTGAGGGTATTGGCTGGGACGGCGACCTCAAAGCGATGCGCTCCGACGCCCCCGAGTTCTTGTGATCCTCGTCGACAGTTCGGTGTGGATCCAGCACTTGCGTAAGACAGGGAGCAGAGCCCACCACGGGCTTCGCGAACTCGTCAGCAGTGATCCGACCAGTATTGCGACTTGTGAGCCGGTAGCCATGGAGTTGCTCGCCGGTCCAACGGATCCCTTCACCGTACGGCGAATCGAGGATCAGTTGGGCACCCTCGTGGACTTGGCCGTCGACCCGCTGCAGGACTTCCGGAGGGCTGCAGCGCTGGCCCGTTCGGTACGTCGCAGTGGCCATACCGTGCGCTCCCTGACCGACTGCCTGATCGCCACCATCGCACTGCGCCAGGGCGCTACAGTGTGGCACTGCGATGTGGACTTCGTACGCATCGCCGCAGTTTCCGATCTCAAGCACCGTGACCTGCGCTAACGCTCGGGCCAGCGTGGCGAATCACCAGCCGACTGATCCCGTATGACCGCTGGAGCAGGAGATGGATGAGAAGTCGGCGGGGGAGACGAACGACAGCATATACACCCCGGTCACCTACGAACATTGTGACCACATTGAGGGCCCGTTCTACCACGGGACGAAGACCACGTTTGAGATCGGCGATGAACTCGTCCCAGGCTACGGCTCGAACTTCCAGGCCGGCCGGGTGTCGAACAACATCTACTTCACCGCACTGGTGGAAACCGCGACGTGGGGTGCCGAATTGGCGACGGCACTGGCCGGCAGCCCAGAGCGGGGACACATCTACGTCGTGGAACCCACGGGTCCATTCGAGGACGACCCGAACGTCACTAACAAGAGATTTCCCGGCAACCTGACCCAGTCCTATCGCACTCGTCATTCGGTGCGGGTGGTCGGCGAGGTTCGGAACTGGGCGGGTCACCCCCCCGAGGTGCTGCAGGGGATGCTGGACAATCTGGCGAAGTTGCGCGAGCGGGGACTGGACGTCATCGAGGACTGATATTGAGCGCCTACGCCGGAGGCGCGACTGACTGCGTTGGATCCCCAGCGGGTCTTCTGATCACGCGGCCGCGCTGAGCCTGCCGACGGCATCGGTGGCGAGCAGGAAACCGACAATCCCAATCACCCACCACATGGCGTTGGCACTGTGCCGGCTGAGCCACGCATCGACCGGTTCGAGGCTTTTGGACACGCGCTCATGCAGAACCATACGGGCCAGCAACAAGACCAGGGCGGGAACCGCCATGAGCAGGACGTACGCGGTGAGCACCCCGATCTGTCCCCCTGTTGAAAGCGCGCTGGTCGAAATGATGGCGATCGCTCCGAGGTACGGCAGCATGCTGGCCGTCTCGATCAACCCGGCAAGCAGAGCGACCGTGACCACGCCGCTGGTGGTTGCTGTATCGCCAACAACCCGGTCACGCCAACGAGTCCGATGACTATCGGACTCCCTGTGCGCCCGGCGCCGCTTGCCCCACGGAGTATCGGGCCAGAAACTCCCCGCCAGCATGAGGATGCCGATGACGAGTTGTGCCCAGGAGACTGCGCGACTGTCCGCCCAACCGTTGCCTAGTTCGGCCAAACTCCGGGCGCCGGCAAGTAGCGCCAGTCCCAGGACGAGGTAGAAACCGCTGATGGCCGCCAGATACAACGCAACCTTGCCGGCCCGTACCCGAGGGTGGACGAGCATCCAGATCGGAACACCGAGCGTGCCGAAACTCGTGCTGTCGAGCAGGGCCAGCCCGGCCAGGACGCCGATGGTGACCGCTTCCACGGTAGCTCCTCTCGATCGCAGGGATCGATCGCACGGCCGTGCTAAAATAGAGTAACCGGATCTAGCACAGGTGTGTCAAGATGTTCCCGTGCCAAAGGTCGTCGACCACGCCCGCCGCCGCGCGGAGATCGCGGCGGCGTTGTGGCGGGTGGTGGCGCGCGCCGGGATGGAGGGCGCCAGCGTCCGTACCGTCTCGGCGGAGTCCGGGTGGTCGACCGGTGCCGTGCGGCACTACTTCTCCACCCAGGACGAACTCGTCCGGTTCGCGATCGAGTCCATGCTGAGCGCCGTCGAGGCGCGCGTGCAGGAGGCGTGGACCGGTTCGAGAACTTCGCTTGCGCGTTGCCAGGCGGCGCTGGAGCAGTTGTTGCCGCTGGATGAGGCCCGGGCAGCAGAGGTACGCGCCTGGCTGGCCCTGCTCACCCGTACCGGCGACGCCGGGGACCTGGGCGACCTGCGCCAGCAGGCCTGGGCCGCCGAGCGGGCGTTGTGCGGTGCCGTTGTTCGCGAGTTGTCCGGTGACTCAGCGGCGGCAGTGTCGGGCTCGGCTGTGGCCTCGGGTGCCGCCGTACGGGGAAAGGCCAACACGCGCGAGCGGGCGCGGGCGCGAGAAGCCGCGAGATTGCACTGCTTCGTCGACGGGCTGACCCTGCAGGCGATCACCGTGCCGGATCGGCAGGACGCGCCCGCCCTACGAGCCGCGCTGCGGGCCTACCTGCTCGATCTGGTCGCCGGGAAGGACGGATAGGCCTCATCCGCCACGTGATGGTTCAAGATCTCTGCGAGTGGGCGGTGGTGGGGGTACCGATTCCGCGAGTGGGTACCAGTGGTCGACTTGGATCGTGCAAACACGACCACGCGGTACGAGTCGAATGGATCAAGTCCCCACTCGTGGCGATCATCGGACTGGCGGACTGGCGGACTGGCGGACTGGCGGACTGGCGGACTGGCGGACTGGCGGACTGGCGGACTGGCGGACTGGCGGACTGACGGACTGACGGACTGAGAAGTCGGCGACGGCGACTTGAACGACGGAGGAGACAGCACAGTGGACGGCGACGAGCGACTGACACACCCCGCGATACTCGATGCGGCGCAGCGTGACCGCGCGGCCGGCATACTGCTGGCGACGGCGTGCGGCGACGCGCTGGGTGCTGCGTACGAGTTCGGACCGCCGCTGCCGGAGTCCATCCCGGTCCAGATGCTCGGCGGTGGCAGCTTCGGGTGGGCGCCGGGGGAGTGGACCGACGATACGTCGATGGCTGTGGTGATCGCCGAGGTCGCCGCGACCGGTGCCGATCTGCGCAGCGCATCCGCGCAGGACCGGATCGCAGCCCGCTGGGCCGAATGGGGACGCGACGCGCCCGACGTCGGGGTACAGACCCGGGCCGTGCTCGTCGCCGCCGGGCCGGCGGTGACCGCGGCGAGCCTGGGCGCCGCCGCGGCCGACCACCACCGCCGCACTGGGCGTTCCGGCGGCAATGGCGCGCTGATGCGGACCGCGCCGGTCGCCCTGGCATACCTGCACGATCCGGTTGGTCTCGCCGCCGCCGCCACGCAGTTGTCGGCCCTGACCCATCCGGATCCGGAGTCGGGCGAGGCCTGCGTGCTGTGGTGCCGGGCGATCCGGCACGCAGTGCTGTACGGGACGTTCGAGGGTCTGCGACTGGCCCTTGACGCGCTCCCGCCGGACCGGGCCGCGGTATGGGCGGCCCGGCTGGACGAGGCCGAGCGGCTCGCACCCGCCGACTTCGATCACAACGGGTGGGTCGTGCAGGCGCTGCAGGGCGCCTGGTCGGCGATCATGCGGACCCCCGTACCCGCCGAAAATTCGCAAACGGGGACGACGCCGGGGCAGCACCTCGTGCACGCATTAGAAGCAGCGGTACGCGGGGGCCGGGACACCGACACCGTCGCTGCGATCGCCGGCGGGCTGCTCGGCGCCCGCTGGGGCGCCTCGGCAATCTCGGCCGGCTGGCGCACGATCTGCCACGGCTGGCCGGGCCTGCGCGGCGACGATCTGGTCGACGTGGGCCTGCGCATCGTTTTGGGACGCGAGGCCTAGGCCTTCCGCGGGTACCCTGGGACGTTCCAGGAATCCAGGAGGGGCCGTGCCTGAGTCACGCATCCGACGCAAGAGCGCCTACACACCCCCAGCGCGGCGCGACGACGAGCCCAAGGCCGTCAAGATCGGCAGCCGTTGGACAGCGCCGATCATGGTCACCCTTTTCATCGTGGGGCTGCTGTGGATCGTCGTGTGGTACATCGATCCGACGAACCCTGTGATGGAGCGACTGTCGTATTGGAACGTCGTCATCGGTTTCGCCCTCATCGGTGGTGGATTCGCCGCAGCCACCCGCTGGCGGTAGCCCTCTTCGGCCACCACCTGTGGACCCGGCGATCGTCCACACCCCTGTCCACAGGTGGGGACAAGTCACACCGTTGTCATTCCGTAACCTGCGGGTCTCCGTACGTTCACGTGCTGGTGGGCGGAGGTCTTCCGCTCAGCCGAGCAGCGGTGCGGCGAGGGTCTGCAGCTGATCCGTACGCACGACCACGAGCATCGCGAGCAGCGCGACGATCGCGACCAGCCCGGCGACCTGCCACCACATCCGGTTGGCCTTCGGGGCGAACGCCAGCACGGCGGCCACCGCGGCGCCGGTGAGCAGGCCGCCCAGATGCGCCCGCCAGTCGATTCCGGGCACGACGAAGCCGATCACCACGTTGATGCCGATCAGGATCAGCACCTGCTTGATGTCATAGCGCAACCGCCGCCCGGCCACAACCAGCGCGCCCATCAAGCCGAAGATCGCGCCACTGGCCCCGACCGACACGGTCGAGGGATTCGTGAAGAAGAACGAAGCAACGCTGCCGCCGAGCGCGGCAATGACGTACAGGCTCAGGAAACGTACGTGGCCGAGCAGGCTTTCCAGCGTCGGCCCGAGCACCCACAACACATACATGTTGAACAGGATGTGCAGGAAAGAGCCGTGCAGGAACGCGGCAGTGAACAGTCGCCAATACTCACCCTGCAGCGCGATCCCGAACGGCCACATGCCGTAGTCGCCGGCGGACTCGTTGATGCCGACCGCGAGTTGGCCCAGGAAAGCAACGATCGTGACGCCGATCAGCGTCATCGTGACCCGGGACCCCGTCGGCAGCCGACCGCCGAACACCGCCGCGGGCTGCCGTACCGACGCGGTCCCCTCGGCCACGCACTCCGGGCAATGGAAGCCGACGGCCGCGGGTTTCATGCAATCCGGACAGATGGGCCGCTCGCAGCGACTGCACCGGATCCAGGTCTCCCGGTCGGGATGTCGGTAACACGTCGGTGCCACCGTCCCCGCGCCCGGGTCGGCGCCGTAACCGCTGAGACTCACCGCGACCCCCGGGCCCGATCAGCACGTAGCCGCTCCGCGCTCAGTCGCGCCGCTCGGAGAGCACCGCCGGACGGTTCCATCAACCGGAGACGCGCTCGATCGTGATCGAGTCGATCACGACGTCGTCCTTGGGCCGGTCCTGCGCGCCCGTCGGGACGGCGCCGATCTCGTCGACCACCGCCCGGCCGGCTGCGTCGGCCACCTCACCGAAGATGGTGTGCTTGAAGTTCAGGTGCGGGGTCTTGGCGAGGGTGATGAAGAACTGTGACCCGTTGGTGCCCTTGCCGCCGCGCTTGCCTGCGTTGGCCATGGCCAGCAGGTACGGGCGCTCGAAGGTCTTCTCTGGGTGCGGCTCGTCGTCGAACTCATAGCCAGGGCCGCCGGTGCCGGTGCCGATCGGGTCACCGCCCTGGATCATGAACCCGGAGATCACCCGGTGGAAGACCACGCCGTCGTACAGCGGGGCGGTCGACTTCTCCCGGGTCGAGGGGTGGGTCCACTCCTGGGTGCCCTCGGCCAGCCCGACGAAGTTGCGCACGGTCTTGGGTGCATGATCGGGGAACAGTTCCACGCGGATGTCGCCATGGTTGGTGTGCAGGGTCGCGTATGTCGTTTCAGCCACGCCGCGATCCTGCCACGGGAGTCCGACAGTCGCCGCCGAACCCGTCCCGCCGACGCCCATCCACCCAGCCGAGATCCGGCTGCTGGTTCGCCAGCAGGACGTGGCACGATGCGCCCACTACCGCGGGAGTCCGGAGCCGCCGGACTGAGAGGGCGATGCGCCGCGTCGCCGACCGCTTGCACCTGACCCGGGTCATACCGGCGTAGGGAGGTCCGTGATGGCTGTAGACGTCGGCGCGTCATCGTCTGAGGCGCCCCTCACCCTCCGACTCACCGACCGACCGCCGCAGCCGCTGGGCTGGCGGGATCAGGCCGCGCTGTGGGCCTCCCTCGGCGTCACGCTGACGCTGCCCGCCGCGGCCGTGTTCGTCCTGGCCCCGGTCGCGGGCCTGGCGCCGCTGTCGCTCACGGCGGCGGTCGTCACGATGGTGGCGGCCGTGGTCGTCGGTTCGTTGCTGCTGGGTGCTGCGGCGGTGCCCGGTGCGGTCACTGGCGCCCCGTCGATGGCGCTGCTGCGCGGACTGCTGGGTCGGCGGGCCTCGTACGCCCCCACCGTCATCAACATCGTGCAATGCGTCGGCTGGGCCGCGGTCGAGGTGCTGGTGATGACCGAGGTCGCCACCCGCCTGACGAATGAGGGGCTGCGCCCGCTGTGGGCGGTCGTCGCCGGGGGGCTGGCAACCCTGATGGCGCTGCGGCCGTTACGCGCGGTGGCGGTTGTACGCCGCTATCTGCTGATCGCTGTCGCGGTCGCCACGGTCATCCTGTTCATCGGGGTGATCCGGGCTGGGGTGCCGGCGGTTTCGGGCGGCGACTGGACGGCCGCCGCTGCCGCCTTCGACATCGTCATCGCACTGCCGATCTCCTGGGCTCCGCTGGCCGCCGATTACGCGCGGCACTCCCGAACTCCGGCAGCGGCTTTCGCCGGTGCGTCGATCGGATATTCGGCCGCCGCGTTCGTCTACTTCCTGCTCGGCATCCTGGCGGTGCTGTCGCTGAGCGGGGCGGCGGACGCGTTCGTGGTCACCGATTTCGTACCCGCGCTGCTGGCCCTGCCCGTGGGTGGACTCGCACTGGTGATTTTGCTGGTCGACGAGGTCGACGAGGCATTCGCCAACATCTACTCCACCGCGCTGTCGACGCAGAATCTCGCGCCCCGGCTGGACCGCCGTTGGCTGGCTGTCGCGGTCGGCACCATCGCCACCGGTGCCGCCCTGCTGCTGGATCTGCTCAGTTACGAGTCGTTCCTGTTCCTGATCGGGGCGGTGTTCGTCCCGTTGACCGTGGTGCTGATCGTGGACTGGTTCGTCGTACGTCGGATCGTCGGCGGTAGCGCCGGCGCGGGCTTCTCACCCGTCAACCCCGAGCCGGGACGCGCGTGGTATCTGCTGCCGTGGGTGCTGGGCTTCCTGGCCTACAGCTGGGTCAGCCCCGGCACGGTCCCCGGCTGGTCGGACTGGTGGCTGGCCCGCCAGGAACTCCTTGCCCCACCCACCTGGCTGCCGGGCTCGGTCCTGGGCGGGGTCGTCGCGGCGGTTGTGACGGTGGCGGTGGGGATTCCAGTGCTGCGCCGCGCGCGTCGTGCTGTGGGGGACACAGAACTGCGGCGGTAGGACGCGGGTGTCGCGTCCCACCCACCGCAGCAGCTCAGCAATTAGTTGTAGTAGTACGTGTTCACTTCTTTGATCGTCAGCTGACCGAGCTTCATCCCGGAACTGAAGATGGTCGTCCCCAGAGCACCGTTGAGGATCGCGACGTCGATCAGCGGGTTCAGGATCACGTCGGCGACGGTGAACTTGGTGGTCCGCGTCACCTTGGAGTTCAACTTCTCGGTCTTCATCGGCAGCACCTTCGCGTTCGTCCAAGCGAAGACCGGGCGCGCCATGGCAACGGGCCCGTCGTCGCGGCCGTCACCCCATTGCGCCACGATGGTCGCCGTGACGAGCGAGAGCCGGTCCGAGGTCGAAGCCGGGCTGGTCGCGCGGCTCGCCGACGCGGTCGGGTGCGAGCACGTGCTCACCGACCCCACCGACGTGGCCGGCTTCACGACCGACTGGACCCGCCGGTTCGCCGGACCGGCCCGCGCGGTGGTGCGACCCGCCGATACGGATCAGGTCGCTGCGGTCGTAGGCGTCTGTGTCGCCGCCGGCGTCCCCGTCCTGCCGCAGGGTGGCAACACCGGGCTCGTCGGTGGCAGCACCCCCGCCGCCCGCGCCGGTCCGGCCGGGCCGCCGGTCATCGTGAGCACAACCCGGCTCAGCGCCCTCGGCCCGGTCGAGGAGTGGACCGGCCAGGTCACAGCCGGGGCAGGCGCAACCCTGGGCGCATTGCAGGCCCATGCGCGAGCGGCCGGCTGGAGCTACCAGGTGGACCTGGCCGCCCGGGACTCCGCGACGGTGGGCGGCATGGTCGCCACCAATGCCGGTGGGATCCGGGTGTGTGCGTACGGCATGACCCGTGCGCAGGTCCTGGGCATCGAGGCGGTGTTGCCCGACGGCTCGGTCATCTCACACCTGTCCGGGCTGCTCAAGGACAACACCGGGTACGACCTGGCCGGGCTGCTGGTCGGCAGCGAGGGCACCCTTGGGATCGTCACCGCGGCCCGGCTGCGCCTGCACCGGCCGCCGCCGCCGAGCACGGTGGTGCTCGTGGGCGTGCCGTCCTACCAAGCGGCGCTCCACCTGCTCAGCACCGCGGTTGCCGCACCGCTGCTGGCGGCCGAACTCGTCGATGCCACCGGCCTGGAGCTGGTGATCGACCTGACCGGGTTGCCATACCCGTTGGCGGGGCAGCACTCGCTGGTGCTGCTACTGGAGGTCGCCGACGGTGGCACCGCCGACGGGCTGCGCCTGCCGGCTGACGCCGACGCCGTCGTGGCCGTCGAGCGCGGTGACCAGGCCCGGTTGTGGTCCTACCGCGAGCGCCAGTCCGAGGCCTTCTCCGCGCTGGGCATCGTGCACAAGCTGGACGTCTCGATCCCTGCGGCGGTGCTGGCAGCGTGCGCCGCGGACCTACGTACGGCTGCCCACAGCGCCCCCGGAGTCACTCATGTCGGGGTGTTCGGGCATCTGGCCGACGGCAATGTGCATGTCGAGATCGCCGGACCTGCGGCCGACGACGAGCGGGCCGACCTGGCCGTGCTGCGGGTCGTGGCGGGCTACGGCGGCAGCATCTCGGCCGAGCACGGGATCGGCCGTGCCAAGGCGGCGCACCTGGGTCTGTGCCGCTCACCTGCCGAGCTGGCTGCGATGCGGGCGATCAAGGCGGCGTGGGATCCGTACCAACTGTTCAACCCTGGGGTGATGCTGACGTGACCCGTCGTTCGACCGCCCGTCACCGGCAACTGCGCACGATCCGTCCCATGTGGACATCACCTGCGCAGGCCGCCGCGCCGCAGTTCTCGGTGTCGGCGAACGGGGTCGCGGCGGAATCGACGACCGAGCCTCGCAGCACACTGCCCCGCCGGCTCGGCGCTCCCGAGATCGTGGCCCACCGCGGGGCCAGCGAATTCGCCCCCGAACACACCCTGGCCGCCTACCGACAGGCGCTGGATGTGGGTGCGGACGCGTTGGAATGTGACGTACGCCTGACCGCCGACGGCCACCTGGTCTGCGTCCACGACCGCACGATCGACCGTACCTCCGACGGGCAGGGCGTGGTCGCCACCATGACCCTGGACGAACTCAACCGGCACGACTTCGGTAGGTGGTACGCACGGCGGCGTGCTGGACGGCTGCTGGGCTCCCGCAGCAGCCACCGGGCAGCGGCCGCCGATCCGGATCCGGGCAACGCCGTCGCACCGACCGCCTCGGAGGCGGACTGGGACGAGGAGCGCCAGCAGGTGCTGACCCTGGAGACGCTGCTGGAACTGATCGCGGACACCCCACGCCAGGTAGGGCTAGCCATCGAGACCAAGCACCCGAGCCGGTTCGCCGGGCTGGTCGAGCAGCGGGTCGTGGAGGCCCTGGACCAGTTCGGGCTGGCCCGACCGCCGCGCGACGGGCAGTCGCCTGTGCGGGTCATGTCCTTCAGTGAGTTGGCCGTACGCAGGATGCGTAGCCTGGCGCCGGGCATCCCGACCGTCTACCTCATGCAGTGGGTGCCGGTGCGGATGCGCCGCGGCCTGTTGCCCTACGGCGCCCGGATCGCCGGACCGTCCATCGCGGTGCTCCGCAGACACCCGGGGTATGTCGATCGGGTTCATCGAGTGGGTGGCCGGGTCCATGTCTGGACGGTCAACGATTCGGCGGACATCGACCTGTGCCTACGACTCGGTGTCGACGCCATCATCACCAACCGGCCGGCTGCGGTGCTGGCGCAAGTGGGCCGCTGAGGGCCGCCCGCGATCAGGTCCGTGATCAGGTCGGCGGATACGCTCGCGGGCATGGCGAAACGGCAGCAGACCACCCGACCCACGACCAGCCGCGACCCGATCGGCAGTCCCGACTCGGCCAGCGGAGATGCTGACATCCCGGTCGTGGGCATGCGGGAACCGTGTCCGTGCGGATCGGGTCGGCGGTACAAGGCGTGTCACGGTCGTCAGGCTGCGCACGCCGGGCTCGCCTTCGTCAGCCGCCCGTTCGCCGGGCTGGCGGCGGAATGCGACCTGGTCGCCTTGCGCGAGATCGTGCCGGCCGCGACGGCCCCGCTGACGTTGCGCCCCGGTGTCGGTACCCGCCCGGTCACCGTGGCCACCGTGCTGCCGATGGCGTGGCCGGCGCTGGTGCGGGCCGACGAGCAGGTCTACCTCGGCCTGCAGGTGCCGAGCGGTTCCGGTGACCCCAGCCGGGACCTGGCCGAGGTGCTGCTGCGGGCCCTGGAGTTCGAGCCGGGTGACTCCGTACCCCCGCCGGTCGGCCTGCCCGGCCCGGGACCCCGGCTGCAGGACCTGATCGAGCCCGACGCGGCCCTCGACATCACCGTGCACGACGGTTTCAACTTCTGGGTGCCCGACGTGGGGGAACTCTCCCCCGACGTCGCAGCGTCCTTGGAGCGAGCCAACGCCGGCGTCGTGCCCACCGCCCGGCTGACGAGTGTCACCGCTGCCTACTGGTCGCACATCGGCCGCAAGGAGCACCTGCGTTGGGTGCTGCCGCAGGACGAGGAGCCGCTGCTGGATGCGTTCGCTCGGCTGCACGTACGCGGTGCTGATCTGCTCGGGCCGGACACCCGGTTCATCGGGTCGTTTCGGGCGCACGGGATGCTCGTGCCGGTCTGGGACCTGGCGCCGGGTACGACCTGCGAGCAGGTCGAGGAACCGGCTGCGGCCTACGAGTCGCGGCTGCTGGAGGCGCTGGCGGATTCCCGTCCGCTCACGGTGGAGGAGCGTCGGGCCCGGGCCGGACTACTCAACCGGCAACTCACCCTGCGCTGACGCTGAGGCCGCACAGCAGTTCTTCGGTCAAGCGGCGTTCGCACCGCAGTTGTGTGCGTACGCACCGAGTTCGTGATGAGGAGTTTCCGACGACTCGTCAGGTGCGTCCGGCAGCCAAAAACTCGTTGAAACTTCTCTGGCCCTGGAGTTGTGGGCAGCGCGTCCAGGCATTACCGTTACTGGTGTCCGGACGCCGCTGCATCCCCCGTCGGCGGCGTCCGGGCATTTACATGTTCGGGGAAGATCGCCACATCGAGTTGTGAATGGCTTCCGCGCAGGACCAATTCCGCGCCGTCGCGGAGTGAAACTCATCGATTCCCCGCTCGCGTCAGTGCGTGTGCGGCTGCGATCGCCCGCGCTAGGACGAGCTTGGCGGGCAGGCCGAGGGCCGCCGCGGCCGCCTCGACGTCGCGCCACTCCGGCTGCGTATTCACGACCTCGCCCGCCAGTCGGGCCACCTTGATCGTCACGGCGTGCCCGTTGACGTCCACGCTGTGCAGCTCCCGGTCCAGCGCCACCTTGGTCACCTGTTGCCGCCGCAGCCCGAGGGCGCTGGTGTGGGTGAGGACCAGCCGGCCCAGCACCTCTGCCTTCGTCACCGCGCAGAGCACCGAGAGGGTATGCGCCGGGCGGCCCTTCTTCATCAGGATCGGTGTGAGCCAGGCATCCGCCGCGCCGGCACCGAGCAGGACGTCCAGCACCCCCGGCCACAGTCGCGGGTCCAAGTCGTCGACATTGGTCTCGAGCACCACCCAGGGCTCGTCGCTGCTGTCGCTTTCGTTAGCAATGGCGATGGCGCCCATGCCGCCCGGCACCCCGACGGCATCCACGGGCTCCCCGAGCAGCACCCGGGTGACATTGGCGACCTCGGTGGTGTCCCGGCCACCCGCTCCCACGCCGACGCGGCGCACGGTCATCGGCGGTTGCGGACCCCACGCCGACACGATCGTGGCCAGCAGGGCCGCCCCGGTCGGGGTGCATGCCTCGTGCGCGACCGCCCCGCCGTAGGTGGGCGCTCCCGCGGCAGCGAGCAGCCCGATAACGGCCGGCGCCGGTAGGGGTAGCGGGCCGTGCAGCGACCGACCGGATCCCCAGCCCACGGCGACCTGCGTACACGACACGCTGGG
>JBBQYX010000037.1:0-28918 GCA_038208295.1 Candidatus Nanopelagicales bacterium | reverse complement strand
GAGGGCGCGCTGAGCACGAAGGTCAAGGAACTCATCGCCCTGGCCATCGCCGTCAACGCCGAGTGTGACGGATGCATCGCCGCGCACGCTCACGCGGCCGTCCGGGCGGGCGCCTCGCTGGAGGAGGCAGCCGAAGCCATGGGCGTCACCATTCTGATGGCCGGCGGACCGGCCACGATCTACGGCCCGCGTGCGTACGCGGCGTTCGCGGAGTTCTACGGCGAGAAGCAGGCTGCGGCCTCCGTCTGAGCCGCTGGGCTCAAGGCCGACGGCCGATCGGACCGTGGAGGTCCGACCGGCCGCTGCTGATGCGATCAGGATCCGCCGGGTTGCAGATCCCCGTTGATACGCAACTGATAGGTGGCGTTCTGCTGCACCTGTTCGGTCGGGTCGTCGTAGCCAACAATGGCCACGACGTTCTTGAACGGCAGGAACCGCAACAACTGGAGCCGGTTCAGGCGGAACGAGTTCTTCCCGTCCACCTCCAGATAGGCACCGACGGCGTACCGCTCGTCATAGGCCACCAACCGGACGTTCCAGTTCGCCACCTTCGTCGGCTGGATTTGGCTGGGGGACTTGAACGGCGCGGTGGAACTGCCGTCGGACAGGACGGTCCCGCCCACGGCGACATCGTCGATCAGCAGGCCGCCCTCGTTCACACCACCGTCACTGACATAGCGGAACCCGAGCAGGATCGACTGACCGGCATAGGCGGTCAGGTCGAAGGAACGCGGCTCGAAGCCGGTGGTCGTACCGTTCAGCGCCGGACCCAGCGGCCCCGGGGCCGTCATGTCGCCGGCAATGGCCGAATAGGTCGCGCCTCCGTCGGTGGAGACCATGACGTACGCGTAGTCATAGCCCGCCTCCGCGCCATACTTGGCCAGGAACGTCAGCGTCGGATCCGCGGTCGGCACCGTGACCGGCAGCACGGCCGCGGCGTCCAGATTGTTCTCATTCCCCGACCACAGGACCGAGTTTCCGGCCCGGTCGGGGTCGTCGGTCACGACGGTCCACTTCAGAGGCAGTGGCGGCAGGGTGGCTGCGCCATCGAACTGGACGCGCTGGAGGTTCCGGCCGGTGATCGCGCGTCCCTTGTCGTCGCGCAGGGCGACATAGTCCGCCCCATTCGCCGACGCGCCGGGAGAGGCGAACGACGCCGGGTTGTCGAGGTTCACCGACGACGTCAGGCTCGCGGTGGTGACCTTCCTCCGGTCCTTGCCGATGAGCAGGCCATAACGCCCATCGAGCCACTTGTCCAGCGCGACCATCGTCTGGAAATCATGAACAACTGAGGCTGCCGTGGTGCCCTTCGCAGCGACGTCCAATTGCGCCTGGAGCGCGGCCAGTCCCTGGTTGGCACCATCACGATGCAGCGCCGACATAAACGCAGTGCCATAGCGGTCGTACAGGAAGAGCATCATCGACCAGGCAGCGCCGTAGTCAGCGAGGATCTCGCTGCCCTCACCCTGATCGCCCCACCGGGTCAGCGAGTTCGCCGGCCCACCGCAGTCGCGCGGATTGTTGTTGTACGGGGTCTGCACCGTCCCGAAACCCTGGAAGCAGTAGAGGTGCGATTCTGACTTAGGCTGGAACACCGAGGCGTTGGTCTCGGCATATCCAACCAGCGAGATTGCGAAGTCGGACAAGCCCTCGTTGATCCAGTTCACCTCACTCGGGTCGGTGTAGTACTGGAGCAGGTGCTGGTATTCGTGCGCGAAGACACCCTCGTACAGCCGTGGGCGGCTCGGTCGACTGGTGCACAGATCGCCGGTGGTGGCATCCGGCGGATTGGCGCTGGTGCGGTGCAGCCAGTCGAAGGCGTCGATGCTCATGACATTGCGGTCGAACAGCTCGTTGAGTTGACTGGAGAAGAAGCCGGCGATGTACGTGGGTGCCGCCGGGAATGTGTAGAAGTTGTCGTCCCGGACGTTGTCGACCAGCGTGACGATCTTGTCCCCATCGCCCGTGTAAACGCCGCCGTTCCCGCTAGCATCCGGAGGGATAGCCGCGCCCGTGCCATCCCGCGGAGGCGGGGTGCTGAACGTCGCCGACTCCTTGGGGTACATGTTCGTGTCGAACTCGCTCACCAGCCCATCGACCTGGGCATCGCTTATCACCGTCGTACCGGGCGTCTCCAGCCGGCAATCACCAGCCGGGAAGGCGATGTCGTTGGCGACCCAGACCTCGATGTGCTGGCCTAGGCCACGCAGCGTGTACTCCTTCCTGTAGTACGTGCCGTTGTAGTCGTCCAGACCGAGCCACTGCCGGACGGTGCCTACCGCGGGCGTCACCCCCGGAACACCTGGGGCCCGGGTGCTGCGGCGGGAATTGGTCGTCGGCTGCGACTCGTCCGGCAGCCGGAATTTCTGGTCCGGCGGGATCTCCCGGATGTCACTCGAAACGGCAGTAGAGCTCGAAACGGCAGTAGAGCTCGAAACTGCAGCGGAGACGGCTGCCGGGGCGGCCGTGACCGGGCGCGCGCTCGCCCAACCCGTAGTGGGGGCAGCGAGGCCGGCCAGCACGGTCAGGGCAGTGACCCCGACCGCGGTGCGGCGGACGTGCATGGAGACCTCCGATTCGTGGCCGACTCTGGGGGGACGACCGAGGTCGTCGCCGGCACGAGGTGGGGTATACGCGGGGTTACTCCACGACCGCAAGGGGTCAGATTGCTAAGATTAGGACAAGACGTGGGTGAGTCCGTACGGGAGGAACACGCCGACATTCGTTCCGAGAACGCCAACGGCGCCGCCGGTGGGCTGTCACGTGGGGGGACGGCCGCGCCGACGGCGCCGTCAATCGACCAAATGCTGCAACGGTCAGCCGCGTGGCCAGACGGGCAGCACCGGACGCTTGAAGGTAGAACTCAACAACCCCGCCGCAGCGGTGTACCACGCCAAGAATGCCGTCACAATCCCGAGGTAGCCACCGACCTGAGACAGCCCGGCGGTCTTGGTGAACGCACCGATGGTCAAGAAGATGAAAGTCAGCGACAGGACCACAAACACAGCGAGGAGGGCACCGTTCACCCGGGTCACGGCGACCGTCATGATGAGCGTGAAGATCGTCCACGCCAGCAGGAACAAGCCGGTGGCGTTGTGCGCATCGTCCGCTGGCAACTCGCCAGCAATGAACTTCACGTACGCCGCGAACGACAGCCAGAACGCTCCGTAGGACGTGAAGGCCAGCGCGCCGAACGTGTTGTTCTTCTTGAACTCCCACATCCCAGCGAGAAGTTGGGCGGTGCCACCGTAAAACAGCGCCACCGGCAGGACGACGCCTTCCAACGTCGCCGGAAGGATCTTGGCGTTGAAGACGCTCAGCATGAACGTCGTGAGGGCGAAGGCCCCGAGTCCCAGGGGACCGGGGTCGGCGATGTCCCACCCGGGGGCGGGCGTCGTGCTCGGTTCTGCCACTCGGCGTTCCGGGGCCATGAGGTCCTTTCCGATCGATTCGGGGCACGTGACCTACGTCACGATCGGTGCAGGGTGCTGGCAGGCACGCAAAGCGGGCAAGTGGCCTGAGCACGTGCGTCGCCAGGCGGCGACCTCGTCGGCCGGCGGGGCGCTCTCGCGCGACGAACGGTCACGTCAGTCGCTCAACGGCTACTAGACAGACGCGGCCCCCCAGCCAGGCGATCCGGACCAGACGTCGGTGAGCCGCCAGGCGCGTCAGTGTGCCGTCGCGCGGTGGTCGCTGCGCCGCAGATGTGTCGCGCCATCGGTGGACACCCGCAGAGTCCCCAACACCGGCGCCGGCAGCCGCGCGACCGCGACTCCCTCCGTCCCACTGGAAGTGATCTCGACCAGGTCGGCGTCGCCGACAAGCTCAACCACAACGGGCGGCCCGGTTGCGCGGATCGGCTGCTCGACGATCCGGGCCGCACCGACCTCCACTTGCACGGCGCCCGCCGGCCCAGGAACTCCGGCAAGTCGGATCCGAACTGCACCACCTGTGGTTTCCGCGCTGAGGGTGACCTCTCCGGCGGCCAGGCGGGCAACCTCGAGCCGGATCTGCCAGACCTGGCCTGGGGCCACCGGCACGCCCGTACGAGGCATCGGGTGCCACGGTCCGAGGAGACCGTCGAGGTGCGGATGCTGCTCTGCCCACACCCGGGTTCCGTCCGATCGAAGGACGTGCGGCAGGCTCATCGCACCCGCCCAGGGGGACCCGGCGGGTGGTCCCGACTGATTCTCCCGCAACCAAGACAGGGCGCAGGGGCGCTCGTCGGCGTCGCGGAACACGGTCGTTGCATACGGCGGAAACCCATACCCGAAACGGCGCCAGGCACGCGGCGAGAACACCAGTCCGTCGTAGTCACCCACGGCGTACGAGACACCCAGCGGGTCACCGTCCCAGCCGGAGATCAAGAGAACCCAGTGGCCGTCCACCTCGACGAGTTGCGGACATTCCCAGACGCGGCCGGTGCGCACGGGCTGGGACTGGGTCGCGGCTCGGCGCGCGATCGGGCCGTCGAGCCGCCAGGTTCGTAGGTCCTGGGAGGAATACTGCAGGGCCGTTCCATAGCGACGGTCCTGCTCGACGATGCCGGCGCCCACGAGGGCTCGCCAGCCGGTGCCGACCCGCCAGACGTATGGGTCACGAAACGCCGGCACCATCGGGGGCGGGTTGATGACAATTCTGGCGGCGTCCTGATCCCAGCGCAGCAAGTCACTCGTCCCGCGGGCCAGCGCGATCCGGCCGCGATCCACGTCACCCGCTCGGACGCTCGTATACAGGATCGCCGGCCCGTCGTCGACCAGCACGGTGGCACCCGACCAGCAGCCGACCTCCCCCGCCGTGGGGATCAGCGCCACGTCGACCTCGCGCCAGTGCAGCAGGTCGCTGGAAATCGCATGCCCCCAGCACATGCGTTCGGACCAGACGGTGTCGTCCGGGTTGTACTGAAAGAACAGGTGATAGGTGCCGTCCACATAGACGATGCCGTGCGGGTCATTCGTCCAACCACGCTCAGCAGTGAAGTGGATACGGGGGCGCTGCCGAGCTGCGTGCCGTTCGCCGAGGGAGCTGGACATGAGTCGAGACTAATGAACTCGATTCATCAACCGTTGAGTCAGGGCTCCGGGGTCGCTACGCTCACCGCCATGCGAGCCATGATCATCAAGGAGTTTCGTGAACTCCGTCGTGACCGGCGCACGCTGGCCATGCTCATTGCATTACCGATCCTGATGCTCGTGATCTTTGGCTATGCAGCCAATTTCTCGGTGGACTCGCTGCGCACGGTCGTGGCGGGGCCGCAGGCAATCGCGGTGGCCGATCTGCTGCCCGGGGTGTTCGACGTGACGGCTGTCGAGACCGACCTGGACGCTGCGGGCGCGCAGGAGGTGCTCCGAAATGGCGATGCCACGGTCGCTTTGGACACCGGCACGACTCCCCCGACGGCCTACGTCGACGGAGCGGACCTGTTCGCAGCGCAGACCGCCACGGTCGCCCTGGCGAGGGCTGGGGATGCTGTGACGCTCACAGTCCTCTTCAATCCGGAACTGAAGACGTCGTGGTATATGATCCCCAGCCTCATAGGCTTGATCATGACGTTCATCGGCACCATCATTACGAGCATCGGTTTGGTGCGAGAACGGGAAACAGGCACGCTCGAACAGTTGGCGGTGATGCCGTTCCGGCCATCGGATGTGATCCTCGGGAAGGTCGCGCCGTACCTGCTGCTGGCCAGCCTGGACCTGGTGATCGTGACCGTTGTGGGCACACTGTTGTTCGGGGTCCCGTTCGCGGGCAATATTCTCGTGTTCGCCCTAGGCGCCGCACTGTTCTTGTTCGTCGTGCTGGGCCTGGGAGTTCTCATCTCGACGCTGTCGCAGAACCAGGGGCAAGCGATCCAGGGCGCCCTGATGGTCCTCCTCCCCCAGATCCTCCTGTCGGGCATGATCTTCCCATTGGTGGCGATGCCCTGGGCCGTACGGTGGATCGGCTATCTCATGCCGTTGACCTACTTCACCCAGGTCAGCCGCGGAGTCATGCTGCGCGGGACCCCCATCACCGCGGCAAACATCTGGGTCCCCTTGCTTGTTCTCACCGCACTCGCGGTGCTCATCTTCGGCGCAGCGGTGCTGCGTTTCCGGCGCGATCTGGCACCCACCCAGTCATCAACGGCCGACAGCGATGGCTGACGACGGCGGGGATGCGACCGCGTTGCCTGGTGCGGCCGTCCAGCGAGAAGAACTGTGGGGCGTCGCGGACATCTGTGTGTGGTGGGGTGAGCGCCGCGCCCTCGACAATGTGACCCTCACGGTCCGACCGGGTGAGGTGGCCGCCGTCGTCGGCGGCGGCGGAGCGGGCAAGACGACGCTGTTGCGCGTGCTGACCGGGCGAGTCGTGCCGTCCTCGGGGACGGTACGCACCCCACCCAGCCAGCAGATCGGTTATCAACCGGCGACGTCCGGGAGTTGGGCTGCCCTGACCGTACGCGAGAATCTCGAACTGGTTTCTGGCGCGTACGGGATCGATCCGAAGGTGGCCGGGGAACGTCGGAGGGAACTCCTCTCCGCCGCCGGACTGGCCGGGGCCACCGAGCGGCTGGCAGCCCAACTGTCCGGGGGTATGCGGCAGAAACTCGGCTTCTGCATGGCCATGATGCACCAACCCGAGTTGCTGGTCCTGGACGAGCCGTCGACCGGTGTCGACCCGGTGAGTCGGGTGGAGTTGTGGGGCCTGGTGTCGCAGGCGGCCGCCCGGGGTGCGGCGGTCCTGATGGCCACGACGTATCTCGACGAGGCGGAGCGGGCGCATTCCGTACTGGTGCTCGACCGGGGTGTCCCACTCCTGTCCGGAACTCCGGCTGAAGTCGTCCGGGCCGCGCCCGGCTCGGTCACCGTCGTGGCGCAACCTGATGGGCGGTCACCGGCCTGGCGGCGCGGGCGCGCCTGGCACGCCTGGCAACCGGCTGCCCCCGCGTCGTCGTCGAACCCGCCGGATCTGGAGGACGCGGTCATTGCAGCAGCGATCGCGCGGGGGCGCACCCTGTCAGGCCCGGTTCGCGTCGCGGCTCGGCGCAGCGATCGATCGGATTCGAGTGGCGCCTTGCTGCGGGCTCGAAGCGTGACCCGGCTGTTTGGTGACCTCGTCGCGGTGCAGGACGCGTCACTCGCGGTCGACGCAGGCGAGATCGTGGGCCTGATCGGTGCCAACGGAGCCGGCAAGACAACCGTCATCAGAATGCTGCTGGGACTGCTGAAACCATCCACGGGCCGAGTCGAACTGTTCGGTCGATCACCAGCACGCGAAACTCGCCAGCGTTTGGGGTATGTGCCACAGAGCCTGGGACTGTATGCAGATCTGAGCGTGGCGGAGAATCTCGCCTTCGTCGCGCGCGCATATGGCGCAGAACTGCCCAGGGACGTGCTCGTGAACGACCACAACTCGCTGGTGGCCTCGATCGGTCTCGGCCGGCAACGCCAACTCGCCTTCGCCGCTGCTCTGGCGCACTCCCCCGAACTCCTCGTCCTGGACGAACCCACCTCCGGGGTTGACCCATTGGCCCGGGCTGACCTATGGGACACGATCCGCGCGGAGGCTGAATCCGGCGTCGGCGTGCTGGTCAGTACCCACTACATGCAGGAGGCCGAGCAATGTGACCGACTGGTCCTGATGGACCTCGGTCGGGTCGTGGTGGCCGGGACCGTCGCGCAGATCGTCCACGGAGTCACGGCGGTGCAGGTGGAGACCGCTGACTGGACAACGGCGTTTGCCGCCTTGACTGCGGACAACCTCCCGGTCGTGCTGTCCGGGACACGTATCCGCATCGCCGGCCAGGATCAGACACGTATCCAGGCGACCTTGGCCGCCAGCCGCATCGACGCAGCGCTGACGGTCGTGCCGGCGACATTGGAGGAGCAGATGACGATCATTAGCCGGAGCCGTGGCAGTGCCGTACGGACGTCGCGGCACTGACCCAGCTCTCGGCCAGCGGTGCCCAGGACCGGTCAGCCGCTCGGTGCGACGCCGAGTGGCGGGCTGCAGAACTGGCATGCTGGGTTCAGCCGATCTGCACCAGGGAGAGAATCCATGTCCAACGTCCTGCTCGGCCTACTGTTCATTCTCGTCGGAGCCCTGTTCGCGTTCCGCGGCTACCTCGCCATGCGGGTGATCATCCCGATTTGGGGCGCCTTCGCCGGCTTCATGCTCGGCGCCGGACTCGGCGCGGAGATCGACAACGGCGGCTTCTTGACGTCGCTGTGGTCCTGGGCAATCGGGATCGGCTTGGCGCTGCTCTTCGGCCTGCTCGCCTACCTCTATTACGAGGTGTCCGTCATCATCACCATGACAGCCATCGGTTTCGCCCTGGGCGCCAGCTTGATGGTCGCCCTCGGCGTCACCTGGTCGTGGCTCACCATTCTCGTCGGCGTCCTGCTCGGCGCTGCCCTGGCGCTACTCGCGATCATCGGCAACCTGCCGATGGTGCTGCTCACCGTGCTGACCGCCTTGGCCGGCGCCTCCGCCGTTGTCGCCGGAACCATGCTGATGGTGGGGACCCTGGCGTACGCGGATCTCACCCAGCCGACAATCACCGAACGCATCAACGACGGCTGGTGGTGGACCGCCCTGTACGTCGGAGTCGCCGCGGTCGGCATCGTGGTGCAGATGGCCGCGCTGGCCGGGGCACGCGGAACCATGCGTCAGGCGTGGGACGGCGAGACCCCGGTCGTGCGCTGAACACCAACGCTCAGCTGGTGATGTCCTTGTTGGCGAACCGCGCCCAGGCCAGGGCGCCGAAGACCACGACATACCCGACCTGCAGCATCGACCAGCCGATCATGGCGCCATAGTCGACGTCGAGGCGGAGGAACTCCCCGAAACCCAACCAATGGTGGGTGAACAACCAGGATCGGATGTCGCCGAGTTGCGGAACGGCGTCGAGCACCTCGGCGATGATCGTCACTGCCACGGTGGCGGCCATGGCCGCGATCGGGACTTCGGTGAGCGTTGAGATGAACATGCCAATCGCCACCAGCCCGGTCAGCGAGACCACGACGTAGGTAACGACACCGGCGGTACGCACCAGACCGTCCGCCAACGGGACCGTGTCCCCGGACAGCAGCACGAGATCGTTCAGGCCGAACAGGATCGCGCCGATCACCAGCCCGGACACGGCCACCACCAAAACGGCCGCGGCCGCGAAAACGAAAACGCTGAGCGCCTTCGCCAGCAGCAGCCGGGTGCGACTGACCGGGACCGTGAGGACGTATCGCAACGTCCCCGTCGACGCCTCGCCGGCAATACTGTCGCCGGCCACAACGCCCAGTGCCAGCGGCAGGAACAACGGAAGGCTCACCGTCAGGGCGGTGAAAACCAGGAACAGGCCACTGCCGGTGATCTGTTCGAGGAACGCCGACCCGCCGCCCCCTCGCCTTGCTGAAGACAGCCTGATGGCGATCCCGATGAGAATCGGGGTTCCGGCCAAGACGACCAGCAACGCAAGGTTGCGGCGGCGGCGGAACACCAGGGCGAGTTCACTGAACACCAACCGGCGAAAAGCTCCTGGACGCCGTTCCGGTCGACCAGCCGACGGGACGTCGCGCCGGTCCACCGTGACGACCGGACTGGCAGTCCGCGTGTCGAGAACCTCGCGCGGCCGGCCACTGGGCAGTCCGCGGCTGAGGTCACTGGGCGACATCGAAGCCCTCCCCGGTCAGGGACACGAACAGCTCTTCCAGCCCGGTTCGGGTGACGGCGAAACCTCGCACCGGGATGCCGGCACGGACGAGTTCGGCGTTGATGTCCTCCGGGGCCGCCTGGCCCAACGGCGCCCGAACTAGGTCGGCGGCCGGGTCGATACTCACCGGTCGGATCTGCAGCCGCTCGAGAACCAGGGCCGCCTGCTCCACCTGCGAGGTGACGATCTGCACCTGAGCCGCGGTCCCGGAGAGCACCTCGGCCAGGGTGCCCTGCGCGATAAGTCGACCGGCCGACATGATCCCGACATGGCTGGCTACCTGCTCGACCTCGGACAGCAGATGGCTGGAGATGAGCACCGTGGTTCCATCGTCGGCCAGGGAGCGAACCAGACTGCGGACCTCCCTGGTCCCCTGTGGGTCCAGGCCGTTGGTGGGCTCATCCAGGATCAGCAAACGCCGCGGCTGCAGCAGCGCAGCAGCCAGGCCAAGTCGCTGCTTCATGCCGAGCGAATATTGCCGGTAACGCTTGCGGGCCGCGGCGCTCAGCCCGACCCGGTGCAAAGCGGCCTCGATTCGCAGGCCCCGCGTGTGCGGGTCGGCAGCGGCGTCGCAGGCGTCCAGTCGGCGCAGGTTGGCCAGCCCGGACAGGTACGGATGAAACGCCGGTCCCTCGATCAGGGCGCCCACCTGCGGCAGCACCCGCCCGGACCGGGCCGGAATCGGCTCCCCCAGGACCTCGATGGTGCCCGCATGCGGGGCCACCAAGCCGAGCAGCATCCGGATGGTGGTCGTCTTCCCAGACCCGTTCGGGCCAAGGAACCCATACACCGCACCCTGCGGGACGTGCAGACTGACGTCGTCCACAGCCACTTGGTGGCCGAAGCGGCGAGTCAGGCCCGACGTCGTGATCCCAGCGTCAACGCCGGTCGGTTCAGCGGGAGACGCCAGCCCGGCCAGCACCGGACTGGAAGAAGAGCCGGTCACAGCTGCGATCACAGGGCCTTTCCGGTGGCCGCCACCTGCTGCAATGCCGCCGGCGTGACAGCACCGGCATAAAGCGTCCCGTCGTCGGTCAGCAGTACCGTCACCAACGCCGTCTGAAGCAACTGTCCCTGCGCGACTGGCGTGGCCGCCTTGGTCAGCAGACCAAGCAGTTGGCCGCCGTCCGACCCGCCGCCCGACAACGCGGACAGCGATACACCCTTCGCGACCACGACCGACGTCCAGCCGTCGCCGAGCACCGTCATCGCGTCTTTGGCCGCCGGGTCAGCACCCTGAGCGCGGCCCATCGGCCCGTCGCCGGGCAGTCGCGGGGTGAGCTGGCCCATCGGCGGCACGGTCTGCTTGCGGACCTCCGCACCCTGCGGCGGGGTGAAGTCGAAGACCGCCGGGTCCGGGGTTGCGAACCGGACCTGGGTGAAGCCGGTCTCGAACGCCGGCAACTGCGAGCCGCGCGCCCACACCTGGACCCGCAGGGGGGTGTCGGTCTCGGCGTCGACGGCCATCGTCACGGCCGTGACCAGCGAGCGATCGTCCTTGGGTTGCAACGAGATTTGGTAGGCCGCCCGCCCGGCGACCTGCGCGGTGCCATCCACCGTCACCGTCGTGGTGGGACCGACCGCGGCCAGCGCCTGTGTCGCGGCCTCCAGCGGCGTCATCGGCATTTGCGGCTGAGTCGGCTTGAACGACGGCTTCGCAGTGTTCGACGGGAGGACGCGGTGGGTGGCCTCGTTGGTCGAGGAGGAGTACGTCCACAGGTCGCGGCCGTTACGGATCACGTCACTCTCGGCGAGATCGCCGAGCAGGGCAACGCGCTGCCGGGTCATCCCATCGACCCAGACCTTCGCCGTATGCGAGCCCGTCAACAGATTGGTCCAGGTCAGCGCCGTGCTGCTCCCGCCCATGGACGGCAGCTCGGGCAGCCCGAGCCGGGCGGTCTGGCTCACCGTGCCAGACAGCGATGGTGCGGCAACGTCGCCCATCGAGGCGAGAAGCTGCGCGGCGGTGCGGTCGGGCAGAGCGGGGCGGGCGGCACTGGCCGCAACACCGGGGATGACGGTGACGGAGGCGACCAAGGCGAGCGCGCCGACCGGGACGGCCCAGCGCAGGCGGCGGGTGGTGGAAATATCCATGTCTCCAGCATGCGTCACGAATCGCCGCCGGGCCACGCCAGGGTGGACACCTGTGCGTGAACTGGCGGGTGTTCCAGCGTTAGCCCCTCACATCGATGCCGTAGGAATCGCTGGCACGTCGTCCGGCTCGGCCAGTCGGGCCGTCTTGGACCAGCCGTGCTGCTTGCGCAGGATCCGAACGGCCGCCCGCCAGGTGACCACTGCGCCAATGAGCACCAGCACCATGAACCCCAGGGCGGACCCCACCGCTTCGGGTCGACCGATCTGCGGGTTCCGGCGGCGATGCCCATGGGACAGGATCACGATCGGCGTCACTGCGGCGATGAGCGTCATCGAGAACCAGAAGCCAGGAATGCTGTGAGTGAGCGCACGCTGGGCGAAGTAGGCCCAGGAGAAGATGACCAGCAGTAGACCCGGGATCGTGATGGCCGGCGTCATGAGATACAGCGTGAGATCGATCATGGTACGACGCGTGAATACCCGCGAACGTTTTGCGGCGGGGATGAACGGCAGCGCCATGAGATTCCCCTGGACCCAGCGGGTCCGTTGGCGCATCAGCGGTTTGACCTGCGTCAGACCCTGTTGAGACACAAATGTCCGGGACGTGTAGCGGATCCGGTCCTCGTTCAGCAGCAGGCGGACGCCGAGGTCGAGATCCTCGACGAGGCTGTGCGACCACGGGCGGCCGCCCAATCCGGTCAGTGCCGACAGGGTGACGAATTGACCGTTGCCGGCGAGGTAGACCGCCTCGTCGACATCGCGATAGGTCTGCTGCGCGTCCACCAGCGACCCGAATTCCAAGTTCTGCACACGACCCCAGAAGCGGTCGCGGTTCCGGATGCGTACGCCGGTCTGGACCGCGTCGACGCTGACATCGGCGAAGAAGTCATGTACCTCCCGCAAGACGTCCGGACCGGGGCGGGAATCAGCATCCAGGACGCCGAGGACAGTCGACTTCTCGGTTCCGCGCTGTCTCGCGTCCACCAGGATCGCCTGATAGGCGGCGTTGAGCGCCTGCCCCTTGCCCAGCCGTGCCTCCGGCGGCCGGCGATGCAGCACCGTCAGCCGAGGATCGTCGATGGCGTCGAGAATGGCGCCGGTGTTGTCGTCCGAACCGTCGTTCACGGCAAACACGCGTACCCGGCAACCCTCCGGCGGTGTCTCCGCCAGCCAGGCCCGCACCGTGTTCCCGATCACCACAGCCTCATTCAGCGCTGGGATCACCAGGACGAAATTCAGTGTGCTGCCGACCTGGGGGCCCCCGCCCTGGGTCGGCATCTCACCAAGCGACTCAACGGCTGCCTGCGTGCCGTGCCGAGCATGCCAGTACACCCACGACAGAACCACGACCCACCACCAGATCAGGAACAGCATGATCAGGTAGAGGGCGGCGTGAAACACGTCGACCAGGGCGGTCCAGTCCAACGTGGTGTTGCCGGTGAGCCAATCCACGGTGCCCCATCGTCGCAGTCGGCCCCGCACCTGAGGGACCAAAGTCCCTCCGGTGCAGCGGCGCTACGCGGCCCAGGAGCGGAATCGCCGCAGCCGCAGACTGTTGGACACCACGAAGACGGAACTGAAGGCCATCGCCGCGCCGGCGATCAGCGGATTTAGTAGGCCCAGCGCGGCTAGGGGCAACGCTGCCACGTTGTAGGCGAAGGCCCAGAACAGGTTGCCCTTGATCGTGCGTAGGGTGCTGCGGGACAGCCGGATCGCATCGGCGGCGGTACGCAGGTCACCGCGGACCAGGGTCAGGTCGGAGGCCTCGATCGCCACGTCGGTGCCGGTCCCCATGGCCAGGCCGAGGTCGGCGGCGGCCAGCGCCGCAGCATCGTTGACCCCGTCACCGACCATCGCGACGACGCGGCCCTGCGCCTGCAGGTCGCGTACGACCGAAACCTTCTGGGCGGGCAGGACCTCAGCGATGACCTCATCGATTCCTACCTCGGCTGCGATCGCTGCCGCGGCGCGGGCGTTGTCGCCGGTCAGCAGGACCGGGCGCAGGCCCAGGGAGCGCAACTCGGTGATCGCCTGCGCCGAGGTGGGCTTGACGGTGTCAGACACCACCAGGGCGCCGCGGACGGCACCGTCCCAACCGGCGGCGACCACGGTCCTCCCGGCGGACTCTGCGACCGTGATCTGCTCGGACAGTTCTGCTGGCAGGTCGCGGTTCACTTGTGCTGCAACCCAGGAGGCGCGGCCGGACCAGACCACCCGGCCGTCCACGGTTCCCCGTACGCCCTGACCGGCCGCGTTGGCAAAGTCCGTCACCGCCAACAGCGATCCCGCGGTACGGCTCCCGGGCGGGGTGACACCCGGCTGTGGCGCCGCCCGTGCGGTCAGGTCGACGACGTGGGCGGACCGGGCGGCCGCCGCGATCGCTGCTGCGATCGGGTGTTCCGACGCGTCCTCGACGGCGCCCGCGAATGCGAGGATCTCGTCGGCGTCCTCGTCGGGTGCAGCGATCACCTCGTGCAGGCTCATGCGCCCGGTGGTGACAGTCCCGGTCTTGTCGAGCACGATCGTGTCCACGGTACGGGTGGACTCCAGCACCTGCGGTCCCTTGATCAGGATGCCCAACTGGGCACCGCGACCGGTGCCGACCAGCAGAGCCGTGGGCGTGGCCAACCCCAGGGCGCAGGGGCACGCAATGATCAGGACCGCCACCGCCGCGGTGAACGCCTGCTGCGCCGAGTGCCCCGTCAGCAGCCAGACACTCAGGGTCGACAGGGACAGCAGGATGACCACCGGTACGAAGATCGCCGAGATCCGGTCGGCCAGTCGTTGGACCGGCGCCTTCCCGTTCTGGGCGTCCT
Organism: Candidatus Nanopelagicales bacterium; assembly: GCA_038208295.1. Classification (GTDB taxonomy): domain Bacteria; phylum Actinomycetota; class Actinomycetes; order S36-B12; family JBBQYX01; genus JBBQYX01. The sequence continues at coordinate 14,323 of JBBQYX010000037.1, read as the reverse complement.
CGACCAGGCGGGCCATCTGGGCGAGTTGGGTGTCAGCGCCGACCCGGGTCGCCTGGACCACGATCCGGCCGCCGACGTTCGTCGTGGCACCGACGACCGGCGAGTCCACCCCGACCTCGACGGGAACAGATTCACCGGTCAGCATCGAAGCATCGATGGCAGACGTGCCCTCAACGACGATGCCGTCGGTCGCCACCTTTTCACCCGGGCGGACGACGAATAGATCTCCGGCGACGAGTTCCGCGATGCCGATCCGTACCTCCTGCCGGCCGTTCGGTGTCTCGCGCAGCACCGCGACGTCCTTGGCGCCCAACGACAACAAGGCGCGCAGGGCAGCGCTGGACCGCTTCTTGGCCCGGGCTTCGAAATAGCGACCGGCCAGGATGAACACGGTCACCACCGCGGCGACCTCGAGGTACAACTCGTCCATCCCCTCGCCGCGGGATGGCAGCAGGTGGAAGGACATCGTGGCGCCCGGCGTGCCGGCCGTACCGAAGAACAACGCCCACAACGACCACAAGAAGGCAGCGGAAACACCGACCGAGATCAGGGTGTCCATCGTCGCGGCGCCGTGGCGGGCGTTGGCCCAGGCGGCCCGGTGGAAGGGCAGGGCGCCCCACACCACTACGGGGGACGCCAACGTCAGTGACAACCACTGCCAGTTCGTGAACTGCAACGGCGGCACCATCGCCATCAGCAGGACCGGAACGGCCAGGATGGTGCTGATGATCAATCTCTGCCGCAGAGCGGCAACCTCGTCATCGGGTTCGGAAGACTCGGTACCGGCCTCGTTGTCCTGCTCCGCGGGTGCGGCCGGCAGGGTCGCGGTGTATCCGGTGGCCTCGACGGTCGCGATCATGTCCGCGTCGGACACCGACCCGTCAAAGGTGACCTTTGCCTTCTCGGTGGCGTAGTTGACAGTCGCGGTCACCCCCGGGAGTCGGTTGAGCTTCTTCTCGATGCGCGCAGCACACGACGAGCAGGTCATTCCCCCGATGGCCAGTTCGATACTGCCCAGTTCGACACTTCCCAGGGCAGATTCAGGTACCAGGCCGGTGCCGGCGGGGGTGGCAGGCATGGACAATTCTCCTCACGTCATCGGGCGAACGTCCGTGCTCTGCGGTGCGCGGAGCACGATGTCGTCTCTGCTTCAACCAATCCTGGGTTGGGGTTGTTCCGCCGGTGGGACGGTTGCTGCAGGTGGGGCCACCGCGACCAACCGCCCGGAGTACATGCCCATGACACAGGTGAAATCCGTGACGCCAGCAGCCAGCGCGGGCACCTGCACGGTGTTGATGCCCTGAATGAGGTTCGCCGATACGCCCAGGGTGGGGACGCGCAGCGCCGAACTGCAATCAAACGGGGACGTGCCGGTGATCACCCACTTGATCGGCATCCCGGCGTAGACGACCGTGTCCGCGGGCTGATAACCACTGGGCAACTGACTCATCCGTACGGTCTGAATTCCGTTGGCGACCGTCACGTTGCCCGACAGTTGCTGCCCGGCCGTGGTCGTGACAGCGGCCGAGCCGATCGAGAGCCCCATCAGGCGCAGACCACCGCTGGCGTTAAGGACCGCGAAACCCAGCACGACGACTCCGACGATCCGCAACACGGTGTTGCGGCGCGGTCCGGTCGCAAGTTCTGGAACACCCGCGAGGGCAAGCAGACCCGGGGAGGTGCCCAGCGCGAACGTCGCCATCACCACCCCGGCGGTCAGCGGTGAGGCGGTCGACACCGCAAAAACCTGAACTGCCTGGGTGAACCCGCAGGGCAGCACGAAGGTCGCCGCACCCATCAGGACGGCCCGACCGTCGGAATAGGGGGCCGACCCGGCAGCGTCCAGGCCCAGTACTCGGCCGAGCCCGGCGGGCAGGGTCGGGGTCCACCCGGCCAGCCGCGGCGACACACCGGTCAACCGCAACCCCAGCAACGCCATCACCACAGCAACCATGACGATGAGCAGGCCCATCCCCCGGGCGGGCAGACTCATCGTCGCACCCACAGCACCGAGACCGGCGCCCAGCAGCCCGAATCCGAGGACCCGTCCCACGTTGAACGCGACGTGCGGGCGCATCCGCACGAGCCGTGCGCTGCCGGTCCCGATAGCGCTGGTGGTAGACGCGGCGGAAACGGTGGCGGCATGCGCCGCGGAGACCGACAGGACCAGGCCGCCGACCATGGCCATGCAGGTGGACACCCCGGCGGTGAGTCCGAGGATCAGGACGACCAGCAGGCCACCGCGACCCGGGTCGGCCAGCCGCGCCGGCAGATCCGCCAGCCCCAGCGTCCCGGCCAGCCAGGCCAGCACGGCGACGGCCAGGGTCGCGCCACCGACCACAACCCAGACGGAGCGGTCCCGATTGATCCAGTCCGGCTTGCCCGGCCGGTACCCGGCGCGCCGGATGGCCGCCTCGATCCGGTCCCGGTCGGGCAACGTGCGCCCGGTGACGACGGCTCGTCCGCCCGCGACCGACACGGCCACGGTCTCCACACCCGGAACCCGCAGCAGCGCCCGCGTGACCCGCTGCTGGCAGGACGCACACGTCATGCCGCTCACCGGGACGGTCAGCGACGATGTTGTCGTGGCGCGTTGATCCGTCGTATCGGAGCCGTCCGACGTCACCTCAACAGCCATGGGACCCAACGATCATGCGACGCGACTCCAGTACTCGACCCGAGGGCTCTGTGACAACACTGCGACGATCGGTCAGCCGCCGCACGCTCCCGGTGGAGCACCGATGAAGATTCAGTGAAGAAGGTGCCGCATTACCCGGCCAGGACGGACGTCGCCTGGGCCAGCAGCGCCGAGGGTTCCATCCACATGGACGGATACTCCCCGTACCACCGCTGCACTCCCGTGGAGTCGATCACGAAGAAGCTGTGTCCGGGCAGCCCAGCGTGCATGCCCTTGCCGAGTGTGTCGTAGGCGCTGGACACCTGGCCGTCATCGAGTAGGAAGGGTGTGGCGACTCCGTTGGCAGCCATGTCGGCCATGATCTGGTCACGGGTGTTCATCACGATCGGCAGGACGGTGATGTTCGCGGCGTCGAATGCGGCCTTGTCCTTCTCGATCTGGGCCATCTGCACCAGGCAGGACTGGCAGCCAGCACCCTCGCTGAAGTACAGGATGACGTTGCGTCCGCGGTAGTCCGCCAGGCTCACCGATCGGCCATCCGTATCGGTGAGCGTGAAGTCCGGCGCGGCCGATGCCGCGGCGCTTTCCGTCGGTCGGCTGGTGAGCAAACCGATCGTGATGACGGAGACGATCACCATGATCCCGACGGACCAACCGATCCGCGAGTTGCGTCGCCGACGCCGTTCGACCAGCCGCTGCGCCTGCGTGGCTTGCTTGCCGGCCGCGCGGCGGCGGGCGCCCGTCTCAGTACTCATCAGAATGCTCCAGGGAGAGAGATGGTGTCTCGGAAGGGGTGTGGCAGGCAGGGGTTTCGTCGTTCTCGGTGGTCTCCGACCCGCGACGCCGCAGCGTCGCCAGGACGAAGATGCCGACCAGCATGAGCAGGCCAATGCCGAGTACGGGTTCGGGCACTGGCGCCACCCACGTCTCGAACTGGGTAAACCACGAACCCAGGGCGTCCCCGATGGCCGCCTGGAATCCCGGCCCGCTGGTCATCGACCCGCTGGAGGCCAGGGCCAGGACGAAGACCCCCATGACGGCGAACGCCACTGCCACGCCGAGGTTGATCGTGTTCGTCCGCAATCGACGACCGGCCGGGAGCGGCACGGTGACCGGCCGCGCCCGCAGGAACGATCGATGCCCCAGGTCAAACCGGTCCCACAGCAAGGCCATCACGAACAGCGGGAAGGCCATGCCGAAGACGTACGCCAGCCCCAGCAGCACGCCGCCGGCGGCGCTCCCGGACAGGGCAGACAAGGTCATCACACCGGCGAGAACCGGCGCGCAGCACGAGGAGGCGACTCCGGAGAACACGCCGAGCGCGAAGAAACTACCCGTATCCCCACGCCGAGTGTCCGGCGCCCGCAGGAACGACGGCAGACTCCACATCCGACCGGTCAGCGACCAGGCCGCCAACACCAGCATGAGCAGGCCGCCGAGGGTGTACAGGACCCCGTGGTATTGCGCGATCGCGCCCGACAGCAGGCTCATACCCAACGTGATGGGCACCAGGACGGCCGCCAGACCGCCAGCGAAGACGAAGGTCAACGGCAGCAGTCGCCAGCGGCGGTTCTTCACCGCGACGGCCAGGTAGCTGGGCGCCAGGAAAACGATGCAGCAGGGCGCGAACAGGGCCACGCCACCGGCGAAGAACGCCGCGAGCACCGACCCGGTGGTGAGCAGGTCACTCATGACGTCGCCGCCGAGCTCACAGACGGCGCGCCCGCAGTAGCGGCAAGCAGTTTGCGTAGTTTCCCCCGCGGCAGCCGGCCGGAGCTGACGAAACGACCGTTCAGGAGCACCAGCGGGCTCATCGCGGCCCGGTGGCGCTGGAGCAACTCCTGCCCCAGCGGATCCACCGCGTCTATCCGGGTGAGGCGGAACCGGAACTCATGGCCCAGAAGTTCCAGTGCCTCCTCCGCATCGGTGCAGAAGTGGCAGGCAGCCAAGACGACGACCGTCATTTCGGGGATGAGGTCGCGATCGATAGGTGGGGGGGAAGTAGTCACCCGGACAGGTTCGGAAGGAATCCTGCGCGGCAGCATGAGTTCCGGTGAAGCAACGGTAAAGGCGGGCGACGCAGACCCGGTGGTCACCCAAGAACAGGGACTATCGACTCATCGAACTTGGGACGATCACGCAGGCAAGCGCACCGTGAAGGTGGCTCCCCGACCCAGCCCAGGACTGCTGACCCCCAGGCTTCCGCCGTGATCATTGACGATGGCGCGCGCGATCGTGAGCCCAAGACCGCTGCCGCTGCCGTCAGTGCTCGCGCGGGCCGGGTCGACCCGGAAGAAGCGATCGAACACGAGGGGCAGCAGGGCGGGCGGGATCCCTTCGCCGCTGTCGACAACCCGGATCACAACCGCTCCCGGATCGCGGTCGATGCTGACGCGGACCGAACCCCCCGGCGGTGTGTGCCGCAGGGCGTTGTCGAGGAGGTTCGCGAGAACCTGCTGCAACCTTTCCTCGTCGGCGTGGACAGGCAGTGGGTCATCGCCGCAAACCAACTGCAGCGAAACGTCCTTGGCCTGGTAGCGCGGATCTGCGGCCGCCACCGCGACGGCCGCGGTGGCGGCTAGATCAATGTCGGCGAAACTCAGGTGCAGCGCATGTTCGTCGGCGGCGGCGGTCTCGCGCAGGTCGATGGCCAACCGGCGCAGCCTGCCCACCTGTGCACGCATGGTCGCGTACGAGGTCGGCTCGGCCACGACGACGCCGTCCTCCAACCCGTCGATATAGGCCTCCAGCGTGGCCAGCGGCGTGCGGATTTCGTGAGCCAGATCGGCCAGTAATCGCGACCTGGTCGTCTCCGTGTCCGCCAGCCGCCCGGCCATGTGCGTGAAAGACCTGGACAGCCTCTGGAGTTCGCTGCTGAAGGCGCCCTGCGGCACCTCGACGGTATAGATCCCGCCAGCAACCGCCTCGGCCGCGTCAGCGAGTTGCTCCACCGGGTCGGCGACCCGGCGGACGAGGAACCACGACACCAACCCGGCAGTGATCAGGGACACGGTGAGCGCGGCGGCCAGGGAGATGGCGAAGGACGATGCGAACGCGGCCTCGGCGTGGTGGGTCACCGACGGCGAGTTCTCGCCCGTGCGGGCCAGATGCTGGGAGAACAGGGGCGGCGCGACGATCACAGACGTGACGACCAGGACGACGGCACCCACGGCGATCAGCAGCGCCTGGGCTGTCATCAGCCGACTCGCGAGCCCCGCAACCCGGCGCTCAGTCGGCTCCGGACCGCCCGCATCGGGTGGCGATTCCACGGCCCGATTCGTGGACGTCGCCGTCATGGCAGTTCCAGTCCGTACCCGATGCCACGCACCGTGCGGACAAAGCGCGGTTCGGATGCATCGTCACCGAGTTTGCGCCGCAGATGTCCGATGTGGACGTCGACCACTTTCTCATCCCCATACCAACCCGGCCCCCAGACCTCGTCAATCAGTTGCCGGCGGCTGAACGCAGCCCTCGGCCGGGCGGCCATGGCCGCGAGGAGATCGAATTCCGTTCGAGTCAGGTCCACCGGTTCATCCGACACGGAGACCGTCCGCGCGTCGAGATCCACGGCCAACTCACCCCGGGTGAACAGCGCTTCCGGGCGCGGCCCGTCCTGCGTCGCGGCCCCGCTGGCACGCGGCCGACGCAACATGGCCCGGCAGCGGGCGATCAATTCGCGCGGCGAGAAGGGTTTGACGATGTAGTCGTCGGCACCGACCGAGAGTCCGACGACCTTGTCGATCTCCTCGTCACGCGCGGTGAGCATGATGACGTAGGCGTCGGTGAAGGACCGCAACTGGCGGCAGACCTCGAGCCCGTCGAAGCCGGGCAGCATTACGTCGAGGACAACCAGATCCGGGGAGTGCTCCCGGGCTGCCGCCACCGCCCCGGGACCGTCGAAGGCCAACACCACGCTGAAGCCCTCACGTTCGAGATAGCTCCCGACGATGGAGGCGAGCGGCTTCTCGTCGTCCACGACAAGCACGGTGAGTGGCACGGGCATACTCCTTCGTCCCTGACGACCGAGGGTCGGACCGCCACCGCCGGCCGGGACGTTGACCGGACTCAGGCGACCATCATGGTTGGGCCGGCACGTCGGGGGTGGCTCGATTCTCGATCAGCCGGCGGGCCTCGGCGTACTGCTCGCTGCTGATCTCTCCGGCGGCCAGCCGTCGGTCCAGGATGGCGCGCGGGCTGTCCAGCACTGTCGTGGTCCCTTCGGACCGAGTCATACGAACAACTCCCCACACGAGGGCGACGAACAGGGCGGCGCCGAACAAGGCCATGAGGCCCATTCCCCACCAGCCACCGTAACCGCCCCACATGTGCCCATCCGACCAACCATCGTTCCACCACATGACGTCCTCCTGACGTAGGTGTCTGTGCCTTCGAACACCACCCAGCATGGACCGACGATGTGGAGCGCCGACGATGACGACGTGAAGAAACGAGAAAGCCGGAGCCCGTAGTCATCTTCGTCAAATCTTTACTGTTTCCCGGCCATGGGGACGACAACCGGCCGCACAGTGGCCCCCTGTAACGGAGCCCGCCTCGTCGATCCAGCCATTTTCGGAGGAACCGTGCCACCGATCGTGACCCGACGAGCAGTCCTCGCGGGACTGCTCGGGACCGGCGCCGCGGTGGGCCTCGGCGCATGCAGCCGCGGCACATCGGAGCCAACGCTGGCCACGGTCGGGCCTGGCGCGATCGCCTCAGCAGCGGTCAGCCAGAGCACCAGCGGACGTACGCGGACGCTGAAACTGGTGGCGCAGCCCGCTCAGGTCGACCTGGGCGGGCGGGTCGTGGACACCTGGACGTACGGGGGCCTCCTGCCAGGCACCCTGCTGCGGGCGAACGCCGGGGACCGGGTCACGGTCGCTTTCGCCAACCGATTGCCCACCGAAACCAGCGTGCACTGGCACGGCCTGGCCATCCGCAATGACATGGACGGGGTGCCCGACGTGACAACCCCGGCCACGCCCGCCGGCGGTTCCTTCACCTTCGACTTCGTGGTGCCCGACCCGGGAACCCATTGGTTCCATCCACACCACGGGCTGCAACTCGACCGGGGTCTCTACGCACCATTCATCGTCGACGACCCAGCCGAACCGGGCGCCTACGACGCTGAATGGATCGTGGTTCTGGACGACTGGACCGACGGGGTCGGGCCCAGTCCCGAGCAGATCCTGCGCGACCTGCAGGGCGGCGGCACCGCGGCGGACGACGGCGGCGATGGCACGGGCGACATGGGCATGGGCGGCATGGGCGGCTCAGACATAGGCATGGGCGGCTCAGACATGGGCGGCATGGGCGGCTCAGACATGGGCATGGGCGATACCGGCGGGATGGGGGGAGGGGGTATGGGCATCAGCGATGGCGGCGATGTCGCGTACCCGATGTACCTGGTGAACGGTCGAACCTCCAGCGACCCCTATGTCATGACGGCCAAGCCCGGTCAACGGGTGCGGCTCCGGATCATCAACGCGGCGGCCGACACCCTGTTCACGGTGGCGCTGGCTGATCACCGGCTGCAGATCACGCACACCGACGGCTATCCCGTCACGCCCCTGGAAACCTCGGCGGTGACCATCGGGATGGGTGAGCGATACGACGCCGTGGTCACGCTGAACGACGGGGTGTTCCCGCTGGTGGCCGAACCGGTGGGCAAGTCCGGCTTGGCGCATGCCCTGATCCGGACCGGTGCGGGTCGCGCTCCAGCGGCGGGCGCCCGACCGAAGGAACTCGACACCCGCGCGATCACCGTCGGCGCACTGCAGGTGGCGGCGGGCAGCGCATTACCCGCCGGTGAACCGGACACCGTCCAGGACGTGGTCCTGACCGGCTCGATGACACCGTATGTATGGCGGCTCAACGGCCGGACCTACGACGAGGCAGTCCCCTTGACCATCCAGTCCGGGCAGCGCGGCCGCCTGCGGATGCGGAACATGTCGATGATGCCGCACCCCATGCATCTGCACGGGCATACATTCCAGCTGGGAGCCGCCGGCGGCCGCGGACCGCGTAAGGACACCGTCCTGATACCCCCAATGGGCGGGGTGGCCGTGGAGTTGGTGGCGGACAACCCCGGCCACTGGATGTTGCACTGCCACAACGTGTATCACATGGCAGCCGGGATGATGACCCGGCTGGAGTACGTGGGCTGACAGAACCCCCAACGACGCCGCGGGGCATTCTTCGTCGAGTAGAGGCCGAGGCCTCGTTTAGTCCGCCACGTGATGGGGGTAGGCCACTGCGGATCATCGCTCGACCGGGTCGGACGACGTCAGTCCAGGACGTACGGGAGGTACGAACGTGGACTACTGGACGGTGCTGCTCATGTTCGTGGTCGCGATGCTCGCGGTGGCAGCCCTGTATGCGGTCGCCCGGGTCACGACCATCCAGCCGCAGCCGTTGGAGTCCCTGCCATTCCTGTCCGGCTGGGAGCCGACCGAGCACGCGTTGTCCCGATTCCATGTTCGTTGGTATCCAGTCACGTTGCTGTTTCTGGCCTTCGACGTCGAGATGCTGTTCATGTACCCCTGGGCGGTGATCGTCGCCAAGGTCGGGATGTCGGCCGTGGTGGAGATGTTCGCCTTCCTCGGCGTGCTGATGGTGGCGGTCGCCTGGGCCTGGCGCGAGGGTGCACTGCGATGGGTGTGACTGCGATGGGTATGAGGTCGTGGTTGGCCGAACGGGCGGTTCGTCGCGTCCACGTGCTGGTAGTCGAGGTGCCGGGTCGGTGGGCCACCCGGGTCGCCGTGCAACGCGCCGTCACTCAACGCGGCTGGGTCGAGGCGACCTCGGCCGCGGATGCAGACGCGCTGGTCGTGTGTGGGACTCCTGGGCGGCGTCTGGCCGAGGCGATCGACCGGGTCTGGGACCAGTTGCCCGGGCCGCGCGCCCGGGCCGAGGTGGAACTGACCGACAACGAACAGGCCGGTGTCGCCGTGCAGGCGGCGGTCGACGGGGCAGTCGAGGGGGCAGCTGACGGGGCACTGGACCGGGTGGCGGCTGCGCTGATGGACGACCTCGCGCAACGCGCCGACGCCGCCGGGCGTAGCAGTTGGTCCGCCGGCATGGCTGACGCTGGCGAGATGGCTGGCGACACGGCCGGCGACGACGGTATGGACCACGGCGGTATGGATGACATGGACATGGGCGACATGGACATGGGCGACATGGACATGGGCGACATGGACATGGGCGATATGTCTCCCGGCGGCATCGCGCTGGCCGGCGGCGCAGAGGATCGGGACGGCTTGGAGATGGACGTCCTGCACGTCCCCCTCGGCCCGGTCCTGCCGCACTGGCCGGCCGGGTTGGTCCTGCGCTGCACCGTGGCCGGCGACGTGGTCACCGAGGCCGAAGCTGAGGTGCTGCCAGCAGCGGCACCCCACCTTGCGCAAGGACGGGTGCCGGCCGATGCGTGGTGGTGCGACCAGGCGGCTGCCGTCCTGGCCCTCGCCGGCTGGAACGACGCCGCCGCCCAGGCACAGCAGGCTCGCGACCTGCTGCTGGCCGGTGAGGCAACGGCTGCGACTGCGACTGCCGCGCGGTTGCGCGTCCGGGTGGCCCGGTCTCGGATCCTGCGCTGGCAACTTCGCGATCTGGGTAGCGACGCTCGCCCGGACGTCCGGGAGCGACTGCTGGACCTGCTCGATCGGGCCGCCGGGCAGCTGGGCAATAACCCACCCGCCGCAGCTGTCACCGACCTCCCCGACCTAGTCCCCGGGCTGGAACTGGCCGCGGTCCGACTGCTCGTCGCCAGCCTGGCTCTGGACACCACCGCAGCCGAACCGGTGACCTCTCATGGATAACGCGGTTGTGACGGTGACGCCGTGGTGACGGTGACGCCGTGGTGACCGTGGCTGCGGCTCCCTGGGTACTGCCCGTGCTGGTGGTTTTCGTGATGATTGCTCTGGGCGCGGCTGCTTTCGATGCGGTACTGGCGAACCGGCGCCCGGGCGCGCTCCTGATACCCGGCGACGAGATGGCGCGGCTGTTGCGGCAGAGACGTCGTACGACCGTCTCCGCGGACTCCCCGCTGTGGCGCATCGGCGGCGGTGGCCTCATCGTCGCCGCACTGCTGATGGTGGTGGTGATCCCGGTCGGGGGCGTCGCCCTGACCGACTTGTCCGTCGGCGTCGTGTGGTTCAACACGATGGACGTAGCGGTCTGGGCGTTGGTGTGGCTGACGGGTTGGGGCGCAAACTCCGCCCATTCGCTCGTCGGGGGTTACCGGTTTCTTGCCCAGGCACTGGCGTACGAACTGCCCTTGATGTTCGCGCTGACCGCGCCAGCAGTTGGCGCAGCCAGCCTGCGGTTGGCTGATGTCGTTGCGGCCCAGCAGGGATTGTGGTTCGTGGTCTGGATGCCAGTCGCGTTTGTCGTCTATCTGATCGGTGTGGTTGGTTTCTCGGTGTGGGGACCGTTAAATCCCGCGGCCGGCAGAGACATCGCCGGTGGGATTCTCGCCGAGTTGTCCGGTGTCGATCGGTTGCTGGTGCTGGCTGGGCGGTATGCGCTGCTGAGCGCCGGTGCGGCCTTCGCGGTCCCGATGTTCCTCGGTGGTTCGGCGGGGCTGCCGTGGCTGGCCGGGTTACTACCGGGATGGGTCTGGTTCACGGTGAAGTGGCTGCTGCTGCTGGCATGTTTGGTTGCCACACGCAGGCGGATCCCGACCATTCGTCCGGACCGTTTCGTTGAGGCTGGCTGGCTTGTCCTGCTCCCAGTCACCCTGGTGCAACTCTTGGTCGTGTCCACCGTCGTTGTGCTGAGGAGTTGACGTGACCATCGGTATTGCTTTCTGGGTTCTCGCGGTCGTGTCCGTTGCTGCCGGTATCGCGGTGTTTGTCGTCAACTCCATGGCGCGAGCGACGTACGCCCTGGCGGTGTCCTTCATAGCTGTCGGGCTGGCGCTGCTCCTGGTGAACCTGGAGTACATTGGAATCGTCACCGTACTAATGATGATCATGGAGATGGCCATCATGGCCGTCTACATGGTGATGTTCATGGGGATGAATCCGGCGTTGATGCCGATGAGCATGGTGCACAGTCAGAAACGGGCCGTTGTCATCGGCGCCGGCACGTTCCTGGTGCTCGCCGCCGGCGCTCTGTTTGTACCGTGGCCCGCTCGGCGGGGCGTCCCGGCCGCCGACCTGACCGCCTCGCTCGGTGAGGCGCTGATGGGTTCAAAGATGCTGGTGATGATGACGATCAGCCCGGTCATGTTCGCCACCATTGTCGCCGGGATCGTGCTGGCCGCCCCACGTACGCGCTATGACCGGTTCGGCGACGACCTCACCCGTCGGCAGCCGCTGGATCCGCAGTCCGGTGGAGTGGGCCGATGACGCTGCAAACGGTGTTGGTGGTGGCTGCGGCCCTGATCGGCGTGGGACTGTACGGCGCGCTCTCTCAGCAGGTCGTCGTCATGGTGATGATGGGCCTGGAACTCATGCTCAACGGGGTGATCCTGGCCGCAGGCGCGTTCTGGTGGTTCCTGTCCCCCGCGCCGCAGGGTCAGGTCCTGTTACTCGTCGTGCTCGCGGCGATGACGCTGGAGATGGCGATGGGCTTTGCCGTTGCGACCCTGCTGCACCGCGCGCGCAGCGCGGACATGACCGAGATGGCCGGGGACCTGTCCCGGTGACGGTGCAGCGATGAGTGGCCCAGTCATGCTGGCAGCGCTGGTGATCCTGCCCGCGGTCGTGGGAGCGGTGCTGACGCTGAGCGGTCGGCGAGCGGAGAAACTCGCTGCGCCCACCGCGATCGGCACTGCCGCGATCGCTTTGATGCTTGCGATTCTCGTCGCGTTCGAAAGGCCGTCGGTGTCGATGCCGTTCGTGGCCGGCGCACCGTTCGCCCTCGCGGTCGATGCATTGTCCGCGATGGTCGTCCCGACGGTCGCAGCGGTGACCCTGCTGGTATTAATCTTCGCCGCCGGTGACATCGAGTCCGCCCGCCCCCGATTCTTCGGTTTGATGCTGCTGTTCGTCGCCGCGGTGTCCATCACCACGACCGCGACAACCCTGACGGCACTCCTCCTGGCGTGGGAAATCATGGGTGCCACCTCGTACGCCCTGATCGGTTTCTGGTGGCGTGACCCGGCCCGCGTGAGCGGTGGCAACAGCGCATTTCTCACCACCCGGACCGCCGATCTCGGTTTGTACCTCGCCACCGCTGGTGCGGTCGCGGGCGGGGTCGGGCTGGATCTGGCCCGGCTGCCCGGAGCGGAACCCGGCTGGCGGGACGTGATCGCCGCGGGCGTCCTGGTGGCCGCCCTCGGCAAGGCCGCGCAACTGCCATTCTCGTTCTGGCTGTCCCGCGCGATGCTCGGCCCGAGCCCCGTCAGCGCCCTTCTGCATTCGGCGGCCATGGTGGCGATGGGCGGATACCTCTTGCTGCGCATGGAGCCTTTGCTCGCGGCTACCTCCTGGGCACCGACCGTCACCGCGTGGTGGGGCGTCGGCACCGCGGTCGCGCTCGGCGCGGTCGCCGTGGCGCAACACGATCTGAAACAGGCCCTGGCCGCCTCCACCGGGGCACAACTGGGTTTCGTCGTTCTGGCGGCCGGCGTCGGCAGCGTCGCTGGTGGGGCTGCCCACCTGGTGGCGCATGCAGCCACCAAGGCGCTGCTGTTCCTGGCCGCCGGGGCGTGGCTGACGGCACTGGGAACAAAGAAGCTCAGGAGTCTGCGGGGCGCTGCTCGACGCTGGCCGCTGGTCGGGGTATGTGCGGGTGTCGGAGTGCTGGCCCTGGCGGGGGTGGCACCCCTGTCACTGTGGGCGACCAAGGACGAAATCCTGGCGGCCGCGAAGGAACAGTCCGCAGCGCTGTACTACGTGGGCCTGGGAGCGGCTGCCCTGTCCACCATGTATGCCATCCGCATTCTGCTCATCGTCTGGCGGACAGCGCCGACCGACATGGAGCCTGCCTATGACGACGAGCGGCCCGGCACCCGACACATCGGACGGCTGGAGAAGGCGCCGCTGGTCGTCCTGGCTGTCGGTGCAGCAACGCTCGGATTTCTCGCGCTGCCACCGGTATCCGAATCCGTTCGGAACGCCCTGGGTGAGGCCACCGCCCCCTCGGCCTCGCTCACGGAGTTGCTCGTCTCTGCTGCCCTGGCGCTGCTCGTGCTGGCGGCCGTGGCTATCTGGGGAACTCCGCGCTGGTCCTGGGCGGCGGGCTGGCTCGGCCTGGAACGGGTTGCGCATGGGGTGGTCGTCCGGCCGGTACTGAACCTGGCCGAAGCTCTGGCCCGCTTCGACGACCGGGTCATCGACGCGGGCGTCGTCGGAATCGCGCGCGGCTCGTTGGCGGTCTCGTCCACCGCTGCGCGGTTTGACGACCGCGGGCTCGATCGAGCGGTCACCGGCAGTTCGGCCGCAACGCTACGGGCCGCCGACGCGGTAGACCGCGGCGACCAGCACGGTCTGGACGCAGCAGTCGCGGGGCTGGCCCACGGGGTCAGGCGACTCGGGCTGGCTGCACGACGGCTGCAGACCGGGCAGGTCCACGAGTACTACACCGGCGCCGCCGTAGTGGTCGCGTTGTCCGTTCTCCTGCTGCTGGTCGTGAGGTGAGCCGATGCTCAGCCTGATCGTGTTTCTCCCCCTGCTGGTGGGAGTCGTGCTCGCTGCGGTAGCGCGCCTGCCGGACCGCGCGGCACGCTGGATATGGGTG
>JBBQYX010000036.1:0-29662 GCA_038208295.1 Candidatus Nanopelagicales bacterium | reverse complement strand
GCCGGGAAGGTGGCCCTGGTCACGGGGGCAGCTAAGGGTCAGGGGCGTTCGCATGCGGTTCGGCTGGCGGCCGAGGGCGCCGACGTGATCGCCATCGATGTCTGCGCCGATATCCCGGCCACGGCCTACGCCCAGGGCACGCCGGAACAGTTGGACGAGACCGCCGCCATGATCCGGGCACAGGGTCGCCGGGTCGTCGCCCGGGCAGCTGATGTTCGGGATGCAACGGCGCTGCAGAACGCTGTGGACGAAGGGGTTGCCGACCTAGGTCGACTCGACGTGGTGGTGGCCAATGCGGGGATCATCCAACTGCGGCCGGTACTGGAGATCACCGAGGCGGACTGGGCGGACATGCTCGGCATCAACCTGACCGGGGTGTGGAACACGGTCCGGGCGGCACTGCCGACCCTGCTGGCACAGGGTTCGGGTTCCATCGTGATGATCAGCAGCGCCGCCGGCGTGAAGGGTCCGCCGAACATGGCGCACTACAGCGCGGCGAAGGCGGGCGTGCTGGGCCTGATGCGGGCGCTGGCCAACGAGGTCGGTCCCGCGGGTGTCCGGGTCAACGCGGTGCTACCGACGACCGTGGACACCGACATGGTGCACTGGCCGCAGGCGTACGCCCTGTTCCGACCGGATCTGCCGAATCCGACGCGGGCCGACGTGGAGCCGGTGTTCACCTCGCTCAATGTCCTGCCGGTGCCGTGGATCGAGGCGCGCGACGTCACCGCGGCGGTGGTGTGGCTGGCGAGTGACGAGGCCAGGTATGTGACTGGCGTCGCGCTTCCGGTGGACGCTGGAACGGTGATCAAGTGAGCGGGTTGCTGGCCGGGAAGGTCGCGCTGATTTCGGGGGCAGCACGGGGGCAGGGCCGTTCCCATGCCGTACGGATCGCGCAGGAGGGGGCCGACCTGCTGTTGTTTGACATCTGCGGGCCGGTCACCGACACCCCGTATCCGCCGGCGACGCGAGCGGACCTGGCCGAGACTGAACGACTCGTCCGGGCGGCCGGGGCCCGGGTGCACGCCGGTGTGGCCGATGCCCGGGATGCGAAGGCAGTCGCTGCGTTCGTCGATGCGGGTGTGGCCGAACTGGGCCGCTTGGACGTCGTGGTGGCCAATGCCGGGATCGTCGTCCCGGTCTCCGCAGCGGACACCACACCGGAAATCTGGGACGCCGTCATCGGCTCGAATCTCACCGGGGTCTGGAACACAGTGCACGCCGCGCTACCTCATCTGACGGCTGCCGGCGCCGGCAGCATCGTCATCACCTCCTCAGCCAATGGCGGGCTGAAGGCGCCAGCGAATCTTGCGTCCTATGCTGCCGCCAAGTTCGGCGTCGTGGGCCTGATGCGGACATTGGCGAACGAGTTGGGGCCGCAGGGAATCCGGGTCAACACGGTGCACCCGACGGCCGTCGCCACTGCGATGATCCATAACGAGCCGACCTACCGGCTGTTCGCGCCCGATGTCGCGGAACCCACCGAGGCCGACGTGGCGCCGATCTTCGCGCAGTTCCACACCCTGCCGATCCCCTGGATCGAACCGATCGACGTGAGCAACGCCGTCGTCTGGCTGGCCAGCGAGGAGGCCAGGTACGTCACCGGGGTGGCATTGCCGGTCGACGCCGGGCTGTCCGCACGCTGAGTTCCGGTCTGTTCCGTACGACTCCCGAGGAGTGTCGCCGTGCCCGATCTGCAGCTTACCGAGGACCAGCAACACCTGCGAGACCTCGCGCGCACCGTCGCGGCGAAGTCAGTTGCCCCGCGGGTTGAGCATGCCGACCGGTTTGCTGACGGCCATCTGTCCGTCGAGGAGTTTCGGGCCATGGTGTCCGAGGTGCACAGCGCCGGGATCACGACCCTGCTGCTGCCGGAGGAATATCACGGGGCGGGGCTGGGCGCGTTCGACAACGCGTTGGTGCACGAGGAGTTCGGTGCGGTGGACGCGGGCGTCGCCGGCGCGCTGAACCTGTCGATGACCGTGCCGGGGATGATCGTCGCGGCAGGCACCGACGAGCAGAAGCAGCGCTACTTCGGTCTGATGGCCGACCAGCCCGACTTCCTGATCGCGGGGGCGTTGAACGAGCCCGACGTCGCCGGTTCGGACATGTTCGACCCCGCTCCGGACCCATCCCGGGGGACCCGGACGAAGGCCCGTCGCGACGGGGACTCCTGGGTGATCGACGGCCGCAAGGCTGCCTGGGTCACCAATGCCGGCGTCGCCTCGACCTACGTTGTGTTCGCGCGTACCGATGCAAGCGTTCCCGGGCCGTTGGGCACCAGCGCCTTCTGGGTGCCGGCCGACACCCCGGGCGTGCACGTCGGCAAGCGGTCGCAGCTGCTGGGACTGCGTAGCGCCTTCCACGCCGAGGTCGCCCTGGACGGCGTACGGGTCCCGGCGCATGACCTCATCGGGCCGCAGGGCGGTGGCTTGGCACTGATGGGCAGTTCGACCGCACCGATGGTCATCGGCCTGGCCGCCTCGTTCGTCGGGCTGGCTCGCACGGCGTACGAGCGCGCCTTCGCGCACGCCCACGCGCACCGGTCCTGGGGCAAACCGCTGGCCGAGCACCAGGCGGTGGCCCTGATGCTGGCCGACGCGTGGACCGAGGTACGCAGGGCCCGGCTCGCCGTCTGGGACGCGGCCCTGGCCCTGGACGCCGCGGCGGTCACCGGCCCCACGCCCGAACTCGGTGCCCTGCTGCCGGCCGCCAAGCAGCACGCCGTCGAGGCGGCGATCGCCAACGCCGAGCGCGCGGTGAAGGTTCTGGGGGCCACCGGCGTGGCAGTCGGTGGGGGTGCAGAGAAGCTGCTGCGTGATGCCTGGACCGGCTGGTCGTGCGACTTCACCGGTGACCTGCTCAGACTGTCCACAGCCGCGGGACTGTCCCAAGGCAATATTGCGTCGGCCTGACGACCGTCACTCGTCCAGACTGGTCGTCAGTATGCAACCACGCTCAACTCACACGGAAAACGTACCGGCAGGGGTGGTCAGTACACCTATCTATCTGTAGCATCGGTGACGACCGTCACTTAGACGCATGCAGCCAGGGTCTCTGACCGGCTGCTTGCCACCTCGGCGTTAGCAACGGAGGCTCTGTGGGACCCCAGCCGGTGATCAAACGGTCCGCGGACGTTGGTGGCATCGGTACGCACTGGCTGGAGTGTGGGGCGGGACCCGTGGTGCTGCTGCTGCACGGCGGCGCGTGGGGTGAGTCGGCCGAGACCACCTGGCCGGCCGTGCTACCCGCGCTGGCCGACCTCGGGTTTCGGGTGATCGCCCCGGATTGGCTGGGTTTCGGTGGCACCGACAAATTGCGTGACTTCGTCGACCTGCCCGGTCGGATGCTCGACCATGTGGCGGCGCTCCTGCGCTCCCTGGACGTGACCGAGATACACACGGCAGTAGGGCTGTCGATGGGCGGCAGCCACTTGCTGCGGGAACTCGCCGCGGCTGAGCATCGATTCGCCGTCGGCCGAGCAGTGCTGGTGTCGGCCGGCGGGATCGGCATCTCAGGGGCAGCCCGCGAACGCTTCTTCGACTATGACGGTTCGGTCGAGTCCATGCAGGCTCAGGTGGCGTTGGCGACCAGTGGTTCGCGTTGGTCAGCCGACGAGGAGTACGTGGGTCTGCGGCACGAGACGTCCTTACGACCCGGCGCCTATGAATGGTTCGCCTCACTGGCGCTACGCAGTCCGTCGGCGTCCCCACCGCCCCCGGGCGATCCCGTCCCGTACGAACGGCTGAACCTGCCCGTATTAGTGATCGCCGGCGCGGACGACCAGCTGAAGTCCCCAGGATGGGCAGCAGAGATCGCCGCCCGGATGCCCGACGCCCGCGTCGTTGAACTGCCTGGTGTCGGGCATCTGCCTCCGCTGGAGGCCCCGGACGCATTCATCGAAGCCCTGCGGGAGTTTCTCGCCGCAGCCCACCCGACCGCGGCGCCGGCCGCCGCGCCAACGTCAGGAGAGGCATGAGCCAGACCGTCGAGGCGCCGGTCGTCCCGGTCCCCGAACGCTTCCACACCCCCGCCACCATGGTGGATACCGGTGATGCCAGTATCGCCGTACGCCGGGACGGCACCGGCCCGACCGTGCTGTATCTGCACGGGCACTGGGCCACCCGCCGCTGGCTGCCGTTTCACCAGGCGCTGGCTGGCACCGTCGATCTGATCGCTCCCGACCTGCCGGGTTTCGGCGAGAGCTCCCGGCCGGACTGGCTCACGGGCCGCGACGACATGGTGCTGGCCCTGCGGGGTCTGCTGGACACGATGGGCACCGAGCCGGTGCACCTGGTCGGGTACGGGCTGGGCGCGTGGCTCGGCGCGGATTTCGCGACGTTCTGCCCCACCTACGTGCGCAGTCTGTCGGTGATCGCGCCGTTCGGGCTGCGGGTGCCCGGTGAGCCGATCCAGGACATCTTCATGATGAACCCCGACGACATCATGACCACGTATTACAGCGGACCGGCCGACGGGTTCGAGGACCTCGTGCCCGGCGTGGGTTCGCCGATGCAGGGTGGTCCGGAGGAGTTTGCACATCGCTACGGCGAGCTAGGTATGGCGGGCGCACTGATCTGGGACATGCGGTATGACCTGAAGCTCGAGCACCGGCTGCCGCGGCTCGGCAAACCGGGTCTGGTCGTGTCGGCCGCATCCGACCGGGTCGTGCCCGCCGGTCATGGGCACAAGTGGGCGGAGTTGCTTTCTGCCCGTGAAGTCATCATCGACGGCGCCGGACACGCGCTGGTCGTGCAGCAGCCTGAGGCGGTCGCGAAGGCGATCGCGTCGTTCGTCACGGAGGTGTCGATCTGATGCGCAATGCCCTGGAGTTCTACAACTTCCATCTGATGCCTTACCCGTATATCCCCCCGGGTGAGGACATCGAGTCGTCCTGGGTGACGATCCCCAACACCTACTTCGACGCCAAGGTGGCGCAGAAGCTGTTCACCGAGTATCTCGAGCAGCTGGTCGCCTGCGAGCGTTTCGGCTGGGATGGGATCATCGTCAACGAGCACCACCAGAACGCCTTCGGTACCACCAACGCGCCGAACCTGTGGGCCTCGTGGCTCGCAGCCCGCACCGAGCGCATCCGGATCGGCATCATCGGCAACGCCCTGCCGCTGCACATGAACCCGCTGCGGGTCGCCGAAGAAATCGCCATGGTGGACGTCATCTCCGGTGGCCGGGTGATTTCGGGACATGTCCGCGGTATGGGCGCCGAATACCACTCCGCCGGCCTGAACCCGACGACCTCCAAGGCGAAGTTCTGGGAGGCCCATGACCTGATCATGAAGGCCTGGACCGAGGACGGGCCGTTCTCCTGGCAGGGCGATTTCTACAACCTGGAGCACGTCAACATCTGGACCAAGCCGATCCAGCAGCCGCATCCGGCCATTTGGATGCCCGGCACTGGCTCGACGGACACGATCGACGAGGTCGCCAAGCGCAAGTTCTCCTACATGCAGACGACCACCTCGAACTGGATCACCAAGAAGTCCTTCGCGACCTTCCGGGAGACCTGCGAGGAGAAGTACGGCTACACCGCCGACGTCATGCAGTTAGGCCGGGTCCTGCCGACCTATGTCGCCGAGACGGACAAGCAGGCCTACCGGGAGTTCATGCCGCACGCGATGTGGTTCTTCCGTACCGGCCTCAAGATCCCCATGCACCACCTGATGCCGCCTGGCTACAACACCAGCGAGTCGATGCTGCGTACCATCCGCGGCCGGCAGGCAGCCGGGGTGAAGAACTTCTGGGAGATGTCTTACGACGAACTGATCGAGCTGGGTTACATCGTCGTCGGTTCGCCGCAGACGGTCATCGAGAAGTATGAACAGCAGGCTGAGGAGTATGGGCTCGGCATGGCCATCACCCAGGGGCAGATGGGCTCGATGCCCCACTGGATGGCGATGAAGAACCTGCAGATCATGTCCGAGGAGGTCATCCCGCACTTCCGGGAGGCCGACGGCAAGCCCAACCACGCCCGTTTCGACCGGCCCGGCCCGCTGACGGTCACCGAGTCGATGGCCACCGGTGGCCGGCCGAAGCTGGAGCCGACGTTCAAGGTCGCCGACGGCACCGCCATCCCGACCGCAATCGCCTCGGTCGCCGAGGTCGCCGACAGCGCCGACACCCGTCCGGTGGGTTCGGTCCAGCCCGAGCCGGCGGCCAGCAGATGAGCGCCGGGCAGGCAGCGGCCACGCTCCCCGACTTCACCGTGGACAAGACCACCACGCCGATCCTTGGTGGCCCGAACCGGCTGAAGCTGGCCGTGTTCAGCGCCAACATGGCCGGCGGTGCCAACCTGACCACCGCACCGCAGGCACCGCAGGTCACCTGGGCGGAGACGGTACGGATCGCCCAGGCGGCCGACGCCGCGGGCTTCGAGGGCATTGTCCCGGTTGCTCGTTGGCGGGGCATGAGCCCGCCCGAACGCCGTACGGCGCACCGCTCCTTCGACACGTTCACCTGGGCGGCCGGGGTGGCCGCAGTGACCGAGCGCATCCAGGTCTTCGCCACCTTCCACGTCCACCTGGAACACCCGATGGCGGCAGCCAAGGCCATCGCCACGGTCGACCACATCTCCGGGGGCCGGTTCGCGGTGAACGTGGTGGCCGGCTGGAACGCCGACGAGTTCGCCATGTTCGGTCTTGAGCAGCGTGGCCACGATGACCGTTATGCGGTCGCCGGGGAGTGGATGACGCTGCTGGACAAGATCTTCTCGGCCGACGAGGAGTTCGACTTCCACGGAAAGTTCTTCACCGCAGACCGGGTCATGTCCGAGCCGAAGCCGATCCAGCGCCCCGGCCCGGTCGTGATGAACGCAGGGTTCAGTCCGGCCGGCCGCGATTTCGCCGGGCAGCACGCGGATCTCACGTTTGCGCTGCTGCCGTCCATGGAGGGTGCGGCGGCCGTCGTCGCCGACATCAAGGCCGACGCGCGGCAGCGCTACGACCGCGACTTGAAGGTGTTTGCCGGGGCCCACATCGTCTGCGCGTCGACCCGTGAGCAGGCGCAGGCGCAATTTGATCGGATGGTCGGGGAGTGGGGTGACCACGCGGCAGCCGAGAATGCGCTGCGACTGCTGGTGCCCAACTCGCAGAGCACCGACTTTGACCGTGAGGGCATGGCCGCCTCGGCAATTGCCGGCTTCTTTGCGCTGCCGCTGGTCGGGACACCCGAAGACGTCGTCGGCCACATGAAGACGCTGTCGGACGCCGGTATCGACGGCCTGGCGGTCTCCTGGCTGGACTACGAGGACGGCCTGCGCCAGTACGAGGCGGAGATCCGGCCGCTGCTGGTCGAGGCCGGCCTGCGGGAGAACTGATGCTGGTCTGGCTGCCCGCGGACGCCCTGCGGGACTCCATCGGCGACCTGCCCGACGAGGTGCGGCTGGTGGGCGTCCCGCGGGACGGCGAGGATCTGCCGGCGGACCTGGCCGTGCAGGTCGGCGACGTCGACTATTTCGTGCTGGCGCCGTGGCTGCGCGGCCGGCTTGCCGAATTGCTACCGCGCCTGACATCGCTGCGAGTCGTGCAGACCCTGAACGCAGGCGTCGATTGGGTGCCGGAGCTTCCCGGCGGCGTGCTGCTCTGCAACGGCAGTGGGATCCACGACGGGCCGGTTGCCGAATGGGTGCTCGCGGTGACCCTGGCCATGCAGAAACGGCTACCGCATTTCTTGAGCTTCGCGGCACGGGGCGAATGGGATCACACTGCCAACCTGGCGTTCGCCGACGGAATCGCTGCCCGGGACATCGCCGGGTCGCGAGTGCTGATCGTCGGCATGGGTTCCATCGGCCGCGCCGTGGGGGAGCGGTTCGCTGCTTTCGGTGCCGACGTTGTCGGGGTGGCCCGCCATCCCCGGGACGGCGTACCCGGGCCCGACGCGTTGCCCGACCTGCTCCCCGAGGCCGACGTCGTGGTGCTGCTGGCCCCGGCCACACCAGAGACGGCAGGACTGGTGGATACCGACTTCTTGGCCCGGATGAAACTCGGTGCCTTGCTGGTCAACGGCGCCCGGGGCTCGCTGGTGGACCACGACGCCCTGCTGGATGCGGTGCGGGAGGAGCGAGTCCGCGCCGCACTGGACGCCACCGACCCCGAGCCGCTGCCGGCCGAACACCCGTTGTGGCAGGCCCCTGGAGTTCTCATCACCCCGCACGTCGCCGGTTCCAGCGACCACTGGCTGGTCCGGTCGTATGAGTTTCTGGGAGACCAGATCAGGCGGGTGGCCGCCGGGGAGCAGCCGCTCAACGTCCGCCGCTATGGCTACTGAGTTCAGCGCAGCTGACATCGAGAAGAGAGAACGGTGACCGCGCAGATGACTGCCGTGGTGGTCCGGTGTGCGTATATGGACACCAGTTTCGGCCAGGTGCACTATGCCGAGTCCGGGCGCGGACCGACTGTCCTGCTGCTGCACCAGACGCCGCGCTCGTGGGATGAGTTCCGCGACGTGCTACCGCTGCTGGCCGATGCCGGGTTTCGCGCGGTGGCGATGGACACGCTGGGCTACGGGGGGTCGGCGGCTGTCGAGCCGTCCATACAGACCTGGGCGGCAGCCGCGGTGGAACTACTGCACGGAATAAGTGCCGGGCCGGCGGTCGTCGTGGGGCACCACACCGGAGGAGTTATCGCCCTGGAGGTGGCCGCCCGGGCCCCTGAGTTGGTGCGCGCGCTGGTGCTGTCCAGCACGCCGGTGGTGGACGAAGAGTTTCGCTCGAGGCCGCACGGGGTGGACGAGGTCACTCGCAGCCCGGATGGCGAGCACGTCAAGGCGCTGTGGGCCGGGCGTGCATCGTTCTACCCCACAGACTCACCCGACCTGCTTGAGCGCTTCGTCGCCGATGCCCTGATCGCGGGTCTGGACCGCTCGGCGGCCGGCCACGCTGCGGTACGGCACTACCGGATGGAAGAGCGCCTGCCACTGGTGCATGCGCCGATCCTGCTGATCGGCGCCCCGGAGGACCCGTACGGGTATCCGAACTTTCAGCGAATGCAGACGGTGTTCCCGGGTGCGGCCGCCGTCGAGATTCCCGGTGGGATGGTCCCGCTGCCGGACCAGAAGCCGGACGAGTACGCCGCAGCGATCGTGGACTACGTCTGCGGACTGACCGACAACGAGGAGCCGGCATGAGGGCCGCCGTCGTCCGGGCGATTGCTTCGGCGCCCGAGTTCGTCGAGGACCGTTCCATACCGACACCGGGGCCGGGGGAGTCGCTGATCCGGGTGACCGGTGCGGCCCTGGGGCACCTGGATGTCACCGTGGCCACCGGCGGGTTCGCCGGCACGCCGCCGCTTCCCTATGTGCCCTGCGGGGACGGCGCGGGGGTCATCGAGACGTCCGCCAGCCTGCCGCCAGGCACCGCGGTGTGGATCCGCGGCGGCGGTCTCGGCGTGGTCCGCGACGGACTCGCCGCGGACTACGCCGTTGTGCCGGACGATGCCCTGCACGCCGCGCCCGAGGGTAGCGATCCGGTCCTGGCTGCCTGCTTCTTCTCCCCCGCCACCTCGGCAGCCGTCGCGGTCGAGGAACTCGGCCAGGTCGCTGCAGGACAACGTGTTCTGGTGACCGGCGCCGCCGGGGCGGTCGGCTCACTGACCGCCCAACTGGCGCTGGAATCCGGTGCGACGGTGCTAGGCACCGTGTCCCGACAGGCGCGGCTCGCTGATGTTCCCGCGGGGGTCCAGGCCCACGTGGGGGACCCCGACATCACCGATCCGGTCGATCTCCTGGTGGACACCATCGGCGGACCGGGACTGACGGACCGGCTGGCGCTGATCGCGCCGGGAGGTCGCGCAGTCCTCGTCGGATACACCGCGGGAACAACACTGACCCTTGATCTGCCCACCTGGCTGCGTCGCGACGTGGCGCTGCTGCCGCTGAACATGATCCGTCGGGCGCCGTCCGCATTCGAGCGAGCCGACGACCTGTTGCGCAGATTGTCCGCCGGCTCGCTGCAGCTTCCGGTCACCTCCTTTGGACTGGACGCGGTCAACCAGGCCTGGGAGGCACTACGAACTAACACAGCACGAGGTCGGGTCGTCTTGGTCACTTGATCGCCCGATTCCCAGCCGGGGACCAGATTTCGGACCGGGTTCCGGTGGACGGAACGAAACTCTGTACGGCACCCACCTGCAGACAGCACCCTCGCATTCTCGCCGAGGCCAAGGAGCAGCCCATGAGCACCGAAACACCGGTCGGCACCACTGCCGCAACCGCGAGCGAACAGGACACGATCGTCGCGCCGGTCTCGGCGTCCGAGGCCACTTCGGCCGAGGAGGCGGCCGCCCTGGCCAAGGCCAAGCGCAAGGGCGCCGGCCGGCAGGACTGGTCGACCTGGCCCAACTACGACGCGGCAGTCACCGGGCTGCGGGACTACTGGTACCCGGTCGCCTGGGCCAGCCAACTGGACGGCAAGAACCCGCTGCACGTCATGGTGTGCAACGAGAATGTTGTCCTCGTCCGGGATGGGCAGGCGATCCGCGCCCTGCATGATCGTTGCCCGCACCGCGGTGTCCCGCTGAGCGAGGGCAAGCAGCACTGGGACGGCACCATCACCTGCCCGTACCACGGGTGGACGTTCGATGCGAAAACCGGCGTGCTGAATGCGGTCATCACCGATGGCCCGGACTCCCCGATCTGCGGGAAGGTGCGGGTGGTGACCTATCCGGTCGAGGTACGGATGGGCCTGGTCTGGGTGTTCATCGGCGACCGAGACCCGCACCCGATCGACGAGCAACTGCCCGAGGAGTGGCAGGGCAACGAGCTCACCCTGGGCAGTCGGATTGACATGCGCGGCGGCAACTGGCGCTACGCGGTCGAGAATGGCTTCGACGAGGGGCACGCCAAGTTCCTGCACCGGACCGCGATCTGGCGGACATTCAAGGCCATGCCCACCTGGAACGAGACGCACATCGAGCGTCGCGGACGGTGGATCTACCGGGTCCAGGACAAGCAGTACTGGGACGCTCACTTCCCCGGGGTCGGTGACTGGAGCAACTACACCTGGTGGAAGAAGAAGCCACCGACCGACGACGCCGTCTCCAACATCGGGAACACTGGCGCAAAACCCGAGGACGTCAACCCGGTAATCGCGGCCCAGCAGTACCCGGGATTCGCGTCGCTGTCGCTGCCCGGCGTCTTGCGGATCGCCTATCCAACGTTCATCCACTACGAGTTCTACGTACCGGTCGACGCCGACAACCACCGCTATGTCGGCATCATGGTCGCCTTCGGCGGGACCAAGGAGCGGCTGAGGTTTATGGCCAAATACGGCCTGGCCATCCGCTGGTTGTTCCACGGGCAGTTCTCCGGCCAGGACAAGTGGATGGTCGACGTTACGGACGCCCCACCGGAGCGGCTGTACCGCCCGGACATCTCGCTGACCACGTGGCGAGCTCTGGTCGAGGGCTGCAGCACCGAGACCGGCGGCAGCCGGTGGCCGCAAAGTGAGGCGAATGCTCCCACCCGGGGGATTCGGCGAGCTGCAGGCGCTACCCCGGAGACCACCGGATGACCAGCGCTACCACCGTGCCGCAGGGCTCGTCGGTCTCGGCTGCCGCCGAGCCCTATAGCGGGGCGACCACGCCGCCGCCGGCCTCGCAGCGGCGCGACGTCCCATTGACCAGGGGGCCGAAGCCGACGGGCACCGACGCCGCCGCCGCCGGGCACCAATTCCATCTGATCACCGACGGCCCGCAGACCAAACCGACGGTGTTCCTGCACGGCGGTGGGCCGGGTTGCACCGGCTGGACCGACTTCGGTCCGGTGCTGCCGCTGTTCGCCGCCGACCGGCACAGCGTGCTGGTCGACCTGTTGCAGTACGGGGAGTCCGACAAGCCCGCCATACGTGGCCCCGTATGGGACTTCCATGCCGCCTCGTTGCTGGCGCTGCTGGACGAACTCGGCCTTGATCAGCCGGACATCGTGTGTAACTCCTGGGGTGGCACCGCTGCGATCCGGCTCGCCTCGCTGCACCCTGAACGGGTCCGTTCGCTGGTCATTACCGGGTCGATGCCGGTCTTCTACGGGCCGCTGGCGCCGCTGCCGGAACGGACCCGGCGGGGTCGCAACGCCCGCGACATCTATTACGGCGGCGAGGGTCCCACCTGGGCGAAAATGCGCGAGCTGATCGCCCGGCTGGAGTGGTACGACGCCGACCTCATACCCGATGAGACCGTGGACCTGCGCTTCGAGCAAAGCATGAACCCGGATGAGGTCCGGCTGGGAAACGCCCACGGCGAGCGTGGGACGTTCCAGGACCTCACCGCCGATGTGCGTGGCCTGGCCGTGCCGGTGCTGTTCGCCTGGGGGATGTACGACGCCTTCCTCACTCCGGACTATCCACTGATGCTTGCCTCCATGGCGCCGTATGGATCGCTGCACGTGATGGACCGGGTGTCCCACCACCTGCAGGAGGAACGCCCCGGCGAGTACCACGCGGTGGTGTCCGGGTGGCTGGACGGCCTGGGCTCCGCTGACAACACGCGTGGGGGGAGGTGAACGGCATGACCAACGCTGCAACCCGTGTGCTGGTGACGGCAGCTGCCGTCGGCGCCGCCGTGGTGGCCGTCCGTCGCTGGCCCCGCTGGAGCAACACCCGGCTGATCCACGTCAAGCCATGACCGACGTCCCCACCACCGCATCCGCCCGGCCGCCCCTGGACCCCCAGCGGGTGGCCTGGCGCGATGCCGCCTGGGATCGCATCGACGCGGATCTGTTGCGCGACCTGGTCGTCGCAGTTGTTTCCACGCCCAGTCCCACTGGCGAGGAGGCGCCCGTTGCTGAACTGCTCGCACGGGCCATGTCCGAGCAGGGTCTAGGTGGACGGGCGCAGTTCCTCGACCCGTTGCAGGCCAACGCGCTCGGGTTACTACCAGGTCGTTCACCGGAAGGTGCGAGCCTGCTGCTGTACGCGCCGCTGGACACGCTGCACGCCGGGAATGCGGTTGAGGACGTGCCGGCTACCGCTGCGGTGCTGCGTCCGGACATGGTGGCCACCGCGGTGGTCGACGGCGACCTGGTCACCGGCCTGGGGGCCGGCAATCCCAAAGGCCACGTGGTCTGCTGTGTTGCCGCGGCAGCCGCAGTCGCTGCGGCAGGTATACCGCTGGTCGGCGACCTGGTGCTGGGATTCGGTGCCGGCGGAATGCCGACGAATTCTCGTACGCTGCAGGGTCGACGCAACACCGGCCAGGGGGTCGGCTGCTCGTTTGCTCTGGAACAGGGCCTCACTCCGGATTTCGCTGTCATCGCGAAACCGGGCTGGACGGTGTCCTGGGAGGAAGTCGGGCTCGCGTGGTTCCGGCTGACCGTGCACGGTACGCACACCTACGTGGGCAGCCGGCACCGGTTGCCCTACCGCAACCCGCACGTTGACGCGGCCGAACTGGTTCTGCACCTGGAGAAATGGTTCGTCGAGTACGCCGAGGCGCACACCGACGGTCTGGTGGCACCGCAGGGGATCGTCGCGCACGTCCAGGGTGGCTGGGAGCGCATGCTGGCCGTTACTCCGGCCGCGGTGCACGTCGACATCGACCTGCGGCTGTCACCGCGTACCACTCCCGCACAGGCTGGTCGTGAACTGCGCGCCACCGTCGCGGAATTCAGCGCACGGACCGGTGCCCGGATCGACGTGACGCCGACCGTGGCCATCCCGGGTTCACATACCTCGCCCGAGTCCTACGTCGTTCGCAGCACCGTCGCAGCGTACGAATCTGTGGCGGGCTCGGCGCACGAATCGGTGTTGGGCATGAGCGGCGCAACCGATGCGAACATCCTGCGCAACCGGGGCATCCCGACCGCCCGGGTCGGCATGCCGAAGGTGCCCGACCTGTCCATTCCCGGCGACTTCGCGCTCGGGATGAACACGGTGGACCTGGCCGAGATGCACCGGCTGACCCGGCTGCTCGTCGAGGTCGCCGTCGACGTGTGCACCCGTGAACTGAAGGAGATCGGATGAGTTCGATCGTGCTCGGGGTAGCCGCGTCCCACAGCACCCTGATGAACACCCACTGGGACGAGGTCGAGCATGTGGACCGCGCCGAGCGTTTCCGGGCTGCGCTGGGCCAGGCTCGCGACGCGATCGCCGCGGCGCGACCGGATTCCGTCGTCATCGTGGGCAGCAACCACTTCCGCGGCTTCTGGCTGGACCTGGTCCCGGCGTTCACATTGGGCGTGGATCGGGTCATTGCCAGCGGCGAGGCGGGCACCCCGAAGGGGCCGCAGCACACCGACCCCGACCTTGCGCGCGGTCTACTCACCTCCGTCGTCGAGGATGACTTCGACGTCGCCCTGTCAGTGAAACTGCAGATCGACCACGGCCAGACGCACGCCATCCAATACCTGCTCGACGGTATCGACGTGCCCATTGTCCCGTTGGTGGTCAACGTGTTCGCGCCGCCGCTGCCGACGACGGCACGCTGCTGGGCGCTGGGGGAGTCGTTGGGGCGGGCCATCCAAGCGCTGCCCGGTGACCGCCGCGTGGTCGTCATCGGCTCTGGCGGGTTGTCCCACCGGCTGCCCTTTCCCAAGTGGTACGCGCCCGAGAACGCCGACCAGGAGTATCTCGTGGAAGCCTGGACCGAGGGGCGGGGGCATTGGGAGGAGTACGACGCCAAACGCCGGCAGATCACGCTGGCGCAGCGCCCGGCTTTGAACCCCGAATTCGATCAGGACTTCCTCGCAGCCTTCACCGGCGCCGCCGCGGCGCAGTACACCTCATGGTCCACCGACCGAATTGACGAAATCGCCGGCAACGGAGCGCAGGAGATTCGCGCCTGGCTGATGGTTGCGGCCGCGCTCGGGGGCACCGCCACCGGGCAGGTCCTTGCGTACGAAGAACTTCCCGAATGGCTGACCGGCATGGGGGTCGCCGTGCTTGATCCCGCCACCAGTTGAGCCACCCCAGCGCTAACACCCCACGAACCTAGGAGAACCACCACCATGACGATCTGGACCGACCTGACCGGGGTCGACTACGCCATACGGACAGTGGATGCCGGCGGCATCCCGACCCGGGCGCTGCAGGCTGGCACCGGACCGGATGTGATCTTCCTGCACGGCACATCGGGCCATCTGGAAGCCTTCACCCGCAACATCAAGCCGCACGTCGAGGCCGGCTATCGGGTCCACGCCATCGACATGCTGGGCCACGGCTGGACGGGCAAGCCGGACTACCCGTACGAGATCCCGCGGTATGTCGAGCACGTGCTCGCCTACCTGGACGCCGAGGGCATCCCAGCAGCGCACTTCGTCGGGGAGTCGCTGGGCGGCTGGGTCAGTGCCTGGCTGGCCAGCGAGCAGCCCGAGCGGGTCCTCAGCCTGCAGCTGCTGGCCGCCGGCGGCACCAAGGCGAATCCAGCCATCATGGACAGGATTCGCACGAGCACGACCGAGGCGGTGCTGACCCCCGACATCGACCTGACTCGCAAGCGGTTAAACCTGCTGATGCACGATCCTGCGAAGGACGTGTCGGAGGAGCTCGTCGAGGTCCGGTACGCGATCTACCACGCGCCCGAGTTCCAGTCGAACCTGCCCAACCTGCTGTCGCTGCAGGACATGGAGACCCGACAGCGCAACCTGCTACGCGAAGATCGGATGGCACAGATCAAGGCGCCAACCCTGGTCGTGTGGGGCAATGAGAATCCGTTCGGCGACGTGCCCGAGGCGCGAGCCATGGCCGAGGCGATTCCCGGTGCCCGGCTGGAGCTCTTCGGCGAGTGTGGTCACTGGCCGCAGCACGAACAGTTCGAGCGGTACAACCCATTGTCCGTGCAGTTCCTGCGCGACGCGACGGGATGAGTCTGGTGGCGCCACTGCCCGCGGCAGTGCACCCGGATCAGACAGTGCACCCGGATCAGACAGTAAACGGTGCAGTCGTCGACAAGGTGCGTCGGGTCCTGTCCGCTTTCGGACCCGACGACGTCGGTGTCTCGTTGGCCGAGTTGGTGCGCCGCACCGGGTTGGCGAAGACCACGGTGCACCGGACCTGCGCGGACCTGATGGCCTGGGGGGCACTGGAACGCGACACCGCTGGCTACCGGCTCGGGCTCAAACTGTTCGAACTCGGCCAACTGGTGCCGCGGCAGCGCATTCTGCGCGAGGCGGCCCTGCCGATCCTGGAACAGCTGCTGTTCGCGACGCAGGAGACCGTGCACTGTGCTGTTCTGGACGGTCACGAGGTCGTCTATGTGGAGCGGCTGTCGACCCGGCACGCGGGTTCGGCGCCCTCGCGGATCGCCGGTCGGGCGGATCTCCACGCGACCGCCACAGGAAAGGTGTTTCTGGCCTGGACCCCGGCGTTGGCGAGGGAGGTGCTGTCCGGGCCGTTGCGGGCCCGGGTTCCTCGTACGATCACCTCACCGCTGGTGTTGCGCCGGCAGTTGGAGCGGGTGCACGCAGAGGGAGTGGCCACCGAGTACGAGGAGACGCGGGTGGGTTACCTCTCGGTGGCGGCACCGGTGTTCGGTAGCCACGGCATCCTGGTGGGCGCCATCTCGGTGACGGCCGGAGTCCGTCGGGGACTCACCGATCGGCTCGTACCTCAGGTGAAGGCGGCCGGTCGCGCAGTGACCGTCGCGCTGCGTACCGGCGACGGCCGACAGATCGGCGAGGCAGGTGAGGTCCGGGGTGCTAGCCTTCGTATGTCGTACGCGTGACGATCGTCACGCAATCACCATGCTTGCCGAGTCGTCGCCTCGGCATCGTCTCGCGCCTTTGGCCACGCCCACATCTGGGCATCCGCAACAGTCCGCGGTCGCAGCCGACCGCTCCCCGTATCAGGAGGACCGGTGTCGCAGGTAACCGAAGAGCCGCAGGCGCAGCAGGTGTCGGTCGGTGTGTTCATCCCCAGTGGTGTCCCGGAGGTGGATCCTCGGCTGCTTACGGATTGGGCTCGGGTCATCGACGACGGTCCGTTTCGGTCTCTGCACGTGGCCGACCGCATCGGCTACAACAATCTGGACCCCCTGATGGTCCTCGCGCAGATGGCGGCCGTCACCCATCGCGTGGTCCTCAGCACCGGGATCCTGCTGCCGGGACTGCGCAACCCTGCGGCCTTGGCCAAGCAGGTGGCGACGCTGGCACGGATGGCGCCCGGGCGGGTGTCTTTAGGCGTCGGCGTCGGCGCCCGGTCGTGGGACTACGAGGTGGCCGGGCTGCCGTGGGAGGCACGGGGACGCCTGATGGACGAGGCGATGGCGGCCATCCTGGCGCTGCGCGAGGCGCCGGTGAGCGAGCAGTACAACGGGCCGCAGTGCAGCGACATCGAGATCCTGATCGGTGGGGCCTCCGGTCCCGCCATCCGCCGGTTGCTCGCGTATGGGGACGGCTACGTCGCCGGCGGTATCCGGCCGGAGATCTTCGCCTTCGAGGCGGCGGCCACGCTCGGTGCCTGGCAGCAAGCCGGCAAACCCGGCAGGCCGCGAATCCTCGGGGGTTCTTGGGTTGCCTCGTCGACCAACTTGGACGATGCCGCAGCCGGTTTCCTGCGCTCGTACTTCCGTACCGGTGGGCCGCCGGTGTTCGTGAACTCGGGTATCTGGCGTGGGGCCGAGGGCGTCCAGGCGCAGATCGAGGCGTACGCCGCCCAGGGCGCCGACGAGGTCGTGCTGTTCCCCTGCGTTCAGGACATCGCCGAGATCGAATGGTTGTCAAAGGTCGTCGGGGATCTGCCGCCCGTCCAGGTCGGCTCACCGACTCCGGTCCCACCGTCGGGTCCGCCCGTGCCACCGCCGTGCGTTCCAGGCACGGCCGATGTCCAGGTGGGCGGAGGGCGGCCCTCATGACCACCACCACGCAGGATGGTGCGGAGTTCGACGCGCGCGCATTCCGCCAGGCCCTCGGCTCCTTTCCCACCGGCGTCGTCGTCGTGGCCGCAGTGGTCGACGGTTCTCCCGTTGGTCTCGCCGTGAACTCCTTCTCCAGCGTCTCGCTGGACCCGCCGTTGGTCTCGTTCTGCGCCGACCACCGGTCCTCCACCTGGCCGGTGCTGCGCAAGGCAGACGGTTTCACCGTCACGATCCTGGCCCTGGAGCAGGAGGATGAGTGCAAGACGTTCGCCGCCAAGGGTGCCGACCGGTTTGCCAGCATCGAGTGGACCACCGGTCCGAGTGGTCATCCGCGGTTGACCGGCGGCCTGGCCTGGCTGGACTGCGAAACTCACGAGATCGTCCCGGCCGGCGACCACGAGATTGTGCTCGGCCGGGTCGTTGCACTCGAGCAGCGCGACGGTGACCCGCTCGTCTTCCACCGGGGCAGATTCGCCTCGCTGGCGGTTGAGGAAGAGACCGGAAGTGCTCCGAGCGTGGAAGACGCCCTTGCCGGGCTCGAGGCGCTGGACCTGTCCACCCCGTTCTTCGGGGTGCTGGCGGCCCGGTTCCAGCGCAAATCCTGAGCGGAACGCCCACCCTGGAAAGGTGATTGACGTGCTCGCGGACGGCACTCCTGTCGTGAACGCGGTCGCCCACGCCTACAATCTCGCCGCGGCCAATGCGCGTGGCGATGTGGGCGCGGCCGTCCGCGAGGCCTTCTACGGGATCCACGCCCAGTTCAACCCGCCTGACTGGGTCGTCCCCCATGACTCGTTCTGTATCGACCAGTCTGCGGAACTGTTGGCGCGTACGCACTTCGCCGAGAGCGACGTCGACCTGCTCGTCTACCACGTGCTGCGACTGGACTCGCTGTTCGAGGATGGCCTCTGCTCACTGGCCAAGGCCGTCGAACTCAGCGAACGCTGGCCGGACCGGGTGGTGACCTATCTGGGCATCGACCCGACGCTGGGGCTCCAGCGCTGCCTGGACGACCTGGAGATGCAGATCGGTCTGCTGCCGGACGCGCGCGGTGTGAAGTTCTATCCCGACCAGATCGAGCCGTACCGGACGTTCCGGATGGACGACCCCGAGCTGATGTTCCCGCTCTACCAGCGGATCGCGGATCTCGGCCTGCGGGTCGTGGCGGTGCACAAGGCGCTGCCAAACGGGCCTGTCCCGCTGGCGCCCTACCGCGTGGACGATGTCGACGGTGCGGCGATGAACTTCCCGCAACTCAACTTCGAGATCGTGCACGCCGGCATGGCCTTCGTGGCGGAGACGGCGTACGCCCTGGCCCGATTCCCCAACGTCTACGCCAACCTAGAGATCACCACGATGCTCTTGAACAAGGCACCACGGCTGTTCGCCGAGGCAATGGCTGAACTGTTGTTCTGGGGCGGACCGGGCAAGATCCTCTATTCCGACGGAGCGCTGTTTGCGCACCCGCGGTTGGCGCTGGCCTCCTTCGCCGACTGGCAACTTCCCGCCGACCTGCAGGAGAAGTACGGCCTGCCGCCGCTGAGCGCAGCCGACCGAGCCGGCATCGTGGGCGGGAATCTCGCGCGGATGCTGGACTTGGACCTGTCCGCCCGGTTGGCGGCCGTGCGCGATGACGAGTTTGGCCGAGCCCGGTCCGAGCGGGGACTTGCCGCCCCGTACACCGCCTGGGGTGAACTGGGCGTCGGTGCCGTCCCGGTTCCCGATCTGGCTGCCGTGGGACCCGACCGCCGGGTCGAGTCCGGCCTGGCGACCGCCTGGCGAACGGCTGCGCCGAACGGACCAGGCTCTGGTGCAGCGGCGGCGGTGTGGCCGTGACCGCCACCACCGAGCCAGTCGTCCTGCTGGAGCGTGCGGTGGCCGCTGGACCGATCGCCGCTGTAGGTGTCGCGCCGGCCGATGCGGAGCGGCTGTGGAGTGCGCTGGAGGACGTGGTCGATCCGTGCAGCGCGGCGCAGGGCACCCCTTTGTCGTTGGCCGCAATGGGACTGCTGCGCAGTTGCGCGGTCCTGGATGGCTGTGCAGAAGTGACGATTGCGGTCACCGGCCCCGGCTGTACCTTCGTCGGCCACCTGGCCGATGCCGTGGCCCGCACGGCTGCGGACCTGCCGGGCATCACTTCGGTCCGGGTTCTGCTCGACATCGACCTGGTGTGGCACGAGGGCCTGCTCCGTACGGATGCCCGCTCGGAACTGGCTGCGTCGCGCGCCGCGGGACGTCCCAGTCGCTCGCACCTCGCGCTCGTGCCCACCGCCCCCGTAGCCCGGTAGATCCAGGGAGAACCAGGAGTTCTTTGCATGATCGACAACATCGTGGTGCTCGACGCCGCCGTTCACCTGCACGACATGAGCGACGACAACCTGATCGCTGATGCGCCCTGGGCGCAGCAGGCTCGAGCGCTGCCGCTAAGTATGGGTGAGGCGCTGCGCCCACTGCACGGCGACCAGACAGACTTCGCAACGCGTAGCAGCGCTGCGCAGATGGGCCGCATGCTCTTCGACGAGTCACCCACGGATCTCGCCGTGGCGCAGGTCGTCCCCATCTTCGACTGGTACAAGGACTGGTGGGCGCCGGTCGAGCTGCAGGCGGAGTTTGCCCGCGCCTATCCCGGGCGGGCGTACTTCTGTGGCGGGGTAGATCCGATGTTCAACGGCGTTCCGGCCGCGCTGGAACACCTGGAATGGCAGATCAGAGACCTCGACGCAATCAGTATCAAGTTCTACAACGGGCACATGGATCGATCCTGGCGGTGTGACGACAAGGAGGTCGCATACCCGCTGTACGAGCGTGCTGCCGAGCTTGGCATCAAGGTGCTGCAGTTCCACAAGGGTTTCCCGTTCGGCTTGGAGAACATCGAGGACGTCAAACCCAACGACCTGCAACGGGTCGCCCGGGACTTCCCCGAGTTGCAAATCGTCATACATCACCTCGGGGTTC
Organism: Candidatus Nanopelagicales bacterium; assembly: GCA_038208295.1. Classification (GTDB taxonomy): domain Bacteria; phylum Actinomycetota; class Actinomycetes; order S36-B12; family JBBQYX01; genus JBBQYX01. The sequence continues at coordinate 8,912 of JBBQYX010000036.1, read as the reverse complement.
CATATTTCGAGGAGACCGTCTACGTCGCGGCGCGGTTCCCCAACATCCACCTGTGCCTGGGTGCGAATCTGGCTTTCACTCCCACCGCCCCCCGGCAGGTGGCCGAACAGATCGGCCGACTGCTCGCGAATGTCGGCGTGGACAAGTTGTCCTACGCCTCCGAGGGTGTCCTGGCCGGTCCGCCGTGGCCCTATCTCAAGGCCTTCATGGAGTTGGAGATCCCCGAGGACCTGCGGCACGGCTATGGCTGGCCACCCCTGACGTACGAGGACAAGCGCAAGATCCTGGGGGTCAACATGGCCAACCTGTTGGGCATCGACCTGGCAGCCAAGAAGGATGAACTCGACCTGCAGCCGTTAACCCTGGGCCCCCGGCCGTGAACGCTCCGACCGAAACCGCCCAGCAGCCAGCAGCGCCCGACCCGGAAATGCTTGCGGCCGCAGCCCATGCCGCGTCCCGTCGCTTCCGCTCGCACGGTGGTGGGGTGAGCGTCGTCGGGATGTCCGGAGATGTCGCCCGGGTCTCTTTCCACGGCATGTGCACGGGCTGCCCGTGCCGCGCGCAGTGCCTGGAGGCGACAGTCATCCCGATTCTCACGACTGTGCCGGGCGTCCGGGACGTGGCGGCCACCGGCGTACGGCTTGATCCCGAGGCGCGGGAGCGACTTCGGGAGTTCCTGGGCTCGACCACCTAGGCGAGCGAGTCCCAGAGACGGGCAACCGGATCGGCTTGAGGCAAAGTGACCGACGCTCAATGCGTGCATTACGGTGCGGGACATGGCCGGGAGGGAGCACGACGACACCGAGTTCCTGGCCTTTGCCGACCGGGCCGTGGCCGAGGTGGCGGCCCGGGTGCCCGCGCTGGACCGGGAGGCGATGCAACTGGTCTTGGGTCTGCACCGGTTGACCAATGTCGTCATCTACGACCTGGAATCCGGGGTGCACCGCCCACACGGATGGTCGTTCGCCGGTTTCCGATTGCTCTTCGTCCTGTGGGTGGACGGGTCTATGGAGGCGCGGCGGGCGGCCGAACTGTCCGGCATGAGCCGCGCGGCTATCTCCGGCCTGGCGAACACCCTGGAGCGCGACGGACTGATCGCCCGGACCGCATCACCGACCGATGGCCGCGCCGTTCGCCTGTCCCTGACCGCGCAGGGGGAACAACGCCTGGAATCCGCCTTCGTCGAGCACAACGCCCGAGAGTCGCGGTGGGCCGGCGTCCTGGAACCAGCTGACCGCAGCGAACTGGTCAGGTTGCTGGGCCTGTTGAGCGCCTCGGCGCTCGCTCCAGATGTCCGGCATCGGGACTGAAGCCTTCCGATCTTGGCCATCGACGTATTACAGTTGCGGGAGATAGTAAAGGCCTTGATAACCGAGGAGCCCCATGTCCAGCAAGCCGTTCGCGTCCTCTGCCGACCTCACCGAGAAGAAGCGCAGCCTGGAGATTCTCGCCGAGGGTGTGTATGCCCTCACCGCGGAGGGTGACCCGAACATCGGTGCCATCGAGGGCGAGGACTTCGTGGTCGCCTTCGAAGCGCTGGCCACGCCCGTTGCGGCGCGGGAGTGGCTGGCCATCCTGCGCCAGCACACCGACAAGCCCATCAAATATCTGGTGCTGTCGCACTATCACGCGGTACGGGTGCTGGGGGCCAGCGCTTTCGAAGGCGCGGTGATCATCGCGCACGAGAACACCAAGAAGCTGATCGCCGAGCGCGGCAAGCAGGACTGGGACTCCGAGTACGGCCGGATGCCGCGGCTCTTCAAAGAGCCCGATTCGATCCCGGGCCTGACCTGGCCGGATGTGACCTTCAACGATCGGCTCGCGATCGATCTCGGCGGCGACCGCGGAGACCTGATCCTGCAGTACTGCGGGCGTGGGCACACCGCCGGGGACATCGTCGCCTGGCTGCCTCGACAGAAGATCATGTTTGCGGGTGACCTGGTCGAGTCGCACGCCGCGCTGTACACCGGGGACGCATTCCACTTCGACTGGACCAAGGGCACCCTGGATGCGATCGCCGCCTTCGGCCCCGAGACGATCGTCGGTGGCCGTGGTGAGATCGCCCGAGGTCGCGAGGGGGTGGATGCCGCCTTGGCCCAGACTCGGCACTTCCTGGACACACTCATCGAGAAGGTGACCGCGGTGCACTCGGCCGATGGCACCCTGAAGCAGGCGTTCGAATCCGCGCACGCCGCCCTGGTGGAGCGGTATGGGCACTGGCCGATCTTCGAGCACACGATGCCCTTCGACGTCTCCCGGGTCTGGGACGAACTGGACGGGATCGACTGGCCGCGGATCTGGACCGCCGAGCGTGACCGCGAGGTCTGGGACCAACTGCAGGACTGAGCGCAACCCTCGCGCTGCAACGCCGCCCGGATCGGTCCTAGCCTGCCGGTGCGCGAGCAGTGCCCGATCCCGCCGTGGGCAACCAGCCCCAGGCGGGCAACCTGCCCCAGGCGGGCAACCTGCCCCCGGCGGGCGAGCAGCGAGAAAGAGGTCTGGTCATGGCTTACTACCGGCAACTCGGTGCGATCCCGCCCAAGCGGCACACCCAGCACCGCACACCCGAGGGCGGGCTCTACTACGAGGAGTTGATGGGAGAGGAAGGGTTCTCGTCGGACTCTGCGCTGCTCTATCACCGGTACATCCCCTCGGCGATCACCTCGGCCCGACCGTGGCAGGTCGGGGATCTGCGGCTGAGTGCGAACACCCCGCTGCTGCCGCGGCATCTGAAACTTCATGACCTGTTTGCCGATGACGCGCCGGACTCGATCGACGTGGTCACCGGCCGTCGGCTGGTGCTGGGCAATGCGGACGTACGGATCTCGTATGCGGTGGCCGGCTCGCCGTCGCCGCTCTATCGCAACGCGATCGGCGACGAACTGGTCTACCTGGAGTCCGGCTCGGCCACCGTGGAGACGGTATTCGGTGCCATGGACGTCGGCCAGGGCGACTACGTGATGATCCCCCGGGCCACGACGCACCGGTGGGTCCCGACCGGCGACGAACCGCTGCGCGCGTATGCCATCGAGGTGAACTCGCACATCAGCCCGCCGAAGCGCTACCTGTCGAAGTACGGACAGTTCCTGGAGCACTCGCCATACTGTGAGCGGGATCTGCGCTCTCCGTCGGCGCCGCTGCAGGTGGAGGAGGAAGACGTCGAGGTGTACGTGAAGCACCGCGGGGAGGACGGTGTCGATGGCACCGTCTACGTGCTGCCGCACCACCCGTTCGACGTGGTCGGCTGGGACGGCTGCCTGTATCCGTACGCCTTCAACATCTCCGACTACGAACCCCTGACCGGGCGGGTACACCAGCCGCCGCCGACGCATCAGGTGTTCGAGGCCGACAACATCGTGATCTGCAACTTCGTCCCACGCAAGGTCGACTATCACCCGCTGTCGATCCCGGTTCCCTACTACCACGCGAACGTCGACAGCGACGAGGTCATGTTCTATTGCGGTGGGAACTACGAGGCCCGTAAGGGCTCCGGGATCGGCCAGGGTTCGGTGTCGTTGCACCCAGGTGGGCATACCCACGGTCCGCAGCCGGGTGCATATGAACGTAGCATCGGCGCGGAGTTTTTCGACGAACTGGCCGTCATGGTCGACACGTTCCGGCCGCTACTGCTCGGCGAGGGTGCTCGGTCCGTCGATGACCCAGCGTACGTACATAGCTGGTCCCGGCCGGCTGTGTCGTGATGCAAGCCGACACGTTTCCAGCCGACGGTCTGGGGCGGGCGATCGGGGCGGGGCTGCTGGACGACGCCGCCTTGTTCCCGCCCGGGGAGGCGCCGATGCCGCAAGCGGTTGCGGCGCATCGGGATTGGCGAGCCGGCTCGGCGGCGTGGCTGGTCGGACCGTTCGTGGTGGCAGTGGCGGCGCTGCCGGAACTGAGCCGCACGCTGGACGACCGCGGCGATGACAGAGAGTTCGCGGTGTCCTTGGTCGTGCGCGGCGGTGTGACCGAGGCGCTTGCCGGGATCGCCGCGTTGGCGGCCGATCCGCGGTTGCGGCTGGCGGCCCTGGAGATCTCGGTGGCCGGCGAGGATTCCCCACTGGCGGCCGCTCGTGCCGTCGCGGCGGAGCTGCCGCAACGATTGCCGCACGGGTGTCCGCTAGCGGTGGAAACCGGTTGGAGCGTTCCGCCGGAGGCGTGTGTCACCGTGCTGTCCGGATCAAGCGTCCGTTGGAAACTGCGGACTGGTGGCGTGACGGCAGCCGCGTTCCCGGACGCCGCCCAGGTCGCCGCTGCTCTGGTGGCTGCGGACTCCGCGGGCCTGCCGGTGAAATGTACGGCCGGCCTGCACCAAGCGGTGCGGCACGACGACGCCGCCACCGGGTTCACCTATCACGGGTTCCTGAACATCCTGCTGGCCGCCGCAGCCGCCCCATCGGGAGTCCCGTCGACCGTCGCCGCGTTGGCGGCGACGTCGGTGCCTGAGGTGGTTGCTGCGGTACGTGCCTTGGGCGTGGACGGCGTCACCCGCGCACGTACGTTGTTAACGTCGTTCGGCACCTGCTCCGTGGCCGAACCGATGGACGAACTGGTGGCGCTGGGACTGCTTGTCGATCCGAGAGTCAGCCGCTACCTGCCTGAATGGCGATATTCCGAGGGCGTAACGTAGCCACAAACAGGCCAGCGATGGACGTGGGCGTACGGGAACTGCGGGACGGACTGAGCCGCCACCTGGCGTCTGTCCGCGAGGGTCACACGATCACGGTCACCGACCACGCGCGGCCGGTCGCACGCATCATCCCGGTCGACGTGGTCACCACGTTGGAGCGGCTGATCGCCGAAGGCCGGGTGACCCGTGCTCGGTCGCGTCCTGGTGCCCTGCCGCCGCCGATCAGCACTCACGGACCGGTCAGCGACCTCGTTGCCGAGCAGCGTCGTTGATCGTCTACTTGGACACCTCGGCGGTGCTCCCGGTCCTGATCGCCGGGGCGTCGACCGTGACGTGCCGACGGGTCTGGAGTGATGCAGATCGCCGGACGAGTTCGCGCCGGACCTACGTCGAGGTGGCAGCAGCGCTCGCCATGGCGCAGCGGCGGGGGCGCATCTCGACACCGGAACGGGACCGGGCGTGGACGAGCTTCGGCCAGATCTGGCCCGACATCGACATTGTCGACGTGACCCCGGAACTGTCCAGCGATGCCGCTGGATTCGCCCGCGACTTGGCGCTGCGAGGCTACGACTCCGTGCATTGTGCGTCGGCGGCCCTGGTCAACGATCCCGATGTCGTCGCTGCGAGCGGCGATGCGCAGTTGCTTGCGGCTTGGCGCGCGGTCGGTATCGCCGTCCTCGACACGACCGCCGGCTGACCGTCGTCAGGTCAATTGGGCGCCCCGCAGTCGCTGCGGTGCGGACGAACGTCCCCGATCGACCGGAGCGCTGCGTCCACCACATCTCGTGGTTCCAGCACATCTCGTGGTTCCAGCACAAGCCGCGGCCGACGCGCATGTGGGCGACTCGGTCGTAGTTCTCGTGATTGCCGAGCACGACAGTGAGCCGCTGTCCGTTCCGAAGAATTGCCGCCTCGACCCGCAGCATCCCTCGCCGCGCTCGACGGACCGCATACGCCGCGCGGGCTCAGTCAACGGCTTCTGCAAGGCCGATCGCGACACATCAATCCGTGAACAGGCATCGGACCTCAGGGAGATCCTCGAATTGCGCCCGCGGATCCGTTGTCAGCAGCACGCGGTCGGTTGCGACGGCCGTGGCGGCAATGATCAGGTCATGCGCTCCACGCTTGGTGCCGCTGCGATGGACGTGCGCGAGGAGCCGCGCATGCACCCGGGCTACCTCGAAGTCGTAGGGCTCGACGGGGAACGTACGCAGCACGAAATCGACGAACTGGCTCCGGGCCCCGCGGCGCCGTTCGTCGGAGAGTTCGATACCGGTCAGGAGTTCCGCGACCGTGATGGCGGCTACGACGAGATCGTCGTCCCCTTCGATCATGCCGGCCACGGTGGACCGGGCACGTTCGGGGGCGGTGAGTACGCCGGTGTCGACGATTAGCCGTCGCGCCATGCCGGGTCCTCCAAGACGACGGCGTCTCGGGCCGCGGTGACATCCGCAGCGAACTCATCGTCGAGAGCGGACCCATGCAGCAGCGCCATTGCCTCGGCACCGTTGCCGGTGCTCACCGGCCCGATGAGGGCCACGCGGCGGCCGGCTCGGGTCACGAGTACCGAGTGTCCGCGCTCCGCTTCGTCCAAGATCGCCGCAATGGACCTGCTCGCTCTCCGTCGCCGTCACCGTACGCATGTCGTCAGATTATCTGATTCCAGGGCTGACGGGAAGGTACGCAGCATCAGATCAGGGGCGACGGCGGGCGTAGTGCCTCAAGTCAAGATGCCCGCGTAGCGTGGTCGGTGCCTCATGTAAGGAATGCCCGCGAGCTGGGGGTCAGGAGGCCTTGACGCGGATGCCTTTGCGGACGTCGGGCAGGACGCTGGGGATGCTGGCGAGGTAGATCTGTTCGGTCTTGTGTTTGGCGAGTTTGAGCAGGATGGACTGCAGGTCGGCGATCTTTCGGGCGATGGCTGCGGGGTTGAGGCTGTCGCGGTAGGCGAGCAGGTCGGCCTCTTGCGCGGGGGAGAGGACGTGCGCAGCGAGGAGCCGGTCGAGTGGGGTGGCGGGCTTGTCGTAGAGCCGTTTGCGGCGGCCGTTGCGGTCGGTGCCGAAACCGACCGGCTTCTTGGTCGGGGTCAGGTAGTTCAACCGGTCGTTGACCAACGGCCACAACCGGTTCAGCGCGGTGCGTTCCTCGGTGGCGTCGTAGCGGTAGTAGAAGCCGTACTTGCGGACCAGGTGGTTGTTCTTGGACTCGATGGTGGCTTGGTCGTCCTTCTTGTAGGGCCGCGACCTGGTGAAGAAGATCTCCCGCTCCGCGGCGAACTTGATCACCGCCTTGTTCAGGAACTCGGTTCCGTTGTCGAAATCCAGCCCGGTCACCTCGAACGGGATCTCCTGCACCGCCATCTTCAACGCAGCCAGGATGTGGGTGTGGGCGTTGTTGCGGACGGTGCGGGTGAACGTCCACCCGGTGTGGACATCGGTGAGGTTCAACGTACGCGCGAACTCACCCTTCAACGTCGGCCCGCAGTGCGCGACCGTGTCGCCCTCGAAGAACCCGGGCTCAGCCTCAACCTCATCCCCAGACTTGCGGATCTTGATCGAGGACCGCAGCAGCGGCGACGGCTTCGTCGTGCAGACACCCCGGATCTGATCGGTCGCCTTGACCCCGCGCAGGTACCGGTCGATCGAGGCCGGTGACATCGCCAGCAACTCCGCACGCACCCCGACGCTGTACCGGTCGACCCCGGCCACCAGCTCACCGTGGCGCTCCAGCCCATCCAACTGGGTCCGCATCGACACCGCGAGGTACTTCCCGCACTGCCCACCCGACACCGCCCAGACCCGTTGCAGGACCTTCAACGCGTCGTAGGAGAACTTCGGTGAACGCCGCTTCCGCGGCCACGTCGCGACCTGCCGACCCGTCCCCGGCCGCTGCTCCGCGGCCGCTGTCAACCGCCGCCGGGCGTTGTCCCGCGACCAGCCGGTGACCCCGACCACTTGCTCCAACATCCGGCCCTTGTCCCGCCGACTCGCCCCCACATACCCCTTCGCATACCTGCTGGTGACCTCGGCCCGAGACGGCATCGACAACTCACTCCTCATGCCCCCCCACGCTCACCGCCACGCGGGCATTCCTACGTGAGGCACGGACAGCGTTTCGCGGGCAGATCTCGTGAGTCTCGACGGCGGGTTGACGGCCCAGTGGCGATGTCGTAGTATTCAGACATCCGTTCTACCCAGCCATTCAGTTCTACCCGGCCATGTGAGATCTGGAACACGCCCCCTTTCCTGTTGCCCGTCGATTCTCGCGACGGCCCTTCCCGCCGGGTCACCCGTCCTGCCGCGCCTTGGCGCGTGGCCCGACGCCCAGGGGAGGCAGCATGTTCGGCGACCGATCGATGTTGGGTGCAGCACCCCGATCAGTGACCTCGGCGGACGCGCCGGCAGGTTCACTGTCGATTTCGTCGCCGGCCGCGCCCGTCGCTCCGTCGTCTCCGCTGCCGCCGTCCTCCCCGCTCCCACCTGCCCCTGCCCCACTCTCGGCGTCGCTGCTGTGTTCGGCGGTGGCGCAGGTGGCTGCGGCCATCGACGCGTTGGCTGCGGTTGATGTCAGCGCGGTGTGTGGGGCGGAGTTGGGTGAGGCGGTCATCAGTCTGCGTCGGGTCGCGACGCGGTTGGCCGCTGCCGAAGCGACGGTGTGGACGCGGTTTGAGTCCCACGCTGATTGGGCTGCTGAGGCCCGGTCGGTGGGGATGTGGATGCGGCAGCGCACCCACTGCTCCGATGCCGAAACGTATCGCCGCCGACGCGTCGCCGACCTGTGCACGGCGCACCCGGTCATGGCCGCCCGGCTGGCCGCCGGGCAGGTTAGCCTCGATCACCTGCAGGTACTCGGGGATGCGCACGCGAAGCTGCCTACGTTGCGGTCGCAGCTGGATGCGGTTGAGGACGTCATCGCCGACTACGCCCGCTCAGCGACTCCCATGGAACTGCGCCGCTTCTTGGAGTCGTTGGCCCGCAGCGTGGACCCCGAGGCGATGGATGCCCGCGATGAGCGGGAGTTCGAAACCCGCGCCCGACTGTCGGTGGTCGAGCTACCCGACGGCTGGGTCTCCATCATCGGCATGCTGCCCCCCGACCTCGGCGCCCGCCTCCTGGCGGCCCTGCGCGCGGCTGGCATGAAGCCCGACCCGGCTGAGTCCAGCCCCGCCGACCCGGGTTCCGCCGACCCGGGTTCCGCCGACCCGGGTTCCGCCGACCCGGGTTCCGCCGACCCGGGTTCCGCCGACCCGGGTTCCGCCGACCCGGGTTCCGCCGACCCGGGTTCC
>JBBQYX010000035.1:0-29724 GCA_038208295.1 Candidatus Nanopelagicales bacterium | reverse complement strand
CGTGCGGCGTGGCCGGCCGGACCTCCTGGTCGCAGCCGGGACAGCGGTAGGGCTTGGTCGCGGCGGAGCCGGTGACCCGGCGGACGACCCATTCCCCGTCGGGGTGTTCCTCGACGAATTGGATGCCCATCGACTCCGGCGACCGTAGCGGGTTCGCGTCCGGGCGGCGCCGGTGTCGACGAGACATGGGCAGGGTTGATGATGTGGGTCAGGCGTACGTACGGAATCCACGACCGGTCTTGCGTCCCAGGAAGCCCGCGAGGACGAGGTGTTCCAGCAGCGGCGCGGGTGCGAAACCGGGCTCGCGGAACTCCCGGTACAGCGTCTGCTGGATGGCTAGGGACACATCGTTGCCGACCACGTCGAGCAGCGCGAACGGACCCATCGGCAGGCTGCAACCGGTCTTCATCGCGGTGTCGATGTCGTCGGCGGTCGCGTAATGCGCCTCCAGCATCCGCACCGCGTCGTTGAGGTACGGGAACAGCAGGGCGTTGACGATAAACCCAGCCCGGTCGCCACAGCGCACGGCTACCTTGCCGGTCCGCTTGCACACATCCAGCGCGGTCGCGGTGACATCGGCTGCGGTGGCAACGGTTTCGACGATCTCGACGAGTTTCATGACAGCCGCGGGGTTGAAGAAGTGCATGCCCACCACGTCGGCCGGGCGTTTGGTGACCGCGGCCATCTCCACCACCGGCAGACTGGACGTTGTCGTCGCCAGCACCGCGCCGGACTTGCAGATCTCATCCAGGTTCTCGAACAGGGCCGTCTTGACCGACAACTCCTCCACAATGGCCTCGACCACCAGGTCGACCGCGGAGAGGTCGTCCAGTTTCGTCGTCCCGCGTACCCGGGCCAGGGCTGCGTCACGGTCCGCCTCGGCCAGTTTTCCGCGCTGGACGGCCTTCTCCAGGGACTTGCCCAGGGCGGACTTGACCTTGGCGACCTTGTCCTCGCTACGGGCCACGAAGATCACGTCGAAACCGGACTTGGCGAACACCTCGATCATCCCGGTCGCCATCGTGCCGGACCCGACCACCCCCACCTGCTGGACCGGCCGGATCTCGCCCGCGGCGGCCGCGTCGGTCGAGGGGGTCAGCGCGTCGGGGACCACGGTGGAGGAGTTGGGTCCCTCGTACGTGTAGAAACCGCGGCCGGACTTCCGCCCGCGCAACCCCGCGGTGACCATCTGCTTCAGGATCGGGCGCGGGGCGTGCAACCGGTCGCGGCCCTGCCGGTACATCGTGTCGAGGATCTCGTACGCAGTGTCCAGGCCGATCAGGTCCAGCAACGCCAGCGGCCCCATCGGATAGCCGCAGCCATAACGCATGGCCGCGTCGATGTCCTCGCGGCTGGCGTACTTCTGCTCATACATCGCCACCGCATGGTTGAGGTAGCCGAACAGCAGCGCGTTGGCGATGAAGCCCGCCTTGTCGCCCACGTCCACCGGCAGCTTGCCGAGCCGCTCGGCGACGGCCTTCACGTCCTCGACGACGTCCGCGGCGGTGACGACCGAGCGGACCACCTCGACGAAGTCCAGTACTGGCGCCGGGTTGAAGAAGTGCAGGCCGATGACCTGAGACGGGCGCCCGGTGAACACCGAGATCTCGGTGACCGACAGCGACGAGGTGTTGGAGGCCAGGATCGCCTCGGGCGGCACGATCTTGTCCAGTCGCTCGAAGATGTCGCGCTTGAGTTCCAGACTCTCCGGCACCGCTTCGATCACCAGGTCCCGGTCGGCCAGGTCCTCCAACGACGTGCCCAGCCGGATCCGCGCCCACAGCTCGTCCCGCTCGGCCTCGGTCAGCTTGCCGCGTCCGACGGCCCGGTCGGTGGACCGGGTGATGGCCGTCCGGGCTCGTTCCACCCCCGACTCGTTGACTTCGACGCCGATCACGTCGAAACCGTTGCGGGCGAACACCTCGACAATGCCGGACCCCATCGTGCCGAGTCCAACCACACCGACCTTGGTGATCTCGCGGGCCATGTTGATTCCTTTCCGCCGGGCGGTGCGTCGGGTGGGCCCCGATCGGTATGCCGATTCCCTGGCAGTGTCCCAGACCACGTTCTACCGTGGTCCGATACCCGTGCACAGTGCCGGTCGTGCCCTCTGCATGCGCTTGCGGACCGACCGGCACCGGTCACTGGTCCCGACCCGTTCCGCAGCGCCCAGCCCCAGCAGCCAGGAGATGCCCCATGAGTGTCCAGACGGAGACCTTCGAGTCGTACGAGCCGGGCACCGGGGCGGTGCTGGCCACCTTCCCCACGCTGTCCGCCGAGGACGTGACCGCGGCGGTGGACCGCGCCCGGATCGCGGCCCGCTGGTGGGCCGACCTGTCCTGGGACGTCCGCCGGCACCGGCTCATGGCCTGGAAGTCGATCTTCGCCAACAGGGCCGAGGAACTTGCTGAGCTCGTCCGCCGGGAGAACGGCAAGCCCGTCGACGACGCGATGCTGGAGATCGTGCTCACCATCGAGCACCTGGACTGGGCCGCCCGGCATGCCCGGCGGGTGCTCTCCGAGCGGCGGATGTGGCCGGGTCTCCTCACGGCGAACCAGGCGGCCACGTTGTCGTACGAGCCGCTGGGCGTCGTCGGGGTCATCGGGCCATGGAATTACCCGGTTTTCACCCCGATGGGCTCGCTGGCCTACGGGCTGGCTGCCGGCAACGCGATGCTGTTCAAGCCCTCGGAGTTCACCCCGGCGGTGGGCGCCTGGTTGGTGGACACCTTCGCCGAGGTGGTGCCCGAGCAGCCGGTGCTGCAGCTGGTGACCGGCCTGGGCGCAACCGGTGCGGCGCTGTGCCGCAGCGGCGTGGACAAGATCTCGTTCACTGGGTCGACGGGCACCGGGATGAAGGTCATGGCGACCTGCGCGGAGACGCTGACCCCGGTGCTGATGGAGTGCGGCGGCAAGGACGCGGTCTTGGTGGATGCCGATGCCGACATCGCCAAGGCCGCCGACGCCGCCGCCTTCGGGGCCTTCTCCAACGCGGGGCAGACTTGTGTCGGTGTCGAGCGGGTCTACGTCCATGAGCGGATCTACGAGCCGTTCCTGGCCGCCCTGGCCGACCGAGCGCGCGCCCTACGGCCTGGCAGTGCCGCGGATTCTTCGTACGGCCCCATGACCATGCCCGCCCAACTCGATGTCATCAAGCGGCACATCCACGACGCCCTGGACCGCGGCGGCCGGGCCGTCGTGGGCGGCCGTGACTCCGCCGACGACCGCGTGGTCGGGCCGGTCGTCATGACGGACGTGCCCGAGGACTCCGCGGCCATCCTGGAGGAGACGTTCGGACCGACCGTGATCGTCAACCGGGTCCGCGACCTGGACGAGGCCGTCGATCGCACCAATGCCACGTCGTACGGGCTGGCCGCGGCCGTCTTCGGCGGCGACCGGGCCCGGCTGGCGCAGGCCTCGCGCCGGCTGCGGGTGGGCATGGTGAGTCAGAACTCGTGGGTCATGTACGCCGGGGTGCCCTCGCTGCCCTGGGGTGGCGTCGGCCAGTCCGGCTTCGGTCGTATCCACGGCGCCGACGGCCTGCGCGAGTTCGCCCGCTCCAAGGCCGTGGTCCGCGAACGCTTCGCCCTGCCGATCTCCCTGACCACCTTCGAGCGCAAGCCCTCGACTGGGAAGCTGATCAAGGCGCTGATGGGTGTGGTGCACGGGCGGACGAAGGTCTGAAGCGAGGAGGTGTAGCGGGTCCGTCGCCCGAGCGAAGCGAGGGCAGGATCCGCGAAACCGACGAGCGGAAGACCCATAAGCAAGGTCTGAAAGTTCCACTCGCGGTGATCATGGTTCGATCGGCCAGGCCGCGGTCGCTGGCGCTGCGATTTCAGGCAAGGCGCACCTGGGGAAGTGGGTGGCTGGCTTGATCGCGGTCGCTGGCCGCCGTCGTCGTACGCATAGTGCGGCCGCTCATCCGGCTTGATCGCCGCGAGTGGGCGGTCGTGGGGGTCCCGCTCCCGCGAATGGGTATTCGTGGTGGACTTCGATCTTGAGAAATCGACCACGGCGTCACACTCGGATGGATCAATGACCCATTCGCGGTGATCATGGTCGATTTGGCCATGGTGGGTTCGCCGATGGCTACTTTTCAGGCAATGCGCAACTGGGGAAGTGGTTGGCAGGCTTGATCTCCGTCGCTGGCCGCCGCGCGGGGCCGCGTACGCATCCGGCGGTCGTTCACCTGGCTTGATCGCCGCGAGTGGGCGATCGTGGTTGCTCGCTCTTGAGCGCGCCACCGGCTTGATCGCCGCGACTGCGCTTGTGGGCGTCGCGATTTCGCGACTGGTGGCTGGTGGTCGAGTTAGATCTTGAAAGGGCCGCTACGGTCCACCACTCGCAAAGATCAAGGCCTCACTCGGGGGGTAAGCCCGCTTGATCGCCGCATCGGGGCTGTCGCGGCATCCCTGGCTCCGCGAGTGGTGACTGGTGGTCGAGTTGGATCGCGAGACAGCAGCCACAGTGCACCACTCGCTTGGATCAAGGGGCCACCACACGGGGGGCGTCGCCAGAAGGACGCGCGTACGTCAGGCTGCGGCCATGGCGAACCCGACCCGACCCACCGTCGACGGCGCATCGCGCTCCGGTGCGGCAGCGCCTGAGTCGGTGGGGGTGGTGGCCCTATCCGACGCGACACACGCGGAGGGCACCGAGCTGGCCGTACGGGTCCGCGGGCTGCGTCGGCGGTATGGCGACCTGTGGGCCGTCGACGGGGTGGATCTGGACATCGCCCAGGGTGAGTGTGTGGCCCTGCTGGGACCCAACGGCGCCGGTAAGACCACGGTGACCGAGATCCTGGAGGGCTACCGGCACCGGGACGAGGGCGATGTGTCGGTCCTCGGCGTCGACCCCAGCCACGCCGACGCAGTCTGGCGTTCGCGGATCGGCGTAGTTCTGCAGAGCGCCCGGGACCTGGGCGACCTCAACGTCCGGGAGACCGTTGTCCACTTCGCCACCTACTACCCCAACCCGCGCGACGTCGACGAGGTGATCACCGCGGTCGGGCTCGGCGAGAAGGCGACGGCGCGAAACGGGCAACTGTCCGGCGGGCAACGTCGCCGTCTCGACGTCGCGCTGGGCATCATCGGCAGCCCGGAGTTGCTGTTCCTTGACGAGCCGACCACCGGCTTCGACCCGGAGGCGCGTCGGAAGTTTTGGGTGCTCATCGACGAACTCAAGGCGCTGGGGACCACCATCCTGCTGACCACGCACTACCTGGAGGAGGCCGAGCACCTCGCCGACCGGGTGGCGGTGATCTCCCGGGGGCGGGTGCTCGCCTGCGACAGCCCCGACACCCTCGGCGGTCGGCACCAGGGACTGGCCACAGTGACCTGGCTGGAGGATGGCGCAGCGCGTACGTTGTCCACGGCCGCGCCCACATCGGACATCGTCCAACTGGCTCAACGACTCGGCGGCGAGATCCCGGAGTTGACGGTGAGCCGGCCCACCCTGGAAGACATCTACCTGCATCTCATCGACGATGACGGAGATTCCCGATGACCACCCTGCCGACCCTGACGGCCCCACCCCCCTCGGCGGGCGCCAAGCCACCCGGCACCCTCGCGCTGGGCTGGCGGCGGATCTCTATCGAGATCAAGCAGTTCTTCCGCGACCGCGAGTCGGCAATGTTCAACTTCGCGTTGCCGATGCTGTTGCTCATCATCTTCGGCTCGGTGTTCGGCGGCCAGTACATCGACGAACCGGCCAATCAGATCACCTTCGCGCAGTATTTCGTTGCCGGCATGATCGCCTCCGGCATCCTCTATACCTCGTTCCAGAACCTGGCCATCTCGATCCCGCTGGAACGTGACGACGGGACGCTGAAACGGTTGCAGGGCACGCCGATGCCGAAGATGTCGTATTTCCTGGGCAAGATCGGCCTGGTCTTCGTTGCCTACATCGCGCAGGTCACGATCCTCATCATCGTCGGAGTGATCTTCTACAAGATCAACCTGCCGTCGACGGGTCTGCAGTGGTTCACCTTCGCCTGGGTCAGTGTCCTGGGATTGATTGCCTGCACACTGTTGGGCATCGCCTTCTCGGTCGTGCCCAAGAACGGCAAAGGGGCCTCGGCCGTCGTCACCCCGATCGTCCTCGTACTCCAATTCACCTCCGGCGTGTTCTTCGTCTTCAACCAGTTGCCGTCGTGGATGCAGAACCTCGCGTCCTTCTTCCCGCTGAAGTGGCTGACCCAGGCGATGCGCAGCGTCTTCTTGCCCGATTCCGCAGCCGCCATCGAGGTCGCGGGCTCCTGGGAGCTTGCGCGGTGCGCAATGGTGCTCGGCGCCTGGGTGGTGGCCGGGCTGGTGCTCAGCCTGGTGTTCTTCCGCTGGAACAAGCGCGGCGAGAACTAGGCTGCCCCGGTGCGCCTGCTGATCGCCCGCTGCTGTGTGGACTATGCCGGCAAACTCAGCGCCCACCTGCCGCTGGCTATCCGGTGCTTGATGGTGAAGGCCGATGGCAGCGTACTCATTCACTCCGACGGCGGGTCGTACAAGCCGCTGAACTGGATGAGCCCGCCCTGCCGGCTGGCCGAGGACACCGACAAGGACGGGACCGGCACCTGGACGGTCACCAACAAGGTCGGCGAGACCCTGATCATCACCCTGGACGAGGTGCTGCACGACAGCGTGCACGACCTCGGTGTCGACCCCGGTCTGGTCAAGGACGGGGTCGAGGCGCACCTACAGCGCCTCCTCGCCGAGCACGTACACACCCTCGGCGAGGGTTGGTCGCTGGTCCGTCGCGAATACCCCACCGCGATCGGACCGGTGGACCTGATGTGCCGCAACGCCGACGGGCTGCACGTCGCAGTAGAGATCAAGCGACGCGCCGAGATCGACGGCGTCGAGCAACTGACCCGCTACCTGGAGTTGCTCAACCGCGATCCGCTGCTGCGCCCGGTCACGGGTGTCCTGGCCGCCCAGGAGATCAAGCCGCAGGCCCGTACGTTGGCGACCGACCGCGGCATTCGCTGTCTCGTGCTGGACTACGCCGCGCTGCAGGGCGCCGAGGACACGGCGTTGCGCCTGTTCTGAAACCCGCAACTCAATCCCGGCAACCGGTGCCCCACTGACGGCGCTGCCGCGACCATCAACGACCACGAGTCACGGATCACCAACGGTCAGGCCGGCACCGCCAGCAGCCGGGACAGGTCGTGGCAGGCCCGGATCTCGTCCAACACCCGGCCCATGATCTCGGTCGCGTCGTAGTCCTTCGGGGTGAAAACCGCCGCAACACCCTGCGCGGCAAGGGTTGCGGCGTCGCCCTCGGGGATGATTCCGCCCACGACCACCGGCACATCGGTCAGCCCAGCGGCACGCAACCCCGCCAGCACCGCGGGGACGAGCTCCAGGTGGGAACCGGACAGGATCGACAGCCCGACCACGTGCACGTCCTCTTCCACCGCAGCAGAAACGATCTGTGCCGGGGTCAGCCGGATGCCTTGATAGACCACCTCGAAACCGGCGTCCCGGGCCCGTACCGCGATCTGCTCGGCACCGTTGGAGTGCCCGTCCAGGCCGGGTTTCCCGACCAGGAATCGCAGCCGGGTGCCGAGTTCTTCGCCGGTCTGGCGTACGGCCTCGCGTACCCGGATCAGCGCGTCCCCGGCCTTGGCCACGCCCACGACGCCAGCCACCCCGGTGGGTGCCCGGTATTCACCGAAGACCCCGCGCAGTGCGCCCGCCCATTCCCCACCGGTGACCCCAGCCTTGGCGCACGCCACGGTCGCCAGCACCAGGTTGGCGTCGGTGGCCGCCGCCGCCCGCAGAGCGTCGAGCACCCGGGTCACCTCGACGTCGTCGCGGCCAGCCCGCCAGGCGCGTAGCGCGTCGATAGCGTGCTGTTCGACAGCCGGGTTCACGGTCTGGATCGCGGTGTCGAGATCGGCCAGCAAGGGGTTGGGTTCGGTGGTAGTGAACTTATTGACCCCGACCGAGATCTCCTCACCGAGTTCGATCCGGGCCCGTCGGGCGGCGTGCGAGGAAACCAGTTGCTGCTTCATGTAGCCGCTCTCGACGGCCGCGATGGCGCCGCCCATCTCCTGCACCTTGTCGATCTCGGCGCGGGCGGCCTCGACGAGTTCGGCGACCTTGTCCTCCACCACCATCGACCCGGTGAACAGGTCGTCGTATTCGAGCAGATCGGATTCGTAGGCGAGCACCTGCTGGATCCGCAGCGACCACTGCTGGTCCCACGGCCGTGGCAGGCCCAGCGCCTCGTTCCAGGCGGGGAGTTGCACTGCACGGGCCCGGGCGTCCTTGGACATTGTGACAGCCAGCATCTCCAGCACGATCCGCTGAATGTTGTTCTCCGGCTGCGCCTCGGTGAGCCCCAGCGAGTTCACCTGAACTCCGTAGCGGAACCGCCGCTGCGCCGCATTCGTGACGCCGTAACGCTCGAGGGTGAGTTCGTCCCACAACTGAACGAACGCCCGCATCTTGCACATCTCTTCCACGAATCGGACCCCGGCGTTGACGAAGAAGGAGATCCGGGCAACCACCTCGCCGAACCGCTCCGGCGGGACCTCGCCGCGTTCACGTACCGCATCCAGAACCGCGATGGCCGTGCACATTGCGTACGCGATCTCCTGCACCGGCGTCGCCCCGGCTTCCTGCAAGTGATAACTGCAGATGTTGGTCGGGTTCCACTTCGGGATCTCGTTGACGGTGTACGTCACCATGTCGGTGATCAGCCGCAGTGACGGTGCGGGCGGGAACACGTACGTCCCGCGGGACAGGTATTCCTTGATGATGTCGTTCTGCGTGGTGCCCTGCAGAGCGGCCGGCGAGACGCCCTGCTCCTCGGCGACCGCCACATACAGCGCCAGCAGCCACATCGCGGTCGCGTTGATCGTCATGGACGTGTTCATTTCGCCCAGCGGGATGCCGTCCAGCAGCGCCCGCATGTCGCCGAGGTGGCTGACCGGGACGCCGACCTTGCCCACTTCGCCGCGAGCGAGCTCGTCATCGGGGTCGTAGCCGGTCTGCGTCGGCAGGTCGAAGGCCACCGATAGGCCCGTCTGCCCCTTGCTCAAATTTCGCCGGAACAGCTCGTTGGAGGCGGTGGCGGAGGAGTGTCCGGCATACGTACGCATCAGCCAGGGCCGAGCCTTCAAACGCGGCGCTGCAGTGGGGTCGGTCGGCTGCTCGGTCATCTGAGGCCTCCAAGGGCTGGTGCACCGGCGATGTTACTGACGAGTATGGCAGCCGGGCGATGCCCGGACCCGCTGCCGGCAGGTCGACCACGCCACCTGTGAAAGCTCCCCGCTGGGGTACCGGGTCCCTGGCACACCCGCACCGAATGGCGCACCATGACGCCCGTGCCCGCGTGGAACTCCTACTCATATGCCTTCGGCCCGCTGCTGGCCCTGGTCGGCATCGGGATCCTGGTGCTGCTGCTGCGCTGGACGTTCAGCCGGGGCCACTCCGTCGTGGCATCGGCGCCCACTCCGGGCACCAGCGACGAGTACGGGATGCTGGTGCCCGTCGCCGAGCCGGGCAGTTACATCGAGGGCGAGATCCTGCGTCGCACCCTGGAGGCCGCCGGCCTGCGCGCGAACCTGGCCCAGACCCTGGACGGCCCCCGCGTCATGGTCTGGCCCGAGGACGTCGAGCGCGCCCGGGCCGTGCTGCGCCGCACCTGATCAGCGGCCGGACACCTCAGGAGCAAACCCGGGTGACGTCGGCCCCCAAGTGCTGCAACTGCTCGACGAACCCCTGGTAGCCGCGATCGATGTGCTGCACCTCGTGCACGGTCGTGACGCCCTGGGCGACCAGCCCGGCAAGCACCAGGCCGACGCCGGCGCGGATATCGGTGGCCTCCACGGGCGCCCCGGACAGCCGTAACCGGCCGCGTACCAACGCATGATGGCCATCGGTGTGGACGTCGGCGCCCAGCCGGACGAGTTCGTTGACGAACCGGAACCGCGCCTCGAACAGGTTCTCGGTGACCATCGCCGCCCCCTCCGCGATCGCGCACAGCGCAATGAACTGGGGCTGCAGATCGGTCGGGAACCCCGGGTACGGCAGGGTGGCCGCATCGACGGCTCGCGGGCGGCGATCCATGCGTACCCGGAAACCGTCGTCGACATCACTGACGTCGGCACCGGTGCGGACCAGCTTGTCCAGCGCCATGCTCAGGTGGTCCGCGCGAGTGTTGTGGATGGTGACGTCGCCGCGGGTCATGGTCGCGGCGATCGCCCACGTACCAGCCACGATCCGGTCCGCGACGGTCGTATGTGAGACCGGGTGCAACACGTCGACCCCGTCGATCTCCAGGGTCGAGGTGCCGATCCCCCCGATCTTGGCGCCCATCGCTTCGAGCATGCGGCAGATGTCGACGATCTCCGGCTCCCGCGCGGCGTTGTCGATCACACTGCTGCCCCGGGCTGTCACCGCGGCCATCAGCAGGGTCTCGGTGGCCCCGACGCTGGGGAAGTCCAGCCAGGTCTGCGCACCGCGCAGCTGATGGACGACCCGGGCCCGCAGGTATCCGTGCTCGTTCTCGACGTCGGCGCCCATCCGTTCCAGGCCGGCCACATGCATGTCCAGCCCGCGCGAGCCGATGTTGTCCCCACCAGGCAGGGCCACATCGGCCCGACCGCAGCGGGCGACCAGCGGACCCAGCACGCAGATCGAGGCCCGCATCCGGCGGACCAGGTCGTAGTCGGCCTGGTGGGCGAGCTCGGCGGGCACCGTGATGGTGACCTGGGCGCGGGCGTGGTCGTGGGTGACCTCGCACCCCAGCCGCCGCAGCAGTTCGGCCATGATCGAGACGTCCAGGATGTCGGGCACCTCGGACAGCACCGAGGTCCCCTCGGCGAGCAGCGCGGCAGCCATCAGCTTCAGCACGCTGTTCTTGGCCCCGGTGACCCGTACATCCCCCGCGAGCCTGGCGCCGCCGACGACCCGGAACGCCTCCATGCCGGTCATGGTAGGCCGCCGAGGACGGCACTCCCGCAGCCACGCCCAGCCGCAGCGCCGCGCCCTCGAAACGGGCCCTAGAGTCGCGGGCATGGTGAATCTGACGCGCATCTACACCCGTACCGGCGACGATGGCTCGACCGCGCTGGGCGACTTCACCCGCACGACGAAGAACGACCCGCGCCTGATCGCGTACGCGGACGTGGACGAGGCCAACTCGCACCTCGGGGTGGCGATCACCATGGGCGGCCTGGAGCCGGATCTCGTGGCGCTGCTGACCCGGATCCAAAACGAACTGTTCGACGTCGGCGCGGACCTGTGCACCCCCGTCCTGGACAACCCGGAGTTTCCGCCCCTGCGGGTGCTGCCGGAGTACGTGACGCGCTTGGAATCCGAGTGCGACGCGTATAACGAACGCCTGACCAAACTACGTTCTTTTGTCCTGCCGTCGGGCAGTCCCGGATCGGCCCTTCTGCACGTTTCCCGTACGGTCGTCCGCCGCGCCGAACGATCCGCCTGGGCGGCCCTGGAGCAGCACGCCAACACCATGAACGTCCAGACCGCGACCTACCTGAACCGGCTCTCGGACCTGCTGTTCATCCTGGCCCGTTGCGCCAACCTGCCCCACGGCGGGGACGTCCTATGGAAGCCCGGCGGCGAGCGCTGAGTTCGCGGCGTCGCCCCTTCCACGCTGCCCCGCCCTCCTAGAGGTGCGTGGTGATGGTGGCGTCGCAGGAGTCCAGGCGGCAGGCGGCGGCATCCGACCACAGGTTGGGGTCCAGGTCATCGAGAGAGGCGGCCGCAACCAGGCGCAGTCCGCCGGGCCCCGTTCGGGTTCTCGGTTCCGTCGGCCCCGATCCGGGGTCGGTCCCGGGGTTGCCCGGCGACGTCGGTGGACCGGCTTGTGTGGGTGCGGCACTCGGCTGGTTCGCACCGCCGCTCGGTAGCGGCGCAGGCGGGCTGACGGGGTTGCTCGGCGGGTAGGTCTGGCCGGGGTTGCTCGGCACCGTCGTGCTACCGGGGCCGGGGGTGGGCTGCCCAGGCTGGCCGCCGCCGACCGGCGGCGGCGTGACGTAGCGCAGGACGCCGGTCAGGGTCGCGTACCCGGATCCGATGCCGGGGTAGATCGTGACGTCCGCGAGGCCAGCGATGTGTGGCGGTGCCAGGAAGGTCAGCGTGCTTGCGGACGCTCCGGCCGTGATGGTCGCCGGCGCGCCGTCCACGAGAACGGTCGGGTTCGCAGGCAGGGTGCGGCCGGTGAGGGTGACGCGGTCGCCGCCGTGGGTGGAGACCCAGGTCGGGGTGATGGCGGTGATGCCGTACGGGTCGGTGCCGGGCAGGCGCGTAGGCGGTGCGGGTGGCAGGGGGCTGCTGCTGGGTGTCGGTGTCACCACGCTCGGAACGGCCGCGTTGGTGGGGACGCTCGATGGGGCACTGCTCGGGACGCTCGACGGGTGGCTTCCCGGTGCGCTGGCCGTGGGTGGTGTCGACGGGCCGGTCGGGGCGGGCAGCGAGGGCAGCGACGGCTGCGGGACTGCCGGGATCGACGGCTGCGGAGCGCCTGGGATCGACGGTCGGGTGCCCGGTGTCGATGGCAGCGCGGTGGGCGGCGTCGCTCCAGGGGTCGGAGCCGTCCCCGGCAGGGTCGGCTGCCCGGTTGGGACGTACGAGTTGGTCGGAACAGGGCTGGGCTGGGCGGACTGCCCGGGCGCGGTCGGGTTCCCCGGCTGCGTTGCTGTCGGCCCAGGCTGGGTCGGGATCGGGCCAGGCGGGGTGGGCTGCTGGCCCGGTTCGCTGCCAGGGGTGGTCGGCGGCTCGCCCGACTGCCCCGAGGAGCCAGGAGTAGCGACGGTGAGGGCGGCGACGACCGGCGATCCGACCGTCCCAGTCGCATCCACTGCCTGCGCCAGCAGGGCGTACGAGCCGGCTGGCAGTTCGACCTCGACCGCGGCGGTCAGTCCGGTGGCCGGGGTGCCGCTGGTGGGGATGTCGACAAGGCCGTCGTCATCGGTCCGTACGGTCTGGTCCCCGACGATCAATGGCACATCGGACACCGCCCAGGTGGCACCGTCAACCCGGGTTACCAGACGCATCCGCATTCGGTATGGACCTGTCGAGTCCGGCCCGACACCGGTCACGGTCACGTGTCCGGGGACCGCGTCGGTCAGGGACCGCGTGCCGGCGTATCGGTAGGACCACGCCTCGTTGAGACCGCCAAGGATCCGGCCGGCATTCAGGCGCGCTCCGGACACGCACAGCCCGCGCAGCGCCGGGACGTCGTCGGAACCGTCCAGGATCGCCTGCTTGATCGCTGCCACCCCGGCGTTCGGGTTCTGCTGATGCAGCGCACCTGCGACGGCGGCGACCATCGGGGCGGAGAACGACGTCCCGGACCACCACCCGGTCGAGTTTCCCATGTACGGCGCCAACAGAAGCGTCCCGGGCGCGAACACGTCGACCGCGGTGGCGCCGTACCCCGACGAGGAGTCGCGCGTGTCGTCCGGGGCGGAGTTCCCGACCGCGATGAGCCCCGGGTTCGGGAACGACGCGGGGTAGGACGGGAGCTGATCCCGGTTTCCGCTGTCGTTTCCGGCGGAGGCGACGACCGGAACGCCCCGGTCGGTCGCGTAGCGGATCGCGTCCTCCAATGCGTCGATGGTCCAGTCGCGCCCGCGGCCCCCGAAACTGAGATTGATGGCGTCGGCGTTGTGGTCCACGGCGTACCGGATCGCGAGATTGGCGTACGTGGAGTCGACGTTGCTCCCGGACCCGACCGTCAACGGCATCACACTGGCCTGCGGGAGGATCCCGGTCGTGCCGATTCCGTTGTTCGCCCGGGCTGCGATGGTGCCCGCCACCACCGTGCCGTGGAAGGAGTCATCGGCGGCGTGGGTCGTGTCACCGGTTCCGCGGACGAAGTTCCAGCCGTGGCAGTCCCCGACATAACCATCCCCGTCAAGGTCCTGGGTGGCGTTGCAGGGTTCGTTGGGATTCGTCCATACCACGCCGGTCAGATCGTTGTGCTGTGCGAGCCCGCTGTCCACGACCGCGATCACGACTCCCGCACCGCGGGTCCCGGACCAGGCGTTACGGGTCTTCACGTCCGCGCCGGGCACCGCGCCCCGGGCGTATCCAGCTGGGCCGACGGGGGCGCCTGAGTTCTCCCAGGCCCAGGACAGGAACCACAGCGGGTCGTTCGGCGCGGGGACAGCAGCATCCACGGTCCCCATGGCGGTCGGTACGTCGACCCGACTCACACCCGGCCGGGCGGCGACCTGCGCCGGGGTCAGTGGGGTCGAGATGTAGACGCCGCCGCCGGGCTCCGGGACCGCCGTGGCGACCCAATCCTGGGTGCGCAGCCACGCCGCCGTCGCGGTTTGCCGCGCGGTCGGGCGCCACGCCTGAGTGCGCGGTGTGAGCTGCTCCGCGGGAGTCGGGTTGCTGCTGATAGGACCATTCGCCGTGTCGCCCAGCCAGTCACTGTTCGGCGTCAGCGTCGGCGTGCCAGTGGTTGCGGGCTGCACCGTACGGTCCGTGCGGCCCGCGCCGACCGGATACTCCGACCCGCCGGCCTGGTACACCAGGGCACCCGCGGAGCTCAGCGTCAGGTGACCGTCCGGGCCGAGGAGCCGTCGGGCTGTGGCGAGGGCCGTGGCATCCAACTGTTCGGGCTGACGGGCGTCGGTGGACGACGCCGCGACCGACGCGCCCCGCGGCAGACCGACCCGCAGACCGCTGGTCGGGGTCGCATACACCCGCATCCGGTGCAGGCCGTCGTTCCACGGCCGGAACGCGCTGGCGCTCGTGACGACGGGCAGGTCCGGAATCGAATTCGCGGTCGCGCGAACAACTCCGAGCGTCGCCGTCGTGCCTGCGGCGACGGACACCGCAACCAGGGCAGCGAGCCACGTACGTCGACTGCGCGCACCAGATTGCTCGGACACGGCCATCCCCCACAGACCTCGACATCGCCTGGGGAACTCCTCGACCGCTTGAGGCAAGGATCTTGACCTGACTCACCCGAATGCCGCGCAGATGTACCGGCGCTCGGACGACACGTGGCCCGATTCCCACGAGGGGAACCGGGCCACGGCAGTCGGTACGGGTCAGCCGTGCGCGGTGTGCCCCACGGCAACCTTCAGCCGCGTCTCGGCGCGCCGGATGGCAGCGATCTCCTCGGGATCATCCGCTCCGGCGGCGCGCGCGCGTTCCAGCGCGGCCTCGGCGCGGGGGACGTCGATCTCGCCGGCCATCTCCGCGGACTCCGCCAGGATCGAGACGATGTCGGAGTCGACCGAGAAGAAACCTTCGTGCACGGCGGCGGTGAGTTTCTGCCCGTCGGTTGTGGTGATGCGGACGACGCCATCGACCAGCAGCGCCAGGACCGGTTCGTGCCCGGCCAGGATGCCGATCTCACCCTCGATCGTCTTGGCGGAGACCTGCGTTGCCGAGCCCGACCACACGTTGCGGTCGACGGCGACAAGGTCCACGGTCATCTCGGCCACGTCGGATCAGCCCGCCAGCTTCTTGGCGTTGCGCTCGACGTCTTCGATGCCGCCGCACATGAAGAACGCTTGCTCGGGCAGGTGGTCGTAGTCACCATCTGCCAGCTTCTTGAACGACTCGATCGTCTCGTCGACGGGCACGAACGAACCCGGCTGCCCGGTGAACGCCTCGGCCACGAACAGGTTCTGCGACAAGAACCGCTGAATGCGGCGGGCCCGGCCAACCAGCACCCGGTCCTCCTCCGACAACTCATCGATTCCGAGGATCGCGATGATGTCCTGCAGTTCCTTGAACCTCTGCAGGATCTCTTTGACCCGGGCCGCGATCGCATAGTGGTCCGCCCCGATGTAGCGCGGGTCGAGGATGCGGGAAGTGGAGTCCAGCGGGTCCACGGCCGGGTAGATACCGAGTTCGGAGATCGGCCGGGACAGCGTCGTCGTCGCATCCAGGTGGGCGAACGTGGTCGCCGGTGCGGGGTCGGTCAGGTCGTCGGCGGGGACGTAGATGGCCTGCAGCGAGGTGATCGAGTGACCGCGGGTCGAGGTGATCCGCTCCTGCAGTTGGCCCATCTCATCGGCCAGCGTCGGCTGGTAACCCACCGCGGACGGCATCCGGCCAAGCAGCGTGGAGACCTCGGAACCCGCCTGGGTGAAGCGGAAGATGTTGTCGATGAACAGCAGCACGTCCTGCTTCTGCACGTCGCGGAAATACTCCGCCATCGTCAGCGCCGACAGCGCCACCCGCAGCCGGGTGCCCGGCGGCTCGTCCATCTGGCCGAACACCAGCGCGGTCTTCTCGATGACGCCGGACTCGGTCATCTCCAGGAACAGGTCGTTGCCCTCCCGGGTGCGCTCCCCCACCCCGGCGAACACCGACACGCCAGAGAAGTTCTCCGAAACGCGGTAGATCATCTCCTGGATCAGGACGGTCTTGCCCACACCCGCGCCACCGAACAGGCCGATCTTCCCGCCCTTGACGTACGGGGTCAGCAGGTCGATGACCTTGATGCCGGTCAAGAAGACCTCGGTCTTGGACTCCAACTGGTCGAACGCTGGAGCATGGGCGTGGATACCGCGACGCTCGGTGATATTCAGCGACGACTCGGGCACGTCCAGCGGCTTGCCCAGGGTGTTCCACACGTGGCCCAGAGTCACGTCACCGACCGGCACCGTGATCGCGTCGCCAGAATCACGGACCTCGGCGCCGCGGACCAGGCCGTCGGTGGGCTGCATGGAGATGGTCCGGACCATGTTGTCGCCGATGTGCTGGGCGACCTCCAGACACAACTCGTGTTTCCCGCCGCCCTCCTCGCCGATGGCGAACTCCACGTCGACGTACAGCGCGTTGAACAGTTCAGGCATGGACTCGACGGGGAACTCCACGTCGACGACGGGGCCGGTGACCCGGGCCACGCGTCCCACCCCGGCCGAACCCGGGGTGACGCGCTCGGTTGTCGGTGCGGTCATGGTGTCCTCAGCTTCCTGCGTTGGCGGACGCCAGCGCGTCGGCGCCGCCGACGATCTCGCTGATCTCCTGGGTGATCTCGGCCTGGCGGGCCTGGTTGGCCTGGCGGGTAAGGGACCGGATGAGGTCCTCAGCGTTATCAGAGGCGGACTTCATGGCCCGCCGGCGGGCGGCGTGCTCACTGGCCGCGGACAGCAGCAGCGAGGAGTAGACGACGTTCTCCACATACTTCGGCAACAGGGCGTCCAGCACGGCTTCGGGGGACGGCTCGAACTCGTACAGGGGGAAGGGCTGGGCCCTTTCCCCCGTCGTCTCGACGACCTCGTCGATGACCTCCAGCGGCAGGATCCGGCGTACGGTCGGCCGCTGGACCGCCATGTTGACGAAGTGCGTGTAGACGATGTGAATCTCGTCGGCGCCGCCATCCTCGGTCCTCAGCAGGAACCGGTCCAGCAGCGCTGTCGCGATCCGCTTGGCGTCGGCGTACGTCGGCTGGTCGGTGAAACCCACCCACGAATCGGCCACCGGCCGGTCCCGGAATCGGTAGTAGCCGACGGCCTTGCGGCCCACCAGATAGGGGGCGACCTCGGTGCCCTGCTCGCGCAGTAGCGCGCTGAGGGCCTCGGTCTCGCGGATCGTGTTGGCGCTATATCCACCGGCCAGGCCACGGTCAGCGCTGATCAGCAGGACTGCGGCCCGGTTGTGCAGTCGGGCCGCAGACGTCAGCGGGTGCGTGCTGATGCCGCTGCTGTGGGAGGCCGCCGCGGACAGGGCCGCGATGAGCTGCCGGCTGTACGGCAGGGCAGCGTCGACCCGCTGCTGAGCCTTGACAATCCGCGACGAGGAGATCAACTCCATCGCCTTGGTGATCTTCTTGGTGGCCTGGACGGATTTGATCCGCCGCCGGAACACACGTTGCTGGGCGCCCATATCTGAACCCCTACGCCCGCTTCTTGCGCTTGATCTGGGTGGAGTCGATGTCAGCTGCCTCCATCGCCTCCACCGGCGCCTCGTTGATCAGGGGCTGACCAGCCGACGTGACGTACTGCTGCTTGAAGGTGCCGATCGCATCCTCGAGCAGCCGGACCGTGTCGTCGGACAGATCCCGCGTCGTACGCAGCGAATCGAAGATCTCCGACTTCTCCCGAGCGATGAAATCCAAGAACTCACCCTCGAAGCGGCCGACCTCGTCCACCGGCACGTCGTCGAGTTTCCCGGTCGTCCCCATCCACACCGAGACCACTTCGCGTTCCATCGGGAACGGCGTGTACTGCGGCTGCTTCAACAACTCCACCAGCCGCGCACCGCGGTTGAGCTGTGCCTTGGACGCCGCGTCCAAGTCGGAACCGAATGCCGCGAACGCCTCCATCTCGCGGTATTGCGCCAGGTCCAGCCGCAACCGGCCGGCGACCTTGCGCATCGCCTTGGGCTGCGCGGAACCACCGACGCGGGACACCGAGATGCCGACGTTGATGGCCGGGCGCACACCGGCGTTGAACAGGTCGGACTCCAGGAAGCACTGCCCATCGGTGATGGAGATGACGTTGGTCGGAATGTAGGCCGACACGTCGTTGGCCTTCGTCTCGATGATGGGCAGGCCCGTCATCGAGCCGGCCCCGAGGTCGTCGGACAGCTTGGCGCAACGCTCCAGCAGCCGGGAGTGCAGGTAGAACACGTCGCCGGGGTAGGCCTCGCGGCCGGGCGGGCGGCGCAGTAGCAGGGACACCGCGCGGTAGGCCTCGGCCTGCTTGGACAGGTCATCGAAGATGATCAGTACGTGCTGCCCGGCGTACATCCAGTGCTGGCCGATGGCCGAGCCGGTGTAGGGGGCGAGGTACTTGAAGCCGGCCGGGTCGTTCGCCGGGGAGGCCACGATGGTCGTGTACTCCATCGCGCCGTAGTCCTCCAGCGCGCCCTTGACCGCCGCGATGGTCGACCCCTTCTGGCCGATCGCGACGTAGATGCACTTGACCTGCTGGGCGGGGTCGCCGGAGGCCCAGTTCTCCCGCTGGTTGATGATCGTGTCGATGGCCACCGCGGTCTTCCCGGTCTGACGGTCACCGATGATCAGCTGCCGCTGGCCGCGTCCGATGGCGGTCATGGCATCGATCGCCTTGATCCCGGTCTGCATGGCCTCCTTGACCGGCTGCCGCTGGACCACCGTGGGTGCCTGTAGTTCCAGCGGCCGGCGGATGTCGGAGGCAATCGGGCCGAGCCCGTCGATCGGGTCACCGAGCGGATCCACAACCCGGCCGAGGTAGCCGTCGCCGACGGGTACGGACAGGATCTCCCCGGTCCGGCGTACGGCCTGGCCCTCCTCGATGCGCGAGCCGTCACCGAGCAGCACGACACCGATCTCGCGGACATCGAGGTTCAGCGCCAGACCCAGCAGGCCACCCTCGAACTCCAGCAGCTCGTTGGTCATCGCCGAGTGCAGGCCCTCGACGCGGGCGATGCCGTCGCCGGTCTCCATGACCCGGCCCACCTCTTCGCGGGCGGTTTCCGGGGCGTACGAGGCGACGTTCCGCTCGATCGCGTCGCGGATCTCCTCCGGCCGGATCGTCAGCTCCGTCATGGTCTCCTGCTTCCTTGGCTGGTCAATGCAATGCGGTCAGTGCTGAATCGTCAGTGCGGGATGGTCATTGCCCTGCGGGCTTGCTCAAGCCGGGAGGCGACGGTGCCGTCGATGATCTCGTCACCGATCCGGACGCTGGCGCCGCCCAGCACCGATGCGTCAACGGCAACGTTCAGGCGGACCGGACGGCCCCGCAGTCGCGTCAGCGCGGACACCAGACGGGCGCGCTGGTCGGCGTCCAGGTCAATGGCCACGCGTACCTCGGCCACGATCTGCTGGCGCTGAGCTGCGGCGAGCTCCGACAGGGTGCTCACCGCGGAGTCGACCCGACGACCGCGCAGATGCCCGGCCAGGTGCTCCAGCAGCGCCTGGGTCACCGGTGCGGTCCGGCCGGCCAGCAGCTGGCGTACCAGACCCGACTTGGCCTGCGGCGGGACGGCCGGGTCGGTGAGGTTCATCTGAAGGTCGGCCGAGGCGTCCACGGCCCGACCGAAGCGGAAGATCTCCTCCTCGGCGCGGTCCAGCGTGCCGTCGGCCTCCGCGGCCAGGAATCCGGCCTGCGCGCCGAGCTGCTCCACTGCATCGACCAGGTCGGCGTCGGTGGACCACCGCTGCGTCACGGTCTCGGTCAGGACGTCGATGGCCGCCGCGGAGATCCGCTGCCCCAGCAGGCTGCCGACCATGCCCGCCCGCGCGCCGGACGCCTGCCCCGAGTCGGCGAGGGTGACCCGCAGGGTCTTTTCCCGCTCCAGCAGGTCCGCGACCGACAGCAGGTCCGAACACAGCGTGGCCAGGTCGGCCTGACCCCGCCGGGCGTCCAGCGACACCTTCAGCCGGGCGAGGCTGTCGCGGCTGGAGCCGAACATCAGCGACCTGCCTCGGTCGAGCCGGCGGGGGTCTGCTGCTCCAGTTCGGCCAGGAATCGCTCGACCGTCGCCCGGGCCCGGACGTCGTCGGTCAGGCTCTCCCCGACCACCTTGCCGGCCAGGGACACGGCCAGGTCACCGACCTCGCGGCGTAGCGACGCGATCGTCTGAGCCCGCTCGGCGGCCATCTGCGCCTCCGCCCGGGCGGTCACCGCGGCGGCGGCCGCGGCCGCTTCGGACCGGGCCTCCTCGACGACCGCGGCCCGGTCGGCCTGGGCGTGCGCCCGGATGGAGGCCGCCTCGGTACGCGCCTGCGCGAGCTGTTCGCGGTATTGCGCCGCGAGCCGCTCGGCCTCGGCCTGGGCTGCCTCCGCCCGCGCGATGCCGCCCTCGATGGCGTCCGTGCGTTCAGCCAAGGTGCGCTTGATCGCCGGCAGGGCGACCTTCGCCAGCAGCAGGAAGACCAGGAAGAACGCGATGATGCCGATGATCAACTCATCGATGGGCACCGCGAGGACCTGCGGAGTCTCGCCGCCCTCAGCCGCCAGTAGGTGATTCACGCCTCACGCATCCTTCGTCGTCGTCATCCGGCCGCCGGCGCCCGAGCCGGTCGCCCGGCCCAGCCCGTCGGTCATCCTTCTCACCAGTGTCACGCCGGGCTCGGTATCAGACGCCGAACACGAAGGGGACGACGAAACCGATCAGTGCCAGCGCCTCGGCGAGGGCGAAGCCCAAAATCATGTTCTGCCGGATGACTCCGTACGCCTCGGGCTGCCGGGCGATGGCCTGCACGCCCTGACCGAAAATGATGCCGATACCGATACCGGGACCGATCGCGGAGAGGCCGTAACCGATCGAGCCGATCGAACCGGTGACCTCAGCGAGGAGGGACATGTCGGTGATCCTTTTCTGCTGCTCGTCGGCGGTCCGTCCGCCGGCGGTGGGGCTGTCGTGGGCTAGCTGCGTACGTGCGGTCAGTGCTCCGCGTGCAGGGCGCTGCCGATGTACACCGCGGTCAACAAGGTGAACACGTACGCCTGCAGCGCTTGGATCAGCAACTCGAACGCCGTCAACGCGATGCTCACCACGAACGAAGCGGCCGAGCCGATGATGCCGATGATGCTGGGACTCAACAGATACCAGGTGGCGATGCTGAACGTCGCGATCAGCAGGTGGCCGGCAAACATGTTGGCGAACAACCGGACCGCGTGGGTGAACGGCCGAACGACCAGATTGGAAACGAACTCGATCGGGATCAGCAGGACATACATCGCCTTGGGGACGTCCGGCGGCATCGTCATCGACCGCATGAAGGGCCCGAACCCCTGGCGACGGATCCCCAGCGGCACCCATAACAGATAGACGATGGCCGCGAAGGCGACCGGGATCGCGAAGCGCGACGTCGCCGGCATCTGCAGGAACGGCACGATCCCGAAGAAGTTCACGATCCAGACAAAGAAGAAGAACGTGAACAGGAACGGTACGAAGGCGTCACCGTCTTTGCCCAGGGTGTCCCGAGCGATCCCGTCTCGCACGAACACATAACCGAGTTCGCCGACGTTCTGCGCGCCGCGCGGCACCAGCGCCGGGCGGCGGAAGGCATACATGAAGAAACCGGCCACGACCACGGCCGCGAGCAGCAGCAGGATCGCGGGCTTGGTGATGTTGAACGTGAGGCCGAAGAGCGTCGGGCTCCACACCGGGTCGAACACGAAGATCTCCGCACCCGGGGCGGGGAAGCCACAGCCCTCGGGAACCAGGTGGCAGTCCAGGCCACCGGAGGCCAGCACCGTTTCGGTGATCATCAGCAGCCCCCGACCCGACTCGCGGCCGACGTCCCGCTAAGGACACGGCGCTGCGGTTCGAGCCGCTGAATCCCGCGCCACTCAATCCCGCGCCGAGCAGTCGTCATGGGTGCGGCCACCTCCGGGCGATGCGTCATCGGCGGTCCGCCGCCGGCGTGGACGACGACCCGGCAGCAAGCCGCCGGATCCGTGCATTGATCATGACCAGGGCAAAGGCGGTACCGGCCAGGACGCCAGCGCCAGCAAAGGCAGCCGGTCGGCCCAACCAGGAACCCAGCAGCCAGCCGGCGCCGCCGTACAGGATCATCCCGGAGAGCAGCAGGCTCACCGCCGCCCAGGCCACATCGGCGGTCGCGCCCGAGGTGGTTGCGGCCGTGTCCTTGGCTTGGGTCTTGGTCGAGGCGGCGGAACCGTACCAGCCACCGCCCCAGCTGTAGTCCCGCGGAGCGCTCATGCTGGCCCCCCGGGGCGGGTCTCACCCGTGGTCGGTCCAGCCGGGGTCGACGCCGACGGGGCAGCCGCGACGCCGGGGCCCGGAGCCTGGGGCTGGGGCTGGGGCGCAAAGCCCGGCGGGGTGACGCCGGGTTCGATGATGAGCATCTTGGTACGCGAGAAGACGGCGACCTCGGATGCCGTCCAGGTCAGCGTGCAGGCCAAGATCGCTAGCGCGAACACCTTGGTGTTGAAAGCGGTGGTCCCGGCCAGCAACAGCAGCAGGACCAGCAGAAAGCCGATCTTGACCAGGTAGAGGCCCATCGCCACGGTCAACGCCAGCTGCGGGTTGTTGTGCAGCACCCAGCCCAGGACCAACTGGCCGACCAGGAAGAACACCAGCACAATGACGGTCCCGACCAGGGCGCCCAGCGCACCGCTGCCACCAGCGAAGATGCCACCCAGCACGATCGCCACGGCGCCGACTGCGGCCGTGGGGACCGCGGCGCCCCGCAGGATCGCGACGTCGGTGGCCTGCATGGAAGAGCGACCTCGCAGGGGTGTCTCGCACGGGTATACGGCGGGCAAATACTGGCTCGGTGCAGCGCATTGGAGGCTAACAGAGCCGCTCTGGGCGATCCGCCGAACCAGGCCGTGATCCGCCACCCTAGTGACGCGCGTCACGCTGTGATTACTGGGGGTAAGCGGGACGAGCACACCCACGACTCGGCGCCCGCGCCGCCGGGCAGCGTCAGGTGCCGGTTCGTACGACGGGGTCGGGAGATTCGGCGACCCCAGCCCGGGCACCCCACCGCGGCCGGAGCACCGCGAACACCAGCGCGGCCAGGGTCAACCCGGCCACCGTCAGCACCGACGCCAGCGGCGCGAAGGCCAGCGCGACCGCGGTCCCCGCGACCAGCGCAGTCCAGGCGTACATCAGCAGCACGGCGCGCTGCGGCGAGTGGCCCATCTCCACCAGCCGGTGGTGCAGATGCTGCTTGTCGGCGGCGAACGGTGAGCGGCCGGCCCGGGTTCTTCGTACGACCGCGATGAGCAGATCCGCGAGCGGGACGGCTACCACGGCAATGGGCACGATGACGGGCAGCAGAGCCGGGACGAAGGCGGTGCCCTCCAGACCGTTGAGGTCGACCTGGCCGGACAGGGTGATCGTGCAGGCCGCCAGCAGCAAGCCGATCAGCATCGACCCGGTATCGCCCATGAACAGGCGAGCGGGGGCGAAGTTGTGCGGCAGGAAGCCCAGGCAGATACCGGCGAGGGTGGCCGAGATCAGCGTGGCCAAGGTGGCCCGGTCGTAACCGAGCTCGACGGAGAGCAGATAGGAGTAGATGAAGAACGCGATCGCCGCGATGGCCACGATGCCCGCGGCTAAACCGTCCAGGCCGTCGACGAAGTTGATCGCGTTGACGGTGACGACCACGACCAGCACGGTCACCAGCACGCTGGACACCGAGTCCAGCACGAGCACGCCGCCGATCGGCAGCCAGGTGGAGGACACGCCCAGCAGTGCCATCACCCCAGCGGCCAGAACCTGTCCGAAGAACTTCGTGGGCGCGTCGATCCCCCACTTGTCGTCCACGACGCCCAGCGCCACGATCAACGCGGCTCCAGCAACCAGCGCCCAGGCCTCGTGCGAGCCGTCCCGAAACACCTCGCGCATCATCGGCAGCTTGCTGGCCATCAGCAGCGCCGCGAGCATCCCGACGAACATCGCCAGCCCGCCCAGGCGCGGGGTGGGCCGATCGTGCATGTCCCGGTCGCGGACCTGCGCCAGCGCCCCCCAACGCACCGCGGTCCGGCGCGCCAGCGGGGTCGCCAGGTAGGTGACGGCTGCCGCCGACACCAGGCAGAGCAGGTATTCGCGCACGACCGGGCGAGCTCAGCCGCGCGGGTAGGCCGGGTGCCGTTCGACGAGGGTCGCGACCTCGGCGGCGATCGCGGCGCTGGCCTGCGGGTCCTGCGCCCGAACCGCCCGGCCGATCAGCCCGGCGATCTCCTTCATGTCCGACTCGACCATGCCCTGCGTGGTGACCGCGGGGCTGCCGACCCGGATGCCCGACCCGATCGACGGCGGCTGCGGGTCGTACGGGATCGAGTTCTTGTTCAGCGTGATTCGCGCGGCATCGCAGCGGACCTCGGCCTGCGCGCCGGTCACCCCGACGCCCTGCAGGTCGATCAGCGCCAGGTGCGTGTCGGTGCCACCGGACACCGGGCGCATTCCCTCCGCGGCCAGCCCCTCGGCCAGGGCCTGCGCGTTCGCGACCACCTGCCGGGCGTACGCCTGGTATTCCGGCGCGGCCGCCTCCTTCAGCGCCACCGCCTTGGCGGCGACCGCATGCATCAGCGGCCCACCCTGCATCATCGGGAAGACGGCCTTGTCGATGGCGGCCGCGTGCTCCGCCTTGGACACGATCATGCCGCCGCGGGGGCCGCGCAGGACCTTGTGAGTGGTGAAACAGACCACATCCGCGTATGGGATCGGGCTCGGAATTGCCTGCCCCGCAACCAGTCCGATGAAGTGCGCCGCGTCCACCATGAGGATGGCGCCGGCCTCGTCGGCGATGCTGCGGAACGCCGCGAAGTCGATCAGGCGTGGGTACGCAGTCGCGCCGCAGATGATCATCTTGGGCCGGTGGGTAAGCGCCAGATCGCGGACCTCGTCGTAGTCAATCAGCTCGGTGTCCTGGCGTACGCCATAAGAGACGATGTCGAACCACTTGCCGGAGAAGTTGACCTTGGAGCCGTGGGTGAGATGGCCGCCGTGCGGCAGGCTCATCGCCAGGACCTTCTCGCCGGGCTTGACGAAGGCTCCGTAGGCCGCGATGTTCGCGCTGGCCCCCGAATGTGGCTGCAGGTTGGCGTGCTCGGCGCCGAACAGCGCCTTGGCCCGCTCGATCCCGATCAGTTCGGCCTTGTCGACCTCGGAACAGCCCCCGTAATACCGCTTGCCCGGGTAGCCCTCGGCGTACTTGTTGCTCAGCGTCGACCCGAGCGCGGCCAGCACCGCCGGGGAGGTGAAGTTCTCACTGGCGATGAGCTGCAACCCCGACCGCAGACGCGCCAACTCCCCCAGCACCACATCGGCGATCTGCGGATCCTCGGCCTGGAGCGCGTCGAAGTCCGGCCCCCAGAACGGTGTGGTGGTGGTCATCGCGCAACACTCCTGCACGGGTCAGAAACAAGTGAGTGGACAGTGTCAGGTGGCCGTCCGGCGGCCGCTCGCAGTGTACGCACCGGGGTACGCGCCGGGCCGGTCGATCCCTGGGGCTCTCAGGCCGAATCGACCGGCTGCTCCCCCGGTACGAACAACCCGGGTACGACCGCCCGCAGAGCCGCCACGGACAAAGCGCCGACGCGAACCAGGACCGGCGTCGCACCGGTGACGTCGACCACACTGCTCGGCGGCGCGGGCGGCATCTCGCCGGCGTCGAGGTAGACGGCGACGTCGTCGCCGAGCTGGGCGCGCGACTGAAAGACCGTCTGGGCCGGGGGCATCCCGGTTCGGTTGGCCGTGGTTACGACCAGCGGCCCCACCGCCCGCAGCAGGTCGATCGCGACGGGGTGCAGCGGCATCCGTACGGCCACGCTGCCGTCCCCGTCCCCCAGGTCCCACGCCAGGCTCGGCTGCTGTAGGCCGATCAGCGTCAGCGGCCCGGGCCAGAACGCCTCGACCAGCGCGCGGGCCGCCGGGGACACTCCCGTCACCAGCCCCTCCAGCGTCCGCGGATAACCGACCAGGACGGGCAGCGGCAGGTCGCGACCACGCCCCTTGGCCGTGCGCAGCCGGGCCGCCGCCGTGGGGGAGAACGCGTCGCCGGCAACCCCGTACATCGTGTCGGTGGGGAAGACCACGAGTTCGGCCCGGCGCAGCGCCGCCAGCGCCGCGCTGATACCGCGAGCCCGGTCCTTGGCCACACCTAGTTCGGCGATCACCTGCACGGCCCCATCCTGGCGTCCCGGCCGGCACTCACGGACCAGTGGGCGTTGTTGGCAGCAGCCTCAGGCGCGAACGGCGATGGTGAAGCGGGGCCGGTAGGTCAGGTCGAGGCGGTCGGCCACCCGCGCCCACACCCGTGCCGGTTCCGTTGCGCCGGTCGCCTCCCCCGTCGATGCCGCGGCCAGTAGCCCCGGGACGCCGTGCTCGCCTGCCTCGTCGCCCTGCAGGTCACCGTGCTCGACGACCAGCGTCCCGCCGGGCTTGAGCAGGGCGGCGGCGACCCGCAGCAGCCCGCGGATGACGTCCAGGCCGTCCGAGCCGCCGTACAACGCGATTGCCGGGTCGTGATCATGCACCTCGGCGTCGCGCGGAACCGACCCGACGGGGATATACGGCGGGTTGGTCACGACCACGTCGACGGTCCCGACCAGTTCGGCCAGGGCCCCGCCGGGTTCGGTCACCATGGTCGCGTCGGTGAGGTGTATGCGTACCGAACTCCCGGCCTTCTCCAGCAGCGCGACCTGCTGGTCGGTGTTGCGCTGCAACCATTGCGCGGCGGCGGGATCGAGCTCGACCGCGTGCACGGTGACGCCGTTTCGCTCGGTCGCCAGGGACAGCGCGACCGCGCCGGAACCGGCGCACAGGTCGACGGCGATGCCACCCTCGGGCAGTGCCCGTAGCCCGGCCTCGGTGACGAGTTCGGTTTCCGGCCGGGGTACGAAGACCCCGGGCCCGACAAGCAACTCCAAGCGGCGGAACCCGGCTACCCCGGTCAGGTGCTGCAGCGGAACCCGGGCCTGGCGTCGTACGACGAGCGACTCGAACTGCTGGCGCTGCTCGGAGGTCATGGTCTCCTGCAGCCGAACCCGGGTCCGAGGCACACCGAGGACGAGACCGGCGAGCTCCATCGCGTCGTGGGAGGGCGATGCCACTCCTGCTCGGGCGAGCCGCTGTTCGGCGTCGACCAGCAGGTCCCGGATGGTCTCCCGCGAACCGCGGCTGCCAGCGCCAGCGTTCTCAAACGACGAGTACCGTCCGGTATTCATGACGAGCCACCCGGGGAGTCGCCCGTGGTCGAGGCAGCCGCTAATCGGGCCTGCCCGTCCGCCTCCAGAAGCGCCCCGATGACGGGGTCGAGTTCTCCGTCGAGAACTTGGTCGAGATTGTGCGCCTTGAAACCCACCCGGTGGTCGGCGATACGGTTCTCCGGGAAGTTGTACGTTCGGATCCGTTCGCTGCGGTCGACCGTACGTACCTGCGCGCGCCTGCTGTCGGAAGCCTCGCGCGCAGCCTCCTCCTGAGCGGCAGCGAGCAGTCGCGCTCGCAGGATGCGCAGCGCCTGTTCACGGTTCTGCAGTTGGGATTTCTCGTTCTGACAGGAGACGACGATCCCGGTCGGCAGGTGGGTCATGCGGACCGCGGAATCGGTCGTGTTCACACTCTGCCCACCCGGCCCACTGGACCGGAACACGTCCACCCGCAGGTCCCCAGGCTCGATGGATATCTCGATCTCGTCGGTTTCCGGGAGTACGAGAACTCCGGCGGCAGAGGTGTGAATACGCCCCTGCGACTCGGTGACCGGAACCCGCTGGACCCGATGCACGCCCCCCTCGAACCGCAGCCGCGCGTACGGGGCATCGCTCTCACTGTCACCGCGGGCCTTCACGGCCAGGGCGACATCCTTGTAACCGCCGAGGTCGGAGGGTTCGCCCTCCAGGAGCTCGGTCCGCCAGCCGCGGCGCTCGGCATACCGGGTATACATGCGCAGCAGATCACCGGCAAACAAGGCCGACTCCTCACCGCCTTCTCCCGCCTTGATCTCCAGGATGACGTCGGAGTCGTCCAGCGGGTCGCGCGGCACCAGCAGCGCGCGCAACTCGGTTTCGACCGCATCTCGGGTTTCCCGCAACTCACCGGCCTCCGCTGCGAAGGACGGGTCGGTTTCGCCGAGTTCGGTCGCGGCGGCGATGTCCTCGCCGAGGCCGAGCCAGTGCTGGTAGGTCGTGACGATCGGCCGCAGGTGCGCATAGCGGCGTCCTACGGTGCGGGCGGCCGCGGCATCGGAGTGCAGCGCGGGATCGGCCAGGCGTGCCTCCAAAGTGGCGTACTCCGCCACCAGGTCCGCACAGCCCTCGAACACCGCCCCACCCTTCATGGTCACCCCCTGGTCAATGTCCCGGCCGCTCGAATACCGAAAGCGAGTACCGAAAGCCGATCGGGCGCCGACCCGGCCGGCGCTGTGCACAGCGCGGCGGGACGGCGCCCGATCAGTGGTGCTAAGCGGGCTGATCGGCCTTCTTGCCCTTGGCGCCGAAGCGCTTCTCGAACTTGGCGACCCGGCCGCCGGTGTCGAGGATCTTCTGCTTGCCGGTGTAGAACGGGTGGCACTGCGAGCACACGTCCGCGTGGATCATGCCGTTCTTGGCGGTGCTGCGGGTCGTGAAGGACGAGCCGCAGGTGCACACGACGGTGGTCTCAACATAGGTCGGGTGGATGTCAGGCTTCACTGGTCTCCCTCTGGTACGCACCCCGGGTCGAGACACGGACATGCCTCGTGAACCGGGACCGACCGGCCAGTATTCCAGACGAACGGGTGGGAACCGAACGCCTACGCCCGGGTGCGGATCAGATCTGCAGATCGTGCGCCCGCGCGGCGGCGGCGAGCTGGTGCGAGACCCCCAGCTTGCGGAAGATCGATTTGATCTGAGTACGCACGGTCCCGATCGAGACCACTGACTCGGCGGCGATGTCCTCGGGCCGCTCGCCGATGGCCAGCGCATGCAGCACCTCCCGCTCGCGCCCGGTCAGCCGCTCGACCTGCTCGTCGCGCTGTCGGCGCTGCTGCTCCGCCCGACGCCAGCCGTCGATGAGCCGCCGGCGCTCGCCCGGGTCACCGACGTGGCGCCCAGCCACGGCTGCGGCGACCGCGTTGACCAGGTCATCGAAGGGCAGGTCCTTGCGTACCCAGCCCAACGCACCGGCGGCCAGCGCCGACCCGAGCTGGCATTCATCGCCCGAACCGGTGACGACGAGCACCTGGGCTCCTTCGGCCAGCAGCGGCCGGACCCGGTCCGCGCCACGGCCGGCCGCCCCGAGGTCCAGGTCCAGCAGGACGAGCACCGATGCCGATTCCCGGGCGGTACGGACCTCCCGCACGATCGTCGCGGGGTGCAGATCGTCCGGGAGCCGA
>JBBQYX010000034.1:0-30210 GCA_038208295.1 Candidatus Nanopelagicales bacterium | reverse complement strand
TGCTGCGCCCGACCGCGTTCCAAGCACTGGCGCAGCAGGGCCCCGACCGCGTCGATCTCCAGCAGGAACCCGTCGTGCCCGTACGGGGACGCGATCACGTCCAACCCGTCGCAGGTCGGGATGGCGGCGGCGAGTTCTTCCTGCAGCCGCATCGGATACAGCCGGTCCGAATCGATACCCGCTACGGCCACCGGGATCCGGATGCAGCCCAGCGCTGCCGCCACACCACCGCGTCCATGACCGACGTCATGGGTGTTCATCGCATCCGACAGGGCCACGTAGGTGCCCGCATCGAAGCGGCGGATGAGTTTGTCGGCATGGTGATCCAGGTAGGACTGCACCGCGAACCGGCCGGCCGGGGCGTGCCGTCCGGGCAAGCAGGGCGTCCGCGGGTCCTCCCCCGCCTGTGCGTCCCGACCGAATCGCATGTCGAGTTCGGACTCGTTGCGGTAGGTGAGGTGGGCGAAGCGACGCGCCACGCCCAGACCCACGTGGGGGCCCTGTCCGTCGGGCCGGTCGTGATAATCCCCGCCGCGCCACCCCGGATCCGAGGTGATCGCCAGGATCTGCGCGGTCTGCTGTCCGATCTGGTCGGCGGTGGCGGCGGCGCAGGTGGCGAGCACCAGCGCAGAGTCGACGACGTCCGGGTACTGAATGGCCCACTCCAGGGCCCGCATCCCGCCCATCGAGCCACCGATGACCGCGGCCACCCGCGGCAGTCCTAGGTGCGCCAGTAACGCCCGCTCTACCGCGACCATGTCCCGTACGGTCACCCGGGGCCAGCGCGACCCCCAGGGACGCCCGTCCGGGGCCAGCGAGGCCGGGCCGGTGGTGCCTTGGCAGCCGCCCAACACATTGGCGCACACGACGTACCACTGGTCGGTGTCCAGCGGTTCGCCAGGCCCGACCAGCTCCGACCACCAACCCGGGCTCGGCTGGCCGGGGCCAGCCTCGCCGCTGGCATGGGCGTCCCCGGTCAGCGCGTGCAGGACGAGGACGACGTTGTCGCGCTCGGCCGACAACTTTCCCCAGGTCTCGTACGCCACCCGGACCGCGGGCAGCGAACCGCCCAACTCCAAGGTGATCGGACCGAGGTCGGCGAACCGCCGATCCCCGGGATGATCTCCCTCGCGCCATGCCGCGCTGGCGCAAGGAAGGCCGTTGGTAGCGGTGGTCATGGTCGACTCACACGGCCTTGGCGGCCCGGAATCCGGCATCGAGGTCGGCCAGGATGTCGTCGAGGTGTTCGATCCCCACGGAGAGCCGGACCAGGCCCGGGGTCACTCCGGCGGCGAGTTGCTCGGCCGGCGACAGTTGGGAGTGAGTGGTCGACGCCGGGTGGATGACCAGGCTGCGTACGTCCCCGATGTTCGCCACGTGGCTGTGCAGTTCCAGCGCCTCGACGAACCGTTGACCCGCTTCGACGCCGCCCTTGATCTCGAACGCGAGGACGCCGCCGCTGCCCTGGGGGGCGTACTTGTTCGCCAGTGCATGCCACCGACTGGACTGCAGGCTGGCGTAGTTGACCGACGCCACCTCGTCGCGCCCCTCCAGCCAGGTGGCCACGGCGCGGGCATTGGCGACATGCCGCTCCACCCGCAGGCTCAGCGTTTCCAGCCCCTGGGCGATCAGGAAAGCATTGAACGGCGCCACCGCGGCACCCAGGTCGCGCAGCAACTGCACCCGCGCCTTGAGAATGAAGGACAGGTTCGCGCCGAACGCCGAGCCGACACCGAGATCACGCGCATAGACCAGACCGTGGTAACTGGGGTCGGGGGTGTTGTAGTTCGGGAACCGCTCGGGGTATTGAGCGAAGTCGAAGGAACCACCGTCGACGAGAACCCCAGCGATGGCGGTCCCGTGGCCACCCAGATACTTGGTGGCTGAGTGGATCACGATGTCCGCTCCCCACTCCAGGGGGCGGATGAGGTAGGGCGTCGCCACCGTGTTGTCCACGATCAGCGGGACGCCGACCTCATGCGCCACCCGCGCGACGTTCTCGATGTCGAGGATGTCGTTCTTCGGATTCGCGATGCTCTCCCCGAAGAAGGCCTTGGTGTTCGGGCGAACTGCCGCGCGCCAGGACTCGATGTCATCCGGGTCCTCGACGAACGTGACCTCGATGCCCAGTTTCGGCAGGGTGTAATGGAACAGGTTGTACGTCCCGCCGTAGAGGCTGGGGCTGGAGACGATGTGGTCGCCGTTCTCCGCGATGTTCAAGATGGCCAGGGTCTCGGCGGCTTGCCCACTGGCGACCAAGAGCGCACCGACACCGCCCTCAAGGGCGGCGATGCGCTCCTCGACCACGGCGGTCGTCGGGTTTGTGATCCGGGTATAGATGTTGCCGAGTTCTTTCAGGGCGAACAGGTCGGCCGCGTGCCCGGTGCTATCGAACGTAAAAGACGTTGTTTGGTAGATCGGCAGCGCGCGTGCGTTGGTGGCGGCGTCGGGTGACTGGCCGGCGTGGATCTGCTTGGTTTCAAAGGACCAGGCGTTGCTCATCGAAGTTCTCCTTGTACGCGAATGACGTGGCTGGATTCCATCTAGGGGGGCTCTTGTCGAAGGTGGAGACGGAGTTGGACGGGCTCACCGGAACGTCGGCGAGCGAGGTCCGGACGGGATCGCGACCCCACCAGGAGTTACCGGCTCAGCCCGCGCAGAACCCCAGTGCACATCGTGTGCATCCGGCTGCGGGAGCTCCGGTCAGACGGCCGCACCCACGGGCAGGAATCCCGCTCGCCGGCCAGCGGCCGGGCGGGTTCTGCGCGAAGGCAGCGGCGGATCAGACTCCGGTGGGGTGGCACATTCGACAACAAAGCATGGCAGACCTCAACTTCCCAGGGGTCTTGCCTGTGCAAGACCCGCGCTTGCCGGACGCAAAGACGTCCGGCCCGGTCCTCACCCGGAGCACCCCACCGCGGTCGGAGGGTTGCCGGCCAGCAAGCCGGGGCTCAACGCTGGCGCTCATGACCTGCGCGGGACCTTAGACCATCGAGGCCCTGTTGGTCCACGCCACGAACCGCATGTCCGGATGTCGAGACATGCGGCCGACTCGTACGGGTCAGGCGCTCCGCTCCCGGTGAATGTCGGAGATGGGGTCGGGTGCGGCGATGTGCCCATAGCGGCACTGCGCCCAGGTGAGGGTGCGCTGCGACATCGTCCAGGACTGCGGCGGAAGACCATGGTCCAGTGCCGAGCCGATGAGGTGGGCCAACGAGTAATCCGGGTCGGCCGCGAGGGCGCGTGAGATCGCGTCGTTGGCCAGCGCGCCGTCGCCGAGCAACCACGCCGTCAGCCCGACCAGCGTCGCCACCGGAGCGGCGTGACTGCGCGGTGCCACCCGTACGCAGCGGGCCAGCACGTTCTGGGCTCGGTGCAACGCCTCATCGTCGGCCCGGGCCACCTGCCCGATGTGCCACAGCATCGTGTCGCGAACCCGGATGTCCATGCACCCCACCAGCAGCGCAACCGGTGCGGCCGAATCCGCAGTCGGTACGGGTGCCTTCGCCAGGACCCGAGCGAGTACGGGGATGACCTCGTCACGCCAGGTTTCCAGTCGGGTCGGCACCACCAGCGCGCGCAGTTCTGCGACCTCCAAGGCCAGGAGTCCCGCACCGTTGCGTGTGACGTAGGCGTCCCAGGCGGCACGGCACCGCGGTCCGCCAACGGTCAGGCGCTGCCACAGATCCTCCTCGACGTGCCGGATCGAACCACCCACGACGGCGCGCAGGGCGCTGACAGCCGGCTGAAT
Organism: Candidatus Nanopelagicales bacterium; assembly: GCA_038208295.1. Lineage (GTDB taxonomy): Bacteria > Actinomycetota > Actinomycetes > S36-B12 > JBBQYX01 > JBBQYX01. The sequence goes on along the minus strand of JBBQYX010000034.1, from coordinate 26,459 downwards.
CTGCCGGGTCACGGCCGCCCGGGAGGGCAGCGCCCCCCTGCCGGCCAAGACCAGCCTGCCGGTCACGTCCAGTGCCTGTGCATCGTCCGGGATGGGACGGCCGATGGCCGGGCAGCAGCCGAGGTTCGAGCACAGGTTCGATCGCCACCGTCCGGCGGACACCGTCAGGGAGTCCGTGACGGTGATCGAGGACTCCGCGAGGGACTCGGTCACGGCAGCAAGGGCGTCGACGGCAAGCGCGGCAGGCAGGTGGCTTCGGCACAGTTCCTCGTCGTCCCTGCGGTCGTCGAGGTCGTCGAGGTCGTCGAGGTCGTCGAGGTCGTCGAGGTCGTCGTCATCGCAGTCAGCCGGCTCAGCCGCCGCAGCCTGCTCGGGGGGATCTGGATAGGCGACCAAGATGGCGGTGTCTGCGGACGCATGGCGGGCCCGCCGGACGACGGCCCGGGCCCATCCCTGCAGGTCGTCGCCGCACCGCGGGAGCATCAGGTGCAGGCTCAGCAGGAGCTGGTGACCAGGGCCGCCGAGCAGCAGCAGCACCAGGGCCTCGGCCGGCTGGAAGCCGAGCAACCGGGGCAGACCGGTGACCACGCTGCCGGGACCGGTCAGTCGGATCAGGCCGCCGTTCTCGTCGGAGGCCCTGGCGTGGGCAACGGTCTCGTCAGCAGCGTTGGCCGAGGAGGGCGAACGACGGGCGGGCGGGTGTGGGGTTGTCATGCCGGAAGGGTTCCGGGCTGCCACCGACGCGGACCTGCCTGACCGGGCGCTGGGGATGCCCCGGTCGAAATCCACAACCGCCGAGCGTCGGACCACACCGCCGAGGCACGTCCGTCGCGCTGTGCTCGGCCTACGCCCCCCAGGTCACTCCACCCGTCACTCCACCCGTCACTCCACCCGGCCGCCTCCCAAGTCGATCTCCGCGACCAGCGCGGGCCAGGGCCCGGTCGGCGCAGCGACCCAGACGGTGTGGCCCGCGCGGGCTCCGAGCAGGGCCGTTGCCAGGGGGGACAGCGCCGAGATGCGCTCCTCATCCAGGAATGCCTCGTCGGGGTGCACCAGCCGGACTACGAGCTGCTCACCGTCGGGGAGCTCGACCCGTACCCGGCTGCCGAGCTCGATCCGCCCGTCGAAGGCATCTGCGTCGAGATCAATAGTGCCCGCTTCGGCCAGCAGCTGCTCCAGCCGGTCGACCTCGGACTGCGTCCGCTCGAACTCGGCCACGATCCGCTCGTCGCGCCCGGCCTCCGCCAGCAGGGGCCGCAGTTGAGCGAGGGTCCCGGTCCGCAGCTCCTCGGCGCGGGCGGCCAGGAGCCGCCGTCCGTCCACGGTCAGCAGGGGACCCCCACCGGCGCGGCGAGCGGCATCGGTGCGGGGTGTATGACGGAGTCGGCGGGGGGTGACGGTGGACATGGCAGCCTCCGGGCTGTGGTGGATGGACGGATTTGCGGGGCGGGACGTACGCAGCAGGGCGGTCATCGGACCTCCTCGGTCACGGGATCTGGCTCATCGTCAGACTGCTCAATCAGCTCAGCCGTCGAGCCGACCGGCGCGCTGGCTGCGGTCAGATCGCGGGTAGCCCGCAGTGACGCCACCACCGACACCGTGATGGTGGCTGCCACGACCCCGAGGGAAACGAGGGTGGGAATCTTGTAGATCTCCAGGAGCAGCATCTTCACGCCCACCCAGACCAGCACCAGCGACAGGCCGAGTTTGAGATAGATGAAGCGATGCATCAGGTCGGCGAGCAGGAAGTACATGGCGCGCAGACCGAGAATGGCGAATGCGTTGGACGTGAACACCAGGAACGGCTCCTGGGTCACCGCGAAGATCGCCGGGATTGAATCGACCGCGAACACGAGGTCGCTGACCTCGACGACCACCAGCACCGCGAACAACGGTGTCGCGAGCCACTTGCCGTTGCGTCGGATCCAGAACTTCTGACCGTCGGACTCCGTGGTGGACGGGACGACCCGATGGAAGAGGCGCAGTACGGCAGAGTTACCCGGATCGGCGTGCTCGTTGCGGTGCCGTGCCATCCGTATACCGGTGTAGACCAGGAAGGCACCGAAGACGTACAGGATCCACGCGAAACTCGCGATGAGGACGGAGCCGGCCGCGATGAAGGCGCCGCGCATCACGAGCGCACCGAGGACGCCATAGAAGAGCACCCGGTGCTGATACTCCCGAGGCACCGCGAAGTACGTGAAAATGATTGCGATCACGAACACGTTGTCGACGGCGAGCGACTTCTCGATGACGTAGCCGGCGAAATACTGAGAGCCAAACTCGGCGCCGTAAACCGACCACACGACCAAGCCGAACGCGACACCGAGGGCGACCCAAACGGCCGACCAGGTGGCCGCTTCACGGACACCAATCACATGGGCGCCACGGTGGGCGAGCAAGTCGATGGCGAGCATGCCGACGATGACGGCCAGAACCGCCAGCCAGGCCCACAGGGGGACGATCACGAGGAACTCCTTCGGTCGGTGGCCAAATGCCACAGCGGCCGAAGGTCTCCCGCCGCCACCCGATGCTCAGACCGGGTGACCCAAGACGCCGGGTCCCGCAGGGCGGGACCGTGATGACGACATCTCGACGAGGGGGTACTCCCCTTCAGATGCGCGCATCTTCAACTATCCGAGCGGGGTCTGTCAACCCAGTGGCGAGGTCGCAGGTGCCGACCCGAGGGCCTGCTGCCGACGACGGGCGCCCGCCCGCCACACGAGAATCGAGATCACCCCAACAGCGATCTGCGGGACGTAGGACACCGCCCGCCACACCAGCGCAGCGGCCGTGGCGTCGCCCGAGGAGACACCCACCGCGATGAGCAGCGAGATCATCGCGGCGTCGACACTGCCCAGCCCCCCCGGCGTCAGCGGAATCAGCAGCCCGAGTTGGCTGATCGCGAAGGCGCCAAAGACCTCCAGCACGGTCGGGGCGAGCTGGCCGTCGGAGACGCCCTGCAGGGCCGCGTACAGGATGAGGAACTGGGTCAGGCTGACCAGCAGTTGTGCCCCGGTGATCGCAGCCCACCGGCGCCGCACCAGGTCGACCACCGACGCCCGGAAGCTGAGGATCGCAGCGGAAATGTCCAGGCGCGCGTCCGGGCGGAACCGGCGCACCAGCGGCGCGGCGAGCCGCTCCACGAAACGCCCGACCGCGGCGGCCACGGCCTCGCTGCGCAGGATCAGGGCGAACAGCCCGACCAGGATGAGGAGAACTGCCACACCGAGGACACCGGTGGTGACGTTGGTGGTGGTAGTGCGGCCCGCAATCAGCAGCGCCAGCACGCCGAGGATCGGCAGCCCGAGCGTGACGAAGGTGCTCCAGACCCCGACCGCCGTGATTGCCGCGGTGGATCGGGCCGGCCCGATGCCGTACGAGTTCAACATTGCGTACTGCAGACCCAGACCTAGCGGCGCGCCGGCGGGAACTCCGTTCGACACCGCGAAGGCGCTCTGGTTGACATCGAAGCCCTGCCGCTGGGTCAGCCCCGGGGTGGCTGCCACGAACGGCAGGCCGTACAGACCCAGGTAGACCAGTACGGCAGCGACGATGACCGCGATGCCCGCGACGGTCATGTTCTGCACGGACTCCCAGGCGGCCCCGTAATTGCCGATCTTCGGGATCACGGTGACGAACACGATCACCAGGAACGCCAGCGCGATCACGCCGCCGATGATCGACTTTCGCCGGTCCAGGGTCAGCGTCCCGCCCGGCGACGTGGGCGCGGCGGCATCGCCGGGCAGCGGCGCCGGTGACCTGGACCCGGGATCCGCCGGGACCGGCTCGGTCGGGGTCACGCCAGCGCCTGCAGGACCCGGTCGATGCCCCAGTCCAGGTCGGCCTCGTCGATCATCAACGGCGGTGCCAGCCGGATCGTGGTGGCGTGCGTGTCCTTGGCCAGGACGCCGAGTTCCAGCAGCCGTTCGCAGTGGCTGCGGGCGGATCCGGCATGCGGCAGCAACTCGATACCGGCCCACAGACCCCGTCCGCGAACCTCCTTGACGGAGTCCGGCGCCTCGGTGCGCAGGCGGTGCAGCATCCGAGCGCCGAGTCGAGCCGAACGGGCCTGGTATTCACCGGTCTGCAGCAAAGCGATGACCGCTCGCCCGATCGCGGCGCCCAGCGGATTGCCGCCGAACGTACTGCCGTGCTCTCCGGGTTGCAGGACCCCGAGGACGTCGCGCCGAGAGGCCACGGCGGAGACCGGCAAGATGCCGCCACCCAGCGCCTTGCCCAGGATGTAGACGTCGGGATGCACCCCGTCGTGCTCGCAGGCGAACGTCTCGCCGGTGCGGCCCAGTCCGCTCTGGATCTCATCGGCCATCAGCAGCACGTTGTGCTGCGTACATAGTTCACGTGCCCGGCGCAGGTATCCGTCCGGCGGCACCACGACACCCGCCTCGCCCTGGACCGGCTCCACCAGGAACGCCACCACGTGCGGATCGGCCAGCACCGTCTCCAGGGCGGTGCTGTCGCCGTACGGCACGTGTACGAAGCCGGGCGTGAACGGCCCGAAGTCGGTGCGGGCGGTGGGGTCGTTCGAGAACGACACGATGGTGGTGGTTCGACCGTGGAAGTTGTTGTCGCACACCACGATGAGTGCCTGATCCGACGGTACGCGCTTGACCCGATAGCCCCAGGCACGCGCGGCCTTCACCGCCGTCTCGACTGCCTCGGCACCGGTGTTCATCGGCAGGACGAGGTCCATGCCGGTCAGCTCGGCCAATTCGTGACAAAACGGCCCTAACTGGTCGTTGTGGAAGGCCCGCGAGGTCAGCGTCAGCCGGTCGAGCTGCGTATGCGCCACGGCGGTCAGTTCGGGGTGCCGGTGCCCGAAGTTCAACGCGCTGTAGGCGCTGAGCAGGTCCAGATACCGCCGGCCCTGCTCGTCGACGACCCAGGCTCCCTCCGCGTGCGACACGGTGACGGGGAGTGGGTGGTAGTTGTGCGCGCCGTAGCGGTCTTCAAGGGCTCGGGGCTCGGTCAGGCTCATGAGGTCAGCGTAGAACCGCAGCCCGCCTGTCTCTCCCCGGCCTGCGGGGACCGCTACGGTCAGGCGATGGCCGAGATCGTCTATCCGCCGGTGATCGCCACTGCCCGGCTCTCCTTCCGACTCCTGGACCTGAAGATCACCGTGACCGGGGGAGAGCACGTACCTCGCGTCGGCGGGGGCGTTCTGGCCAGCAACCACGTCAGCTATCTGGACTTCATCTTCTGCGGGTACGCGGCCCAGCCGTCGAACCGGCTGGTGCGCTTCATGGCCAAGGACGCCGTCTTCCGGCACCGGATCGCCGGTCCGCTGATGCGCGGCATGAAGCACATCCCGGTGGACCGGGACGCCGGTTCGCAGGCATACCGGGACGGTCTGACCGCCTTGCGCTCCGGCGAGATCATCGGCGTGTTCCCCGAGGCGACGATCAGCCGGGCCTTTGAGTTGAAGGGGTTCAAGAGCGGTGCCGCGCGGATGGCGGCGGCGGCTGACGTCCCGCTGATTCCGATGATCACCTGGGGCGGCCAGCGGATGTTCACCAAGGACCACCCGCGGGAGTTCCCACGTCATCACCAGATCCTGCTGACCGTCGGGGAGCCGTTGCGGCCCAGTCGTTCCGACGACGCCGAGGAGGTCACCGCGGAGTTGCGGCGGCGGATGGACGCCCTGCTGGTGTCCACCCTGCAGAACTACGCGCTGCCGCTCACGCAGGACACCGACCGTTGGTGGTGGCCGGTCCGGTTCGGCGGCACCGCGCCAACCCTGGAGGCGGCTGCGGTCCTGGATACCGACGAGAAGGCCGCGCGCAAGAGTTCCGGAAACTCCGCGGGTGGACGCTCGACGGACGGCGGAATCTCGTGATCAGCGCGCAGCTCGACACTGACGTGGCGCCGCGGTGAGGCGAGCCCGCACGCGGGCACCAGGTGTCGGACGCCCCCGAGGCACAGGGCAGGATGCGCGCATGCGCCTGGACCACGTCTCGTACGCGTGCACCCCGAACGAACTCGGTGATGTCGTCCAACGCATCGGCAGTTGCCTGGGCGGGCAGTTCGCCGATGGCGGCCGCCACCCCCGGTTCGGGACCCGGAACTTCATCCTGCCCCTGATCGGCTCGGTCTATCTGGAGGTCGTCACGGCCCTGGACCACCCGGCTGCCGAGAAGGCGCCGTTCGGCCGGGCGGTACGCGCCTGCGCGGAGTCCGGCGGTGGCTGGTGGGGCTGGGCGGTCGCCGTGGACGACGTGACCCCGTATGAGCAGCGGCTGGGCCGGGCCGCCGTGGAGGGCATCCGGGTCCGCCCGGACGGGCAGGAACTGCGCTGGCACCAGATCGGACTGCTGGACGTGATCACCGACCCGCAGGTGCCCTACTTCACCCACTGGGAGACCGACCCGGACGAGCACCCCTCGGTGGGGGAGTCGCACGGGATTCGGTTGCGGGGCCTGGAGATGGTCGGGGATCCGGAGCGCATGACGCAGTGGCTGGGCGCCCCCATCGAGCATCCGTTGGGCGACGTCGCCATCTCGTGGCGCGACGCCCAGCCCGGTGATGCCCCGGGACTGGTCGCCGTGCAGTTCGACACCCCCCACGGGTCGGTCTGCATCGACTAGGGACGCGGATCGTCTGCATCGACCGGCCGGGGCCCGTCACCCGAGGGCGTCGATGGCCTTCCGGAACCGGGCCGAGCGCTCCCGATAGTCCAGACTGGCCGCATCGCTTGGCGATGCCGGGGAGAACAGCACCGCAGTGCCCGGGCCAGCGAACTCGGCTGCAGCGCCCACGGCCGCAGCGACGTCGGCGCAGTCCACGGTCGTCAGCCGGGGCAGTTCGGCGGCGATGACAGCCGCGATCTTCGGGCCGTTCGACGGAACGGTGATGACGGCGCTCACCTGAGCATGGGCAACCACCGCCCGGGCGAGTTCACCGAAGTCGATGCCGCGGTCCTGACCGCCCACGATGAGGACGACCGGGCGATCCGCGTACACCGCCAGCGCGGCAGCCGTCGGCTGCGGCGCGGTCGCGAGACTGTCGTCCACCCACTCCACACCGCTGCGGGTGGCGACCACCTCAAGGCGGTGCGCCAGCGGCGACAGACTGCCCAGGCCCTGCCCGACGCGCGGATCGCCCAGGTCATAGCCCAGGCGTTGCACCACCCCCAGCGCGAGCAGCGCGTTCATTCGGTTGTGGGCGCCGCGCAACGCCGGGGACAGTGCCCCCGAGACGACGGCCTCCTGGGTACGAAAACCCGCTGTCTCCTCGAACCACAGGTTGCCGTCGGGCAGCACTGACCAGTCGCGTACGGGTGCCAGATCCCCGATCGTCTGCAGCACAGCTTGTGTCGTCACCACGAACTGGGAACCATGCTCGAACAGGTTGGCCTTGGCGCCGTAGTAATTCTCGACGGTGCCGTGGAAGTCCAGGTGCTCGGGGAACAGGCTCGTCAGGGCCCCACCCAGCGGGGAATGCGTGAGCCGCAGGCACTGCGGGCTGCCTACCTCCACGACGAACAGCGGCGCCGTCGGGTCGAGGTCGAAGAAGGCGACCCCGATGTTTCCGCCCGATTGCGTTCCGGGCTCGAGTTGGCCGAGCAGGTGCCCGAGCAGGTGCGTGGTCATGCTCTTGCCCTTGCTACCGGTCACCGCAACGGCGCGGTCCCCGAACTCCGCCAGCCACATGTTGGTGGTCGTGTCGTGCGGACCGAGGCGCGCCCAGAGGGGATTGGCCGGCGGGATGCTCGGCGAGGCGATCACGAACTCGGCGCTCAGCAGTCTGGCCTGCGCCTCGGTCCCCACCACGACGCCTGGCACCAGGCGACTCATGGTCGCCAGTGCCGCGGTCTGCTTGCCGACCCGGTCCACCGCCACGACGATGTCCTGCTCGGCAGCGCCCAGGGCCAGCAGCCGTCGTACCGCACCCTGGGCCTCCAACCCGGCGCCCCACACAACCACCGGAGCGTTGCTGACAGCGGCGATCGTCACCCCGTCCACGGTTCAGCACCCATCCAGATCAGCGTCCATCCAGGATCGCCGCGAGCGCCGGCGGGACCGCGGACTCGGTATCGGCAGTCAGCAGTCGCTGGATCTGCTCGGGTCCCGGCATGCCCTCGGCGGGTAGTGCCGCCCGCAGCCGGGCGATGAACTCGTTGTCCGCCCACTGCGGCGCGCGGGCGGTCAGCTCGATTGCCAGCCGCGTCTCGGCGACCTCACCGACGCAGTCCAGCGGCTTGGTGCCGCCGATGCCGGCCAGCAAGGCGAAGTCGTCCACCGGGCCGACGAACAGATCACGCCCGAAGACGCCCCACAACTGCTCCGGCGTGAGGTGCGGGGCGAGAATGAGACTGACGAAGCGGCACTTTGCGCACTCACCGCACCAGCGCTGTCGCATACCGGTGCGCACGAATGCCCGGCCGCAACTGGCGAACACCGGGTGATAGCGAGTGAGTTCGGCAAAGTTCTCGGCGATACGCAGTTCGGAGTACTGCCGCAGCAATGAGAAGTAATCCAGCCCGACCACCGTACGGGCGACCAGGCCGCGGAGCAGTCGTTCGAACGCCAGGCTCTTGGACCACTGGTGGTTGATGCTGTGCCCGGCCCAGGTGAGGTTCTCTTCCGAGGCTGACCGTTCATTGGACATCACGACGGCACTGGCACCGGAGAGGACCGCCGCCATCAGGGCGGTGAGCGAGTTGATGGCCGTGACCGGGACGTGGCCATTGCGGGCGCCGGAGGCGTTGAGCTCGAAGAGCAACGGGTCCAGACTGCGTTCCACCGTCAGCAACGGCAGTTGCGCGACAGCAGCCACGTCCTGGATCGGGACGTAGTGATTGACGGCGAACAACGTCTGCGAAACTCCCCTGCCCCGCAGCGCCTCGATCGTGACACAACTGTCCTTGCCACCCCCGACGGGAGTGAACGCCGCGTTCGGATCCAGGTCCGGTCGCTCCGGTGCCACGAGCGGAACGATCTCGTCGGCCGTGATCTGCGGATCGAGCACCTCGGGCAGGTCGTTGGTGTAGGCGAACTCACCCAGCCCATGAGTGACCAGTTGGCGCAGGAACTCGACTTCCTCCACGGCCCAGCCACCGACCAGCCGCATCCGGCGCGGTGCAGCCGCCTTGTAGTAACTCAAGCCCACAGCCAGCAGCAGTAGCCGCCCCAGCCGTAGGAACGCTGCCTCGGTGACCGGGTCGAAGCGCACCGGGTCGGAGCCCGCCAGCTGCGGAAACCGGAACTCCTCGGTGAAGTCGAGCGTCTGCTCCCCCACCAGCCGGTAATGCAGCCGCACGGTCGGTCCGGTCCGTTCGATGGGACCGAACTCGAAGACCTCGAACTGCCCGGGCTCGAACGAACTCATCCCATTCCAGACACGGCGCAAACAGACACGGCGATAACACTCCTCAGCGGATTCGTCATCGTACACATCGACCACGATCGCTTCGTGCTCAGCAGCGCCGCAGCGCCCCGACCGAGTGGTCAACGTGGACGGTGAGGGACCGTCCCGCCCGGATGCAGTCGCGCAGGCTCTCCCCGGACCCGACGAACGCCCCGGGCCACACCACGGCGGACTCGACTCGGCCAGCGACGTGCGCTCCGGCGCCGATGACAGGCGCCCCACCCGAGGCCAGCAGGTTGGCGCGCAGGTAGTCCGCGGGCGTCCCGCAGTCGACCACCTCGCCCCGGACCGGGATGCGCTCGAGCTCGCCGCGGTGCGCGGCCGGCGCCCAGACCCGGTCGTACAGGCCGCCGAAGCACTCGGGAAGCCGCTGGAGGGCGTCCGTCGGCAGCAGGCAGGCCCCGACATACCGGTCATGACCAAAGTCCGCCGGAGAGTCCTGGCGCTGCACGAGGACGCGCGGGGTACGGAAGTCCCAGGCAGCCACCAGGTCGTGCAGATCGTCCTGCAGGTAGGCGTCGGCGTTGCGGACGAGCACGGCCCGGCCAGCGATCCACGGGCGAAGGCGGGCGAGCGCCCCCGCGCTGCCCAGCGGCTTCGGCAGTTCGACGCTGACCTCGATATCTACGCCCAACCGCTGCCCCCGCCGGGCGCAATGCCGGGTCACTTGCTCGTGCAGGTGGTGCGCATTGACGGCCACGGGTCCCGCATACGGGGCAACGCTGTCCAAGGCCCGGTCCAGCAGGGTCGAGCCGCCCAGCGGGCACAGTGCCTTCGACCGTAGGTGGGTGAGCGGGCGCAGGCGGGTCCCGAACCCGGCTGCGAGGACCACGGCCACCAGATCGGGGTGCGGTGAGGTCGCGGTGGCCACTCGCGCATTGTGCCCATCGGCCGTGACCGCGCAGCCGGGACACGCAGCGAGAGTCGACCCGTCGTACCCACCCGCCGCCTTGAGCGGATCCAGCGGCGCGAAGAGTCCGCCGACTGGCCCATTCGGGTGACAGCGACCCTGGGTGTGGCGCCCGCAACGGCGGATCCGTCACCCTGAGGTCATGTCCTGGTCGGGCCGACCGCCCGCGTCGACCCCGGTTGTGCTGGAGGTGGGGCAACCGGGGGCCTCCGCGCGAGCCCGCAGTAGCGCGGGTCTGGTATCGCGGGTGCTCAGCGCCGACGACGAGGATCTGGTGGTGGCGGCTCCCCAGGGGCTGCTGCTGGACCATGACCTGACCGATCTGCCCGTCCGGGTGCGCTGGACCGACCCGTACCGCGGGCTGTGCGCACTGCCGGCAGTCGCGGAGTTCATCCCCGCCGACCCGCCCGCGCCCCGCTGGCGGCTGCGTATCGATGGGCCGGCGGAGGTCGTCCAGCGGCGGCGCTATGTCCGCGAGGCGGTGCAGGGCAGGGTCACCGTCGCGCCGGGCTGGGCTGACCCTGGCATTGGAATCACTGGCTGGATCCTGGATCTGTCCGAGGGTGGTGTGCGGGCGTTGCTGCCGCTGTCTCCCGGGGTCGTCCCCGGCGAGGACGCCGGCGTCGTCCTGGACCTGGTCGAGGGCATGACCGTGACCACCGGCCAGGCGCTGCGCGTGACCCGGCTGACCCGCAGCGACCAGTGGGAGGTCGTGCTCGGGTTCGCCGAGGACACCGCCGACGCCGATCACCTGCGGCGGGTGGTCTTCGACGAGCAACGCCGCCGGCTCGGCGCGCTGGTTGCTCCCGCGGGTGAGCGTCGCCCGCACACGCTGGCCGAAGCCGGCCGGGTCACGGCCACTCCACCGCCGACTCCGCGGCGGCTGCGTGCCGTACCGACGTCCCGGGACTAGCGGTCCCGCTCCGGCGAGCCGCGCGCATGGCGCGACCGCGCTTAGGCTGGCGGCGCGATGTCCAGTCCCGAACCCGCTCCGGCGGCCGATGCCCAGCAGCCGCAGTCCACAGCACAGCCCCACACGAGCGCACACCCCCACGCCATAACACAGCCCCGCGGCACGCCAGAGCACGGCTCAGCAGCTGGCCGGCGCCGACCGCGGCGCCGGGCTCAGCCCGACTCGGGCTCGGCCCAGACAGCCGACCGGCCGACCCGGGCCAGCCTGCTAGCGGCCCTGGACGGCACCTCGCTCAAGGACGCCGCCCGACTGGGCCGGCGCCTGACTCGGCTCGGGCGAGGCTCCGCACCGCGGGCATGGACGAGCATGGCCGCCGACATCGAGACCGCACGCGGGCGGCTGGCGCTGCGCCGGGCAGTGCGGCCGCGGATCGCGTACCCGAGCGAGCTGCCCGTTAGTGACCGGGTCGAGGACATCGCCGCGGCACTCGCCGACCATCAGGTCGTCGTGGTGGCAGGCGAGACAGGCTCGGGCAAGACCACGCAGCTGCCCAAGATCTGCCTGGACCTGGGCCGCGGCCGGCGCGGCATGATCGGGCACACGCAGCCCCGCCGCATCGCCGCCCGCGCGGTCGCCGAGCGGCTCGCCGAGGAACTCGACGTTCCGCTGGGCGACGCGGTCGGCTGGAAGGTGCGGTTCACCGACCACGTATCACCGCAGACCCTGGTCAAGGTCATGACCGACGGCATCCTGCTGGCGGAGATCCGCACCGACCCGGATCTGCTGGCCTACGACACGCTGATCATTGATGAGGCGCACGAACGCAGTCTCACGATCGACTTCCTGCTCGGCTATCTCACCCGGTTGCTGCCCCGACGCCCGGATTTGCGGGTCGTCATCACCTCGGCCACGATCGACCCGGGGCGTTTCGCGGCTCATTTCGGTGGCGCCCCCGTCATCGAGGTATCCGGGCGTACGTACCCGGTCGAGATGCGCTACCGGCCGCTGGTCGCCGAGGACACCGATGACGAGCCGGCGGACCAGATCACCGCCATTGCCGCGGCCATCGACGAACTGGCCGCTGAGCCACCCGGCGACGTGCTGGTGTTCCTGTCCGGCGAACGGGAGATCCGGGATACCGCAGACGCCCTGCGGGGACGGGCCGGAAGCGACACCGAGGTGCTGCCGTTGTACGGGCGGCTCTCGGTCGCCGAACAGCACCGGGTCTTCACCTCGCATGCGGGTCGTCGCATCGTGCTGGCGACAAACGTGGCCGAAACCTCGTTGACAGTGCCGGGGATCCGCTACGTCGTGGACCCCGGGTCGGCCCGGATCTCGCGGTACAGCAACCGGTTGAAGGTCCAGCGGCTGCCTATCGAGGCGATCTCACAGGCCTCCGCCCGGCAGCGCGCCGGCCGCTGCGGGCGGGTGGCCGACGGCATCTGCATCCGGCTGTACACCCAGGACGACCACGATGCCCGGCCCGTGTTCACGGACCCGGAGATCCTGCGTACCAACCTGGCCTCGGTCATTCTGGCGATGACGGCGTGGGGCCTGGGCGACGTCATGGAATTTCCGTTTCTCGATCCCCCGGACCGGCGCCAGGTCCGCGACGGGGTTCAATTGCTCGTCGAACTCGGCGCGGTTGAGCGACCGACCGGCGACGAACCCCTACAACTCACCGACATCGGCCGCAGCCTGGCAACCCTGCCCGTGGACCCACGGCTGGGTCGGATGGTTCTTGCCGGCGGGGCGAACGGCTGCCTGGACGAAGTCCTGGTGATTGCCTCGGCGCTGTCCATCCAGGATCCCCGCGAGCGACCGCTGGAACACCAGCAGGCTGCGAACCAGTTGCATGCTCGGTTCGCCGACGACACCTCGGACTTCATCGGTTACCTGAACCTGTGGCGGTATCTGGCCGATTCGCAAGAGGCACTGTCCGGCAATCAGTTCCGTCGTCTGTGCCGACGGGAGTTCCTGAACTACCTGCGGGTACGGGAATGGCAGGACCTGTATGCCCAGCTGCGGCAGGCCTGCCGCGGACTGCAGCTGCGGCCCGGGGCACCAAGTACTGATGGCGACCTGATCCACCGCAGCCTGCTGGCCGGGTTGCTGACGCACATCGGCATGCGCGACGCGGCCGTGCGTGACTACCAAGGCGTACGCGGATCCCGCTTCACTGTGTCGCCCGGCTCGTCACTGGCCCGCAAGCAGCCCCGCTGGCTGATGGCTGCCGAACTTGTCGAGACCAACCGGCTGTGGGCTCGGGTCGTAGCCCGGGTGGAACCCGAATGGGTCGAACAACTCGCCGAGCACCTCGTGACCCGCAGCTACAGCGAGCCGCACTGGGAGAAGAAGCGCGCGGCCGTGATGGGGTTCGAGCGGGTGACGTTGTACGGCTTGCCGCTCATTATCGGCCGGCGGGTCGGCTACGGCTCGATCGACCCGGGCCTGTCGCGCGAGCTGTTCATCCGGCACGGTCTGGTTGACGGGGACTGGGACGCACACCACGAGTTCTTGCGGCACAACGCCGAACTCGTCGAATCGATCCAAGCCCTGGAGGACCGGCTGCGCCGCCGCGACCTGATCGTGGACGACGAGTCCTTGGTGGAGTTCTACACCGAGCGCATCCCCGAGACGGTCGTGTCAGGACGGCATTTTGACGGCTGGTGGAAGATCGAACGCCGCACCCGACCAGAACTGCTCGACTTCACCCGCGACCTCATCCTGAACGCCTCGCGAGCCGGTAGCGGAGTTGACTATCCGGACGTGTGGACCTGGGAGGGCCCCGACTTGCCGCTGACCTACGTGTTCGACCCCGGTGCGGACGACGATGGAGTGACGGTCACGGTTCCGTTGGCGCTGGTCGCCCAGCTACACGAGGCCCGGTTGGACTGGACGATCCCGGGCTTGCGCGAGGAGCGGGCGGTGGCCCTGGTCCGCGGGCTACCCAAGGCCGTCCGCAAATACCTGGTCCCCGTGCCGGATCGGGTACGTGCTGCGCTGCAGCGGATGTCACCCGATCGGAGCATGGTTGACGCGCTGGGCGAGTCGCTGGAAGAACTGACCGGAGTCCACATCGATCCGGGCGACTGGCGACCCGGTGAGGTTCCGGCCCACCTGTCCATGCGCATTCGGGTAGTCGACGGCGAACGGGAGGTGGCGGTCAGCCGGGACCTCGATGCCGTGCAGGCTGGACTACGCCGCCAGGTCCGCCGGACCGTTGCGGCGGCTGCTGTCGGCCTGGAGGCAACCGGTGCGACGCGGTGGAGTTTCGGCACACTGCCACCGATCTTCGAACGCGAACGGGCGGGCGTGGTTCTGCGCGGTTTCCCCGCACTGGTGGACGAGGGGCCCACGGTCGGTGTCCGGATCCTCACTTCCTCTGCAGCCCAACAACTATCCATGGGATTGGGGACTCGGCGGTTGATTCTGCTGCAGTCGCCCGATCCGATGCCGACTGTACTGCTCCGCCTCGATACGCGTACCCGCCTCATTCTCGCGGCATCTCCCTACCGGGACACCGCTGCCCTGCTGGACGACTGCGCCGCGGCGGCGGTCGATGCGCTGGTGGCCGAGCACGGTGGCCCGGCCTGGGACGAGCGCGCCTTTGCGGAGTTGCTCTCCGATGTCCGTATGAAACTCGCCGATCGCACCCACGAAGTGACCGTCGCTGTCACCCACATTCTGCAGGCAGCCGGTACTGCCCGGAGCCGGCTGCAGGCCTTGACTAGCCCCGCCCTGCTCCCGAGCCTGCTCGACGCCCGCAGCCACCTGGACCTCCTGACTGCTCCGGGTTTCGTGTCCGCGACCGGCGCTGATCGGCTCACAGATGTGGCGCGCTATCTGCGGGGTCTGGACCGGCGGCTGGCAACCCTGCCCGAACGCCCGCAGCGAGACGCCGCGGCCCTGGCAACGGTTCAGGCGCTGACGGCTGAGTTCGCTACAGTCCGGGACCGCCTGCCGTTGGAGCGCCGGGAGGATCGCGACGTCGAGGCGGTTGCCTGGCTGCTGGAGGAACTCCGGGTGAGTCTGTTCGCGCAGACCGTGGGGACGCCGATTCCGGTATCGGAGAAACGGGTACGCAAGGCGATGGCCGATCTGTTGCCCCGCTGACCGAGACTACCGAACGGACATTCCTAGCGAGACTCCCGTGCGAGGAAATGAGTGAGTTCGGGCATCGGCAGCGCACGTGAGAACAACCATCCCTGGCCCAACTGGCAGCCCAACCGCAGCAGCGTGTCGCGCTGGTCCGCAGTCTCCACACCCTCAGCCACCACGAGCAGTCCCAGGGCTCGGGCCAGGTGCAGCGTGGACGTCACAATCACCTCGTCCTCCGGATCGCGCCCCAACCCGGCCACGAACTGAGCATCGATCTTCAGGACCGACACCGGGAGTCGCTTGAGGTAGACCAGGCTGGAGTAGCCAGTCCCAAAGTCGTCGATGGCGAACCGCACGCCGAGGGCACGCAGACTGTCCAGGGTGCCCACCATCTGGGAGGCATCCTCCATCAGCACGCTCTCGGTGACCTCCAGAGTCAACTGCTCTGCGGGAAACCCGGACGTTTCCAGCGCGGCCCGAACGGTGTCGGCCAGCGCTGAGTCCAAGAGTTGACGCGCCGACAGGTTCACCGCCATACGGAACGGACGGTCCGGGCGATGCTGCTTCGCACCGACGGCGCAGGCCTGGCGCAGCACCCAACTACCGATTTCCACGATCAACCCGGATTCCTCGGCAATGCTGATGAAGTGCCCGGGCAGGACCAGGTCGCCGTCGCGACGCCACCGCAGCAGCGCCTCGGCTCCCGCAGTACGCCCGTCCAGCAGATCGACAACCGGCTGGTAGTGCACCTCCAACTCACCACGATGCAACGCCTGGTGCAGATGACTCTCGATGTCCCACCGGCGTTGGGCGCGCGCCTGTACGGCCTGGTCGAACAGTTCGACCCGGGCACCGCCGCGGTCCTTGGCCCGATACATCGCCGCGTCCGCATCCCGCAGCATCGTCTCCGGGGTGTCGCGCGTGTGGCTGATGGCGACACCCACGCTCACCGACGTGAAGGTGGTCCGGTTCGCCAATTCGTAGGGCAGCCCCACGGCAGTGGCAATCCGGGAAGCCACCGCGAGGACCGACCGCTCGTCCTGAATGCCTTCGCACACCACTGCGAACTCGTCGCCGCCCACCCGGGCGACCAGATCACCCGGGCGCACGACGTCCCGCAAACGATCGGCCGCGGCCTTCAGCAAAGCGTCACCCACACTGTGCCCCACCGAGTCGTTCAGATTCTTGAAGCGGTCGAGGTCACACATCAGCACGGCCACCCGTTCCCCGGTCCGGGTCGCACGTGCGACCGCCGCCTCCAGATGGTGGCGCAACAGGTCGCGGTTGGCTAAGCCCGTAAGGCTGTCGTGCAGTTTCTCGTGCACCAGCTCCCGACTGGCTCGGTCCCGTTCGACGGCGAGACCGGCCAGCCGGGCGAGAGTCGCCAACGTCCTGCCAACCGTCGGATCCGCCTGCGGACCCTGACCGGTGGTGACCAGCAGGCAACCCAACCCGGTGTGATCGGACGTACGCATCGGGACCCTGACAACGTGCGTGTGTGCCGAGTCGACGGCCCAGCTCTTCATCGCCTCGTGCGGCCATGCGGCCACCTTGTCGATGTGTTCCCACCGAGCCGGCTGCTGCCGGTCGTAGTCCGGCGGGCCGAGATCGTCCTGGCCGGTCGACACCGATTTCCCGCGCAACTGCGGATCGACCGAGCTGTGCCCGATATGCATGAGCGCGCCGTCGTCGCTGACCAGCAGGACCCACACCGCACACTCGCCAAGATCGGTCTGAGCAATCCCGGCAATGGACCGGAGCACGTCCCGCAACGGCGTGCCGGCGGCGATCTTCTCCAACACGACCGACTGGTCGGTGAGCAACTGTTCACTGCGCACCCGCGAACTGACATCCCGCGCCACGCCGACCATTCCGATGACCTCACCGGCAGATCCGAACAACGGCTCGTTGTGCTGCTCGCTCCACACGACCCGGCCGTCCTTGTGCAGCCAGCGCAATCGCAACGGCCCAGTGGGCAGTTGCCCCGGCGAGGTGAGCATATTCAACTGATCGCGATCCTCGGGGTGAACCAGCCGCATGCTCAGGTCGGGCCGGGCGTAACACTCTTCGGGGGTGTAGCCGACCATCCGCGTCGCGGCTGAGTTCACGAACGTGAAATGCGGCTCCGGCTCGAACGCGAACGAGTAGATGACGTCCGGCGCCGCCTCTGCCAGCGCCCGGAAACGTTCCTCCTCACCGCGTAGCCGACCGAGCAACTCCGCGGACTCGCCGGCGTCCTGGGTCTGGGTGAAGAAGACATGCTCGTCGCTGGCCGGATCGTGGACCAGCACGCTGGTCACCAGCGTGGGCAGCACGCTCCCGTCCGGTCGTAGGTAGCGCTTGTGCAGTGCGATCGGCTTTCCGCCGGTGATCGCCGCCTGCACCGCCTCGGCGCTGGCAGCCAAGTCGTCCGGGTGGGTGATGGCAGCAAAGGTGAGTGCGTACAGATCTTCCGCGGTCCGGCCCAGCATCCGACACAGCGCCGGATTCGCCCAGCGGAAACGCCCGTCCTGGGACAGCAAAGAGAAGCCGACGGTGGCATGCTCGAAGATCATGTTGGCCCGGAGATCCCCGACCAACGGCGCATAGGCGGCCTCGGACGGCTGGTCCACGTCGCAGCACCCATCCCAGTTCGGCGACACCCCCCCGTGCCGCTGCTCCGTATCTGGACCCGCGCCAGCAGAGCAGGCCAAGGTGGGGTCGGCTAGGGGACAACGGCCCTGGCCGGAGACGACGGTGCACCGCCGAGGGCGCGTCCTGGCGGTCTTGCTGGTAGCGTCCCGTCCCATGTCGTATGTGCGCCTGCTTCTTAGCAGCCGCGGCGGGGCCCTCTCCTAGCAGGCCGGCCTCCTCGCCGCGGGTGCCTCGCGCGCCGGTCCCCACGACCCGCCCCCCTGCCAGGAGACCTCGCGATGACCTCGTACGCCGAATCTAGCCAGACCTATGCGACCCGCAACGCCCAGCAACCCTCCCCGATGCGGTGGCAGCGCTACTCCCCCGCCCCCACGATCGACCTGCCGGACCGCACTTGGCCGGATGCCAGCATCGTTGCCGCGCCGCGGTGGTGCGCGGTCGACCTCCGCGACGGCAACCAGGCGCTGATCGACCCGATGACTCCCGCCCGAAAGCGGCAGATGTTCGACCTGTTGGTACGGATGGGCTTCAAGGAGATCGAGGTCGGCTTCCCGTCTGCCTCACAGACCGATTTCGATTTCGTTCGGGACCTGATCGAGACCGACGCGATCCCCGACGGCGTGGTTATCCAGGTGCTGACACAGTCCCGGGAACACCTGATCGAGCGGACCTTCGAGGCGATCCGCGGCGCCCGGCAGGCCATCGTGCACCTGTACAACTCGACGTCGACGCTGCAGCGGCGGGTGGTCTTCGGTCTGGACCGCGCAGGCATCAAGGAGATAGCGATCCACGGTGCACAGCTGGTGCTCAAGCACGCCGAACAGGTTACCGACGGAAGCCAGATCTTCTTCGAGTACTCCCCAGAGTCCTTCACCGGAACCGAGTTGGAGTTTGCAGTCGAGGTGTGCGACGCGGTCACCGAGGTATGGCAGCCGACCCCGGACCGCAAGGTCATCCTGAATCTGCCGGCCACCGTGGAGATGAGCACACCCAATGTGTACGCCGACCAAATCGAGTGGATGCACCGCCACCTGGCCCGCCGAGATTCCGTGGTGCTGTCGCTGCACCCGCACAACGACCGCGGCACCGGAGTAGCGGCTGCGGAGTTGGCCTTCATGGCCGGCGCGGACCGGATCGAGGGATGCCTGTTCGGCAACGGGGAGCGAACCGGAAACGTCTGCCTGGTCACGTTGGGCCTGAACATGTTCAGCCAGGGCGTCGACCCGCAACTGGACTTCTCCGACATCGACGAGATCCGCCGAACCGTTGAGTACTGCAACCAGTTGACGGTGCCCGAGCGTCATCCGTACGGGGGTGACCTGGTCTTCACGGCCTTCTCCGGCTCTCATCAGGACGCCATCAACAAGGGCCTGAACGTGCTGGCCACCGAAGCCACCGATGAGGGTGTCGAAGTCGCTGAGCACCGCTGGGAGGTTCCGTACCTGCCCATCGATCCCAAGGACATTGGTCGCTCGTACGAGGCCGTGATCCGCGTTAATTCGCAGTCGGGCAAGGGCGGCGTGGCGTATCTGATGCGTACCCACCACAAACTGGAACTGCCCCGCCGGCTGCAGATCGAGTTCTCCCAGGTGATCCAGCACCACACCGACGTCGAGGGCGGCGAGGTGTCTCCGGAGCAGATGTGGCAGATCTTCGCCGACGAATACCTACCCACCCCCGACCACACCTGGGGCAGGTTCCGTCTGGTGTCGGTCAGCCAGCAATCCGACCCCGAGGGTGAAACCCGAGTAGAGGTCGTGGTGCGCGATCGCGTCCTGGATGTCGAGGCCGTGTTGACCGGCGCAGGCAATGGCCCGGTCAACGCCTTCTGTGCGGCCCTGGCCGACCACGGCGTGGACGTCCGGGTCCTCGACTACGCCGAACACGCCATGTCCGCCGGTGGTGATGCCAGTGCTGCCTCGTACCTCGAGTGCGCCGTCGACGGCCGGGTCCTGTGGGGCGCGGGTATCGACCCCTCCATCACCACGTCCTCCCTGAAGGCAGTAATCAGCGCCGTGAACCGTGCGACCAGGGTCGAAGTGACTGCCTGACTTCACGAGTGGTGATCCATGGTCGCGTTGGAGCGGGTCATAGCAGCCATGAGCCACCGCTTGGGTGGATCATGGTGGTTGGTCGAGGAGTTCCGGAATGTCCAAGCCGGACCCGACGTCGGGGCGGCAGGCTTGGCCTCATGAACCACAACACGCCGCCACCTCAGGTGTGGCCCACGCTCCGCGCCACCAACGCGCTCGACCTCATTCGCTTCCTGGTCGACGTGGTCGGCTTCGCCGAGACTGTCGTCCACACCGACGGCGACACGGTTGCCCACGCCCAACTGTCCTGGCCGCTGGGCGGGGGCATCATGCTCGGCTCGGCACGTCCCAGTGACGCCACCGATCCCTGGCCGCTGCAGCCGGGCACCTTCGGTGCCTATGTCGTGGTGGACGACCCCGACGCGCTGCACGACCGGATCCAGGCTCATGGCGCCGAGATCGTCACGGACCTGCACGACACCGACTACGGCTCGCGCGACTTCGCGATCCGAGACCCCGAGGGCAACCGCTGGTCGTTCGGCACCTACCGCGGCGAACCGCGCACGGCATAAATGCTGACGACCAGCCCGGCGAACTATTCGACCAGGTCGACGGCGCGGGCGGAGTGGGCGCCGACCTCATCGGAGATGGCGGCCAAGACGTCGGCGGGTACGGCGGTGTCGACGGTCAGCACGATCAGGGCATGGCCACCGGCATCCTCCCGGCTGACCTGCATACCGGCGATGTTGATCCCGGCATCGCCGAGCAAACGACCAGCGACTCCGACGACGCCCGGCTTGTCGTGGTAACGCAGCAGCGCCATGTGTTCGGCGATGGCTACGTCCACATCAAAGTCGTCCAGCCAGACCAGTTTCTCAATCTGCCGCGGGCCAGCCAGCGTGCCCCCGGCCAGCACCGACCCGCCGTCGACCAGCGACAGTTTCACCTGTACGAGGCTGCGGTGTTCTGGTGAGTCGGCATTCGTCGTCAGCGACACGTCGACGCCGCGCTCGCGGGCAAGCACCGGCGCATTGACATAGGTCACCGGGTCCTCGACCAGGACGCCGAGGATGCCCTTGAGGGCGGACACCTGCAGTACGGATGTGTCGTACTCGGTGATCTCCCCCAGCACCTCCACGGTGACGTCGGCGATGGCAGTGGGAGCCATGCTGACCGCGATCGAACCGAGTTTCTCCACCAGCGGCAGGAACGGTTTCACGTCGTCGGCAATGGCGCCGCCTTGCACGTTGACCGCGTCCGGGACGAGTTCGCCGGCCAAGGCCAGGCGTACCGACTTGGCAACGGCGATGCCGGCCTTCTCCTGCGCCTCGTCGGTCGATGCGCCCAGGTGCGGGGTCGCGACCACGTTATCGAGGGAGAACAACGGGGAGTCGGTGCACGGTTCCTTGCCGTACACGTCCAGACCCGCACCGGCGACGCGGCCCTCGACCAGCGCGTCGTACAGCGCCTGCTCGTCGACAATGCCACCACGCGCAGCGTTCACGATGTGCACCGTCGGTTTGACCTTACGGAGTTCATCGGCGCCGATCAGCCCAACCGTCTCGGCAGTCTTGGGCAGGTGGACGGTGATGAAATCGGACTCGGCGAGCAGTTCGTCCAGGGACACCATGCGAATGCCGAGTTGGGCTGCCCGGGCCGGCTGGACGAAGGGGTCGTACGCGATGAGTTTGACCCCGAAGGCGCTCAGCCGCTGGGCGACCAGGATGCCGATCCGGCCCAGTCCGACCACGCCGACGGTCTTGTCGGCCACCTCGACACCGGTGTACTTCGAACGCTTCCATTCGCCGTTGCGCAGCGCGGCGTGAGCTGGGGAGATGTGCCGGGCGGAGGCCAGCAGCAGGCCCACGGCGAGTTCGGCGGCACTGCCGATGTTGGAGGTCGGCGCGTTGACGACCATGACACCGGCCTGGGTGGCGGCCTTGACGTCGACGTTGTCCAACCCCACTCCCGCGCGGGCGACGACCCTCAACTTCTTGGCAGCCCTGAGCGCCTCGGCGTCGACCTTGGTGGCACTTCGGATCAGAATCGCGTCCACGTCGGTGATCGCCGCGAGGAGTTCGGTCCGGTTCGCGCCGTCAGCGTGCCGGACCTCGAAGTCCGGCCCGAGGGCCTCCACGGTTGCCGGGGACAGTTCTTCGGCGATGAGGACGACAGGCTGGGGCACGACACGCCACCTTCAGATCGGGTCCGGGCACGTCGGTAGGGCCGATATCAGACCTACCGGGAAAGACCAGCCTAACGACGCTCTTGTGAACGCCTTCACGAAGTCCGCATCCCGGACAGGTCCGCTGCTCACCAGACGGCTGCGGGCGGCCCGCACTGGAGCCGCCCGCGGCCTGATGCAGCGGCCTGGTCCAGCAGCATGACATCAGCGGGCTGCGGTGCCCTCTTGGTAGTCGTCGTCGCTGGTGACCCAACTCATGAGGCCACGCAGCTTGCGACCCGTCTCCTCGATGGGGTGCTGCTCACCGGCCTTGCGAAGCGCCGCAAACTCCGGCGCACCGGCGTCCTGGTCGTCGATGAACCGCTGCGCGAAGGCGCCGGACTGCACGTCGCTCAGCACCGCTTTCATGCTCTCCTTGACGCGGGCGTCGATCACCCGCGGGCCGGAGACGTAGTCGCCGTATTCCGCGGTGTCCGAGACGCTCCAACGCTGCTTGGCGATCCCACCCTCGTACATCAGGTCAACGATGAGCTTCAGTTCGTGCAGGCACTCGAAGTAGGCGACCTCCGGCTGGTAGCCGGCCTCGACGAGCGTCTCGAAACCCGCCTGCACCAGCGCCGAGGCGCCGCCGCACAGCACCGCCTGCTCGCCGAACAGGTCGGTCTCGGTCTCCTCGGTGAACGTCGTCTGGATACCGCCGGCGCGCAACCCGCCGATGGCCGCGGCGTACGCCAATGTCAGCGGCCACGCCTGCCCGGTCGCGTCCTGCTCGACCGCGACGATCACCGGTACGCCCCGCCCGGCGACGTACTCCCGGCGAACCAGGTGCCCGGGTCCCTTGGGCGCGACCATGCACACGTCGACACCAGCCGGCGGCTTGATGTAGCCGAAGCGGATGTTGAAGCCGTGCGCGAAGAACAGCGCATCGCCGTCTTGCAGGTTCGGCTCGATGGCCTCGGCGTAGAGCTTGCGCTGCGCCGGGTCCGGCACCAGAACCATGATCACGTCAGCCTCGGCGCAGGCCGTTGCCGGGTCGACGACCCGCAGCCCCTCGGCTTCGGCCTTCTCCCGGCTGCGCGACCCTTCGGCCAGTCCCACCCGGACGTCGACGCCGGAGTCGCGCAGGCTCAGGGCGTGCGCGTGCCCTTGCGACCCGTAGCCGAGGACGGCCACCACCCGGTTCTGGATGATCGAGAGGTCGGCGTCGGAATCGGAGTACATCGTTGCCACGAGTCGGTTCTCCTTGCAGGGTGGGAGCGGTTGGTCGAACTCAGCGGATGTCGGAGCGGTGTGGTGCGCTGCGGTGCGGTGGGCTGCGGTGCGGTGCGCTGCGGTGCTGGGGGGTCTCAGGCGACCTCCGCATGCCTACCGCACGGTGTCGAGCAGCAGGTACGCAGGGTGGGTGAACTCAGGCCGGCCGGTCCGCGACGCGCAGCGTCCGGTCCGTGATGGACCGCGCGCCCCGGCCGAGGCCAACGGTCCCGGACTGGACGAGTTCCTTGATGCCGATGGGTTCGAGCACCGTCAGCAGGGCCTGGAGTTTCGCCGGGCTGCCCGTGGCCTCCAGCGTCAGGGCATCGGAGGCCACGTCGACGATCTTCGCGCGGAACAACTGCGCCGTCTCGATCACGTTGGAACGAACCTCAGCGTCGGCCCGCACCTTCACCATGATGAGGGCCCGATGGACGGAGGCGTCCGGATCCAGTTCCACGATCTTGAGGACGTTGATGAGCTTGTTCAGCTGTTTGGTGACCTGTTCCAGTGGCCGGTCTTCCACATTGACCACAATGGTGATGCGGGAGACATCGGGGATTTCGGTGTTGCCGACGGCGAGGGACTCGATGTTGAAACCACGCCGCGAGAACAGACTTGCGATACGCGCGAGCACGCCGGGCTTGTCCTCGACGAGCACCGACAGGGTGTGTTGGTTCACGATGCGTCCTTGGTCAGTCGATCACGGCGGGAGCTGTTCGGGTACGCGGTGTTCACTCGTTGTCGTCCCACTGCGGGGCGAGGCCACGCGCGTGCTTGATATCGTCGTTGCTGGTCCCGGCGGCCACCATTGGCCACACCATCGCGTCCCGGTGCACCACGAAATCGATGACCACCGGGGCGTCGTCGACCGCCATCGCCTTCTCGATCGTGGCGTCGACGTCGGCCGCGCTCTCGCAGCGCAGACCCACGCAGCCGTACGCATCGGCGAGTTTCACGAAGTCGGGGATGCGGTGCGAGTCCAGGTCCGTGTGGGAGTAGCGCGAGTTGTAGAACAGCGTCTGCCACTGCCGGACCATCCCCAGCGAGGCGTTGTTGATGAGTGCCACTTTGATGGGGATGTCGTTGACGGCGCAGGTGACGAGTTCCTGGTTGGTCATCTGGAAGCAGCCGTCGCCGTCAATCGCCCAGACGGTGGCGTCGGGGCGCCCCGCCTTGGCACCCATGGCCGCTGGCACCGCGTAGCCCATGGTGCCGGCACCACCGGAGTTGAGCCAGGTGCCGGGGTTCTCGTACGAGATGAACTGCGCGGCCCACATCTGGTGCTGCCCGACTCCGGCGACATACAGCGCCTCCGGGCCGGCTATCTTTCCCAGCCGCTGCACCACATATTGCGGGGACAGTGAGCCGTCGTCGGGCTCGTCGTAGCCCAACGGGTAGGTGTCCCGCCAGCGGTTCAAGGTCACCCACCATGCGGCGTAGTCGCCCTGCTGACCCGAGGCCGCCTCCACTTCCAGCGCACTCACCAGATCTGCGATCACCTCACGCGCGTCGCCGACGATGGGAATGTCGACGCCGCGGTTCTTGCCGATCTCGGCGGGATCGATGTCGGCGTGGATGACCTTGGCATCGGGGGCGAAGGTGGACAGCTTGCCGGTGACCCGGTCGTCGAACCGCGCCCCCAGCGTGATGAGCAGGTCGGACTTCTGCAGGGCTCCGACGGCAGCGACGGTGCCGTGCATGCCAGGCATCCCCAGGTGCAGCGGGTGGCTGTCCGGGAAGGCGCCGCGGGCCATCAGCGTCGTGACGACCGGGATGCCGGTGAGTTCGGCCAGCCGGCGCAGTTCCTTCGACGCGCGGGCCTTGATGACGCCGCCGCCGACATACAGAACGGGTCGCCGCGACGACATGATCAGACGGGCGGCCTCGCGCACCTGCTTGGCGTGCGGCTTGGTGACCGGCCGGTAGCCGGGCATGTCCAACTGCTCGGGCCAGGCGAAGGTCGTCGCCGCCTGCAAGGCGTCCTTGGTGATGTCGACGAGGACCGGGCCGGGCCGCCCAGTCCCGGCGATGTGGAACGCCTCAGCCACCGCCCGCGGGATCTCATCGGCTTTGGTCACCAGGAAGCTGTGCTTGGTGATCGGCATGGTGATGCCGCGGATGTCGGCCTCCTGGAAGGCATCCGTACCGACTGCAGTGGAGGGCACCTGACCGGTGATCGCGACCATGGGCACCGAGTCCATGTGCGCATTCGCCAAGGGGGTCACCAGGTTGGTCGCGCCCGGACCCGAGGTCGCGATGCAGGCCCCGACGCGCCCGGTGGCCAGCGCGTATCCCTCCGCCGCGTGCCCGGCGCCCTGCTCGTGCCGGGTGAGGATGTGGCGCACCTTGGTGGAGTCCATCAAGGGGTCGTAGGCAGGCAGAATCATCCCGCCGGGGATACCGAAGATCGTGTCGACCCCCACTGTCTCCAGCGATCGGACGAGACTCTGGGCTCCGGTGATCTGCTCGCTCATGTGGGTCCTCGACTGGGTCGTGTGGGGCGGGCGCCGGTGCCGGGCACTAAAACCCGCCACCGAGCAATGAAAAACCCCCCGCGCCGGCTGGCATCGAGGGGTAGCGCGCAGGCTGCTCGGGTGGAGTCAGCCAGCGCGCTTCGGGATTACGAGACGGCGGGTACGCACGGTCGTACCCTCCGCCCTGAACTGCTGCGTGTCAAACCCGCGGACCGGGGTGTCTCAGCATGCGGTCGGCAGCCCTTGGCCGGACGCGCGCGTTCGCTTGCAAGCGCTCCCAGGTGCCTCAGCGGGCCCCAGCCGGCCTCAACGTGCTTCCTGGATGGACGGACCTGTACGGATCTGCGGGCGGACTGGGATCTCTAAATCGCGCGGCCTGCTGACACGGACTTGAGGTGGTTGGGTTGACAGCTTGGCGGGGATGAGATAGTATTCATACATCTGTTCTACCCGGCTCATGTGAGATCTGGAACACCCCCCCTTCCTGTTGATCGTCGATTCATGCGACGGCCCTTCCGCCGGGACACCCGTTCTGCCACGCCCTCGTGTTGGCGTGGTCCGACGCCTG
>JBBQYX010000033.1:0-32093 GCA_038208295.1 Candidatus Nanopelagicales bacterium | reverse complement strand
AGCGGATGACCACTCAGGACGTCGAGGCGATCACGCCACAGACCCTGATCAACATCCGGCCGGTGGTGGCCTCCATCAAGGAGTTCTTCGGCACCAGCCAGTTGTCGCAGTTCATGGACCAGACCAACCCGCTGGCCGGGTTGACCCACAAGCGCCGCCTATCGGCACTGGGTCCGGGTGGGTTGTCCCGGGAGCGGGCCGGCTTCGAGGTTCGTGACGTGCACCCCTCGCACTACGGGCGCATGTGCCCCATCGAGACCCCCGAGGGGCCGAACATCGGCCTGATCGGGTCGCTGTCCAGCTTCGCCCGGGTCAATGCGTTCGGTTTTGTTGAGACCCCGTACCGCAAGGTCGTGGGCGACCAGGTGACCGATGAGATCCACTACCTGACCGCCGACGAGGAGGACCTGCACGTCATCGCGCAGGCCAACTCCCCGCTGAACCCCGACGAGACCTTCGCCGAGGAGCGGGTCCTGGTCCGCACCAAGGGCGGCGAGGTCGACTTCGTTCCCGGCCGCGACGTGGACTACATGGATGTCTCGCCGCGCCAGATGGTGTCAGTCGCGACGGCCATGATCCCGTTCCTGGAGCACGACGACGCCAACCGTGCCCTGATGGGCTCGAACATGCAGCGGCAGTCGGTCCCGTTGCTGCGCTCGGAGGCGCCGTTGGTGGGCACCGGGATGGAGTTCCGGGCCGCGAAGGACGCGGGCGATGTCATCGTGGCGGAGAAGGGCGGTGTGGTCACCGAGGTGACCGCCGACCAGATCACGGTCGCCAACGACGACGCCACCACCACCGTCTACCGGGTCTACAAGTTCCGCCGCTCCAACCAGGGCACCTCCTTCAACCAGCGCCCGATCGTCAGCGAGGGTCAGCGGATCGAGGCCAGCCAGACCATCGCCGACGGTCCCTGCACGGACCTGGGCGAGATGGCGCTGGGCCGCAACCTGCTGGTGGCGTTCATGCCGTGGGAGGGCCACAACTATGAGGACGCGATCATCCTCAACCAGCGACTGGTGCAGGACGACGTCCTGTCCTCGATCCACATCGAGGAGCACGAGGTCGACGCCCGGGACACCAAGCTCGGCCCGGAGGAGATCACCCGGGACATCCCGAACGTGTCTGACGAGGTGCTGGCCGACCTCGACGATCGCGGCATCATCCGGATCGGTGCCGACGTCGTCACCGGCGACGTGCTGGTCGGCAAGGTCACGCCCAAGGGTGAAACCGAGCTGACACCGGAGGAGCGGCTGTTGCGCGCGATCTTCGGGGAGAAGGCCCGAGAGGTACGCGACACCTCGCTGAAGGTGCCGCACGGTGAGTCCGGCAAGGTCATCGGCGTCAAGGTCTTCGACCGCGACGAGGGCGACGAGCTGCCCCCGGGCGTCAATCGTCTGGTCCGGGTTTACGTGGCTCAGAAGCGGAAGATCACCGAGGGTGACAAGCTGGCGGGTCGGCACGGCAACAAGGGCGTCATTGCCAAGATCTTGCCGGCGGAGGACATGCCGTTCCTGTCCGACGGCACCCCCGTCGACATCGTCCTGAACCCCCTGGGTGTGCCCGGCCGGATGAACGTCGGCCAGGTGCTGGAGACCCACCTGGGGTGGGTCGCCTCCCGCGGCTGGGAGGTCACCGGGGAGCCGGAGTGGGCTGCGCTGTTGCCGGCGGAGGCGCACGCGGCCCCCGCAGGGACTCGAGTGGCCACCCCGGTGTTCGACGGGGCCCGTGAGGAAGAGCTCATCGGGCTGCTGTCGTCCACCCATCCGACTCCCGAAGGCGACCGACTGGTCGGTCCGGACGGCAAGGCGCCGCTGTTCGACGGCCGCTCCGGCGAGCCCTTCCCCAGCCCCGTCAGTGTCGGCTACATCTACATCCTCAAACTGCTGCACCTGGTCGACGACAAGATCCACGCTCGGTCGACCGGCCCGTACTCGATGATCACTCAGCAGCCACTGGGCGGGAAGGCTCAGTTCGGTGGGCAGCGGTTCGGCGAGATGGAGGTCTGGGCCCTGGAGGCCTACGGCGCTGCGTACGCCCTGCAGGAGCTGCTGACCATCAAGTCCGACGACGTCCTGGGCCGGGTCAAGGTCTACGAGGCGATCGTCAAGGGCGAGAACATCCCCGAGCCCGGCATCCCGGAGTCGTTCAAGGTGCTGGTCAAGGAGATGCAGTCGCTGTGTCTCAACGTCGAAGTGCTGTCCAGCGACGGCATGTCCATCGAGATGAAGGACAGCGACGAGGACGTGTTCCGGGCCGCCGAGGAACTCGGCATCGACCTGTCCCGGCGCGAGCCGAGCAGCGTCGACGAGGTCTGACGTCACCTTTTCCGTAGTGCGCCCCGGGGGCGGGCCGGAGCTCCGGCTCCGTCCCCAGGGCCCACGCGGCGAATGCGCGACACCTGAGGCGAGTTTTTTTCGATACCGAACGAAGGACACCACGTGCTCGACGTCAACTTCTTCGACGAACTGCGCATCGGCCTGGCGACGGCTGACGACATTCGTACTTGGTCCCACGGCGAGGTAAAGAAGCCCGAGACGATCAACTACCGCACGCTCAAGCCGGAGAAGGACGGCCTGTTCTGCGAGAAGATCTTCGGGCCCACCCGCGACTGGGAGTGCTACTGCGGCAAGTACAAGCGGGTGCGCTTCAAGGGCATCATCTGTGAGCGCTGCGGTGTGGAGGTCACCCGGGCGAAGGTCCGCCGGGAGCGGATGGGCCACATCGAGTTGGCCGCCCCCGTCACCCACATCTGGTATTTCAAGGGCGTCCCGAGCCGGCTGGGCTATCTGCTGGATCTAGCGCCCAAGGACCTCGAGAAGGTCATCTACTTCGCCGCGTACATGATCACTTGGGTGGATGACGACGGCCGCACCCGCGACCTGCCTTCCATGGAGGCGCAGCTGTCGGTGGAGAAGTCGCAGGTGGCCAACCGCCGCGACGCCGACGTGGAGACCCGCGCCCGCAAGCTGGAGGGTGACCTCGCCGAGCTGGAGGCCGAGGGGGCCAAGAGCGACGTCCGACGCAAGGTGCGCGAGTCCGCCGAGCGGGAGATGGCTTCGTTGCGCCGCAAGGCTGACGCCGAGATCGAGCGCATCGACCGGGTCTTCGACCGGTTCAAGTCCCTGAAGGTCCAGGACCTCGAGGGCGACGAGATGCTCTACCGCGAGATGCGCGATCGGTTTGGCCGTTACTTCACGGGCGGCATGGGTGCTGCGGCGATCCAGAAGCGGCTGGAGTCCTTCGACCTCGAGGGTGAGGCGGAGAAGCTGCGTGAGGTGGTGCGTACGGGCAAAGGCCAGCGCAAGACCCGCGCGCTGAAGCGGCTCAAGGTCGTCACCGCCTTCCTGAACACCCGGAACTCGCCGATGGGCATGGTCTTGGACTGCGTCCCCGTCATCCCGCCGGACCTGCGCCCGATGGTGCAGCTGGACGGTGGCCGGTTCGCGACGTCCGACCTCAACGACCTCTACCGGCGCGTCATCAACCGCAACAACCGGCTCAAGCGGCTGCTGGACCTCGGCGCCCCCGAGATCATCGTCAACAACGAGAAGCGGATGCTGCAGGAGGCCGTCGACGCGCTGTTCGACAACGGTCGTCGTGGTCGCCCGGTGACGGGGCCGGGCAACCGGCCGCTGAAGTCGCTGTCGGACATGCTCAAGGGCAAGCAGGGCCGGTTCCGGCAGAACCTGCTGGGCAAGCGGGTGGACTATTCCGGCCGTTCGGTGATCGTCGTCGGCCCGCAGCTGAAGCTGCACCAGTGCGGGCTGCCCAAGCAGATGGCGCTGGAGTTGTTCAAGCCGTTCGTGATGAAGCGGCTCGTCGACCTCAATCACGCCCAGAACATCAAGTCCGCCAAGCGGATGGTGGAGCGCTCCCGCCCGGTCGTGTGGGATGTCCTGGAGGAGGTCATCGCCGAACACCCGGTGATGCTGAACCGGGCTCCCACGCTGCACCGCCTGGGCATCCAGGCCTTCGAGCCCCAGTTGATCGAGGGCAAGGCCATCCAGATCCACCCGCTGGTCTGCACGGCGTTCAACGCCGACTTCGACGGGGACCAGATGGCGGTGCACCTGCCGCTGTCGGCCGAGGCCCAGGCCGAGGCGCGGATCCTGATGCTGTCCAGCAACAACATCCTGTCGCCAGCCAACGGTCGCCCGATCACCACCCCCACCCAGGACATGGTGCTCGGCATCTACCACCTCACCCTGGCCGAGGAGGGTGCCGCGGGCGAGGGGCGGATCTTCACCTCGATCTCCGAGGCGCTGATGGCCTACGACAATGCGGAGCTATCCCTGCAGGCGAAGATCACGCTGCGGTTGTCCGAGGGCGTCCCGCCGGAGTCGTACGAGCCTGCCGAGGACTGGCAGCCCGGGGATGCGTACCTCGTGCACAGCACCCTGGGTCGAGCCCTGTTCAACGAGGCCATGCCCACCGACTATGCCTTCGTCGACCTGGAGGTCGACAAGCGGCAGCTCGGCGCGCTGGTGAACCGGCTGGCCGAGCGCTACCCGAAGGTGGAGGTCGCCGCCACCTTGGATCGGCTCAAGGCGCTGGGGTTCCACTGGGCGACCCGCTCCGGTGTCACCATCTCCATTCAGGACGTCGTCACCCCGGCTCGCAAGCAGGAACTGCTGGTCGATGCGGAGGGCAAGGCGGAGAAGGTCCAAAAGCAATACGAGCGTGGCCTGATCACCGACTCCGAACGGCGTCAGGAGCTCATCGAGATCTGGACCCGGGCGACCGACGATGTGGCCAAGGCCATGCAGGAGAACTTCCCGAAGACCAACCCGGTTTACATGATGGTCAACTCCGGGGCCCGCGGAAACTTCATGCAGGTCCGCCAGATCGCGGGTATGCGGGGCCTCGTCGCCAACCCCAAGGGCGAGATCATCCCGCGGCCGATCAAGTCCAACTTCCGTGAGGGCCTGTCCGTGCTGGAGTACTTCATCTCCACGCATGGGGCTCGTAAGGGCCTGGCGGACACCGCGTTGCGGACGGCCGACTCGGGCTACCTGACCCGTCGACTGGTCGACGTCTCGCAGGACGTGATCATCCGTGAGGAGGACTGCGGCACCGAGCGCGGCCTGGAGATGCGGATCGGGGAGCGGACCTCCGCCGGTCAGATGCTGGTCGTCGACAACGTCGACACCTCGGTCGCCTCGCGGGTGCTCTCCCGGGATGTCCTCGTCGACGGTGACGCGGTCGGTAGCGCGGGGCAGGAGCTGTCCACCACCCGCATCGCCCAGTTGGTGGCGGCCGGCGCCGAAATGGTGCGGGTGCGCTCGGTCCTGACCTGCGAGAGCAAGGTCGGCACCTGCGCGAAGTGCTACGGCCAGTCGCTGGCGACCGGCAAGCTGGTGGATGTCGGCGAGGCCATCGGCATCATCGCCGCGCAGTCCATCGGCGAGCCCGGCACCCAGTTGACGATGCGGACCTTCCACACCGGCGGCGTGGCCGGGGAGGACATCACCCACGGTTTGCCCCGGGTGGTGGAACTGTTCGAGGCCCGTACGCCCAAGGGGTACGCGCCGATCTCGGAGGTCGCCGGCACGGTCCGCATCGAGGACACCGACAAGATCCGCAAGATTGTCGTGGTCCCCGACGATGGGTCGGAGGAGTTGGCCCACACGGTGTCCCGACGAGCACGACTGCTGGTCGAGGACGGCGGTCACCTCGACGTTGGGGACCAGCTCGTCGTGGGCGCGGTGGACCCCAAGCAGGTGCTGCGCATCCAGGGCGAACGGCTGGTCCAGCTGCACCTGGTCGACCAGGTGCAGGAGGTCTACCGGTCCCAGGGCGTGTCGATCCACGACAAGCACATCGAGGTGATCATTCGGCAGATGCTCAAGCGCCGCACGATCATCGAGGCCGGGGACTCGGAGTTCCTCACCGGCGAGCTTGTCGAGCGCGGCCTCTTCGAGTCGGAAAACCGTCGGGTGGTCAGCGAGGGCAGCACCCCCGCCGCCGGACGCCCCGAGCTGATGGGCATCACCAAGGCGTCGCTGGCCACCGAGTCGTGGCTGTCGGCGGCCTCCTTCCAGGAGACCACCCGGGTGCTGACGGATGCCGCGATCCACGCCAAGTCCGACCCGCTGCTGGGGCTGAAGGAGAACGTGATTTTGGGCAAGCTGATCCCCGCCGGGACCGGCCTGCCGCGCTACCGCAACATCCGGGTCGAGCCCACCGAGGCGGCCAAGGCCGCGATGTACGCCTCCTTCACGACATACGACGACATCGACTACAGCGGCACGTTTGGTGCCAGCCTCGGTGCCGCAACACCGCTGGAGGAGTACGACATCGGCGGCTACCGCTGATATCGCAACAACGATCGCCACGGTGCGGGGTCCACGCCTTCCAGGTGTGGACCCCGCACGTGGTTGCACTCACCTGCCTATCCGGGCTGACTCGGGCCTGCCCGACGGGCATGATGAGCGCATCAGTGTCCGTCTGCCGCAGTGTCCAATCTGAAGGGCCAGCCCCATGAGCGACCAGCCGCAGCAATCCGGAAGTCAGCCCGGGTGGAGTGGCCAACCCGGTAACCCGCAGCCCGGTCAGTACGGATCCCAGCCCGGCTACCCACCGCCCGGATATTCCGGCGCGCCGCCCGCTCAAGGCCCCGGCTACCCCCCACCCGGCTTCGCGCAGCCCGCCTACCCGGCGCCTGGGTACGGACCGCCTGTCTACGCGCCGCCGACCGCCGGCTCGGCAACCACTGCTCTCGTCCTGTCGATCCTGTCCTGGGTGCTGGTGCCGATCATTCTGGCGATCGTCGCGCTGGTGTTTGCATCGAAAGCCCGCGCCGAGATTGAGGCCTCTGGTGGACGGTTGGGCGGTGCCGGGATGGTGTCTGCCGCGAAGATCATCTCCTGGATCAACATCATCCTGTGGGGCATCGGAACGGTCTTCCTAGTGATCTTCCTCGTCGTCGTGGCTCGCGGTTCATCGTCCGTGATCATGGACGACACCGGATTCACCGTGGGCTTGGCCACACTGTTTGGCCGCTGAACAGCTCCTGTCCAGTCGGCGCAGCTGCTGGTTTTGACGCTCCACCACCCGCGGGCTAGTCTGTTCCACCGTGCCCGGGGCCACCCGGGCGCCCGCGTGTGCACATCGTCGCGCGGCCTCCCTTTGGTTCGTTCGTATCGTCCCTGACTGGTTCGGGCGCGACACGCCCGACCTCGGGGGTCGGCCGCCCGGATGCGTGACGCGGCCGCACGGTACTTCGAAGTCGGCCCTGCGTCGGCTGTTGAAAACGCCTCGAGACCCATCGTCGGCTTCTGCGGGCACCACCGGTGCCCACTCACCGGACGAGTTGCGCCACCCATACGACCGATAGATCACGGAGACGCGGTGCCCACCATCCAGCAGCTGGTCCGCAAGGGCCGCCAGGACAAGGTCGCGAAGAACAAGACGCCAGCCCTGAAGGGCAGCCCGCAGCGGCGCGGCGTCTGCACCCGCGTCTACACGACCACCCCGAAGAAGCCCAACTCGGCGTTGCGCAAGGTTGCTCGCGTACGGCTGACATCGCAGATCGAGGTCACCGCTTACATCCCCGGCGTCGGGCACAACCTTCAGGAGCACTCGATCGTGCTGGTACGCGGCGGCCGGGTGAAGGACCTTCCGGGTGTCCGCTACAAGATCGTGCGCGGCTCGCTGGACACGCAAGGTGTCAAGAACCGTAAGCAGGCCCGGTCCCGCTACGGCGCCAAGAAGGAGAAGAGCTAATGCCGCGCAAGGGTCCCGCCACCAAGCGGCCCATCGTGATCGACCCGGTCTTTACCTCTCCACTGGTCACCCAACTGATCAACAAGGTGCTGCTGGACGGCAAGCGGTCCACCGCCGAGCGCATCGTCTACGGGGCGCTCGAGGGCTGCCGGGACAAGACCGGCACCGACCCGGTGGTCACGCTCAAGCGGGCCCTGGACAACATCCGGCCGACCCTGGAGGTCAAGAGCCGCCGAGTGGGTGGTGCGACCTACCAGGTGCCGATCGAGGTCAAGCCCGGGCGGGCGACCACGCTGGCGCTGCGCTGGCTGGTCAGCTACTCCAAGGCCCGCCGGGAAAAGACGATGACCGAGCGACTGATGAACGAGTTGCTCGACGCCAGCAACGGTTTAGGTGCCAGCGTGAAGAAGCGCGAGGACACCCACAAGATGGCCGAGTCCAACAAGGCCTTCGCGCACTATCGCTGGTGACCCCAGCTACCGCCGGTAATTCCGGCACCCCGCCGCCCGCCGGCCGCAACCCGGCCCGGGCAGCAACCCCCGATGAGTCCCCTCGCCCCGACGGAGTCGAAGTACCGTGTCCACCGCAGTAGTAGCCGAGCTGGCCAAGACCCGAAACATCGGGATCATGGCCCATATCGACGCGGGCAAGACCACGACGACCGAGCGGATCCTGTTCTACACGGGCATCACGTACAAGATCGGTGAGGTCCACGAGGGCGCCGCCGTCATGGACTGGATGGAGCAGGAGCAGGAGCGCGGCATCACGATCACGTCCGCGGCGACCACCTGCGAATGGCGTGGCTACCACATCAACATCATCGACACCCCGGGGCACGTCGACTTCACTGTCGAAGTGGAGCGCTCCTTGCGGGTGCTCGACGGTGCCGTCACCGTCTTCGACGGGGTCGCCGGGGTGGAGCCGCAGTCGGAGACCGTATGGCGGCAGGCCGACCGCTACCTGGTGCCCCGGATCTGTTTCGTCAACAAGCTCGACCGGGTGGGTGCGGAGTTCCATCGCTGTGTCGACATGATCGTCACGCGGCTGCATGCCGTCCCGCTCGTCCTGCAGATCCCGATCGGTGCCGAGGCGGACTTCAGGGGCGTCGTGGACCTCGTGGAGATGCGCGCGCTGGTGTGGCCAGCCGACACCCAGATGGGTGATGAGTACGTCATCGAGCCGATTCCGGCCTCGCACACCGACGCGGCCCGCGAGTGGCGCGACCGGTTGCTGGAGACGATCGCCGAGGCGGACGACGCCATGATGGAGATGTACCTCGAGGGCCAGGAGCCCACGGTCGAGGAGCTCCAGGCGGCCATCCGCCGGGCGACGATCGCCAGCCTGCTCACGCCGGTGCTGGCCGGCTCGGCTTTCAAGAACAAGGGCGTTCAGCCCATGCTTGACGCGGTCGTGGCCTACCTGCCTTCACCCATGGACGTCGGCTCGATCAAGGGCCACAAGCTGAACCACGATGACGTGGTGATCGAGCGCAAGCCGAGCAACGATGAGCCGTTCGCAGCTCTGGCGTTCAAGATCATGAGCGATCCACACCTGGGGAAGCTGACCTACATCCGGATCTACTCCGGCGTCCTGAACACCGGCACCGCGGTGCTGAACGTGACCAAGGAGCGCAAGGAGCGGATCGGCAAGATCTACCAGATGCACGCCAACAAGCGTGAAGAGATCGCCTCGATTGGTGCGGGGCAGATCGTGGCCGTGATGGGACTGAAGGACACCACCACCGGCGAGACGCTGACCGACCCTGCCAATCCGGTCGTGTTGGAGTCCATGGACTTCCCGGCACCGGTTATTCAGGTGGCGATCGAGCCGAAGACCAAGAGCGACCAGGACAAACTCGGCCACGCGATCCAGCGGCTAGCCGAGGAGGACCCAACCTTCCAGGTCCGCACCGACGAGGACACCGGCCAGACCATCATCCATGGGATGGGTGAGCTGCACCTGGAGGTGCTGGTCGACCGGATGCGCCGGGAGTTCAAGGTCGAGGCCAACGTCGGCAAGCCGCAGGTGGCCTACCGAGAGACCATCACCAAGAAGATCCAGAAGGTCGAGTACACCCACAAGAAGCAGACGGGCGGCTCGGGCCAGTACGCCCGCGTGATCATCGACATCGAACCCACTGGGGGCGGTGACGGTGGCTACGAGTTCGAGAACAAGGTCACCGGTGGCCGTGTCCCGCGGGAGTACATCCCGTCCGTGGACGCGGGCTGCCAGGACGCCATGGAGTATGGCGTGCTTGCCGGCTACCCGATGGTGGACGTCAAGGTCGTCCTGCAGGACGGCGCCTACCACGACGTCGACTCTTCCGAACTCGCCTTCAAGATCGCCGGTTCGATGGCGTTCAAGGATGCGGCTCGGCGCGCCGGGCCGGTGCTGTTGGAGCCGATGATGGCCGTCGAAGTCACCACGCCCGAAGATTTCATGGGTGAGGTGATCGGTGACCTCAACAGCCGTCGGGGCCACATCCAGGCCATGGACGAACGCTCCGGCGCTCGTATTGTGACCGCGAAGGTGCCACTGTCGGAGATGTTCGGTTACGTCGGCGACCTGCGCAGCAAGACGCAGGGTCGGGCGTCGTACTCCATGCAGTTCGACTCGTACTCGCAGGTGCCGCAGAACGTGGCCACCGAAATTATCGCGAAGGCGCGGGGGGAGTGAGCGTGGCGAACGCACCCGTGGCTCCGAAGCCAAGACAGCTCGCGAAGGCGAGGGGCGAATAACCTCGCCATCAGCACCCGTACCACAGCAGACATTCCCACCGCACAGGCCCGCTCCGCACCGTCGGACGGCGAGGTAACCACCAGGTCTAGGAGGACCCACAGTGGCGAAGGCGAAGTTCGAGCGGACAAAGCCGCACGTCAACATCGGCACCATCGGTCACATCGACCATGGCAAGACCACGCTCACCGCGGCCATCACCAAGGTGCTGCACGACAAGTACCCGGACGTCAACCCGTTCACTCCGTTCGACCAGATCGACAAGGCCCCGGAGGAGCGGCAGCGCGGTATCACCATCTCCATCGCGCACGTCGAATACCAGACCGAGAAGCGGCACTACGCGCACGTCGACTGCCCCGGGCATGCCGACTACATCAAGAACATGATCACCGGTGCCGCTCAGATGGACGGGGCGATCCTCGTGGTCGCGGCGACCGACGGCCCGATGCCGCAGACCAAGGAGCACGTGCTGCTGGCCCGCCAGGTCGGCGTGCCCTCCATGGTGGTCGCGCTGAACAAGTGCGACATGGTCGACGACGACGAGATTCTCGAACTCGTCGACATGGAGGTCCGTGAACTGCTCAGCAACTATGAGTTCCCCGGCGACGACACTCCCATCGTCCGCGTCTCGGCGTTCAAGGCGCTGGAGGGCGACGAGAAGTGGAGTGAGTCGATCATGGAGCTCATGGCCGCGGTCGACGACTTCATCCCGACCCCGGAGCGCGAGACCGCCAAGCCTTTCCTGATGCCGATCGAGGACGTGTTCACGATCACCGGCCGTGGCACCGTGGTGACCGGTCGGATCGAGCGCGGCATCGTCAAGGTCAGCGAGGAGGTCGAGATCGTCGGGATCCGGCCGGGCACCTCCAAGACGATCGTCACCGGTGTGGAGATGTTCCGCAAGCTGCTCGACGAGGGTCAGGCCGGCGAGAACGTCGGGCTGCTGCTACGCGGCACCAAGCGGGACGACGTCGAGCGTGGCCAGGTGGTGTGCAAGCCGGGCACGATCACCCCGCACACCGAGTTTGAGGCGCAGGTCTACATCCTGTCCAAGGATGAGGGCGGTCGGCACACGCCGTTCTTCAACAACTACCGCCCCCAGTTCTACTTCCGTACCACCGACGTCACCGGTGTCGTCACGCTGCCAGAGGGCACCGAGATGGTGATGCCGGGCGACAACACCCTGATGAAGGTCGACATGATCCAGCCCATCGCGATGGAGGAGGGCCTGCGCTTCGCCATCCGCGAAGGCGGCCGCACCGTCGGCGCCGGTCGGGTCACGACGATCATCAAGTAGTTCTGCAGCGCCCGCGGCGGCCGGAACGTCTTCCGGCCGTCGCGGCGCGCCGCGCCCGATACCCCTCATCTCCCCGCGGCACGACGAACCAGACGGACACCGAAGCCCCCCTGGCGGGCCAGAAGATCCGCATCAGGCTCAAGGCCTACGACCATGAGGTCATCGACTCCTCGGCGCGCAAGATCGTCGAGACGGTGACCCGGACGGGCGCGCAGGTCGCCGGGCCGGTGCCGCTGCCGACGGAGAAGAACGTGTACTGCGTCATCCGCTCGCCGCACAAGTACAAGGACAGCCGCGAGCACTTCGAGATGAGGACGCACAAGCGGCTCATCGACATCCTCGACCCCACGCCGAAAACGGTCGACTCGCTGATGCGACTCGACCTGCCGGCGGGCGTCGACATCGAGATCAAGCTCTGAGGACGCGTCGACGATGAACCGCACTGACATTCCCGTACGGGGCGTGCTGGGGGAGAAACTCGGCATGACCCAGGTCTGGGACGCCGACAACAAGGTCGTCCCCGTCACCGTGATCAAGGCCGGTCCCTGCGTCGTGACGCAGGTGCGCACGCCCGAGACCGACGGCTACTCGGCCGTCCAGCTCGGGTTCGGGCACATTGACCCTCGCAAGGTGAACCAGCCGATGGCCGGGCACTTCCGCAAGGCGGGGGTGACTCCGCGGCGCCACCTGGTCGAACTGCGCACGATCGACGCCAGTGAGTACACCCTCGGGCAGGAGGTCGGCGCCGACACGTTCGCCGACGGCGCCAGCGTCGACGTAACAGGGACGACCCGGGGCAAGGGCTTCGCCGGTGTGATGAAGCGGCACGGCTTCTCCGGTGTGGGCGCCTCCCACGGTGCGCACCGCAACCACCGCAAGCCTGGGTCGATCGGTGCCTGTGCCACCCCGAGTCGCGTCTTCAAGGGACTGCGGATGGCCGGCCGGATGGGCAACGTACGCCAGACGACTCAGAACGTGACCGTGCACGCGGTCGACGAGGTCAACGGCCTGCTGCTGCTCAAGGGCGCCGTTCCCGGACCCAAGGGCGGCCTGGTCTATGTACGCACCGCCGCGAAGGGAGCCAGCGCATGAGCACCGTGGACCTGCTGTCCCCCGCCGGGGACAAGACCGGCACCGTGGACCTGCCCGCTGAGGTCTTTGACGTCCAGGTCAACGTCCCGCTGATCCACCAGGTGGTGGTGGCCCAACTGGCCGCCGCCCGGCAGGGCACCCACGACACCAAGTCCCGTGGTGAGGTCCGTGGTGGCGGCCGCAAGCCGTACAAGCAGAAGGGCACCGGTCGCGCCCGGCAGGGCTCGACCCGGGCACCGCAGTTCAACGGTGGTGGCGTGGTGCACGGACCGACGCCGCGCGACTACGCGCAGCGCACCCCGAAGAAGATGAAGGCCGCCGCCCTGCGTGGCGCCTTGTCGGACCGGGCCCGCGATGGCCGGGTGCACGTTGTGAGTTCGTTCGTGGCCGGTGAGGTCCCCTCGACCAGGGAGGCGGTGGCCGCGCTGAGCGGGGTCTCGCAGCGGCGCAACGTCTTGGTGGTCGTGCCGCGCGAGGACGCCATCACCTGGAAGAGCCTGCGCAACGTGGCCAGCGTGCATCTGCTGGCCGCCGACCAGCTGAACACCTACGACGTCCTGTGCAGCGACGACGTCGTGTTCACCGCGGCAGGTCTGGAGGCCTTCCTGGCCGGCCCGGTGCGCGGCAAGGGCGCCAAGGCCGTCGCCACCGAGACCGAGGCGGACTCGGTGGATGTCGACGCAGCCTCGGCCGCATCGACTGGGGAGCAGTCCTCGGTCGCATCGACTGCGGAGCAGTCCTCGGTCGCATCGACTGCGGAGCAGACGGAGGTTGAGCTGTGAGGATTCCCGACCACCGCGACATCCTGATCGCCCCGGTCATCTCGGAGAAGAGTTACGGCCTGCTGGACGAGAACAAGTACACATTCCTGGTCCGGCCGGACAGCAACAAGACGCAGATCAAGATCGCCGTGGAGAAGGTCTTCGGCGTGACGGTCACCAACGTGAACACGCACAACCGCGAGGGCAAGCGCATCCGTACCCGCGCGGGGTTCGGTCGTCGCGTGGCTACCAAGCGCGCGATCGTCTCCCTCGCCGAGGGCGACCGCATCGACATCTTCGGCGGCCCGGTCAGCTGACCGGTCTGATCTGACGAAGGACGACACACGCCATGGGCATCCGTAAGTACAAGCCGACGACACCGGGCCGACGCGGCTCTTCCGTCGCCGACTTTGTCGAGATCACCCGGTCTGAGCCGGAGAAGTCTCTGGTCCGACCCCTGCCGCAGAAGGGCGGCCGGAACAACTCTGGGCGCATCACGACGCGGCACCAGGGGGGTGGGCACAAGCGTGCCTACCGGATCATCGATTTCCGGCGGGCGGACAAGGACGGTGTCCCGGCGAAGGTGGCCGAGATCGAGTACGACCCGAACCGCACCGCGCGGATCGCGCTGTTGCACTTCGCCGACGGCGAGAAGCGCTACATCGTGGCGCCGAACAAGCTCAAGCAGGGTGACCGGGTCGAGACCGGGGCCGGGGCCGACATCAAGCCGGGCAACAACCTGCCGCTGCGCAACATCCCGGTCGGCACTGTGGTGCACGCCGTCGAGCTGCGACCCGGCGGCGGTGCGAAGATCGCCCGGTCCGCGGGAGCCAGTGTGCAGCTGGTCGCCAAGGATGGTCCGTACGCGCAACTGCGGATGCCCTCGGGCGAAATCCGCAACGTGGACGTGCGCTGTCGCGCCAGCATCGGCGAGGTCGGCAATGCCGAGCAGTCGAACATCAACTGGGGCAAGGCCGGCCGGATGCGCTGGAAGGGGCGTCGACCCACTGTCCGCGGCGTTGCCATGAACCCGGTCGACCACCCGCATGGTGGTGGTGAGGGCAAGACCTCCGGTGGTCGTCACCCGGTGAACCCTGGGGGCAAGCCCGAGGGTCGTACTCGCTCGGCCAACAAGGCCAGCAACAAGTTCATCGTCCGGCGACGCAAGTCCGGCAAGAAGCGCTGAGGGAAACGGTCGATATGCCGCGCAGTCTGAAGAAGGGTCCGTTCGTCGACGAGCACCTGCTCAAGAAGGTCGACGTCCAGAACGACAAGGGCACCAAAAACGTGATCAAAACCTGGTCGCGCCGCTCCATGGTCATCCCGGCGATGCTCGGGCACACCATCGCGGTGCACGACGGGCGCAAGCACGTTCCGGTGTTCGTCACTGAGCAGATGGTCGGGCACAAGCTCGGCGAGTTCGCCCCGACCCGCACCTTCCGGGGTCACGTCAAGGACGACCGCAAGGCCAAACGGCGCTGAGGCGTTGACCGTCGGCGCCACGCGCCACCGATCGGCAGGAATGGCAGTCGCCCGGGCACATCGCCCGGGCACCACAAAGCGAATCGCACCGCAGGACCGCAGCACGCGGCCCGGCGGCAGCC
Source organism: Candidatus Nanopelagicales bacterium (assembly GCA_038208295.1). Classification (GTDB taxonomy): domain Bacteria; phylum Actinomycetota; class Actinomycetes; order S36-B12; family JBBQYX01; genus JBBQYX01. Next base: position 16,875 of record JBBQYX010000033.1, on the reverse strand, counting down.
AGGCAGGCGGCGATCGCGCATGACGAGCAAGGGGACAGCGATGGAAGCCAGGGCCCAGGCGCGCTACGTGCGTGTCACGCCCATGAAGGCGCGCCGCGTGGTGGACCTCATCCGCGGCCTGCGGGCAACGGATGCCCAGGCGTTGCTGCGGTTCGCGCCGCAGGCCGCCAGTGAGCCCGTGGGCAAGGTGCTCGACAGCGCCATCGCCAACGCCACCAACAATCTCAGCCTCGACCCGGCCAGTCTGGTCATCCGTACGGCGTACGTGGACGAAGGGCCGACGCTGAAGCGTTTCCGGCCTCGCGCCCAGGGTCGGGCCTACCGCATCCGCAAGCGCAGCAGCCACATCACCGTGGTGCTGGAGTCGGTCCCGCAGCGGGCCGCCGCCGGCCGCGCCGCGCAGCAGAAGAAGGGATGACCCCGTCGTGGGCCAGAAGGTAAATCCGCACGGCTTCCGCCTCGGGATCACCACCGACTTCACCTCCCGGTGGTTCGCCGACAGCCAGAAGACCGGCCAGCGCTACCGCGACTACGTCGCGGAGGACGTGGCCATCCGGCGCCTGATGTCCAAGGGCATGGAGCGCGCCGGTATCAGCAAGGTCGAGATCGAGCGGACCCGGGAGCGGGTCCGGGTCGACTTGCACACTGCCCGCCCCGGCATCGTCATCGGCCGCCGCGGCGCGGAGGCCGAGCGCATCCGGGGGGACCTGGAGAAGCTGACCGGTAAGCAGGTGCAGCTGAACATCCTCGAGGTCAAGAACCCGGAGATCGACTCGCAGCTGGTCGCCCAGGGCGTCGCGGAGCAGCTGTCCAGCCGGGTGTCGTTCCGGCGGGCCATGCGCAAGGCGATGCAGAGTGCGATGAAGTCCGGCGCGAAGGGCATCCGGGTGCAGGTCTCCGGTCGCCTGGGTGGCGCCGAGATGAGCCGCACCGAGTTCTACCGCGAGGGCCGGGTGCCGCTGCACACACTGCGCGCTGACATCGACTACGGCTTCTACGAGGCGCGGACCACCTTCGGCCGGATCGGCGTGAAGGTATGGATCTATAAGGGCGACGCGCTGTCGTCGCGGGCCGAGCGTGAGGCCGCCGCCGCGGCCGCCCGCCTGGGCGGTCGGGCCCAGCGTCCCGAGCGGGGCGCGACTCGCCGGCCACCGCGCCGCGACGATGCTCCGGCAGCAGCAGCTGCGCCGGCGTCTACACCGCCGAGCAGTGACCCGAGCAGTGCCCCGAGCAGTGCCCCGAGCAGTGCACCGAGCAGTGCACCGAGCAGCGTGGACGCACCCGCCGAGGCTCCGCAGCCGGTGGCGGTCGCGACCGAGACTCCCGGATCGGAGGCGTGAGGTCATGCTGATCCCCCGTCGGGTGAAGCACCGCAAGCAGCACCACCCCAACCGGCACGGGGCCGCCAAGGGCGGCAGCCGAGTTGTGTTCGGCGAGTGGGGTTTGCAGGCGGTGGAGCCCGCGTACGTCACCAACCGGCAGATCGAGTCCGCCCGTATCGCCATCAACCGGCACATTCGCCGTGGTGGCAAGGTCTGGATCACGATCTACCCGGACCGGCCCATCACGAAGAAACCCGCGGAGACCCGGATGGGTTCCGGTAAGGGCTCACCGGAGTGGTGGGTGGCCAACGTGAAGCCGGGTCGGGTGATGTTCGAGTTGAGCTACCCGAGCGAGAAGGTCGCGCAGGAGGCACTCCAGCGGGCCATGCACAAACTACCGATGAAGTGCCGCATCGTCCGGCGCGACGTGGCGGGTGAGGGCTGATGGCTGCCGGTACGAAGACCGAAGAGTTCCGCAACCTGCTCGACGACGAGCTGGTCACCAAGCTGCGGGAGGCGAAGGAAGAGCTGTTCAACCTTCGATTCCAGGCTGCGACCGGCCAGTTGGAGAGTCACGGCCGGTTGCGCGCGGTGCGCAAGGACATCGCCCGGATCTACACGATCATGCGCGAGCGTGAGCTCGGCATCACCGTTGTCGACGCGGGGAGTGCCTCGTGAGCACCCAACCGTTCGTGCGTGAGGAGGGAACCGGCATGACCGAAGATCGCGGCAACCGCAAGTCTCGCGAGGGACTTGTCGTCGGCGACAAGATGGACAAGACCGTGGTCGTCGCTGTCGAGGACCGCTTCAAGCACCCGCTGTACGGCAAGGTTGTCCGGCGGACCAGCAAGCTCAAGGCCCACGACGAGGCCAACGCCGCGGCGCTGGGTGACCGGGTACTGCTCATGGAGACCCGTCCCACCTCGGCGACCAAGCGCTGGCGGGTCGTGGAGATCCTCGAGAAGGCCAAGTAGTCCGAAGTTCGGCCAGGCTCGGGGCCAACCCCTGAGAACCGGCACGACGATCAGGAGACAGGTACATGATCCAGCAGGAGTCGCGGCTTCGAGTCGCCGACAACACCGGGGCCAAGGAGTTGTTGTGCATCCGGGTGCTCGGTGGTTCCGGGCGGCGCTACGCCGGAATCGGCGACACGATCGTCGCCACCGTCAAGGACGCCATCCCGGGTGGCACCGTGAAGAAGGGTGAGGTCGTCAAGGCCGTCATCGTTCGCACCAGCAAGGAGCGGCGTCGGCCGGACGGTTCGTACATCCGCTTCGACGAGAACGCCGCGGTACTCCTGCGGGCCGACGGCGAGCCCCGCGGAACGCGCATCTTCGGGCCGGTCGGTCGAGAACTGCGCGACAAGCGCTTCATGAAGATCATCTCGTTGGCACCGGAGGTGCTCTGACATGGCCGGTCTGCAAATTCGCAAGGGTGACCTGGTCCAGGTCATCTCTGGCAAGGACAAGGGCGTCAAGGGCAAGGTGATCGCTGTCCTGCCGGACGTCGACCGGGTCCTGGTCGAGGGCGTCAACCGGATCAAGAAGCACACCAAGATCGGGCAGTCCGCCCGTGGTGCCAAGACCGGTGGCATCGTGACGCAGGAGGCGCCCATTCACGTGTCCAACGTGATGCTCGTCGACCCCGAGGATGGTCGCCCCACTCGCGTCGGCTTCCGCCGCGACACGGTGGAGAAGCGTCGCCCGGATGGCAGTACCTACGACGGTCAGCGCAGCGTGCGCATCTCGCGGCGCACCGGTAAGGAAATCTGATGACCACCACTACACCCGAACGCACCGTGCCGCGGCTGAAGGTTCGCTACCGCGAGGAGATCGTGCCCACGCTGCGTGAGCAGTTCCACTTCGTGAACATCATGCAGGTCCCCGGTCTCACGAAGATCGTTGTCAATATGGGTGTGGGCGAGGCGGCCCGCGACTCCAAGCTGATCGAGGGGGCCGTGCGCGATCTGGCCACCGTCACCGGTCAGAAGCCCGTGGTCACCAAGGCGCGCAAGTCCATTGCCCAGTTCAAGTTGCGCGAGGGCATGCCGATCGGTGCCCATGTCACCCTGCGCGGGAACCGGATGTGGGAGTTCTGCGACCGGCTGCTGTCGGTGGCACTGCCGCGTATCCGTGACTTCCGGGGCCTGTCGCCCAAGCAGTTCGACGGCAACGGCAACTACACGTTCGGTCTGAACGAGCAGTCGATGTTCCACGAGATCGACCAGGACAAGATCGACCGCGTCCGGGGGATGGACATCACCCTCGTGACGACTGCCAGCAATGACGAGGAGGGCCGCGCGTTGCTCCGGCACCTCGGCTTCCCTTTCAAGGAGTCCTGAACGTGGCGAAGAAGGCCCTAGTCAACAAGGCAAACGCGAAGCCGAAGTTCGCGGTCCGCGGCTACACCCGGTGCAACCGGTGTGGGCGACCCCGCGCGGTCTACCGCAAGTTCGGTCTGTGCCGGATCTGTGTACGGGAGATGGCCCACGCGGGACAGCTGCCCGGTATCACCAAGAGCTCCTGGTAACCACGACACCGCAGGTCCACGCCCACCCCGGGCGGGGATACCACGGTGAGAGAGGCCGGTTGCGGCCATGACCATGACTGACCCGATCGCGGACATGCTGACGCGTCTGCGAAACGCGAACTCGGCGCATCACGACACCGTCTCCATGCCGGCGTCGAAGATCAAGTCGGGCATCGCGGAGATCCTCAAGCAGGAGGGCTACATCGCCTCCTGGGCCTTGGCCGACGCCGAGGTCGGCAAGACCCTCACAATCGACCTGAAGTTCGGCCCCTCCCGGGAACGCTCCATCGCCGGCATCCGCCGGGTGTCCAAGCCGGGTCTGCGGGTCTACGCCAAGAGCACTGCCCTGCCGCGTGTGCTCGGCGGTCTCGGTATCGCAATCATCTCGACGTCGTCCGGTCTGCTGACCGATCGACAGGCCACCAAGAAGGGCGTAGGTGGGGAAGTTCTCGCCTACGTCTGGTGACGGGAAGGAGGAGGACGCATGTCGCGCATCGGTCGACTGCCCATCCCGGTCCCGTCCGGGGTTGAGGTGACCATCGACGGCCAGGCTCTGGCGGTCAAGGGGCCCAGGGGGTCCCTGACACACACGGTGCCCGCACCGATTTCGGTGGGGCGCGCCGAGGATGGCGTCACGCTGGTCGTGACGCGGCCCGATGACGAGCGCGAGTCGCGCTCGTTGCACGGCCTGACCCGTACGCTCGTGGCCAACATGATCATCGGGGTCACGGCGGGCTACAAGAAGCGGCTGGAGATCGTCGGTACCGGGTACCGCGTCCAGGCCAAGGGCTCGGGGCTGGAGTTCGCGCTCGGCTTCAGCCATCCGGTGGTCATCGAGCCACCGGCCGGCATCACGTTCCAGGTCGAGACCCCCACCCGGCTCGAGGTGCAGGGCATCGACAAGCAGCAGGTCGGCGAGGTGGCGGCGAAACTCCGCAAACTGCGCAAACCCGACCCGTACAAGGGCAAGGGGCTGCGCTACGAGGGCGAAGTCATCCGTCGCAAGGCCGGGAAGGCGGGCAAGTAGGCCATGTCGGTCGTTACCAAACTTGGTTCAGGCAACCGGACGCGTGTCGCGCGGCTGCGGCGGCACCTGCGGGTGCGTAAGAAGGTCACCGGCACGGCGATGCGGCCGAGACTGGTCGTCTCCCGGTCGGCGCGGCACATGGTCGCCCAGATCGTCGACGACGGCGTCGGGCGCACCCTGGCATCGGCCTCCACGATGGAGCCCGACCTGCGCGCGCTCGAGGGGGACAAGACCGTCAAGGCCAAGCGTGTCGGTGAGTTGATTGCCGAGCGCGCCCAGGCGGCAGGGGTCGGTGCGGTCGTGTTCGACCGGGGCGGCTACCAGTACCACGGTCGCGTCGCGGCCGTCGCCGACGGTGCCCGCAGCGGTGGGTTGACGTTCTGATGGCACACCAGCGCAGCGAACGCACTTCGATGCAACGACGAAAGAAGAGGTAATCCCTATGGCTGCAGCGCAGCGTCGCGGTGGCGGCGCCGGCGGCAACGACCGGCGGGACCGGCGCGACCGGGGCCCCCGCGAGGAGAAGACCGCGTTCGTCGAGCGCGTCGTCGCCATCAACCGGGTCGCCAAGGTCGTCAAGGGCGGCCGGCGGTTCAGCTTCACCGCCCTGGTCGTTGTCGGTGACGGCGACGGGACGGTCGGGGTCGGTTACGGCAAGGCCAAGGAGGTGCCCGCGGCGATCGCCAAGGGCGTCGAGGAGGCCAAGAAGCACTTCTTCAAGGTGCCGCGCATCCAGGGCACGATCCCGCATCCGGTCACCGGGGAGCGGGCGGCAGGTGTGGTGCTGCTGCGCCCGGCAGCCCCGGGTACCGGTGTCATCGCCGGCGGCCCGGTGCGCGCGGTCCTGGAGTGCGCGGGTATCCGCGACGTGCTGTCCAAGTCACTCGGCTCGGACAACGCGATCAACGTCGTGCATGCGACCGTCACAGCGCTGCAGATGCTGGAGCGTCCCGAGCAGGTTGCGGCCCGGCGCGGGCTGACTCTGGAAGAGGTCGCCCCGGCGGCCATGCTGCGAGCACGGGCGGCCGGCTGATGGCATACCTCAAGGTCACCCAGAAGAAGTCGAAGATCGGCGGCACCCAGTCGCAGCGGGACACGCTGCGGTCGCTGGGTCTCAAGCGGATCGGCGACACCGTCGTGAAGGAAGACCGGCCGGAGTTCCGCGGGATGGTCAACGCCATCCCGCACCTGCTGGTCGTCGAGGAGGTCGAGCAGCCGTGACACTGAAGGTCCATCACCTGCGCCCCGCCCCCGGCGCCAAGACCGAGAAGACCCGCAAGGGTCGCGGTGAGGCGTCCAAGGGCAAGACCTCCGGTCGAGGCACCAAGGGCACCAAGGCTCGCTACCAGGTGCCGGCTCGCTTCGAGGGCGGGCAGATGCCGCTGCACATGCGGCTGCCAAAGCTGCGCGGCTTCAAGAATCCGTTCCGGGTGGAATACCAGGTCGTCAATGTGGCCGACTTGGCCGCGCTGTTCCCCCAGGGCGGCGCGGTCGGAGTCGATCAGTTGGTCGCCGCCGGTGCCGTACGCAAGAACGAGTTGGTCAAGGTGCTCGGCAACGGCGAGCTCGACGTCGCCCTGCAGATCACTGCGCATGCCTTCTCCGGCGCAGCCCGTACGAAGATCGAGGCGGCCGGCGGCTCGGTGTTGCAGGCCTGAGGCGGTCAGCCAGGGTCGGTCGTCGCACCCTCGGCAGACGTCGGCGGACGTCTACCGGGGGTGCGTTAGTCTCTCGTGGTCGCGTGGGGTGCTCCATCCCGTCGCGGCTCACCATGTCGAACGGCGCCCGCGGGTGTCGTGTGCAGGAGGACTCCCGTGCAGCTCAGCGCCTTCGGGTCGGCGTTCCGAACGCCCGACCTGCGGAAGAAGCTGCTGTTCACCCTGGGCATCATCGCGTTGTTCCGGCTCGGGTCGGTCGTACCGACCCCCGGTGTCGACTACCAGGCGATCCAGCGCTGTCTCACTCAGGTCCAGGACAACTCGCTCTACGGTCTGATCAACCTGTTCAGCGGCGGAGCGCTGCTGCAACTGTCCGTTTTCGCGCTGGGGATCATGCCGTACATCACGGCGAGCATCATCATCCAGCTGCTGACGGTGGTGATCCCCCGGCTGGAGTCCCTGAAGCAGGAGGGTCAGGCCGGGCAGACCGCGATCACGCAGTACACGCGCTATCTGACCATGGGACTGGCCGTCCTGCAGTCCACCGGCATCCTGTCGCTGGCCCGGTCCCCGGGACGGCTGTTCAGCGGCTGCAACGAGCAGTTGATCCCCAACCAGAACGTCTTCCAGATCGTCACCATGATCGTGGTGATGACGGCGGGCACCGGGGTCATCATGTGGCTCGGGGAGCTGATCACCGACCGCGGTGTCGGCAACGGGATGTCACTGCTGATCTTCACCTCGATCATCGCGACGATCCCCGGTCAGTTCTACTCGATCTACCAGACGAAGGGCTCCTTCTCCCTGCTGCTCACCGTGGCCGTCGGCTTGGTGATCGTGGCGATGGTGGTGTTCGTGGAGCAGGCCCAACGCCGCATTCCCGTGCAGTACGCCAAGCGCATGGTCGGCCGGCGGATGTACGGCGGCACCTCGACCTACATCCCGCTGAAGGTCAACATGGCCGGTGTCATCCCGGTCATCTTCGCCTCGTCGCTGCTGTTCATCCCCACCCTGATCGTCAACCTGACGGGCAGCACGTCGGAGTGGGCACAGTGGATCTCTCGTAACTTCCAAAACGGTACGGAGACCCCGTACCTCATCGCCTTCCTCGTCCTGATCATCTTCTTCACCTACTTCTACGTCGCGATCACGTTCAACCCGACCGAGGTCGCGGACAACATGAAGAAGTACGGCGGCTTCATCCCGGGCATCCGGGCGGGCCGGCCGACCGCGGAATACCTCGATTACGTCATCACCCGCCTGACCGCCCCGGGCTCCATCTATCTGGCCCTGGTCGCTATCCTCCCGGTCTTCGCCTTCAACCTGCTCGGGGTGTCCAACCGCTTCGTGTTCGGTGGGACCAGCCTGCTGATCATGGTCGGGGTCGGTCTGGATACGGTCAAGCAGATCGAGTCGCAGTTGCAGCAGCGCAACTACGAGGGATTCCTGCGCTAGGGAAGGGCGTGCCCGCTCATGCGGATCGTGCTGATGGGCCCCCCGGGGGCCGGCAAGGGGACGCAGGCGGTGGTGGTGGCCGCCCGACTGGCGGTGCCGCACATCTCCACCGGTGACATCTTCCGGGCGAATGTCGAGCATGCGACCCCGCTGGGGGTCGAGGCCAAGCGCTACATGGACGCCGGGGAGTACGTCCCGGACTCGGTGACCAACGCGATGGTGCGCGACCGGCTCGCCCACCCGGACGCGACCCCCGGCTTCCTGCTGGACGGATATCCCCGCACGCCGGCGCAGGTCGAGCAGCTGGACGGGATGCTCGGCACCGCCGACGTCGCCTTGGACCACGTCCTGGAACTGACGGTCGATACCGAAGAGATCGTGGCCCGGCTGCTCAAGCGGGCCGTCGAGCAGGGTCGGGCGGACGACACCGAGGACGTCATCCGCCGCCGCATGCAGGTCTATGCCGAGCAGACCGAACCGCTCACCTCGCTGTATACCCGTCGCAACCTGCTGGTTCGGGTGGACGGTATGGGCGAGGTCGAGGATGTCACCGCTCGGGTGCTGTCAGCGCTGGGCGTCGCAGGTCCTTGATGCGCGGACTGCGGCGGCGCGAGCGCATCCAGCTCAAGACCGACGACCAATTGGCGGTCATGCGCCGAGCCGGGCTGGTGGTCGCCCGGACCTTGGAGCGACTCGCCGCAACGGTGGCGCCGGGGATGACGACCGCGCAGCTGGACGCGGTCGCGCGGGTGAGCCTGGCCGATGCGGGCGCGACGTCGTCGTTCCTCGGCTATCACGGGTTTCCCGGCGTGCTGTGCGTCTCGGTCAACGACGAGGTGGTGCACGGCATCCCAGGCCCGCGGGTCCTCACCGACGGCGATCTGGTGTCGTTGGACTTCGGCGCGATCGTCGACGGTTGGCACGGTGACGCCGCGATCACTGTCCCGGTGGGCGCCGTGGCGCCGGAGCTGGTGGCCCTGTCCCAGGCGACCGAGGCCGGGCTGTGGGCCGGACTGGCCGCCGCGCGGGTGGGTGCCCACCTGTTCGACATCGGTCATGCGGTGGCCGGCTCGATCCGGGCGGCAGGTCCGTACGGCATCGTCGAGGACTACGTCGGCCACGGCATCGGCACCGCGATGCATATGCCTCCCGACGTCCCCAACGTCGGCAGCGCCGGCCGCGGCCCCGAACTTGCCGCGGGGATGGCCCTGGCGGTTGAGCCGATGATCACCGCGGGAGACCCGGCCACGGCGGTACTCGACGACGACTGGACGGTGGTCACTCTCGACGGTGCGCGGGCCGCCCACTGGGAGCACACGGTGGCGATCACGCCGCGCGGGCCCTGGGTGCTGACGGCGCTGGACGGCGGCGCGGCCCGGCTGGCTGAGCTTGGCGTGCCCTGCGGTGCTCCCTGACGTACGCCGCCGACCGGTCAGCCGCTGGCAGCCGGGGTCGCGGGGGCGCGGGGTCGCGCGGGGTGGCGCCGGTGGCGCGGGGGCGCCGGGAGCGATTACCACATCTGTGGGTGGGTCACGTAGACTCCCCCCTCGGCCCGGCGTGTCCGCATGCCGGGGTTCTGTGGTGTCTGACGTGACGGGTCTTCTGATCGAAGATGTCCCGTCCGCGGGTGCTGCAGTTGCTGATTCACGTCGAGGATTGCGGAGGACATGCCCAAGAAGGACGGTGCCATCGAGCTTGAGGGCACGATTACCGAGTCTTTGCCCAATGCGATGTTCCGGGTGGAGCTCGATAACGGGCACAAGGTTCTCGCGCACATCAGCGGCAAGATGCGGATGCACTACATCCGGATCCTGCCGGACGACCGGGTGGTCGTGGAGCTCTCGCCCTACGACCTGACTCGCGGCCGGATCGTCTATCGGTACAAGTGACGGCCCACCCCTGGTGGTGCCGATGCGGTCGTCCATGACCGGATCGGCCGGCCACCCCGAACAGGTGGGTGTTCGGATGCGATGCTCTGCATCCGGTGCGCCCGCGGAGAGATCGATGAAGGTCAAGCCCAGCGTCAAGAAGATGTGCGACAAGTGCAAAGTGATCCGGCGACACGGCCGGGTCATGGTGATCTGCGAGAACGCTCGCCACAAGCAGCGCCAGGGCTGATCGGCCCGCCGCGCCGCCACGGCGTGCGGGGCGCAGACCGGCACCGCACACCCCACGCGACACCCGACCCCGGTCACGCGCTTCGCGCATGACCGGACGCCACCCCCGGACCGGACGGCCGGGGACTCACCCAGCCTGGGTGGGGACGGTGCCGCTGCCAACACCCCCGGATGACACCGCGAAGGACACCACTGCCCCATGGCACGTCTTGTTGGCGTCGACCTCCCCCGCGAAAAGCGGCTCGAGGTGGCGCTCACCTACATCTACGGCATCGGCCGTACCCGCGCCCAGGAAACCCTGGCGCAGACCGGCGTGGACCCCGACCAGCGGGTTCGCGATCTGTCCGACGACGACCTGGTCAAACTGCGCGACTGGATCGACGGCGCGTACAAGATCGAGGGCGACCTGCGCCGTGAGGTCCAGGCGGACATCCGCCGCAAGGTCGAGATCGGCTGCTTCCAGGGGGTGCGGCACCGCCGTGGCCTACCGGTCCGCGGCCAGCGCACCCACACCAATGCCCGTACCCGCAAGGGTCCGCGCAAGACGGTCGCCGGCAAGAAGAAGGCCGGCAAGAAGTAGTAGTCCGCGGGTCCAGATCGCGCCGTGACCTCGGACCGACCACCTCATGCGTAGGAGAACGATCAGCTGATGCCCCCCAAGAGCCGCCAGGCCGCGGGCGCCAAGAAGGTGCGCCGCAAGGAAAAGAAGAACGTGGCCATGGGCCACGCGCACATCAAGAGCACGTTCAACAACACCATCGTGTCGATCACCGACCCGACCGGGGCCGTCATCTCGTGGGCGTCCGCCGGCCAGGTGGGGTTCAAGGGCAGTCGCAAGTCGACCCCGTTCGCGGCCCAGCTGGCCGCCGAAGCGGCCGCGCGGCGGGCCATGGAACACGGCATGCGCAAGGTCGACGTCTTCGTGAAGGGCCCGGGCTCGGGCCGCGAGACGGCGATCCGGTCGCTGCAGGCCACCGGGCTGGAGGTCGGGTCCATCTCGGACGTGACCCCGGTGCCGCACAACGGCTGCCGACCCTCCAAGCGCCGTCGAGTCTGACGCGCATACGCACTGCCGAGTTTGACTGCCAGAACTGATCTGCCGAGAGGAAGACACCCCACGATGGCGCGTTATACCGGGGCGGACTGCAAGCGCTGCCGCCGCGAAAAGATGAAATTGTTCCTGAAGGGCTCCAAGTGCGAGTCCCCCAAGTGCCCGATTGAGATTCGTCCCTACCCGCCCGGCCAGCACGGCCGTGGGCGTACGAAGGACAGCGAATACCTGCTCCAGATGCGTGAGAAGCAGAAGTGCGCGCGCATCTATGGCGTCCTGGAGAAGCAGTTCCGCGGCTACTACGAAGAGGCGCAGCGGAAGTCCGGCAAGACCGGTGAGAACCTGCTGCGCATTCTGGAGACGCGACTGGACAACGTGGTCTACCGAGCCGGCTTCGCCAAGTCCCGGGACATGGCACGCCAGTTGGTGCGGCACGGCCATATGACCGTCAACGGCATCAAGGTCGACATCCCGTCGTACCGGGTCAGCGAGAGCGACATCGTCGAGGTCCGGGCCAAGAGCCGCGAGATGACGCCGTTCGTCGTGGCGCACGCCGAGATCGGTGAACGCCCCGTGCCCGCGTGGCTGGAGGTCATCCCGTCCCGGCTGCGCGTGCTGGTCCACTCGATGCCGGCGCGCGCCATTATCGACACGCCGGTCCAGGAGCAGTTGATCGTCGAGCTCTACTCGAAGTAAGGCCCCCTCGGGACGCCACGGTTCGTCCCGCGCGTCGGTTCCGGGCGAATCCCTGCGGGGATTCGACCGGTCGGCGCGCGGCGCATTCCGTGGGCTCCCCGGTACGCGACGTCACATGGCGGTCGTCGCGGGAAGGACGCATCAGTGCTGATCGCACAGCGACCCACATTGGTCGAGGAACCCGTCAGCGAGTATCGATCACGATTCGTGATGGAGCCGCTCGAGCCCGGGTTCGGCTACACCCTTGGTAACTCCCTGCGCCGCACCCTGCTCTCCTCGATCCCCGGCGCTGCTGTCACCAGCATCCGGATCGAGGGAGTTCTGCACGAGTTCACCACCGTGCCCGGGGTGAAGGAGGACGTCACCGAGATCATCTTGAACATCAAGACCCTGGTTGTGTCCTCCGAGCACGACGAGCCGGTCGTGATGTACCTGCGTCGGCAGGGGCCTGGCGTCGTGACTGCCGCCGACATCGCCCCGCCAGCCGGTGTGGAGGTGCACAACCCCGACCTGCACATCGCCACGCTCAACGGCAAGGGCAAGTTGGAGATGGAACTCGTCGTCGAACGCGGCCGCGGCTACGTTTCGGCGACCTTGAACAAGCAGCCCGGCCAGGAGATCGGCCGTATCCCGGTCGACTCCATCTACTCCCCGGTCCTGAAGGTGACCTACAAGGTGGAGGCCACCCGGGTCGAGCAGCGCACCGACTTCGACAAGCTCGTCGTCGATGTGGAGACCAAGGCGTGCATGCGGCCCCGCGACGCGGTGGCATCGGCCGGCAAGACCCTGGTGGAACTGTTCGGCCTGGCCCGCGAACTGAACCTCGACGCCGAGGGCATCGACATCGGACCGTCGCCTGCCGACGCGTTCGTGGCGGAGCAGCTGTCGACCCCGATCGAGCAGCTCGACCTCACGGTGCGCTCGTACAACTGCCTCAAGCGCGAGGGCATCCACAGCGTCGGTGAGCTGATCGCCCGCAGCGAGGCGGACCTGCTGGACATCCGCAACTTCGGGGCGAAGTCGATCGACGAGGTGAAGGCCAAGCTGGTCACCCTCGGCTTGGCCCTGAAGGACAGCCCGCCCGGGTTCGACCCCGGCACGGCGGCCTACTTCACCGACGACGACGACATGGGATACGCCGAGGACGAGCAGCTCTGAGCCGAGCGCCCCGGACCGATCCCGCGATTGAACCTTGAGTCACGTAGCTGCGAGGAGACAGACACCATGCCCACGCCCACCAAGGGCCCCCGTCTGGGCGGCGGCCCGGCGCACGAGCGGCTGATCCTGGCCAATCTGGCCACGGCGCTGTTCGAGCACGGCCGCATCACGACCACGCACGCCAAGGCGAAGCGCCTACGGCCGTTGGCCGAACGCATGATCACGTTCGCCAAGCGCGGTGATCTGCATTCGCGTCGTCGGGTGCTGACCGTCGTACGCGACAAGTCCGTCGTGCACGTGCTGTTCGAGGAGATCGGGCCGCGGTTCGCCAACCGTCCCGGTGGCTACACCCGGATCGTCAAGATCGGCCCACGCAAGGGCGACAACGCCCCGATGGCCGTTATCGAGCTGGTCGAACCGCTGGCGGAGGCTGTCGTGGCCGAGGCGACCGGCGCGACCCGCCGCGCCGCCAAGGAGGCTGCCGCGCGTCCGGCAGCGGCGGCCGCCGGGACGTCGGATGTCACCTCTCCAGAGGCGCTGGAGGGCGGTGACCAGGCGGCTGAGGGGACCACCTCGGATCAAACCGCGCAGGCCGGCGAGGTCTCCCAGGCCGAGGGCGACACCGACACCAGCGGTACCGGGGACGGCACCTCGCCGGATGCAGATGTCACCTCGCCAGAAGCTCCAGAGGGCGGCGATCAGGCCGCCGAGGGCACCACCTCGGACCAGACGGCGCAGGCCGGCGAGGTCTCCCAGGCCGAGGGCGACGACCGCACCTGAGTCGCAGGCGTCTGACCCGGACACAATGATGAACGATCATGACCCGGCTTCCCTCGTGGGGGAGCCGGGTCGTGGCGTTTCGCCCACGGACCGGCTGCGGCTGCGGCTGGACCTGGCCTATGACGGCACCGCGTTCTCCGGCTGGGCTGCCCAGCCGGGCCGCCGGACCGTGCAGGACACCGCGGCCCTGGGGCTCCAGCGGGCGCTGCGCCTGGCCGAACCAGTCAGTCTCACCTGCGCCGGTCGTACCGATGCCGGGGTGCACGCCCGCGGCCAGGTCGCGCACGCCGACGTGCCCGGCGGGGCCTGGCACGAGCACGGCGCGGCTGCATTGCGGCGGCTGGGCGGGGCCCTCCCGGCCGATATACGCGTGTCCGCGATCGCCCCGGCACCGCCCGGCTTCGACGCCCGGTTCTCGGCCCTGTGGCGACGCTACGTCTACCGGATCGTGGACGCGCCCGCACAGGTCGACCCGCTACTGCGCGGGTGGGTGCTGAGCCATCCGTACCCCTTGGAACCCGACCTGATGACGCGGGCCGCCAGCTCGCTGTTGGGGGAGCACGACTTCGCCGCCTACTGCCGCCGGCGGGAGGGCGCCTCCACCATCCGCACCCTGCAGCGGCTGGACTGCCACCGGGTCGGCGTCGTGATCGAGGCCACGGTGGTGGCGGATGCGTTCTGCCACTCCATGGTCCGCTCCCTGATGGGCGCCCTGGTGGCGGTCGGCGCCGGGCGCCGGCCGCCGGACTGGCCGGGTGCGGTGCTGGCCGCTGACCGCCGCGACTCGTCGGTGCCGGTGCTCCCTGCCCATGGCCTGGTGCTGGAGGAGGTCGCCTACCCCGACGAGGCGCACCTGGCCGAGCGCCAGCGGCTGACCCGGCAGCGTCGGGTGCTCCACCCCTGATCACGTGTCGGTTCGACGCCCGACCGTCCCGCAACGTTGATCGTCTGCTGAAATGCTCCCGGCGACGGGGCGCCGATGCCTGGGCACCGACCGGTCGCCCGGCCGGGCACGACAGAGGAGATTCACATGCGAGTAGTGGTAGCTCTCGGGGGCAACGCGCTGGCCAAGCGGGGCGAGCCGATGACCGTGGACAACCAGCGTGCCAACGTACGTCAGGCCTGCGAGGCCCTCGCCCCGGTCGCGATGGACAACGAGTTGGTGGTGTCGCACGGGAACGGTCCGCAGGTGGGCCTGTTGTCACTGCAGGCCTCCGCCTATGACGAGGAGTCGACATACCCCTTCGACGTCCTCGGTGCCCAGACCGAGGGCATGATCGGCTATTTCATCGAGCAGGAACTCGGCAATCTGCTGCCGTTTGAAAAGTCGCTGGCGACCATCCTGACCATGACCGAGGTCGACGCTGACGACCCGGCGATGAGCAACCCGACGAAGTTCGTGGGGCCGGTCTACACCGATGCCGACGCGCACCGGCTCGCTGCCGAGCGCGGCTGGACGGTCCGTCAGGACGGCGTG
The DNA here is from genome assembly GCA_038208295.1 of Candidatus Nanopelagicales bacterium. Classification (GTDB taxonomy): domain Bacteria; phylum Actinomycetota; class Actinomycetes; order S36-B12; family JBBQYX01; genus JBBQYX01. The sequence continues at coordinate 1,605 of JBBQYX010000033.1, read as the reverse complement.
CACTGGCGGCGGGTCGTGCCCTCCCCGCTGCCCCGGCGGATCTTTGAGATCCAGCCGATTCAGTGGCTGCTGGAGCGGGGCGCCGTCGTGGTGTGCACCGGCGGTGGCGGCATCCCGACCATGTACGCCCCCGGTGAGGACCGGAAACTGGTCGGAGTCGAGGCTGTCATCGACAAGGATCGCTCGTCCGCGGTGCTGGCCAAGGACCTCGACGCCGACCTCCTGGTGATCGCCACCGACACCGACGCGGTCTACCTCGACTGGGGGACCCCGCAGGCTCGCGCCGTCGCCGACACCTCCCCGGAGGCGATCGGTGAGATCGACTTCCCGGCGGGTTCGATGGGCCCCAAGGTCGAGGCGGCAGCGGAGTTCGCCCGCTCGGGCCCTGGCCGGACGGCAGTCATCGGTTCCCTGGCCGATCTGACGGACATCATCGCCGGCACCAAGGGAACCCGGATCAGCCAGCAGACAACCGGGATGACCTTCCGCTGAGAGTTGCGACAGGATCCCGACCGTGGGTCATCTGGATGTGCAGCACGTGTCGTACACGCTGCCCGACGGTCGGGTCCTGCTCGACGACATCAGCTTTCGGGTCGGTGCGGGCGCGACCGTGGCGCTGGTGGGGGCGAACGGGGCGGGCAAGTCGACGCTGCTGCGGATGATCGCCGGTGACACCGACCCGCAAGCCGGGTCGGTGGCCCGCTCCGGCGGCCTCGGCGTTATGCGGCAGTTCATCGGCAGTGCCACCGATCTGAGCGTGCGTGATCTGCTGCTGTCGGTCGCCCCACCGGCGGTCCGGGGAGCCGCAGCGGCGGTGGACGAGGCCGAACTGGCCATGATGGATTGCGACGACGAGCCCACCCAGTTGCGGTATGCACAGGCGCTGGCGGACTTCGCCGACGCCGGTGGCTATGACATCGAGGTCACCTGGGACAAGTGCTGCACGCAGGCTCTGGGGCTTGCGTACGACCGGGTCCGGTGGCGGGACGTGGCGACGCTGTCCGGCGGTGAGCAGAAGCGGCTGGCGTTGGAGGCGCTGCTGCGCGGCCCCGACGAGGTGCTGTTGCTGGACGAGCCGGACAACTATCTCGACGTGCCCGGCAAGCGCTGGCTGGAGCAACGGCTGCGGGAGACGCCCAAGTCGGTGCTGTATGTCAGCCACGACCGCGAGTTGCTGAACACCACCGCAGATGCGGTGGTGACGATCGAGCTGGGTGCCGCCGGGAACTCCGCATGGGTGCATGGTGGCGGCTTCGGTACGTATCACCAGGCGCGGGCTGCGCGGTTCGAGCGATTCGACGAACTGCGCCGCCGGTGGGACGAGGAGCTCGCGAAGCTCAAGGCGCTGGTCCTGATGTACCGCTCGAAGGCCGCGTACAACGACGGCCTGGCTTCGCGTTACCAAGCGGCCCAGACCCGGCTGCGCAAGTTCGAGGAGGCCGGCCCGCCGCAGGAGCAGCCCCGGGAGCAGGCGGTGGCGATGCGCCTGGCGGGGGGCCGTACCGGCAAGCGTGCAGTGGCCTTCGAGCAGTTGGCGATCCCGGGGCTGGTGCGCGGCTTCGACGCCGAGATCTGGTTCGGTGAACGGGTCGCGCTGCTGGGCGC